>JBKBLR010000032.1:0-31515 GCA_046296195.1 Parvularculaceae bacterium | reverse complement strand
CGAAGACGTGCTCGACTTCGGGAACGGTCTTCAAAAGCCGGTTCGTCTGACCGAGGATTTCGCGCATCTTGGTCGTCGAGGCGCCGGGCAGGGTCATCGGCATGTAAAGAAGTTCGCCCTCATAAAGCGGCGGCACGAACTCCGATCCCGTCCGCGACAGCGGCCAGGCGATGCTGGCGAGCAGGAGTCCGGCGATGCCGATCGTTATCCATTTGCGATTGAGCGCCGCATGAAGGACCGGCTGATAGACCCGAATGAAAAAGCGGTTGACCGGATTCTTGTCTTCGGCGGCGATCCGGCCACGGATGAGCCACAACATGAGGATCGGCACGACGGTCACCGAGAGGATCGCAGCAAAGGCCATGGCGTAAGTCTTGGTGAAGGCGAGCGGCGAGAAGAGGCGATAACTCTGCCCGGTCAGCGCAAACACCGGGAGGAACGAGACGGTGATGATGAGGAGCGAGAAGAAGAGCCCGGGCCCAACCTCCCGCGCCGCCTCGATGATCGCCTCTCGCCGCACCTTCGGATCGGGCTTTGCGCACAAAGCGGCGAGCTTGCGGGTGGCGTTCTCGACCATGACGATCGAGGCGTCGACCATGGCGCCGATGGCGATCGCTATGCCGCCAAGCGACATGATGTTCGCGGTGACCCCTTGCGCCGACATGATGATAAAGGCGCCAAGGACGCCGAGCGGCAAAGTAACAATGGCGACGAACGCCGAGCGCACATGCAGAAGGAAGACGAGGGAGACGAGCGCAACGGCGATTCCTTCCTCGATCAGCTTCTTGTTGAGATACTCAACCGCGCCCTCGATCAGCGGCGCCCGGTCGTAGACGGTAACGATCTCAACCCCCTCGGGCAGCCCCGCCTGCAGCGATCGGATTTTTTCCTTGACCGCCTTGATGACGGTGAGCGCATTTTCGCCGTTGCGCATGACGACGATGCCGGCGACGGTCTCGCCTTCGCCGTCGAGTTCGACGACGCCGCGCCGGAGCGCTGGTCCTTCGATGACGGTTGCGACATCGGCGAGCGTCACCGGAGTTCCGTTATCGGCAGTGACGACGACCTGTTCGAGATCACGGACGTCTTCGGCGTAGCCCGCAGAGCGGATCACATATTCCGTTTCGCCCTGCTCGACGACGCGGCCGCCGACTTCGCTGCTCGCTGCGCCGACCGCCTCAGCGATGCGCTTGATCGACACGTCGTAAGCGCGCAGACGATTGGGATCGATCAGCACCTGGTATTCCTTGACGAAGCCTCCGACCGAGGCGACTTCGGCGACGCCGGGAACGCCGGTCAGCTCGAATTTGAGGAACCAGTCCTGAATAGAGCGCAGCTCGGCGAGGCTGCGCGTCCCGGTCTTGTCGACGAGCGCGTATTGAAAGACCCAGCCGACGCCGGTGGCGTCCGGACCGATGCGCGGAACCGCTGCGGCGGGCAGCGATCCTCCGGCTTTCGACAAGGCTTCGACGACGCGCGAACGCGCCCAGTACTGATCGACGCCTTCCTCGAAGATGACATAGACAAAGCTGGCGCCGAACGTCGACTGTCCGCGCACGTCTTTGACCCGCGGCAGGCCGAGGAGGCTCCGCGACAAGGGATAGGTGACGAGATCCTCGACGATCTTCGGCGACTGGCCGTCGAAATCGGTCCTGATGATGACCTGCGTGTCGGTCAGATCCGGAATGGCGTCGAGCGGCGTCGATTGTATCGACAGGACGCCGGCGACGGCGAGCGCCGCCGCCAGCATGGCGACGATGAGCTGGTTTCGAACCGACCAGGCGATGAGGCGCGCGACCCAGCTTTTTGCCGGATCGTGACCGGTAAGACGATGGCTGTCAGGCTCTGACATCAGAGTTGGCTCCCATCGTCATCGTGCTGATGCGCGGAAGACTCGGTGTCGGATTTCTTGTCCGCGCGGTCGCCGCCATCAGGCGCGGCGCCGGTTCCGTGTCCGGCATGACCGCCCGCCATCAGCTTTCCGAGCGACTCTTTGAGATTGCTCTCGGAATCGATGAGGAACTGGCCGGAGACGACGATCGCGTCGCCGGAGTCGAGGCCGTCGACGATTTCCGTAAAGCCGCCGGCGACGAGGCCGGTCTTGACGGACACGGCCATGAACCGCCCTTCGCCCATCGCCATGATCACATGCGCGCCGCGCTGATCGCGGAGGATCGCTTCTGACGGCACGGCGAGGCGCGAGCGCGACCCGATTTCGAAGAAAACGTCCGCATAAGCCCCGGGGCGCAGCGCAAAAGCCGGATTGTCGAGAACGATGCGAGCCTTGCCGGTTCGGGTTTTTGCATCGACCGTTGGATAGACGTAATCGACAATTGCGGTGCGGCTCGCCGCCGGCGCATTTGGAAATGTCACCGCCGCCGGCGCGCCCGCCGCGATCAGCGGGAGGTCCTGCTCGGCGATTGAGGCGATCACCCAGACCTCGCTGTAATCGGCAAGCGTCGCGATCTGCTCACCGGATTTGACGAAGGCGCCCTTGCGCACGTTCAGCACTGAGACGATTCCGTCCCGTTCGGCGTAAAACGGCGTTAGTTCGTCGACGGTCCCGCCGGCCTTGATCTCGGCGATCGCCTGATCTTGAACCCCAAGCGACTTAAGCCGCGTCGCCGAAGACGCCGCCCAGCCTGGCGATCCAGAATTGAGGGCCGTCACATAATCGCGCTTGGCGGCGATGAGATCGGGGCTTCTCAGGCGGAAAAGCAAATCTCCCTTGCGGACTTCATCGCCGACCGCGGTGATCGCAAGCTCGTCGATCCAGCCGTCGACACGCGAGGCGACCTCCGTCAGTAGTCTTGCGTTATCGGCGACCGCGCCGAAGGTGCGAATCGCCCGGCCGTAGTCGATTTCCCTTACCGGTTCGATCCTGACGCCGAGCGTCTGGATCGTCTCCGCCGGAACGACAACCGCCGACCCTTCGCCAGCGAAATCGTTCTTGTAGACGGGAATGTAATCCATCCCCATCGGGTCTTTCTTCGGAACGGGCGAGGTGAGGGCCCCACCCATCGGATCACGGTAATAAAGTATTTCTCCGCGCTCGGGTGAGTTGGCTTTCTTGCCGGAGTCCGCCTTGGCTCGCGTCTCCGGTTCGGTTCCGCCGCCGCATCCGGCGGCGGCGAGCATGATCAGTGTAAAAAGCACTGCGCGTTTCATGGCGTCACCAGTTCGCTATTGAAGTGCGCCGCATGCACAATCATGTTCGCACGCTCGGCGGCGAGTTGCGACAGAAGTGTCATCTTGCCGATCTCCGCATCCAGAACTTGCACATAATCGCCGTTCCCGGCTTCGTAATTGCGCCTGAGCGCCGCAATCGTTGCGTCGAGGGCTTTGGCCTTCTGTTCGAACAGGACGACGTTGCGCTCCGCTGCGTGATGCTCTGCCATGAACGAGGTCAGCCGCTCGCGCGCGTCGCGATAAACGGCCTGATAAGAGAACTCGGCGCCTGCCTGACGCGCCCGCGCCGCGCGAAGCCGCGGCGACTGGCTCTTCGGCGCCCAGAGCGGCACGGAGACCGACACGCCGGCCGCGAACCAGTCGTTGCCCGCGAAGGGATCCCCTGACGGGCCAACGCCGTCCTGGCGCTGCATATACGTGAAGTTCGCGCCGAAGTTCGGCCAAAAGGCGGCTTTGCCCTCGCGAACGCCAGCCTTGGCGATGGCGACGCCGGCGTCAGCGATCCGCGTCGCGTGAAGAGTGAGCGCGCCGCCGTCCCACGGCGCCATGATGACGTCCGGCGGCGCGATTTTCGGCGCCTCGCCGACGAGGTCGATGAGAGCGGCGTCGGACTGCGCAAGCATCGTCCGCAAGCCGATAATGGTGCGTTCAACATCCGCACGTTCGACATCAACCTGGCTGAGCCGATAAAAGACCGGTCTTCCGGCTTCGATCTCGCCGCGCAGGATTTCCTGAAGCTGGCCATATTTCTGGAGTTGCGACTCCGCAAGGGCGATCTGCTCCCTGGCGCGCTGCTTTTCGGCGAGAGCTGCAATGAGTTCCGCCTTCAGGACCGCCAGCTTGTAAGACAACTGCGCACTGACGCCCGCCGCCTCGCCGCGCTCGCGCGCCGAGCGCGCCCGCCGGACGCCCGGATTGGGAATCTCCTGTGAAGCGCCGATCATCTTCGCCGAGTCCGGGTCGTTCCTGAACCCGACATCGCCGACCGGAATATCGCTAACGCCGAACGAGACGACGGGATCGGGGAGCGCACGTTCTGCGACCGACAATTCTTCCCGCGCATCTGACTCCATGCGAAGCGCAGCGAGCGAGGGATGATCGGCGAGCTTTGCTTCGAGTTCTTCAAAAGCTTGTGGCGCAGGCTGCGCCCGCGATGGAGCGCCAGGCAGAGCGATCGCGGCGCAAATCGCTGCGGCGATCCCGTTGCGACAGCGATGAAGCGGCCCTGAGGGCGGACAATGTGGATTTGTCATGAGAATTGATCCTGTTACGAACAAAAATTCGCGCGAAATGCGCGTGGTTCGCAATCGTGGATCAGAGACGGAGTATGTCGTTCAATAAAACAGGCGTCGCCGCGATCGGCGGGCCGTTTGCCGGCGGCCGCAATCGGAGGCGCGCAGGCCGAATGACGTCAGCGACGGGCGATGCGGAAAAGTCGATCATGATGACAGTCGGCGTGTCAACGCTCAAGGCGCCAGCGGATGCGAGCGCCGGGTTCTTGACGCTGGCAACCGCGGGGCAATCAACGCAACCGTCGCAATTCGGGTCGTGAACGGTTTTTCCGGACGCTCTCGATCCACCCATGGAATCGTCGCAGTCCGCCGGCATCGAGAGATCGGAATCGCCCATAGCCTCCGCCGTCTCACCGTCAAACGCGGCGGCATCGGAGCAAAAGCCGGCGCAGGCGAGAGCCGGGCTGACGGCAATCGCCGCCGCCAGAATTACCGCCAATATGCGCCGCCAGAATGTCACAGGGTCAAATTACGCCTCTTCAAAGGCTTGAGCAATGCAAGGCTTGCTCACCAGTAACCGGCCATATCGATAGGCCATCGCAGTTAACCTATCCTGAATGATCGCATCCCCGTCCGTCAGCCCGCGCAGCAGGAAAGCTTCGCAATATCCTTTTCGAAGCCTTGCGCCGCCAGTTTAATACCCTCGACTGTCGTCAAATACGGGAAGAGCGTTTCGCCCAATTCCCGCGCGGTCATGCCGGCTTTCAGAGCAAGCGCCAGCGTCTGGATGCTGTCGGCGCCTTCGGGCGCCGCGATTTGCCCGCCGAGCAGTTTGCCGGTATCGGCGTCGGCGATGAGCTTGATCAGCCCGCGCGTGTCGCGCGCCGCAAGCGCGCGCGGCAGCTGGTCAAGCCGGAGTAGGGAGGCCTTCACGGGGCGTTCCGCGAATCTTGCGTCGGCCTCGCTGACGCCGACGCCGGCGATCTGAGGATCAGTGAACACGACCCACGGCATAGCCGCGTTGTCGTAATGAATGCTGTCGTCATTGAGGGCGTTCTTCGCGGCGATTTTCGCGCCGTAGGCCGCCATATAGACGAACTGATCGAGATTGGTTGCGTCGCCCGCGGCATAGACGCCGGACTTCGACGTGCGCATCCGGTCATCGACGATAATCGCGCCGCGCCGGTCGAGTTCAACGCCGGCTTCGGCGAGGCCGAGGTTTTCCGTGTTCGGCGTTCGCCCCGTCGCGACCAGCAGCTTTTCGCCCTTGATCTCGATGATCCTCTCTTCTTCCCTGACGCAGACCGTAACGCCGCGTTCGTCTTCGCGGCAGGAATCATAAGCGACCCCGCAATAAAGGCGGATTCCCTCGCCGCGGAATACGTCACTCAGCGCTTTGGATATTTCCAGCTCGGCCTGCGGAAGAAGCCGCGACCGGCAGATCACCGAAACCTCGACGCCCATGCGCGCCATCATCTGCGCAAGTTCCGCGCCGATGAAGCCGCCGCCAATGACGACGAGGCTTTTCGGCGGCGTTTCGAGATCGAGCAGCGACGTGCTGGTGAGAAAGTTTACGGTCTCGATGCCGGGAATGGGCGGAACGCCAGGCCGCGCGCCCGTCGTTATAATCGTCTTCGGCGCGCGGATCAGATCGCCGGCGACATGGACGCCGCCATCGGCAAGCCGCGCCACACCCTCGACATACGAGATCGCGTCATAGCCCTTGAGGAGATCGGCGTATTTTTTCTGGCGCAGTTCTCCGACCAGCCCGTCTTTCGCCGCAATGAGTTTTCGCCAGTCGGCGACATGGGCCTCGCCGAGGAGACCCGCAAAGCGAGAGGCGTTTTTCGCCGCATGCACCGCCTCAGCGGCGCGGATCATGGTTTTCGACGGCACGCAGCCGACATTGACGCAAGTTCCGCCGATCGTTCCATGACCGATCAGGGCGACGCGCGCGCCCGCTTCAGCCGCCGTGATGGCCGCCGAAAATCCGGCGGACCCCGCGCCGATGACGGCGAGGTCGAAGCCGCCCTCGCGGGGCGCTGAACAGCAGTCGGACATTGCTCACCTTTCAGCGTTCAGCGCGCCGCATCACATCGCCATCACATCGCCGTCGCTGGGTACCCGGCGTTCGCCGAGGCTTCGGCGATTGCTTCGGGCGTCGTGATGGCGGGATCGTAAACGACCTTCGCTGTCTTTGCGGCAAAGTCGACATCGACCGAGCGCACGCCGTCGACGCCGCGCATCGCCTTCTTCACCGTAATCGGACACGCCGCGCAGGTCATGTTCTTGATGGCGAAAGTCTGAATGCGTTCTTCCGACGAAGAGGCGGCGGCGTTCGTTGCCGAGGCCATATAGGCTGATGCGACGCTGACGACGGCGAGCGCGCCGACGGCGACAAGCGCGATGATCGCTTTCTTCATGACGGTTCTCCTAATAAAACCAGGGCGCCCACCAATCGATGGTGGCGGCGAGCGCGACGAGGATCGTTGCGATCCACAGAGCGGATTTAGTGATCAGCCCGGATCTGGGGCGGGCGCAGTAAGACCCTTCATCACACGCGGGCTTCTTGCGGAAATAGACCTGCCAGAATCCGAGCCCCAACAAGACGAGCGTTGCGGCGATGAAATAGGGCTTCAATGGCTCCAGCGCCGTCAGGCTGCCGATCCACGCGCCGGACACGCCGAGACTGACGAGGAGGAGCGGTCCGATACAACAGGTCGAGGCGAGGATGGCGCCGACAACGCCGCCGGTCGCCAGCCAGCCGGGGCCCGATCGGCTCTCCGGCGCAGCGTTCAATTCTGTGTTCCTTTCAGCATCGGTCATGTCGATCGGCGGCCTTGCGTTCGCGGCTTTCAACGAACTAGATAGGTCCTGTAGTCAGTACAGGTGCAAGAGGTATTCTCACCATGGCGGATCACAGGCGTGAGAGGGGCGTGAAGCGCGGCGAACTGGCGAAGCGGACGGGCTGTCATCTCGAAACCATCCGCTATTACGAGAATGCGGGCCTCATGCCGGAACCGGCGAGAACCGACGCCGGTCACCGCATTTATGGTCACGACGAAGAGCGCCGGCTGCGGTTCATTCTGCGGGCGCGCGAACTCGGGTTCACAATCGAGGAATTAAAGGGGCTTCTGAAGCTCGTCGATGGCGACGGTCCTTCTTGCGGCGAGGTTTACGACATGGCCCAATCGCACATCGCCAGCATACGGAGCAAAATCTCCGACCTCAGAAAGCTGGAAAAGTCCCTTTCGGAAACCTCGCTTCGGTGCGCGCGAGGCGATACGCCCGAATGCCCGATCATCGACGCGCTGTACGAACGCGCTTCGTAACTTTAGCGCGCGCGCCGATATTGGCGGGTTCTATGCCTCTTCCATGATCGAGTGCGGCGCAGAGCGCGTGATCAGCAAGGACTGCAAGCACCCGGCATTCCGACACCCGATTGACGGAACATGACTTGATCATCCGCTCCATCTCGCGTTCGAGCGCTTTGAGCCGCCCGATGCGGTGACGGATGTCGGCGGCGTGACGATGCGCGATTTCATCAATCTTTGCGCAGGAGCGCTCGCGATTGGACGCCAAGGCGATCAATTCGCGAATCGCGTCGAGTGAGAACCCTAGATCGCGGGCGTGCCGGATGAAATTCATCCGCTCGATTGCGTTCTTGTCATAGAGGCGCTGGCCGCCGTCCGACCGGTCCGGCGGATCGATGAGGCCGATGCTCTCATAGTAGCGGATGGTCGTAACTTTGACGCCTGAAGCTCGCGCGAGGCCGCCAATCGTCATTGTACGCATTTCATTCGTGGGCCGCATTTTCCTCTTGACCCTACAGTTGCTGTAGAGACTACGTATGCCGCCGTCGCCTCAAAAGGAACCCCGGTCATGTCCGGATGCGGCTGCGCGGAAACAACATTCGACGGCGTCTCGCTCGGCTATCGACGCGCGCTTGTCGCTGTCATCGCCATCAACGCCGCGATGTTTCTGATTGAGATCACCGCAGGCGCGTTCAGCCGGTCGCAGGCGCTCAAAGCCGACGCGCTCGACTTCGCCGGCGACGCGGCGACCTACGCCTTGAGCCTCGCCGTCATCGGCTCCAGCCTTACCGTCCGCTCGACAGCGTCGCTCATCAAGGGCGCCAGCCTCGCGATGTTCGCGCTTTATGTGCTTGTGGCGACGGGCGCTCGTTTCCTTGACGGCGCCACGCCGGAAGCGTCCGTCATGAGCGGCGTCGGGGCGCTGGCGTTCGCCGCCAATGTCGCAAGCGTTTTCATCTTGCTGCGCTGGCGCGACGGAGATTCCAATGTGCGGTCCGTCTGGCTCTGCTCGAGGAACGACGCCATCGGGAATATCGCGGTGATCGCCGCCGGCGCTGCAGTCTTCGCGACCGGCTCGCGCATGCCGGATCTGGTCGTCGCGGTTGCGCTCGCGGCGCTGTTCCTGAATTCATCGCGCCAGATCATCCGCCAGGCGCTTGCCGAAAGACGCTCCCTCTCAGGGCCGAGGCTCGAAGAGGATGACTGCGGCGCCGAGAAGGCTGATTGCGGCGCCCGCGACGTCCCAGCGATCGGGCGCCTGGCCTTCGACGATCCAGAGCCAGATCAGCGCAGCGGCGATGTAGACGCCGCCATAGGCGGCGTAAGCGCGTCCGGCGACAGCGGAATCGATGAGGGAGAGAAGCCATGCGAACAACGCCAGCGAGACGAGGCCGGGCGCGATCCAGAGTGCCGACTTGCCGAGGCGAAGCCAGGCCCAGAAGGCGAAGCACCCGGCGATTTCAGCGATCGAGGCGAGGGCGTAGATAGGGATCGTCTTCAGCATGGGCGGACCATCCGATATGTCGCTGGCAAAAGGTAGAGCGTTGGTTAAACGGGCCCTTTGCCGCGCCTTGCGGATTTTATAATGATTTATTGGTGAAAGGGGTCTAGACAGCATCGCGATGAGTTTTGGAATGATCTTTATGCGCGCCGCATTGGCGTTCGTCGCCGCCCTCTTTGTGGCGACGGCGAGCCTTGTGGCGCCGGTTTCCGAACTGACCGAGGAAATGCATCATGCCGCCGCGCATGCTGACGACGATGCAACATTAGCAACGCAAGTCGCAATCGCGCCAGACAGTGGCGTTCCGCAGCATCAGCATCCAAATACGCCCGGCCACACCCATTGCGGCGCGGCTTGCCACATCCAGCTTTCCGATGGGCGCCTTGCTTTCGCAATCGCCTATTCGGCGTCGCGCGCGCTGTTCGTCGCTTTCGACGAAAACTTTACTCCGGCCAGCCATCTCGACGGACTTTTTCGCCCCCCTCGCGCCTGACCTGACGCCCGCGCGGCTTTGCGCCGCTGCCGTTCAGATGTCAGTCCGAGGAGGATTCCCTTGTCTTTGTCCCGATTGCGGCGCTCATCCGCGCCGCGCCTCGCAGCAGGCGTTGCTGCATGCGTGCTCGTTGCCGCGCTCGGCAGCAGCGTCAACGCGCAGGATGCGCCGGCAGCGCTCACCATCGACGACGCCGTCGCCCGCGCAATCGATTCAGCACCGCTCCTTCGCGCTGGCGAAGAGGGCTTGCGCGCCGCGGACGGCGCCTACCGGCAGGCAGGCGCGCGGCCGAACCCAGAACTCCTGATCGAGGCGGAGAATTTCGCCGGCAGCGGCGATTTCAACGGCGTCGGCAGCGCCGAGTTCAGCTATAGCCTCGGCCAACAGATCGAACGCGGCGGCAAAAGGCGCGCGCGCCGCGCCGTCGCCGGCGCCGAACGCGACATCGCCGGCCTCACGATCGAGCGCACGCGGCTCGACGTCATCTTCGCGGCTGAGGCCGCCTTTATCGACGCGGTGGCGGCGGATGCGGGGGCAGATCTTGCCCGCGCGCGCGCGCCGCGCGCAGCGGAGACCCGCCGCGCCGTCGCCCGCCGCGTCGAAGCGGCGCGCGACCCGAAGGGCGCCGGCGAAAGCGCTGCCGCCGCCGCAGCAGCGGCGGCGTCAGACTTTGCCCGCGCGGAACGCGAGCGCGATCTCGCGCGTCAGCAACTCGCACTCCTTACGGGAATTGGCGCGCCCGACATCGCACTCGTCGCGCCCTGGTTCGCCGCGCCGCCGGTTCTCATTGGCGATGCGTCACCCGATCCTTCCACCTCGCCGGATCTCGCCATCTTCAAAGCGGCCGAAGATCGGGCCGAAGCCGCCGTCGCGCTCGAGCGCGCCGCCGCCAAGCAGGACCCGACCATTTCGCTCGGCGCGCGCAATCTTCGCGAGACGCGCGATACGGCGGCGATTCTCTCGGTGTCGATGCCGCTCGCCATCTTCAACCGCAACAAGGGGGCTATCGCGCGCGCCGAGGCCGAACGGCGGCAGGCGGCGTTCGAGCGCGAAGCCGGCGCGCTCGCGCTCTCGCGCGAGATCGTCCGTGCCCGCAGCGTTCTCGACGTCGCGAGCGCCGAGGCTGCAACGCTTCGCCGTGACGTCATTCCGCGTGCGGAGACAGCGCTCGCCGGTGCGCGCGCCGGTTATGCGCGCGGCGCCTTCTCCTATCTCGAAGTCTTCAGCGCGCAGACCGCTCTCTTCGATTTTCGCGCGCGCGAAGTCGATGCGCTGCGCCGCGCCCATCTTGCCCGAGCCGAATTCGACCGCCTTACCGCGCGCCTCGCCGCGCCCGCCGACGTGAAGGAGTTCCCCAATGAATAGCCGGGCCATCATCGCTTCCATCGCCGCGCTTGCGGCCGCCGCGACGCTCGCCGCTTGCGGTAAATCCAGCGGCGGCGAGGCGCTCGCCGCCGCCGAACCCGTCCCCGGCGAAGAAGAGCACGCCGAAAAGGAGGGAGATCATGACGCGGGCATGCCGCGCGTCGAGATCGCCGCCGCCGCGCTCGACGCCGCGGGCGTCACCTTCGCCAAAGCGGGGCCTGGCGTCATCCGCGAAACGCTGACGCTGACGGGGCGCATCATGCTGCAGCCCTCGGCGCGCGCCGAAGTCCGCGCGCCCTATCCGGGCGTCGTTCGCAGCGTCGACCGGAACATCGGCGACCAGGTTGAGCGCGGCGACATGCTGGCGCGCATTGAAAGCGCCGAGAGCCTGCAAACCTATTCGCTGAAAGCGCCGATCGCTGGCACGATCCTCGAACGAACGACCAATATCGGCGACGTCACCGACGGCGCGGCGTTGTTCCTGATCGGCGACCTCTCTCAACTGCAGGCCGAACTCAATGTCGTAACCCACGACACGGACCGCGTCGCGGCGGGCCAGACCGTCTCGATACTCGGGCTCGACGGTGAAGCGAAATATGAAGGCGCCGTCGCGTCCGTGCTGCCTGTCACCGACGCGCACAGCCAGACCCTGATCGCGCGCGTGCCGATCTTGGCGGGCGCCGCGCAAAGTCTCCGCCCGGGCATGGCGATCCGGGCCGAAGTCGTCGTCGGCGAGACGTCAGCGCTAATCGTTGCGCCGGCGGACGCTGTGCAAACCCTCGAAGGCCAGCAG
Organism: Parvularculaceae bacterium; assembly: GCA_046296195.1. Lineage (GTDB taxonomy): Bacteria > Pseudomonadota > Alphaproteobacteria > Caulobacterales > Parvularculaceae > Amphiplicatus. The sequence continues at coordinate 19,628 of JBKBLR010000032.1, read as the reverse complement.
GTCATCTTCGTACAGGAGGGCGAGGCCCTTGAAGCGCGCGCCGTGACGCTCGGGCGCAGCGGGGCAGGGACAGTCGAAGTGACCGCCGGCCTCAAGGACGGCGAGATGCTCGTCGCCGAAAACGCTTTCCTTGTCAAAGCCGAGATCGGCAAGGGCTCGGCCGAGCACGGCCACTGAACGGATAGGAAACCGCAATCATGGTTCAAGGCATTTCCGAGACTGCGGTCCGCTCGCGCTGGGCCGTTCTCATCGTCACGCTCATTGTCGCCGCCGTCGGCGTCTGGAACATTATCCGCCTGCCGATCGATGCGGTGCCGGACATCACCAACAAACAGGTGCAGATCAACACGGTCGCGCCGCAGTTCGGGCCGCTCGATATCGAACGGCTTGTGACCTACCCCGTTGAAACCGCGCTTTCCGGCATCGTCGGATTGGAGACCACGCGGTCGATCTCCCGCAATGGCTTCAGCCAGGTCACCGCCGTCTTCAAGCCGAACGTCGATGTCTATTTCGCGCGACAGCAAGTCGCCGAGCGGCTCGCGCAAGCGCGCGAAACCCTGCCCGTCGGCGCCGAGCCGCAGATGGGGCCGATCTCGACCGGCCTTGGCGAAGTGTTGATGTGGGCGATCCGGTATGGCGACCCCTCCAGGATCGCCGCCGACGGCGTAACCGGCTGGCAGCGCGATGGCGCGTTTGTGACCATCGAAGGCGATCGTCTTGCCGATGAGATCTCGCGCGCCGCGTATCTGCGCACCGTGCAGGACTGGATCGTGCGCCCGCAGATGCGCTCGGTCGGCGGCGTCGCCGGCATCGATTCGATCGGCGGCTATGAAAAGCAGTTCGTTGTCGAACCTGATCCCGCGCGCCTCGCCGCCTACGGCATTTCGTTTTCCGAACTCGCCGACGCTCTCGAGCGCGCCAATCTTTCCGTCGGCGCGAATTTCGTCGAGCGCGCGGGCGAGGCGTTCCTCGTCCGCGCCGATGCGCGCATTCGCACCATTGAAGAGATCAGCGACGCCGTCATCGCAACGCGCGAAGGCGTGCCGGTCACCGTCCGCAATGTCGCGCATGTCCGTATCGGCGGCGAACTTCGCACCGGCGCCGCCAGCATGAACGGCGAGGAAGTCGTCATCGGCACGGTGTTGATGCTGACCGGCGGCAACAGCCGCACCGTCGCCGCCGCCGCCGCGGAGCAGCTGGGCGAAGTCGCCAAAACCCTGCCGTCCGGCGTCGAGGTGCAGGTGGTTTATGACCGCTCGAAGCTCGTCAATTCGACCATCGCGACGGTCGAGCGCAACCTCACCGAAGGCGCTATTCTCGTCGCCGTCGCGCTGTTCCTCATCCTGGGCAATCTGCGCGCCGCGCTCATCGCGACGCTCATCATCCCGTTCTCGATGCTGATGACGTCGATCGGCATGAATTATATCAGCGTCTCGGGAAATCTCATGTCGCTCGGCGCGCTCGATTTCGGGCTGATCGTCGACGGGTCCGTGATCATTATTGAAAACTGCATCCGGCGGCTCGCCGAACGCCAGCACCATGAGGGTCGCGTGCTGACCTTGGCGGAGCGGCTTGAGGAAACGAGCGCCGCCACCCGCGAAATGATCCGCCCGACGATCTTCGGGCAGGCGATCATTTTTCTCGTCTTTGCACCGCTCCTCACCTTCAGCGGCGTTGAAGGCAAGATGTTCTCGCCGATGGCGATCACGCTGATGCTGGCGCTGGCCGCCGCCTTCATCCTCTCGCTGACTTTCGTGCCGGCGATGGTCGCGATCCTCATTCGCGGCAAGGTCGCCGAAAAGGAAGTCCCGGCGATCGCCATCGCCAAACGCTTCTACGAGCCAAGACTTCGCTGGTCGATCCGTCGCCCCTTTGCGGTGATCGGCGCCGCTGTCGCCGTGTTCGCCCTCGCCGGTTTCACCTTCACGCGTCTCGGCCAGGAATTCATCCCGACGCTCGACGAACAGGACATGGCCGTGCAGGCGTTGCGCATTCCGTCGACCTCGCTCACGCAATCGGTCGATATCCAGCGGAAGATCGAAAAGGCGGTCGAGGAATTTCCCGAGGTCGCGTTCATGTATTCGAAAACCGGCACGGCGGAAGTTGCGTCCGATCCGATGCCGCCCAATGCCTCGGACGGCTTCATTATCCTGAAGCCCCGCGCGGAATGGCCCGACAAGACGCTCACCAAAACCGCGCTCATCGAGAAGATGGACGAACGCCTCGACCTGGTTCTCGGCAGCAATTACGAATTCTCGCAGCCGATCCAGATGCGTTTCAACGAGCTCATCGCCGGCGTTCGCGGCGATGTGGCGATCAAGCTTTACGGCGACGATCTCGACCAGATGTCAGCGACCGCCGCCGAGATCGCCGGCGTTCTCCAGACGATCAGCGGCGCCGCCGATATCAAGGTCGAACAGACCGGCGGCTTTCCGACGCTCGACGTCGCCTTCGATCGAGACGCGATCTCCCGCTACGGCCTTTCCGTCGAGGAAGTGACCGACGTCGTCGCGACCGCCATGGGCGGGCGCGAGGCGGGTCTCGTCTTTGAAGGCGACCGCCGGTTCGACATCGTCGTGCGCCTGCCGAACGCGTTGCGCGATAATCTCTCGGCGGTCGGCGCTATGCCGGTCATGCTTCCCGAAACGGAAGGCGAGCCCCGCGCATCGATCCCGCTCCGCGAGGTCGCGCGGTTTTCGTTCTCCGAAGGTCTCAATCAGGTCAGCCGCGAAAACGGCAAGCGCCGCGTCGTCGTGCAAGCCAATGTCCGCGGCCGCGACCTCGGCTCTTTCGTTACCGAAGCGCAGGCCCTCGTTGAACGCGATGTGGCGCTGCCAGCGGGGACCTGGCTCGTCTGGGGCGGCCAGTTCGAGAACCTGAAAAGCGCCTCGCAGCGGATCACGCTGGTCGTTCCCGCTGCTTTCGCGCTCATCTTCGCGCTCCTTTACATGGCGCTCGGAACCATGCGCGCCGCCGGCGCCGTCTTCTCCGCCGTGCCGCTCGCGCTCGCTGGCGGCGTCTTCACGCTCGCGCTGACCGGCATGCCGTTCTCAATCTCGGCGGCGGTCGGCTTCATCTGCCTTGCCGGCGTCGCCGTCTTGAACGGTCTCGTCGTCATGACCGCGATCAACGCCCGTATCGCCGGCGGCATGGCGGTTGACGCCGCGATCCATGACGGCATGGCCGAACGCTTCCGCGCCGTGCTCATGACCGGCATCGTGCCGGCGATCGGCTTCGTGCCGATGGCGATCGCGCATGGCGTCGGGGCCGAAGTGCAAAAGCCGCTCGCGACCGTCGTCATCGGCGGCCTCATCACCGCGACGGTCCTCACCCTCTTCGTCCTTCCCGCGATCTGCCGGCTGGTCCTCCGACCCGCGCGCGCAGGCCGCGAGGCGGATCAACCCTCCTTTGTGCCGCAACCGGCCCCGGCGGAGTGAGCGGGCGCTTCCATGATCGCAACAAGGCAATTTCATGAACCGCGACAACGCCGCTGCTACGGGCGATCTTGATACGGATGAAACCGCGCCGCCAAGCGCGCACGATAACGCATTTGACGGCAAGTCCGGTCGTAAGGTCCAGCCGCCGGACCGGCCCGACGACGGGCATGCGCACGGCGCGCACGCCGGCAGCCATGCGCGCGGCGGATGGTTTAGCCGCCACGGCGAACTCCTGTTTTCATTGCTTTCCGGCGCGGCGCTTTTCGTCGGATGGACGATCGAACGCAGCGGCGCCGACGGCGCTCTGCCGCTTTTCGTCGCGGCCTATATCTTTGGCGGCGCCTTCACGCTGCGAGAAGCGATCGGGAACATCGCCGCGAAGCGCTTCAAGATCGACACGCTGATGCTGGTTGCCGCCGCCGGAGCCGCAGCGCTCGGAAGCTGGGCCGAAGGCGCGCTGCTCCTGTTCCTCTTTAGCCTTGGCCATGCGCTGGAAGAATTTGCGATGGGGCGCGCCCGGCGCGAGATCGAGGCGCTCGCAAAGCTCGCGCCCGACCGCGCCAATATCCGCAGCGGGCGCGCGATCAAGCATGTGCCGATCGAAGAACTCGCCGTCGGCGACATTGTCGTTGTCAAGCCGAATGAGCGCCTGCCGGCCGACGGCGTCGTCATCGCTGGCGAGACCAGCGTCAACCAGGCGCCGGTCACCGGCGAAAGCGCGCCTGTCGACAAGCGCCCGATATCGGGCGACCCAGGCGCCGCCGAGTTCGCAAAAATTTCTGCGGAACACCGGGTTTTCGCCGGCACGATCAACGGCGCCGGGGCGATCGACGTCTACGTCGCCAGACGCGCCGGCGAATCGACGCTCGCGCGCGTCGCCCGCATGGTCGCCGAAGCGCAGACGCAGCGCTCGCCGACCGAGAACTTCACCGAGCGGTTCGAACGCTTCTTTGTGCCCGCCGTGCTGACGCTGGTCGTCCTCCTGTTGTTCGCGTGGGTCGTCATCGATGAACCGTTCTCGAAGAGCTTCTATCGCGCAATGGCCGTGCTGGTCGCTGCGAGCCCCTGCGCGCTGGCGATCTCCGTTCCGAGCGCGATCCTCAGCGGCATCGCCCGCGCCGGACGCGGCGGCGTCCTTGTCAAAGGCGGCGCCGCGCTTGAAAATCTCGGGACGCTGAGCGTCGTCGCGTTCGACAAGACCGGGACGCTGACCGAAGGAAAGCCGCGGCTTGTCAATATTGTTCCGGCGAGTGGCGTTGCGGAGGCTGAGCTCCTCGCTGTCGCGGTAGCCATCGAAGAGCAAAGCGATCATCCGCTCGCCGCCGCCGTCGTCCGCGACGCCGCGCCGAAACTCGCCGCCTCTGAGCTGCTACGCGCGGAGGGCGTCGAAAGCATCACCGGCAAGGGCGTCAAGGGCCGCATCGGCGGCGACATCGTTCATGTCGGCAAACCGGCGATGTTCGACGGGGCCGACGGCGCGCCTATGTCCGACGAGGTGCGCGACGCGGCGCGCCGCCTTGAACAGGCGGGGCGCACGGTGATGGTGGTTCGCTGCGGGGCGCACTATCTCGGCGCGCTCGGGCTTCTCGATGTCGAGCGCCCCTTCGCTGCCGGCGTGATCAAAGAGCTTCGCGCGCTCGGCGTCTCGCGCATGATCATGCTGACCGGCGACAATCAGAAAGTCGCGGACGCGATCGCCATGAAGGTCGGCCTCACCGAAGCGCGCGGCGCGCTGATGCCCGAGGATAAGGTCGACTTCATACGCAAGCTGCGCGGCGACGGCGCGATCGCCATGGTCGGCGACGGCGTCAACGACGCCTCGGCGCTCGCCGAAGCGACGGTCGGCGTCGCCATGGGCGCCGCAGGCTCCGATGTCGCCCTCGAGACCGCGGATGTCGCCCTGATGGCGGACGATCTCCGCCACCTGCCTTTCGCCGTCGGGCTCAGCCGCCAGACGCGGTCCATCATCCGGCAGAATCTCTGGGCGAGCCTCGGCGTCGTTGCGCTTCTGATCCCGGCGACGCTCTTCGGGCTTAACATCGGCGCGGCGATCGTCGTCCACGAGGGCTCGACTCTGGTCGTCGTCGCCAACGCGTTGCGCCTCCTCGCCTACCGCCGGGGGAAAAGCGACTGATGCGCCGCTCGCGACTGGCGCCGCCGCCTTATGTCCGCTGATTTGGCCGCCAAGGGCCAATTTGCCGCTATTCGCCTTATATGACACGTTAAGGAATTCTGTGTAGAAGCGTCCCATGTTCTGCTTGCGCCGATGCCTCGCGGTCCTGATGACAGTCGCTCTCGCCCTCTATGGCGCGGCCGCGACCTCGACCGCGCACGCGCACGCCTATTCGGGATTTCACGATGTCCATGTCCTCGGCGACGATCATCGGCACGGTGACGCCGATCATCACGAGGATTTTGCCGACGCCGGCCTCCGCGCCCCAGTCGGCGATCCGGTGGAGCCGGCCTCGGACCATTACGAAAGCGGCTTTCATTCGCACGCCGCGCCGCAATTCGGCCCGGCCGATTCACTGAGCGTCCTCAGTATCGCGCTTGCGTCGCAGCGCGCGTATTTCTTCGATCCCGACGGACTGTCGTCCAAAGCCCGGGACGAGTCTCCCTTCAAGCCTCCCCGCATATCCCTCTGATCGAAACGCCGGCGCTGCGTCTCGCGGCGCCTTCATCGTTTGTGACAGAGGAGGAACCCTTTGCGACTATTTGTTTTGGCGGTCCTTGCAGGGATCGCTCTCAACGCCGGCGCTGCTGCGCAGGCGGAAGAGATCATAACCCGCGCTGAAGCGGTGCGCCGCGCGCTGGGCGACGATCCGGGCGTTGCGGCGGCGCGCGAGGGCGCCGTTGCGGCGGAAGCGTCCGTGCGCCAGGCTGGCGCGCGCGCCAATCCGACGCTCGACGTACTGCTCGAGGATTTCGGCGGCACGGACACGTTTTCCGGGATCGACGGCGCACAGGCGACCTACTCCCTGAGCCAGGAGTTCTCGCTCGGCGGCGACAGGCGCGCGCGACGACGCGCCGCGCAAGGAGAGGCCGCGGCCGCGTTGCTCCGTGCAAGCTTGTCGCGCGCCGACCTTCAGGAGGCGGTAGAAGCCGCCTTTGTCGACGCGCAGGCAGCCGAATCGCTCGCCCGGATCGCGACGGTGCGTGTCGCGACGGCGCGGGAGCTGTCAGCCGCCGTCAGCCGGCGCGTCGCCGCCGCCCGCGACCCCGCCGCCGCCGGATCGCGCGTTGCCGCGCAATTGGCGGAAGCCGAAGCCGCTGAAGCTGGCGCGATAGCGCGCGCGGCGGCGGCGAAAGCGGCGCTGGCGAGCTATTGGGGCGGTGACACGACGTTCAGTCTCGACGCCCAATCGTTTGAGACCATCGCGCTTCGCGGCGCAACGGAAACGATTTCAGCCGACATCGCGCTTGCCGAAGCGGAGCGCGCGCGCGCGGCGGCCGAGGTCGATGTCGAACGCGCAAAGCAAAAGCCAGATCCGAGCGTCACCGCCGGCTTCCGGCAATTGCGCCAGACGGAGAGTTCCGCCTTCATCGTCGGCGTCAGCGTGCCACTGCCGATCTGGAACCGGAATTCCGGCACCCTCGCATCGGCGCGCGCGAAGGCGGCGCGCGCCGACTATGAACTGAAGGCGCGCGAACGTGCGTTGGCGCGCGAGACCGCGTATCTTGCGTCGCAGGCGGCCGCCGCGCGCGGCGAGATCGACGCCTATGCGGCGCGCATCATTCCGGGTACGGAGCGGGCGCAACGCGAGACATTGTCTGCCTACGCGCAGGGCGGGCTTTCCTACATCGAAGTTCTCGATGCGGAGGCTGCGCTGACGTTGGCGCGCGAGCGGCAGGTCGCGGCGCTATTGATGTTTCATAAATCCGAAATCCGGCTCGCGCGCCTCAACGGCGCCATGCCGGCGACGTCTTTGGTGGAGAGTTCCGAATGACAACCCAGTTCCTCACAGTTCTGCGCGCTGCGCCGCTCGCCGCGCTGCTCGCGCTCGCCGGATGCGGCGCCGCAACCGCGCCCGCCGCGGAAGGCGAGAGCGAAACGGCATCAGCCGACTATGAGCGCGGACCCCATCGCGGCCGCATGCTGCGCGACGGGAATTTCGCCGTCGAGGTGACGATCTTCGAAGACGGCGTCGATCCCGAATATCGCGTTTATCCGTACCTCAACGATAAGCCGGTCGATCCCACGAGCGTCGATCTCACCATCGAACTCGGGCGCCTTGGCGGCAAGACGGATCGCTTCGCCTTCACGCCGCAGGAAGATTTCCTGCGCGGCGACGGCGTCGTCACCGAGCCGCACAGCTTCGACGTCTCCGTGCGGGCCACGCAGCAGGGCAAGCAGCATTCCTGGGATTACGACTCCTATGAGGGCCGAACGAGCTTCGGCCGCGCGCAGGCGGACGCCGCCGGCGTCGCGGTCGAGACAACGGGCCCCGCGACGATTGAAGAGACAGTGACGCTCGCGGGCCGAGTCGAACTGCAGCCGCAAGGCCGCGCCGAAGTTGCGGCGTGGTTTCCGGGCCGCATTGTGGAAATGACGAAGAAGAACGGCGAACGCGCGGAGAAGGGTGCAGTGCTCGCCAACGTCACCGCCAGCAGCAGTCTCCAGACCTACGCGATCCCGGCGCCGATCGCCGGCGCCGTCGTCGAACGCCGCGCCAATGTCGGCGATGTGGCCGGCGCGGCGCCGCTCTATGTCATCGCCGACGCGACGCAGGTGCATGCCGAATTCTATGTCTATCCGCGTGACGCCGAGCGTCTGGCCGCCGGCCAGCTGGTGACGGTCACCAACCTTGACAGGACCTCGTCGATCGAAGCGGCCATCGAGACAATCCTTCCGTCCGCCGACATGATGACACAGACCATTGTCGCGCATGTCGAACTGCCGAACGAAAATCTCACTTGGCGCCCCGGTCAGGCGGTCGAAGGCGTCGTCGTCATCGGCAAGTCAGACGTGCCGCTCGCTGTAAAAACGGAAGCGTTGCAGCGCTTCCGCGACTTCACCGTTGTCTTCGCGCGCGTCGGCGACACCTACGAGGTCCGCATGCTGGAGCTTGGGCGCCAGACGCCGGAATGGACCGAAATTCTCGGCGGCGTCGACCCCGGCGTAGAGTATGTCGCGAAGAACGCGTTTCTCATCCGCCAGGACGTCGAGAAGTCCGGCGCCAGTCACGATCACTAGCCTTTTGTTTTATCGCGCGTTCTATCCGAAAACCGCTCACACTTTTCGGAAACGCGCTTCAGGAAGCGCACCCATGCTCTACGCCCTCATCCGCCTGTCCATTCGCCATCGCTGGATGGTGCTGGCGCTCGCGCTTGTGCTCGCCGCCGTCGGCGTCTGGAATTTCCAGCGCCTTCTCATCGACGCGACGCCGGACATCACCAACGTCCAGGTGCAGATCAATTCCGAAGCGCCGGGATTCTCGCCGCTGGAGGCCGAGCAGCGCGTGACGTTCCCGGTCGAGACCGCGATCGCCGGCGTGCCGGGCCTTACCTATACACGCTCGATCTCGCGCTACGGATTGAGCCAAGTAACGGCCGTCTTCAAGGATGGAACCGACATCTATTTCGCGCGCCAGCTGATCAATGAGCGATTGCAAGGCGTCCGCAGCCAATTGCCGTCGGGAATCGAACCGGAACTCGGACCGATCGCGACCGGCCTCGGCGAGATTTTTATGTATGTCATCGAGGCGGAACCCGGCGCGACGAAGCCGGACGGCACGGCTTGGACGCCGGAGGATTTGCGCACGCTGCAGGACTGGGTGATCCGCCCGCAGCTCCGCACGACGCCGGGCGTCACCGAAGTGAACACCGTCGGCGGGCATGTGCGCCAATACCATGTGACGCCGTGGCCCGACCGACTCGCCGCCGCGCATCTTTCCATGCGCGATGTCGTCGCGGCGCTGGAAGCCAACAACGCAAACATCGGGGCTGGCTATGTCGAGCGCTATGGCGAGCAATGGCTCGTGCGCTCGACCGGACAGGCGGGCAGCATTGAGGATCTGAAGTCCATCATCGTCGCCAATCGCGGCGGCGTCCCGATCCGCATCATCGATGTCGCCGACGTCGCGATCGGCGAGGAACTGCGCACGGGCGCCGCGACCGAAGACGGCAAGGAGATCGTGCTCGGCACTGTCTTCATGCTGGTCGGCGAGAACAGCCGCATCGTCGCCCGGGCCGCCGGGGCGCGCCTTGAGGAAGCCGCGAAAGCGTTGCCTCCCGGCGTTGTGGCCAAACCGATTTATGACCGCACCGCGCTGGTCGAGCGCACCATCAAGACCGTCGAGGAAAATCTCTTCGTCGGCGCGATGCTGGTCATCGTCGTCCTCTTCGTCCTGCTCGGAAATGTGCGCGCCGCCCTGATCACCGCGGCGGTCATCCCGCTGTCGCTCCTCCTCACCATCACCGGCATGGTCGAGAACCGGATTTCCGGCAATCTCATGAGCCTTGGCGCGCTCGATTTCGGGCTGATCGTCGACGGCGCCGTCATCATCGTCGAGAATTGCCTGCGGCGCTTCGGCCTCGAGCAGCACCGGCTCGGGCGGCTGCTCTCGCGCGAGGAGCGCTTTTATCTCGCAGAGGCCGCGACCGTTGAAGTGATCAAGCCGTCGATCTTCGGCGTCGTTATCATCACGCTCGTCTATGTACCGATTTTCGCGCTGTCGGGCATCGAGGGAAAGATGTTCCACCCGATGGCGTTCACGGTCGTCACCGCGCTGACGGCGGCGCTGATCCTTTCCCTGACGTTTGTGCCCGCAGCGGTCGCGATGTTCGTCAAGGGCAAGATCTCGGAAAAGGAAAGTCCGGTCATGCGCGGAGCGCGCGCGGCTTACGCGCCGTTGCTCGATCTCGCGCTACGGTTCCGCTTCATCGTGATCGGCGGCGCGGCGGCGCTTGTCGTCATAACCGGGTTTGCCGCCTCGCGCATGGGATCGGAGTTCATCCCGAATCTCGATGAGGGCGACATCGCCATGCATGCCTTGCGCATTCCGGGAACGAGCCTTTCCCAGGCGATCAGCATGCAGACGGCGCTTGAATCGCGCCTGCGGCAATTCCCGGAAGTCGAGCGCGTCGTCTCGAAAATCGGCACCGCCGAGATCGCGACCGACCCCGTGCCGCCGAGTGTCGCTGACACCTTCATTCTCTTGAAGGACCGGAAAGACTGGCCGAACCCGCGCAAACCCCGAGCGGCCCTCGTCGCGGAAATGCAAGCGGCGGTCGATGAAATTCCCGGCAACCGCTACGAGTTCACGCAGCCGATCCAAATGCGCTTCAACGAGCTGATCTCCGGCGTCCGGGCCGATGTCGCGGTCAAGGTTTACGGCGACGATCTCGGTGAATTGCAGGGCGTCGCAGGCCAGATCGAAAGCGTGATCGCCGCGACGCCGGGCGCGCAAGACGTGCAATCCGAACAGATCACCGGCTTGCCGGTCCTGCAGATCGATCCCGACCGCGCCGCGCTCGCGCGCTTCGGGCTCAATGTCGCCGATCTTCAGGACGTGCTTGCCGCCTCGCTCGGCGGCGCCGGGGCTGGGCAGATCTTCGAGGGCGACCGGCGATTCGACATCGTCGTGCGGCTGCCCGAGGCGCTGCGCCAGAATGTCGATGAGATCGGCCGGCTGCGTATTCCGCTCCCGGACGCCGAAGACGGCGTGCGCGGTTTCGTGCCGTTGCAGGAAGTCGCGAAGGTCTCGCTGCTGGTTGGGCCGAACCAGATCAGCCGCGAGAACGGCAAGCGCCGCGCCGTCGTCACCGCGAATGTCCGCGGCCGCGATCTCGGTTCTTTCGTAAGCGAATTGCGCGACCGAATCGATCGCGAGGTCGAATTTCCGCCCGGCTACTGGGTTGGATACGGAGGAACCTTCGAGCAGCTGATTTCCGGAGCGCAGCGCCTCGCGCTCGTCGTCCCGGCGACGCTCATTCTGATCCTCGGTCTCCTGTTCGCGTTGTTCCGCTCGGTGAAGGACGCCGCGATCGTCTTCTCCGGCGTGCCGCTCGCGCTGACCGGCGGCGTCTTCGCGCTCCTCCTACGCGACATGCCGCTCTCGATCTCCGCCGGCGTCGGCTTCATCGCGCTGTCAGGCGTCGCGGTGCTCAACGGCGTCGTGATGATGACGTTCATTCGCACCCTCGCCGAGGAAGGGCGCCCGCTCGATGAAGCGATCCGGGAGGGCGCGCTGACGCGGCTTCGGCCGGTCCTCATGACCGCGCTCGTCGCGAGCTTGGGCTTCATCCCGATGGCGTTCAATGTCGGCGCCGGCGGCGAAGTGCAGCGCCCGCTCGCGACGGTCGTCATCGGCGGCATTATTTCATCGACAGCGCTGACGCTGTTTGTGCTCCCGGCGCTCTACCGCATGGCGCACGGACGGTCGCTCCGGAGACGGGGCGCGCGCCTTACTGAACCCGCCGTCGCATGACCGCTATCACGGAGAATTTCATAATGTCATCCGACGAACGTCCGCCGCGTCGCCGCTATGCCCGCTTGCTCGCGGCGATCGGGGCAATTCTCGCCGCGAGCGCTTTCAGCGCTGCCTTCGCCCACGGCGTGCCCGAAGGCGACAAGGGCTACATTCAGGAAACGACCGGCTTTCTCTTCGGGCCGTTCCTCTATCTCGGCGCCAAGCACATGGTGACCGGATACGATCACCTGCTGTTCCTGTTCGGCGTCATCTTCTTCCTTTACAGGATGAAGGACATCGGCGTTTACGTCACGATGTTCGCGCTCGGCCATTCAGCGACGCTGATCTTCGGCGTGCTGTCGGGCGTTTCGATAAATCCTTTCTTGATCGACGCGATCATCGGTCTCTCGGTCGTCTACAAAGCCCTCGACAATCTCGGCGCCTATCAGCGCTGGTTCGGCGTCCAGCCGGACACGCGCGCCGCGACGCTGATATTCGGGCTGTTTCACGGATTCGGCCTCGCGACGAAGCTGCAGGATTTCGACCTGTCGCGAGACGGCCTGCTCGGCAATCTGATCGCCTTCAATATCGGCGTTGAAGCCGGTCAGCTTCTCGCGCTCGGCGCCATCCTGATCGTCATGGGCTTCTGGCGGCGCACAGACGGGTTCTGGCGCCACGCTTACGCGGCGAACGTCATCCTGATGACGCTCGGCTTTTTATTGACCGGCTACCAGCTCGCCGGATTGTTCATCGTCTGACAGGAGATCGCCCGTTGTATAACGCCAAAAAACCGGATCCGTCCGAATTGCCTTCAACCAGCCGATTGCTCAAATCGACAGGCGTCGCCGCCCTCGTCGCCGCAATCCTTCTGGTCACGATCGTTCTGCCCGCGGAGTATGGCGTCGATCCGACGCGCGTCGGTTCGGTCTTCGGTCTGACCGAGATGGGGCGCATCAAGCGGCAGCTTGCGGCGGAAGCCGAAGCTGCGGAGGCGGATGCACCGGTCATCACAGCGTCGTTGTCCGAAGATGGGGCGGCCGCTCCGCCGCCAACAACGTCCGTCATTGCTGAGCCTTCTGTGCAACCGGCTGTTGAGGCGGCGCAGGCGGTTGCGCTGTGGAAGGACGAAGTGTCGTTCACGCTGGCGCCCGACGCCGCCGCCGAATTCAAGCTCGTCATTACGGAAGGCGCAAGCGCAACGTTCGAATGGTTCACCGACGGCGCCAAGGTGAATTACGACACACATGGCGACCGGCCGGGCGTCAGCTATCACGGGTACGGAAAAGGATCGGCGGCGCGGCTCGAGGGCGACCTTGTCGCCGCGTTCGACGGCAGCCATGGCTGGTTCTGGCGCAACCGCTCCGGTGCGCCCATGACGGTGACGCTGCGGACGCGCGGCGACTACAGCGAAGTGAAACGCGTCATGTAGCGAGCCGGCGCAGCGACGCTTACGCCTGTCTCGTCAAAGCGAGACGCCGAAGCGAGCGAGCACAAACGTCATCGCCAGATAAAGCACGCCCGTCAGCGCGACGCCGGCGCCGAGCGTCAGCCAGAACGGGATCCCCGCGCGCAGCATCGCCGGGATCACGAGAAACATCGGCAGGCTCGGCAACACATACCAGAACGTCGCCTCGGCATGGCCGGCGAGACGCACCGGATCGCTCGTGTCGCGCCACAGCCAGATCATGCCGAGAACCGAAACAAGCGGCAGCGAGGCGATAAGCGCGCCGAACGCCGGACTGCGCTTGGCGACCTCCGAAACCGCGACGATGAGGATCGCCGAAATAACCGCTTTCACGACAAGATAATGCATCAAAGGGCCCTTTCGCAGCCGGGCGGCGCTTCGCGGTTGCCAGTGAGCAATCTGTGGTGCGCCGATTGCGGTCGCGATCCTTGTACGATGCGCCGCCGCGTTTTTCACGGATCTTGATCGACCGGACGCGCTTCCACGCCGCAGTCACCCTGAATGACAAGTGCGGTTACCTCGTTTTCTCGGTCTTGGCCTCGCGCGCCCGGCCGGTTTTCGCAACGTCCATTCTGTGAATTTCTTCCGTCGTTCAGCGGCCGGAACCTATAGCGTCGTAGCGGTGAACGCCGCGTCCAGCACCCCCGAACGGCAATCGCGTGTTTCGTGAGGGTCCGCGGGCGCCAATCGTTTCCCTCCATCCGCGCGGCCTGCCCATCGCGGCCTCGAATGGCCTGATCTAGGCGAAGGCCGGCTTCGCCTCGACGCCTTAAACGCAACGGCGTCTGCGAACTTTCTTCCCCTGGCGGCCCAAGTAAAGAAGGGCCGCCATTCCTCGCGAGGCAAGAAACTTTGCCGCCTGCCGTCCTCCGCGTGCGCTCCGGGTCGTTCCGACTGCGTCGGCGTTCGCCTCCGCCTTGCCGATCGCCATCGAGGCCGCGATGGGCGGCCCGACCAAAGAATGGAGACGAACATGGCTACCATCGGCAACTTCACCAAAACCGGCGACGGCTTCACCGGATCGGTCACGACGCTCACCCTTGATGCCAACGTCCAGATCAAGCCGGCCGAAAAGACGAGCGAGAAATCTCCGGACTTCCGGCTTCTGAGCGGCCGCGCCGAGATTGGCGCCGCCTGGAAGAAAACCTCGAACGAGAACCGCAGCTATCTCTCGGTCCGCCTCGACGATCCTTCGCTCGCGGCGCCCATCCTCGCCAATCTCTGCGAGATGGAGAACGGCGACTTCGACCTTATCTGGTCGCGCCCGAACCGCCGCCGCACCGGCGAATGATCGGCCGCGCGATCCAGCGCCCCGCCGCAAGGCGGGGCGCTTTCGCCCCCGCACGCAACGCGCGCGGGGGCTTTCCTGCGTTTCGCGAATTCACCAATAAGCCGGTCCGTTCACGAAATCGTGTCGCTGAAGGTCGGCGGCGTCGGGCCGCCGCTGATGATGACTGGCATCGAAGCTGCATTGCGCCTTTTGAATCAAGGCAAAGCGGGTGGGGGCTCGATGCAATGTATTTTCAGCTATTGTAAAGAGGACCTGTCGGGCGACGTCTTCGTCGTCGCCTTTTACGCGACGCTCGTTCTCGTCACGCTCGCAATATCCTGTCTAGCCCGGTCACGCTCGATCCGCAGCGCCGCGATCCTGATCGCCGGCGCCTGGGTGTTCAGCAGCTTCGCCTTCTTTTACGTCAAAATCCCCGCCTATTACCTCGTCGCCGTGATGCTCGACACCGTGCTCGCTTTTCATTTCTGGCGCATGGCGAAAGTCTCGATCTTCCCGGCGCCGCTTTGCATCCTTCTCATGACCGAGATTGCATTCGTCACCTTCGCGCAGGCAGTCGGGCTCTCGACTTATGTCACTCTGTTCGTCCTGAACCGGCTCTTTGAGCTGACGCTGCTATACCTGATCGGCTGCTCGTTCTTCCGCATCGGCCTCACGCACCTGCAGAAAAAAGCGATAGAGCCGATCACAGACTGGCGGGTCCGGTTCGTGGTCGGGTAGCTGAGGACGCTCTGCGTCAGTGATCAATCACTGATCGAGCTAGGTCGCGGGGAAACATGGTCGCTTACCGGACGATTTGGCCGCTTTCGTCGCTCAATCGCTAAACTTGAATGGCCTGTCCGCTCGGTCGACCCCAACGGGTCTTTACAAACATTTTCCTCGGCCCAGTGGCCTTGTCCGTCCGGTCTCTTTCTTCTGGCGCAGGTTGATCAGTGAAGTCCGGCCTCTTCTCGAGCGAGCTCGTCGGCGAGGACGCGCAGAAGCGCCAGGAGGCGAGAATTCACAGTGACTTTCTTGCCCGTCGACAAGGTTACCGTGACGGTTCCGTCCGCATCCGGATCGGACAGCTTTTTCTTCCAGAGCGCGCCGTCAAAAGGATCGAGTTTCATGAGGTCGCCGCCGCCGGAATTGAGGGCGTTCAATCCAATAATGCCGTCAGAAAACCTTGTCACGCAATTATCCCATCCTAGTCGGTCGTGTCGAAAGTCAGGCGTCGGGATCGTCAAATAGAAGGCCAAGCGCGGCGGCGTCCTTGAAACGCGTCGGTAGTCGGTCGCGATATTTTCGCGCCATCGCGAGCAGCAGTTTGTTGACCGGATCGCCCGCGCGCCGTTCAATTTCCTTGAGGTTGTCGTCAAGCAGGAAAAAGGCGAATACAAGCTCCTCAACCGACACCTCGAGAAACTCGGCGATGCGTTGAAGCGCCGTCATCGACAGGGGACGCCGCCCTGCTTCGACACGCGAATAAACCGGCTGGCTCATATGTAAAAAATCGGCCATTTCCGTCTGCGTCAGAGCGAGATGGGTTCTCAACAATCGCAACAGGGAGCCGAATTCGAGCACGGAAAGGCGCTCCGGACTTCTCGCAGATTTTGCGCCGAAATGGGCAATAGCGCAAGCCGAACCGGCGATCGTCCGCACCCCAATGACGCGAATTTGCGAGACGGTCTCCGCTTTATTCCACTGGCGAATAAAATATTCGCCGGCTGAATAAGGACCCTCAAAAGAAAGAATAGCGCCCCCCGATTTTGGAATAGGGAGGAGTTCCAGAATTACGTCCTCGTGCGCCAGAATCCACGCGATGTCGCATTGGGGGTCGCGATTAATGGCGAGAAACAGCACCCGAAAACGCGAGCGGTCAAAGCCCAATGGGGCGCAGAAATCCGTCAAGGCGCGGACGAAGACGCGGGCTGACAAAAGCCCCTTTTTGAGCATTGATGAAGCCGCGCTTTATCTTCGCGTCAGCGCCCGGGCGCTCGAGCATTTCAGGGGCGAGGGCGGCGGGCCCGCCTACCGGAAACATGGCGGCTCGATCGTCTATCATATCCATGATCTCGACAGCTGGTCGTCGCTACGCCGCTTTTCTTCGACCTCGAAAAAGGCCGAACCATGAGACGCACTGCTACGAAAATCGTCGCGGTTTCCGGCGCAGCAATTGGGGCGCTTGCGCTCGCCAGCGTCGTCAAGTTCGCGCCGCTTCTCGTCTGGAACGCCTCCCCAAGCGCTCCCATCGGGCTCTATCGAATTGAACGACATGATCGTCTCGAGGTCGGCGACTTCGTACTCGTCCGGCCCGACGAATCGCTCGCGAAACTCATCGCCGAACGCGGCTATCTCCCGGAAAACATCCCGCTACTGAAGCGTGTTGCGGCGCTTTCTGACGACGAAATCTGCCG
This sequence comes from Parvularculaceae bacterium, assembly GCA_046296195.1. Classification (GTDB taxonomy): domain Bacteria; phylum Pseudomonadota; class Alphaproteobacteria; order Caulobacterales; family Parvularculaceae; genus Amphiplicatus. The sequence goes on along the minus strand of JBKBLR010000032.1, from coordinate 2,631 downwards.
CGAAAATACAGCAATATTCATCAACAAAATCCATGTCGCCGACGCGCAAAACCTTGATTCTTTCGGCCGGAAAATGCCCGCCTGGAGCCGCTGTTTCACGCTCGGAAGCAATGAGATATTTCTCCTTAATGACGCCGAAAACTCGCTCGACGGACGATATTTCGGCGCGACGAATGCGGTTGATGCGATCGGGGTCGCGCGACCCGTCTGGGTGCGGGGATGATGGCAATGGTTGGGTCGAAGAAGGAGGAGATAGGGGGTAGGCGGAGGAAAGCAAGATTAAAGCTTTGGCGCCACTCGGCGCGCAAAGCCAGTCTGCACGTCGATTCAAGTGGAGTCACCCGCGAATTCAGCAGCGCCAAATGGCGCCAGCCGCCGTCGCTGCCAATTTCACCTCGAATTGAACCGCCGGATCAATTCTCTTTGCATCGCCGAACTGGCTACGAACGGCGCCAGGCGATCCCATGAACGATGACGACGAATTCCACCCGAGATTGGGCCGCATCCGATCGATCGGCGGGCGCGCGGCGAAGCGCTTTACGGCCAAGCTCTACGCCCGCATGGAGAAGGCGCGGCCTGGCGTCTTCGCCAAGCGAACGGGCGCGAGGTTCTCCGGCGCGCGGATCGGGCGCGGCGCCGGCGTCGCAGCAGGGTTCGCCAACCGGTCGCACCCTTTCGCGAAGTTCCGCGCGCGCCGGGTGGCGGTCAAGATCCGCTCGGTGCGGCTCGGCAAGAACGGCCTCGCCAAGGCGCGGGCGCATCTTCGCTATATCCAGCGCGACGGCGCCGAGAGGGATGGAACGCCTGGCAAGCTCTATGGGCCGGCGCGGGATAGCGTCGACGGCGAAGCGTTCCTCGAAGAGGGAAAGACCGACCGCCACCAGTTCCGGATCATCCTGTCGCCGGAAGAGGCGGGCGAGCTCGAGGACCTCAACAGTTTCACGCGCGACGTCATGGCGGCGGCCGAACGCGATCTCGGAACGAAGCTCGACTGGGTCGCTGTCAATCACTACGACACCGACCATCCCCATGTGCATGTGGTCCTTCGCGGCCGCGCCGATGACGGCAAGGACCTCGTCATCGCGCGCAATTATATCACCCATGGATTTCGCGGCCGCGCCGAGGAGCGCGCGACCTTGGAGCTCGGGGAGCGGCGTGATCTTGAGATTGCGCGGAGCCGCATGCGCGAGGCGACGCAGGAGCGCTTCACCTCGATCGACCGCGAACTCCAGGAATTGAACGCCGGCGGCGTCGTAAGTTTGAGCGAACCCCGGACGGTCTATGACCGCTTCCGGTCGAAGCTCTTCATGGCCCGTCTTCGGACTCTCGAAGCGATGCAGCTTGCGCGCCGGGAGCGTGACGGCTGGCGATTGTCGCCCGCGATGGAGGAGACGCTCCGCGGCATGGGCCGGCGCGGCGACATCATCCGCTCGATGGAACACGCCGTCGGCGACCGGCTCTCGCTTCATCATTTGCGCGACTTCGCGGGCGAGACGGCGCCCTTGAGGCTCATCGGGCGGGTCATGGGATCGGGCGCCGCCGATGACGCGCATGAGCGGCGTTTTCTCGCGCTGGACGGCGCGGACGGCAATCAGTGGCATGTCGAGATCGATCTGAAGCCCGGCGCCATGCCGCCGGAAGGCGCGATCATTGAGGTTTCAAGAGGCGCGGGGAGCCCTCGCAAATCCGATCTCACCATCGCCGCGATTGCGGAGAGAAATGGCGGCGTCTATTCGAATGAGCTGCATGCGATCGCCGATCCGCGATCGACCGCCGACTATCGCCTGACGCACAAGCGCCGCCTTGAGGTCCTGCGACGAGCCGGGATCGGCGAGCGCGAGGCTGACGGCTCCTGGCGCGTGCCCGATGATTATTTGCAGCGCGCCGCGGAGTTCGAACGCGGCAGGTCGGCAGCCAAAATCCGCGTGCTGTCCTTTGTGTCGCTCGAAGAGCTGCCGCAAGCCCGCGCGCGCACCCTGCTCGATGATGCGCTGGAAAGTCACGGGAAGCTCGAGACTGTACCTGCCGGTTTCGGCGGCGAATTGCGCGGCGCGCTCGTCGCGCGCCGGCGCTGGCTGATCGAGCAAGGCTTCGCGACGGAAGAGGGCGCGCGGCTTGTCATCGACCGAAAGCGTCTCGCGCTGATGGAGCATGAGACCGTCGCCGCAGCCGGCGCGCGGCTGTCGAAACAATTGGGCAAGGCTTTCGACCAGCCGGTCGAGGGCGAGCGGTTGACCGGGATTTACCGGCGATCCGTTGATTTGCCGGCAGGGCGCTTCGCCGTGGTCGAGCGGTCCAAGGAATTCTCGCTCGTCCCCTGGCGGGAGGCGCTGGAGGCGCGGCGCGGCTTGGAGATTTCCGGGGTCATCAAGCGTGGCGGGATCACCTGGGAGTTCGGCAGGACGCGCGGCGGGCCGGCGCTTTAGGGACGGAAACGGCGGGATCCGGTGGAATTATCAATTGATCGCGATATCAGAAACCTTGTCAAATGCATGGGATTGCCCTATATGGAGGCCGGAGGATGACCCTGATGAAACTGGAAGCCGTAGACCGTTTTCCGCCCAAGGAGGCGCCCGCGCCCTTTCCGCTGCCGGCGGACGGTTACGGGATCACCGACGCGGAAGGCCTCGC
>JBKBLR010000031.1:0-34063 GCA_046296195.1 Parvularculaceae bacterium | reverse complement strand
CGCCGCGCTTTGAAGCCTGGATCCTTCGAGCCTCTTCCCTGCGACACGCGGGAAGCATCCTAAGGCCGCCCCGGGGGGAGGGGGATAACTCCGCGACGAACCGAGCGGTTAACCCTGTGCGTTAACCCTGTCGGCCTTCCGGCGCCAAAGGAATCAACGGCTTGCGGCGTCGGCCCTCAACCGAAAAATACGTATTTCCGGCGCGCGCCGGCGGCGTTAACCCTGTCCTGAAACAAAATGTGATCGGCGGGGGCGAGAGCGCGCCGGCCGCCGCGGATTTTGCTGATCATCCGTATACGGAGCGCCCATGGGTCCCCGCCGTCGAGGCGGCGGCGCCCCCTTCCGGTCCTTCGCGCAGCAGGGGAGCGAAATCGCGGCGCCGCGAGGCCGGGGAGGCTCGTTATCGCAACAACCGCCGGCGCGCGTTACTTCTTCAAAAGGTCGAGCGCCGCTGCTGTCATCGCCTGAACGCCGGTCTTCAGCGTCGGCTCCGGCAAAGGCGCGAATTGCGGCGAGTGATTGGCCGGCGGCGGCGCAATCTTTCCTTCACTCGCAGCGCGCCAGGTCGCCGGGTCGACGCCGCCGACCCAATAAATGAAGGTCGGAACGCTGTCCGGGGTCCGCCCGAACTGGCTGAAGTCCTCGCCGCCCATGCTGGGCGGGCGCTCCATGACGCGGTTCTCGCCAAGGCTTGCCGCCATCGCCCGCACGACCCGCGCCGTCAGCGCCGGGTTGTTGTAGGTCGAGGGCGTATAATCGCTTTCGACCTTGACGATCGGCATCAGGTTTTCCGGAATCCCTGCGGATTGCGCCTGCGCGCGCGCGATACGTTTGATTCCTTCGATCAGCTTCTGACGCACCTCGTCCTTGTAGGAACGCACGGTGATCTTCAGCGTCGCCTCGTCGGGGATGATGTTATGCTTGTAGCCGCCCTGGAAGCTGCCGACGGTCACGACGCCTGAATCGAGCGGATTGGTCTCGCGCGAAATGAGCGTCTGCAGGGCGCCGATGATCGCAGCCCCGACGACGATCGGATCCTTGCCCATATGCGGCGCCGAGCCATGGGCGCCGACGCCGCGGACCGTGATGTCGACGCTGTCGACATTGGCGAGCGCGTATTCAGGCGTATAGGCGACGACGCCGGCCGGGTCCCAGCCCGAGGTGTGCGCCGCGAGGACGAAATCGGGCTTCGGGAACTTCGTATAGAGGCCGTCGGACAGCATGGCGAGCGCGCCGAGCCCGATTTCCTCCGCAGGCTGACCGACGAGGACGAGCGTTCCCTTCCACTGGTCCTTCATCGCAACAAGCCGGCGCGCGACGCCGATCAGCATCGCCATGTGGCTGTCATGCGCGCAGGCGTGCATGACGGGCGCCTTCTGGCCCTTGTAGTCGGACGAAACCACCTTGCTGGCGTAGGGAAGGCCCGTCTTCTCCTCGAGCGGCAGCGCGTCCATGTCGGCGCGAAGCATCAGCGTCGGACCCTCGCCATTCCTTAAAACGGCGACGAGGCCGAACCCGCCGACGCCGTCATGCACCGTGCCGGCGTCGGCCTTCGCCTTGGCCTTCGTCCACGCATCTCCCACTCCGCTTGTCACAGTAAAGCCGAGCGCCTTCAGCTCATTCGCCATGATCCGAGCGCTCTGGCTTTCCTTGAAGGAGAGCTCCGGATTCTGGTGAAACGTCTTGTAGAGCTCGAACACCGTCGGATAATCGGCGGCGACGGCGCTCGCGAGATCGTCGGCGCGCGCGGCGGAGACAAGCGCCGCCGCAGACGCCGCGGCAAGAACCAGGACTTTCACTTCGGGATCTCCCTCTTCTCAAATCTGAAATCGACGACCGGCATCGGCCCCGGCGGCAGACCGGCCCGCTGCTTTTCGGCTGTGACCATCGCCCGGACCTCGGCGGCGAGCGCCTTGGCGTCATAGACGAGCCCGTCCTTCACCACCACCTCGACGCCGCCGATGCGGGCCGGCCTGTTGGTCGCAGGGTCGAGGCGGATGTGGCCTGTCGCGTAAAGAACCTTGAGGTTCGCGACCGGGTTCTCGCCGACGATGAGGAGGTCAGCCTTCTTGCCGACCTGGATCGAGCCGATCTCCCGTTCGGCGCCGAGGATCTTCGCGCCGTCGAGCGTCGCCGCCCGGATGACCTCGAGCGGATGGAACCCCGCCTCGCGAAGAAGCTCGAGCTCCTGAATGAAGCCGAAGCCATAGGTCGAGTAGATATAGCCGGCGTCCTCGCCCGCGCCGACCTTGCCGCCGGCGTTCTTGTAGTCGTTGATGAACGCCATCCAGCGCCGGTAATTGTCGCGCCAGGCGGTTTCTTCCTCCGTGCCCCAATCAAACCAGTAAGAGCCGTGCGCGTTGCGATCGGGGGTGAAGAACTTCCAGAGTGAGGGCGTCGTGTAGTCGGCGTGCCAGTCGGCGTTGCGCGCGCGCATCCAGTCGCGGCTGGAAAGATAGATCGTGAAGGTCGGAACGATCGAGAAATTCCGCGCAAGGAGCGTGTCGCGGACATAGGCCCAGCGCTCGCTCCCCGGTCCGGCGGCCTGCGCCCATAACCGGCCAGCCTCGCCGAAGCGATGCTGTTCGTCCTGATAGTTGTAGCCCGGCGGATAGTTCTGGATCGTCCGGTCCTCGAAAAGCGCCTCGGGGAGCCCGTACCAGTGCTCCATCGAATTGAGACCCTGCGCTGAGGTGTCGAGGACGTCCGCATGCGCCACCGAAAGCTGGGCATGGTGCATCGTCGTCTTCAGGTTCTGGCGCCGCGCCTCGTCAAAGGCGGCGGCGAGAATTTCCGCCGGACCGGAGAAAAATTTCACGCCGTCGGCGCCTGCGGACTTGAAAGAGCGAATCTGGCGGCGCGCCGCCTCGGGCGTATTCACTTCTTCCGACCCGAACGAGCCGAAGAACGGATAGATGTGGAGCCGCGGCGCGTCGATTTCGTTCCGGGCGCTGGCGCGCTTGAGTTCGACGGAAAACGCCGCGCCCTTGTCATTGCCGACTTCGCGCACCGTCGTGACGCCATGCATCAGCCAGAGTTTGAACACATAGTCGGGCGGCACGTCCTGTCCCGAGCCGTAGCTGTGGATGTGGCCGTGAAGGTTGATGAACCCCGGCAAAACGAACTTGCCGCCGGCGTCGATCTCGCGGCTTCCTTTGGCGGGCCGCGCTTTTTCGTCGATCGGCAGGCCCGGCGCGCCGACGGCCTTGATCGCCGCGATGCGGTTTCCTTCAACGACGATATCGACGGGGCCGAAGGGCGGCGCCCCCGAACCGTCGATCATGGTCGCGCCGCGGATGACGAGGCGATCATAGGGCCCCTGCCCGTCCTTGCGCGGCGACACTCCTTCCGGGAGAGCCAAAGCCGCGCCCGCCATCGCCATCAACGCCGCCGCCAGCGCCGCCGCCGATTTGACCATTGAAACCAGCCCCTCCTGAGCGCCGTCATGCTACGCTCTTTTGGGCGAATCGAAAGGCTGCTGCGCATGTCCTCCACCCACAGGGAAGATGATCGCCGCTGGCGCGAGGAGATGACGGCAAGCTGGCTGACGGACGCGGCCGCACGCGCGGAAAAAGATCCGGCCATCGCGAGGCTGTTCAGAAAGCTCGCCGAGGAGAGCGCCGCGCAGGCCGCCCTCATCGCCCCGCAGGACGCCCCGCCCTTTCGCCCGCCGCTGCGCGCCAAAGCGATCGCCGGCCTCCTCTCCATCCTTGGGCCGAAAAGGCTGCGCGGCGTGCTCGCGGCGTCCAAGGTCCGCGGCGTCTCCGCCTATTCCGGCCCCGTCGCCGGTCACGCGATGCCGACGAGCGCGGAAGGCATCGGCGCGCGCCACAAGGGCGCCGGCGGAGGATCGCTGCGCGCGGCGGTCTTCGGCGTCAATGACGGGCTCGTCTCGAACACCAGCCTCGTCATGGGCATGGCGGGCGCGAGCGTCGCAAACGATGTCGTCTTCCTCACCGGCGTCGCAGGCCTCCTCGCCGGCGCCTTCTCGATGGCGGCGGGCGAATTCGTATCCGTCCGCACCCAGCGCGAAATGTTCGAGCACCAGATCGCGCAGGAAAAAGAGGAACTCGAGCGCTATCCCGAGGAGGAAGCCGAAGAACTCGCGCTCATCTATGAAGCCCGCGGCGTGCCGATCGAGGAGGCAAGGGCGCTGGCGCGAAAGCTCGTCGCCGATCCTAAGGTCGCGCTCGACACGCTGGCGCGCGAGGAGCTTGGCCTCAATCCCGACGATCTCGGATCGGCGACGGGCGCAGCGCTGTGGTCATTCTTCGCGTTCTCGACCGGCGCCATCCTGCCGCTCCTTCCGTTTCTTGTCGGGGCGCCGTCGCCGATCGCCGTCGCCGCCGGCGTCGCGGGTGCGGCGCTCTTCGGGGTCGGCGCGGTCATGAGCCTTTTCTCCGGCCGCAACGCCATCCTCGGCGGCCTCCGGATGCTCGCGATCGGCTCGGCCGCAGGCGGCCTGACCTTTCTCATCGGCGGATTGTTCGGCGTCGCCGTCAGTTAGATAACTTGTCCGCGCCGCGCAGAGGCTGCGCCCCTCTGCAAAGTCCTGGTCAATGCAAAAGCCGCCGGTTCGGAGCGGCGACGCCTGCATTTTTTTTGCTTCAGAGCTGATACCAAGCAGCGATGACTTTGACTCATCGCTGCTTGGCCAGCGCGACCGCGCGCCCGCAGCGAAGCGAGGATGCCTTTCAGTGATCGGTTTCGATCACTGAAAGAGCGCATGACTTGCCCGCGTCGTCATGATGGGAGCCCCTCCCGGTTGCGGCGGGGGTCGCCCTTTGCATCGAGCAGTTGTTTTATGCGGCCCCCTGGCCGGAAAAATCAGCCTTAACCATAATAAATGCTTGCGGTCGGCTTACCGATTGCTATCGATCGTTCGAGTTTTTTGAGTTCGGGGAGTTGGGGATGCGTTCTATCCTTGCGGCGTTGGGCGTGTTGGGCGCTATGGCCGCCGGTTCGGCGGCGTCAGCGGCGACGATCACCACGGCGGATCTGGTCGCCTGTTCAGGACTTTATTCCTGCGCCGTTCCGGGTGCGACTGTCACGGGATCTCCCGGCAAACTGCAGTCGAAGACGGTCGCTGGCCAGCAGGGCCTCGGCGTCGCCGGAAAAACGGGGGGCGAAATCGACTATGGCGAATGGCTGACGGTCACGTTCGACCGCAACGTCTATGTCGACGCCTTCAAGCTTGTGTTCCTCTATAACGGCGACGAATTCGGGGACTTCAAGGAGGAAGGCGTCGTCCGCCTCACCCTCGGCGACGGTTCCATGCTTGATTTCACGATCAAGGCCATCGCTGAAAACACGGCGACCATTAGTTCAGGCCTCGGCTCGGTGACGAATTGCGGCGCGACGACCAGCAGCGGATCAGGCTGTTTCCTTTTCGCCGGGCGTCCGCTCGGCGACTTGATCGTCGCCTCGATCGCTTTCTCAGCGAAAAACCTTCCGACCAAGAAGGGCAACAACTCGGACTATTCGCTCGCCGCGATTGACTATTCCGAGGTTCCGGCGCCGGGCGCAGCGCTCCTCCTTCTGACGGGCCTTGCCGCGGCGCGGCTCGGGCGCCGCAAGAAGGCCGCCTGACCAGCCGCTTGACGACTTGAACGCCGCGCCGGCTCTCCCCGGCGCGGTTTTCATTCATCGGGCGAGCATCGCTTCTGTTTCCCGCCACAGCCGCGCCGCGCTCGTCTGATCGACCGCATAGGCTCTCACCGTCCGGTGGCGCGGCTCATTCTCGCCGGCGAGCTCGGCGACGTCGCAATCCTCGCAATAAAGCCCCCCCTTGCCGGCGAGCATCGGCGCCGTCGCAGTCCAGACCGCCGTCGCCGCCCCCTGCTCCGGCGTCTTGAAGAAGGGCCGCGCCCGTTCGGAGACGCCGCCCGTCTCATCCATCCAGCCGAGGGCGATCATTTCCTCCTTTTGGAGATGCCGCTGGAGCGGGGTCATGATGCCGCCGGGATGAACGGCGAAAGCCCGAACGCCGTTCGCCTTCTCCCGCGCGTCGAGCCCGATCGCAAACAGCGCGTTCGCGGTCTTCGACTGTCCGTAGGCGATCCATTTGTCATAGCCGCCCTTGCGGAAGTGAATGTCGTCCCAGCGGATGTCCGACAGCTTGTGCCCGGTCGAGGAAAGCGCCACGACGCGGGCTCCGTCCGCCGCGCGCAAGAGCGGCAGAAGCGCGGCGGTCAGCGCGTAATGGCCGATATGGTTCGTCGCAAACTGAAGCTCCCAGTCCTTGCCGATGCGCGTTTCGGGGCAGGCCATGACGCCGGCGTTGTTGATGAGGATGTGAAGCGCCCTGCGGTCCGCCGCATAGTCGCGCGCGAATTTCTCGACGCTTGCGATATCGCCGAGGTCCACGGCGGCGAGGGAGATGTCGCCATCGACGCCGGCCAGCGCGGCTTTCGCCTTGGCGACGTCGCGCGCCGGAACCATCACGTCAGCGCCGGCGCCCGCGAGCGCGCGCACGGTCTCGACGCCGATGCCGGAATAGCCGCCGGTGACGATGACGGTCTTCCCCTTGAGATCGACGCCGCGAACGACCTCGGCCGCTGTCGATTTCGCCGAGAAGCCTGAATTGAGGAGCCTCTGGTCCGCCGCGGCCATGTCAGCCTCCGAAATGGCCGGTCGAAGAATAGGCGACGCCGCCGTCAACCGCGATCGTGTCGCCGACCACATAGTCGCCGGCGCGGCTGGCGAGGAAAATCGCAACGCCCGCCATGTCCTCATCGGCGCCGATGCGGCCCGCCGGCACCATGGCGGCGACGGCGCCGGCGTGATCGCGCGCGGCGCGGTTCATTTCCGAAGCGAAGGCGCCGGGCGCGACGCCCGAAACGCAGATATTGTCCTTGATGAGGCGCGCGGCCATGCGGCGCGTCAGGTGGATGAGCGCAGCCTTCGACGCCTGATAGGAATAAGTCTCCCACGGATTGATACGGATGCCGTCGATCGACGCGATCATGATGACCTTGCCGGGCTTTTCCTTCGTCGCCGCCGCCTTCATGCGCTCATGGAACACCTGCGTCAGGAAGAAGGGCGACTTGACGTTGAGATTCATCACCTTGTCCCAGCCGCTTTCCGGGAACTCATCGAACTCGGCGCCCCAGGCCGCGCCGGCGTTGTTGACGAGGATGTCGAGCGAAGTTTCGTGACGGCCATAGGCGCGTTCAAGGATCTTGCAGCCTTCGACGGTGGAGACGTCCTGCGGGATCGCCTTGCAATGCCCGAATTGCGACAGCTCCTCCGCCGCCGTCTCGCACTGGTCCGCCTTGCGCGAGGAGATGTAGACCTTCGCGCCATACTCGAGGAACCCCTGCGCGATCATCTTGCCGATGCCGCGCGAACCGCCCGTGATCAGCGCGGTGCGGTTTTGCAGGGAGAAAAGGTTCTTCATGGTGGAGACTTTCGAATGAGATTTCGTGAGCCGGCGATTGGTCAGCTCAAAAGCTTCATGCCGCCTTCCAGGGAAGCATGACGGTCAAAAGTAACAGTCTGCATCGCCCCCGCAAGAGCATTGATCTCGGCGATGAAGGCGTCCGCGAATTCCAGCGATTTTGCGGCCTGGTAGAGGCCAAGGGCGCGCCATGCCGCTTCCGCGTTCTCAATTCTGATTTCGGCTGACCGTAAAAGGCCTTCAATCACCATGGCCAAGTCAGGTCGCGACATCCGATAAGCTCGGGTCAAGACCCAGCTGATCTCGGCTAACACGACAGCACTGACAAACCCCGGATTGTCGCGCGTCAGTTTTGAGATCGCGCGTGTTGCGATGGGCGATTGAACGTCGTCATCTTGTGCAAGAAAACGCACGACGACATTCGTGTCGAGGCCGATCAAGCGCCTTTGGCTCCCGCGGCGATCGCTTTGTCCATTGCTTCGAGCGAGACCGGCTTTGCCGGTTTGCGCACGATGCCTTTCAGCCGCTTCACCGGCAGCGCAGCGGGCCTGACGATGAGGGCGAAATTGCCGTCTCGCATCCGCACGAAATTGACCTGATCGCCCGGCCCCACGCCGAGAGCCTGCCTTACATCTTTTGGCAAGGTCAGCTGGCCCTTGCTGGTCAAGGTCGCGACGCTCATGGCATTTTCTCCTTACTCATGGTAAGACACGAACTAAGGCGGGACCGGGTGAAAATCAAGCGCGTCGCCGCGCCAGTCAGCGCGTGAGCGCGATCATCTTGCCGATGCCGCGCGAGACGCCGGTGACGAAGGCGGTTCGGATTTCGAGGGACAGGAGGGATTTCATGTTAACGCCCCTTTGTCGCCGGATAATACCAGACCCGAAAAACCTTGCCCTCCCGCACTTCGTAAACGACAGGTCCAGATTGGCGTCGACTGACTGCGCCTGAATTCCAGTTCACTGTTTCGACGCCTGATAGAAAAGCCCCTGACTCTGCCGCGCCCGCCAGCGTCGAGCGCACATCCGGGTATGATTTGAAATAGTCCATCATCGCCGTTTCGAATGCGCTCGCGCCGCGCATGACGACGGAAATAGTCTCTCCATCGATTTCGAGCCAGGCGATATACTCGTGCCACAAGGCCCGCATGGCTGAGACATCATGCCTATTGAAGGCTTCAGTAAGCGCGTGGACCACATTGGCTGTATCGTCCGCCGCCGCCGGTTGAAAACCGGCCAACCCCGTTACTACGGCAATCGCAACCTTCTTCATTCTCCAGCCCCGAACCTATGCCTCCAAGCTTCAACCTCGGCATCCTCGATTTTTTTGAACAGCACGTCCGGCGGCGTGAACGCCGTTCCCGGCGCCAACCGATCGAGCGCCGCCCTGGCCGATGACGGCCAGCGCTCTTGCGACAAATCAATCCCGAACACCGCCGCCATTTTCGCCGCCGTCGCCGGGATGAAGGGGGAGGACAACACGGCGAAGAGCGCGATGAGATTCAGTCCGGCGCGAACGCCCGCCGCGGCGCGGGCGGGGTCGGTTTTGAACGCCGTCCAGGGCGCGGCGATTTGCAGATATTCGTTGCCGGCGACCCAGACGCCGCGCAGCTCCGCGCATGCCTTCCTGAACTCCATCGCTTCGAGCGCCGCTGTGTAGTTGGCGATTTTTTCCTCGAGCGAGGCGATCAGCTTTTCTTCCGTCTCGCCATAGGCGCCCTCGCCCGGAACCTTTTCGCCGAATTTCGACGCGCAGAACCTCGTGATGCGGTTGACGAAATTGCCGAGGACGTCGGCGAGATCCTTGTTCACGACGCTCGCGAATTGTTCGAGCGTAAAGGAGGCGTCGTCCGATTCCGGCGCGTTCGCCATCAAATGCCAGCGCCAGTAATCGGCGGGGAGAAGCTCGAGCGCCTGATCCATGAAGATGCCGCGGTTCCGGCTCGTCGAGAACTTGCCGCCATACCAGGTGAGCCAGTTGAGCGACTTCAGCGTGTCGACGAGCTTCCACGGCTCCTTCGAGCCGAGGATCGTCACCGGGAACGAGACCGTGTGGAAGGCGACATTGTCCTTGCCCATGAATTGGACATAGCGAACGTCGCTTGCGCCTTCATCGAGACGCCACCAGGAACGCCAGTCGCGCCCCGGCGCGCCGTTCGCCCATTCCTCCGTGCACCCGATATATTCAATGGGGGCGTCGAACCAGACGTAGAAGACCTTGTTCTCGAAACCGGGACGCGGCTTGCCGTCGTAAGCGACCGGCACGCCCCAATAGAGGTCGCGGGTGATCGAGCGGTCCTGCAGGCCTTCCTTGATCCACTTGCCGGCGATCGCCTTCGTCAGGTGCGGCCAATCCTCCTTCGATGCGACCCAGTCGGCGATCGCCTGCTGCATCTTCGACTGGAGGAGATAGAGATGCTTGGTTTCGCGCACTTCGAGATTGCGCGAGCCCGATATCGAAGAATAGGGGTTTTTGAGCTCGACGGGGTCGAGCAGGATCCCGCAATTGTCGCACTGGTCGCCGCGCGCCTTCTCATAACCGCATCGGGGGCACGTCCCCTCGACATAGCGGTCGGGAAGGAAGCGCGCATCGTCGATCGAATAGATCTGCCGGTCCGTGCGCTCCTCGATGAGGCCGTTCCTCTCGAGCGCCGCCGCGAAGTGCTGGGTCAGGCGCTTGTTCGGCGCGTTCGACGACCGCCCGAAATGATCGAAGGAGAGGCCGAAATCGACGCAGGCGCGCTTCTGGATTTCGTGCTGCTCGGCGCAGTAGTCCTCGACCGTCTGGCCGGCGGCGCGCGCCGCGAGCTCGGCCGGCGTGCCGTGTTCGTCGGTCGCGCAAAGAAAGAGAACGTCATTCCCCCGCGCGCGCTCGAACCGCGCATAGACATCCGCCGGCAGCATCGAGCCGACGAGGTTCCCGAGATGCTTGACACCGTTGATGTAGGGAAGCGCGGAGGTGATGAGAATGCGGGCCATGCCCCCCCTCAAAAGCCCTTTCATCCTTAACGTCAACAGGCGCTGCGACCCGCAGTGGCCGGGATTTTGAAGACCCCCTCGCCTCAGCAGAAGCTTCGACCGAATTGGGGGGTTCAATGTCTCGTTTGAGGACGTTTCTTGCCGGGCTGGCGCTTGCCGTCGCCCTTCCCGCCGCCGCCGACGCCGCCGTCGTCACCGTTCGGGACAATCCCGGCAATGGATCATCCGTCTTTGCGACCGGGCTCGGGCGCAGCGTCACGATCCGTCACAACGGCGTCAATCGCACCGTCGGCGCCGGCGTCTTCAGTCTCCAGTACGGAACCGGCGGCGACTGGACCGATATCCTGACCTTTTGTCTTGAGCTCTCCGCCAGGCTCACGCTGCCGAAGGATCACGAACGCATCGCCGGCGAAGCCTATTTCCCGAACGCCGTCGACCGCCAGGCGCTCGGCATCCTCTACGGCAACTTCATGACCGCCGATTACGGCCTCAAGAACGCCGACACCGGCGCCGCCATGCAAATCCTCATCTGGGAGATCATCGAGGACGGCGCCGCGAATTTCGATCTCGACGGCGGGGCCTTCAAGATACTGACCAGCAGCGTGCGAAGCGAAGCGCTCACTCTCTGGTCGTTGCTGACGTCAGGCGACTTCAAGCCGGTGCGCTTTGACGTGCTCGCCGCCCGCGGCACGCAGGACCTGATCGTCAGCGAGGTTCCGCTGCCGGGCGCCTTGACGCTTTTCGGAACGGCGCTCGCCGCCGGGGCGATGCGCCGCCGCCCTCGCAAGAGCTGATCGCGGGGTAACGCGCCCTGCGTATCGGGGCGCGGTGGGGGCGAGGCGCCCGCGGAGGCGTAATCTTCGCGGGCGCCTTGTTACGCCGTCACGGAATAGGTCTTCTTCATATAGGCCCAGGACTTGGCGATGATCTGGCCAAGCACGCTGACATCGACGTCGGAGAGCTTGTTCACGTAAAGGCAGCTGTCGCCCATCTTGTATTTCCCGAGGCGCTTGAAGAGCGGATCGGACTCGGGCGTGCCGCCCATGATGTAAAACACCATCGACGAGGAGCGCGGCGAGAAGCCCGCGGCGCACATGTCGCCTTCGCGCCCTCAGTCATATTTATAAAGGTACGATCCATAGCCGATGATCGACGGCCCCCACATTCTGGATTCAAGGCCGGTGATCTCCTTGTAGATCGACAGCGCCGTCTCGGCGTCCTTGCGGCGCACCGGGTTTTCAACCTTTGGCGATGAAGTCCTTGACGCTGACGGGCGCCGGCTTCGTCTTGAGCGCGGGTTTCTTCGCCGCCTTGGCCGCCGGGACCTTCTTCGCAGTCCCTTTCTTCGCAGGCGCCGTCTTCTTCCAATTACGATCAGCTCCCCTTCTGCACTTCACGTCCGCGCGCCTCCGCGGCCGCCCAGTCGGCCGGCAGGCGTTTAGACGTCCAGAAGAAGGCGCCTGCGGCGGCGAGGCTGGTCGCGCCGAGCGTCGTCAGCGCCATTTTGAGGCCGATGACCTCGCCGAACGAGGCGGCGAACAGGTCGGACGTCCACCCGACCCAAAGCGGCGCGAGCCCCAGCGCGAAGAGGTTGAGGATCAGGAACAGGAACGCGATGGCGAAGGCGCGAAGGCGCACCGGCGCAAGCGTCTGGATGAGCGCGAAGGAAGGCCCGAGATACATGCCGAGCCCCAACAGGAACGGCGCCGACCAGAAGAACGCCCAGAACGGCGTCGGCGCCCATGTCGACAGAAAGCCGGCGGGGATCGTCGCCAGCATGCCGAGCGCCGGAATCACGAGATAGGCGCGCCTGTCCTTCTTGCCGAAGCGATCGGTCAGCCAGCCGCCCGCCCAGGTGCCGAGGCCGTAAACGACGCCGTTGAGAATGCCGAGCGGAACCGTGATCTCCGTATACGACAGGGCGAAGGTGCGCTTGTAGAAATCGACGACCCAGAGTCCTATGCCGTAGCCGGTGAAAGAGGCGAGCGCCGTTGCGACCGCGATGCCCCAATAGGTCGGGATTTTCACGAGCTCTGCGAACCCTTCCTTGAACGACACCTTGCCGGCGCCACCGTCGGTCGCGCCGCGGACCGGCTCCCTGACCGTCAGCTTCAGGATGATCGCGAGCAGGATCCCCGGCAGGCCGACGATGAAGAAGGCGTTCCGCCAGCCGAGATGCTGCACCACCCAGCCGCCGGCCAGAAAGGCAAGCATCTGTCCGAAGGGGATGCCGAGCGAATAGATAGAGAGCGCGGTCGAGCGCTTCTCCTTCGGGAAATAGTCGGCGATGATCGAGTGCGACGGCGGCGAGCCGCCGGCCTCGCCGACGCCGACGCCGATGCGGGCGAGCGCGAGGTGAAGCGCGTTCTGCGCCAGTCCCGACAACGCCGTGAACGCCGACCAGACGGCGAGCGACACCGACACGATCGAGACGCGGTTCATCCGGTCGGCAAGCCACGCGATCGGAATGCCGAGCGTCGTGTAGAGAACGGCGAAGGCGAGCCCTTTCAGGAGCCCCAGCATCGAATCCGACAGGCCGAGATCGGCCTTGATGGCCGGTGAAACGATCGCGATGATCTGGCGGTCGACGAAATTGAAGGTGTAGACGATCGTCAGCACGCCGAGCACATACCAGGCGTAGCTGTCGGTCTTTTCCGCCGTCGTGGAGGCCGGCGCCTCGGCCGATGTCTCGCTCAACGCTTGAAACCGGTGACGCAGGAAAAGGCGGCGCGTCCGATGGCGGCGACGGCGCGGGGATTGTCGATCTTGAGGAGGCTGTCGATCGCCTGCAGCGGCGTATCGGCCCGCGACAGCTTGACGGTGTAGCGCGCAAGATCGCGCAGATCCTCGTCTGAGAGCCTCTGGTCGAGATCGTCGACCATGCAGGCCGCCATCTTCGGCGACAGGCCGATCGCCTCAAATCGGTCTCGCAGGGTCACGCGCGCAGCGGTCGCGCAGGCGGCGACCGAGACCAGGGCGACGGCGATAAGCGTGGTCCGCATGGTGTTTCCTCTCAAAAGCGGGCTGCCATTGCTCTTTTGCAGGGGAGGCGAGCTTGCGTAAGATCGGGCCGTTAGGCAAGCCGAGGGCGAAAGGGAAACCTCATGAAAGCGATGATGAGCGTCGAGCCGGGCGGGCCGGACAGCCTCAGGATGATGGACATCGAAACGCCGGCGCCGGGTCCGGGGCAGATCCGCATCGCCGTCCGGGCGGCTGGGGTGAATTTTCCCGACACGCTCATCATCCGCGACATGTATCAGTTCCGCCCGCCGCGGCCCTTCGCGCCCGGCGGCGAGGTCGCCGGCGTTGTCGATGCCGTTGGCGACGGCGTCACGAGCTTCAGGCCCGGCGACCGCGTGCTGGCGATGACGCTTCATGGCGGCTACGCGACGCACCTCGTCGTCGACGCACACGCCGCGGCGAAAATTCCCGACACCATGCCCTTTGACGAAGCCGCCGGCTTTCTGATGACCTACGGCACGTCGCATTATGCGCTCAAGGATCGCGCGATGCTGATGCCCGGTGAGTCGCTTTTCATCCTGGGCGCGGCGGGCGGGGTCGGCGCAGCGGCGATCGAGATCGGCAAGGCGATGGGGGCGAAAGTCATCGCCGGCGTCTCCTCACCCGAAAAAGCGGCCTTCGCGCGCGAGCTCGGCGCCGATGATTTCGTGATTTATCCGAAGGAAATCGACAAGGACGGCCAGAAAGTTCTTTCGACCGGGATCAAGGCCGCCTGCGCCAATCTCGGGTCGCCCGACGGCGCCAATGTCGTCTATGACGCGGTCGGCGGCGACTACGCCGAACCTGCCGTGCGCGCGCTCGCCTGGGAAGGGCGTTTTCTCGTCGTCGGCTTCCCCGCCGGGATTCCCAAACTGCCGCTGAATCTCACGCTCCTCAAGAGCTGCCAGATCGTCGGCGTGTTCTGGGGCGCCTTCACCATGCGCAACCCCAAACGCCACGCGGAGCATGTCGCCGAGCTCTTCCATTGGTACAAGGAAGGAAAGGTGCGCCCGCGCGTCACAGCCCGCTTCGCCCTAAAGGACGCCGCCGATGCGCTGAAACTCGTCGAAGGGCGGCATGTGCGCGGCAAGGCGGTTCTTGTGATGGACTGAAATCCTGCGGCTGCCGGTTCGCTGGCCGCACCGCAGCCCCGGAAGTCCATTGGTGGCGTAGCGTTCGGTCGACCTTCGCAAGGGAGGACCCTATGGCTGCCTCGACAGTTGAAAGCGCCTCGGCGGGCGGTCGCCATCAAACCGGCGCGGTCATCATCGGCGCCGGACCTTGCGGGCTCTTCGCCGTGTTCGAGCTTGGCCTTCTTGGAATTGACGCGCATGTCATCGACATCCAGGACAAGCCCGGCGGTCAGTGTGCGGAGCTTTACCCGGAAAAGCCCATTCTCGACATTCCGGGCATCCCTGCGATCACCGGCGCCAACCTCGTCGCGCGCCTCCTTGAACAGATCGCGCCCTTCAAGCCGGTCTTTCATCTCGGCGAGATGGCGACCGCGCTCGAAAAGACGCAAGCCGGCTGGCGCCTCTCGACCGACATGGAAACGACGATCGACGCGAAGGTGATCGTCATCGCCGCCGGCGGGGGCTCTTTCACCCCGAAACGGCCGCCGATTCCGGGCATCGAAGCCTATGAGGGCAAGTCGGTCTTTTACGCCGTCCGCAAGCGCGAAGCGTTCGCCGACAAGACGCTCGTCATCGCCGGCGGCGGCGATTCAGCGCTCGACTGGACGCTCAATCTCGAACCGGTCGCGCGAAGGATCACGCTCGTTCATCGGCGCAACGAGTTTCGCGCCGCGCCCGACAGCGTCGAGCGCATGCGCGCGCTCGCGGACGCCGGCCGCATCGACCTGAAAATCGCCGACATCATGGGCCTCGAGGGCGCCGACGGCGTCCTCTCCGGCGTCATGACGAGCGACGGCGTCATTCCCTGCGACCGGATGCTCGCCTTCTACGGCCTCACCATGAAACTCGGGCCCATCGCCGAATTCGGCCTCGCGCTGACCGAAGACCGCATCGCTGTCGATACCGAGAAATTCGAAACCTCCGTTCCCGGCATATTCTGCATCGGCGACATGGCGAGCTATCCTGGCAAGCTGAAGCTCATCCTTTCAGGCTTCCATGAAGCCGCCCTGATGAGCCACGGCGCCTTTCATTACGTTTTTCCGGACAAGAAGCTGAAGTTCCAGCACACGACGAGCGCCAAGGAATTGCAGCGCACGGTCGTCGGGACGGCTCCCACGCAGGATTAATCCGGATATTCCTCGGGCGACCGACCAGAAATGATCAATTGTCGCCGACGCCGTCATTGACTGGAAACGCGCCGCTGCTTACCAGGCGCTCAGGGGCATGGTTCACCGACAAAGCGTGCCCGAGGGGGTTCTTCCGCCGTGCGCGCGTCGAGTCGATATGCAGCCTTCGCCGCCGCTTGGCTCGCCGCGGCGATAGTCTATTCCGGCGCCGCTGATGCGCGCGGATCGCCGCAGCCGGCTCAAGCGCTCGCCGATATCGAGATCAGCTCGATCGCCGTTGAAGTCACGGCCGATGACAGCAACTTCACGGTCATCGACTCACGCTTTGATGAAACGGCGACCGCCGGGGCGCTCCTCGGCGTCCTGGGCGCCTCGATCAATTCGGGGATCAACGCCGGCGAGGACGACAGGAAGGCCGACCGCTTTCGCGCCGGCGCGGCCGGCGTCGACCTGGCGGGACTGTTGACACGGTCGGCCGTCGAAACGCTCGCAGCGCGGCGAAATCCGCCGGCGGCCGGCGCTAAGGCCGAAGCCTCGCATTCTCTCATCATCGAAATTCATAACTGGGGTCTCATCCGGGCCTCCCGCGAGGATCCACGCCTTCGCGCGTTCCTGAACCTCAGCTGGAAGATCGCCGACGCGAAGGGAAAAACCGTTTTCGAGAAAAAGCGCGAAAACGCCGTCGCTCCGGAGCTTCGTCCGCTTGCTGATCACTCTGATGAGACCCTCAATGCCGACGTCGAAGCCCTCGCCGCAAAAGCGGGCGCGCTCATCGCCTATCAGATCATCTATCGCTAAGGAGCCCCAACATGCTGCGCCTCATCGCCTCCCTCGCCGTCGGGCTTGCCTTGTCAGCCTGCGCCTATGGCGACGCCAAGCTCAACCTCGCCTATGACGTCGGCGCCGCGAAACCGGGCCTGTTGTCAGAAGCCCCCGCCGCGCGTGTCGATTTGAAGCCGGTCGACGACGCCAGGGTTGAGAAGCAGGCGATCGGATACAAGCGTAACGGCTTCGGCGCCAAGACCGCCGACATCCTGTCGGCGACGCCGCCGGCCGAGATCGTGCAGGATGCGATCAAGGTCGCTCTCGAGAAGAACGGCCATGTGATCGGCGGCGACAACGACCGCTATGCGGTTCAGACGAAGCTCAACAAATTCTGGTTCGACTACAAGACCGGCCTCGTCTCGGTCGAATTTTTCGGCAGCGTGCAGGCCGAGGTTTCGGTCGTCGACAAGACGACAGGACAGGCGATCTACACCGAACTCTTCGACGGCTACCACTCCGAGAAGACTGGCGGCGGCCTGAAGAAAACCTGGACCCGGATCATGAACGCGGCGATCGCCGATCTCGCCGCCAAGATGAACCTGTCGCCGGGCCTGAAAGACGCGCTCGCGACGGCGGCGACGGCGCCCGCAGCCGTCAGCGCCGTTCCGAATTCCTGAGGCCCTGCCGCCGGCCGGGATCGGCCGTCTCGCCCGTGCGGCGGCGGCGGGATCAGCTCTCTGAAATCTGCGCGAGCGCGGCCGCCAGCTTTTCGCGGCGCTCGCCGAATGCGACGCGGCGTTCGCGGTTCTCCTCGACGATCTCGGCCGGCGCGCGCTCGACAAAACTGGGATTCGACATCTTCTTGTCGATCGCGTCGATCTCCTTGACGCATTTGTCGATCTCTTTGGCGAGACGCGCCTTTTCCGCCGCGACGTCGATGACGCCGGCGAGCGGCAGCGCGTAAACGCCGCCCTCATGCACGACCTGCACCGCCCCCTTCGGCGCTGCGGGCGCGACGCTGACAGGATCAAGGCGCGCAAGGCGCGCGATGAGATCGCGATAAAGGTCGATGCGCAGGGAGATTTCGGGGTCGGCCGCGACCGCCGCCATCGGAATCTTCGCGCCCGCCGGCACATTCATTTCCTGCCGCGCTGAGCGGATCGCGGTGATGAGGCCGATCAGCCAGTTGACCTCGGCCGCCGCCTTCTCATTGCGCGGAAACGCCGCCGCTTTAGGCCAGGGGGTGATGATGAGATGCTTTTCCCGCGCTGCGGTCTCCTTCCACAGCTCCTCGGTGATGAAGGGCATGAAGGGATGGAGGAGCTTCAGCACCTCGGACAAAACGAAGGCCGTTGTCTTGCGCGTCTCGTCCTTCGCAGGGCCGTCCGGCCCCATGAGGATGGGCTTGGCGAGTTCGAGATGCCAATCGCAGAAAACGTTCCAGACGAATTTGTACATGGCGCCGGCGGCGTCGTTGAAGCGGTAGGTTTCAAGCGCGGCTGTCGTCTCCGCCGCGGCAAGTCCCGCCTCATGGATGATCCACTGGTTCAGCGTTTCCTTCGCCGACGCCGGATCGTAAGCGGGATCGAAGCGGCAGTCGTTCATTTCGCAGAACCGCGCCGCATTCCAGAGCTTCGTTCCGAAATTGCGATAGCCTTCGACGCGCGCCTCAGAGAGGCGGATGTTGCGCCCCTGCGCCGCCATCGCGGCGAGCGTGAAGCGCAAGGCGTCCGCGCCATATTTGTCGATCAGCGTCAGGGGATCGATGACGTTCCCCTTCGACTTCGACATCTTCCGCCCCTTCTCGTCGAGGACGAGGGCGTGGATGTAAACGTCCTTGAACGGAACCTCCTTCATGAAATGGGTTCCCATCATCATCATCCGCGCAACCCAGAAGAAGATGATGTCGAAGGCGGTGACGAGAACGCTCGTCGGATAGCAGCGGCCGAGTTCCGGCGTCGTCTCCGGCCAGCCGAGCGTCGAGAACGGCCACAGCGCGGAGGAAAACCAGGTGTCGAGGACGTCCTCGTCGCGGACGAGCAGCGGCCCTTCCCCCTCGCCGGCGCGCATCGCATTGATGTCTTGGAGCGAATAGCCCTCGGCGGTGAGGCGCGCGATCGCCTCTTTCGTCGCCTCCTCCTCGGTTTCGGCGACATAGACATGACCGTCGGGCCCGTACCATGCCGGGATCTGGTGTCCCCACCAGAGCTGGCGCGAAACGCACCAGGGCTCGATGTTGCGCATCCACTGGAAATAGGTCTTCGTCCAGTTTTCCGGAACGAAACGCGTCTCGCCCTTCTCCACCGCGTCGATGGCGCGCTTGGCGAGTTTTTCGGCGTCGACATACCACTGGTCGGTCAGCATCGGCTCGATGACGACGCCGGAGCGGTCGCCGAAAGGCTGCATGATCTTCTTGTCTTCGACCTTGATGAGAAGGCCGCGCGCCTCGATGTCGGCGACGACCTGCTTCCTCGCTTCGAACCGGTCGAGCCCACGATATTTCTCCGGGATATAGTCGGCGTCGAGCATGCGCGCATGCTCGTCCATCAGGACGTAAAGCGGAATGTCGTTCCGCATCGCGACCTTGTAGTCGTTGAAATCATGCGCGCCGGTGATCTTCACCGCCCCCGAGCCGAAATCGGGGTCCGGATATTCGTCGGCGATGATCGGAATATAGCGGTCGGCGAGCGGGAGCAGGCAGCGCTTGCCGACGATCGGGGCGTAGCGTTTGTCTGACGGATGCACTGCGACCGCGCCGTCGCCGAGCATCGTTTCGGGCCGCGTCGTCGCGATCGAGATATAGTCGCGCGTCTCCCATCCCGTCGCATTCCCCGCCTCATCGAAGGCGACCGGAAACTGATAGGTCTCGCCGTTTTCGAGCGGATATTTGAAGTGCCAGAAATGCCCGGCGACTTCGGTGTTCTCGACTTCGAGATCGGAGATCGCGGTGAGGAGCTTCGGGTCCCAATTCACGAGCCGCTTGTCGCGATAGATGAGCCCCTCGCGATAGAGCTCTACGAACACCTTGCGGACGGCGGCGGAGAGCCCCTCGTCCATCGTGAAGCGCTCGCGGCTCCAGTCGCAGGAAGCGCCGAGCCGCTTCAGCTGCGAAATGATCGTGCCGCCGGACTCCGCCTTCCACTTCCAGACTTTCTCCAGAAATTTCTCGCGGCCGATTTCGGTGCGCTTGGGCTCCTGGCGCTCCATCATCTGGCGCTCGACGACCATCTGCGTCGCGATGCCGGCATGGTCCGTTCCCGGCTGCCAGAGCACCGAGCGCCCGCGCATGCGCTCGAAGCGGCAGAGCACGTCCTGCAACGTGTTGTTGAGCGCATGCCCCATATGGAGCGAGCCCGTCACGTTGGGCGGCGGGATGACGATGGTGAAAGGCTCGCCCGACGCGGTCGGCTGGAACGCGCCGGATGTCTCCCACGCCTCGTAAAGGCGCGATTCAGCGGACGCGGGATCGAAGGATTTTTCTAGCATCGAATTGGGGGGTCGAATCGAAAACGCGGGTTGGATGTCAACCACCGGGTTATAGCCCACCGCCGCAATGCAGCAATGCCTTAGGATCGAGGCCCGAAGAACGCCCCGATCCAGCATTTCAAGGACCCCGGAAGAGGGCGACAGGCGCCGCCACAAGCGCCGTCAGGTCTTAAGGAAGCTTGACCTCAAGGCCGGTGTGCTGCGCCAAGAACGCCCATTCATCCGCCGTCTCTGCAATGATCTTCGAGATCGGCGCGCCGGCGCCGTGGCCGGCGCGCGTTTCGATGCGGATGAGCTTCGGCGCGGGCCCCGTTTCGGCGGCCTGCAGCGCCGCCGCATATTTGAAGGAATGTGCGGGCACGACGCGATCGTCGGTGTCGGCGGTCGTGATGAGGATCGCGGGATAAGCCGCCCCGCTGCGGATGTTGTGAAGCGGCGAATAGGCCTGCAGCACGTCGAACATTTCAGGGTCTGAGGGATCGCCGTAATCGTCGATCCAGAAGCGGCCCGCCGTGAACTGGGGAAATCGCAGCATGTCCATCACGCCGACAGAAGGCAGCGCCGCGCCGAAAAGGTCCGGGCGCTGATTGACGACGGCGGCGACGAGAAGTCCGCCGTTCGAGCCGCCCTGAATCGCGATCCGCCGCGCTTGCGTCCAGCCCCTTTCGATCAAGGTCTCCGCAGCCCTGATGAAGTCGTCAAAGGCGTTCTGCTTGTTCCTGAGGCGCCCGCCGTCATGCCAGTTGCGGCCATATTCGCCGCCGCCGCGGATATTCGCGAGCGCAAAGACGCCGCCCATCTCCATCCATTGCAGTCGCGCGGCGGAAAAGGCCGGCGGCAGGGACACGTTGAAGCCGCCATAACCGTAGAGGAGCGTCGGCCGCGCGCCGTTCGGCTTGACATCCTTGCGACGGGCGATGAACATCGGCACGCGCGCGCCGCCCGTCGACTCATAAAAAATCTGCTCGACGACGAAGTCCCCGGGATCGAACTTCAGCGTTGGCGCCCGAATGAGCTCGGCCGTTCCGCTTTCGACGTCATAACGATAAATCGTCGCCGGCCGGTTGAAGGAAGTGAACAGGAAGAAGGTTTCAGGATCGCCCGCCTTGCCGTCGAAGCCGTCAGCGGTCCCGACGCCGGGCAGCGCGACATCTCGGATGAAGGCTCCGCCGAGATCGTGCACGCGCACGACCGAAACGGCGTCTTCAAGGCGGGAGATCACCAATCTGCCGCCGATGATCGACGCGCCGTCGATCGGAAAGCGCCCTTCCGGAATCACCGTCCGCCAAAGCGCCGGCGCCGGGTCTTCGGCGTCAACCGCGACGATCCGGAAATTCGAGGCTTCAAGATCGGTCTGCACGAAGAAGGTCGATCCGACATTGCCGACGACATGGTGATTATTTCCAAAATCGTCGATCGCGACCGTCAGCTTGCCTGACGCCAGATCAAGGAAACGCAGGCCGTTTCCGTCCGTCCCGCGCCAAGACGTGACGACGAGGTAGCGGCCGTCATCTGTCACGGCCGCGCCCCAGCCGACCTCCGGCCGCTCGGGGTCTTCAACGACGGCGCGGTCACGGTCCTGCGACGTTCCAAGCTGGTGGAAATAGACTTTCTGATGCAGGTTCGGCGCGGTGTACTTTTCGTCAGCGCCCGGCGCCGGAAAGCGCGAATAATAGAAGCCTGAACCGTCCTTCGCCCACGAAATTCCGGAAAACTTCACCCACTCAATAGCGTCCGCGAGCCGTTCGCCGCTTGCAACATCGATGACCTTGATGGCGCACCAGTCGGAGCCGGCTTCCTGCACGAGGTAAGCGACCTTCGCGCCGTCTGGCGACGGCGCCGTCCCGGCGAGAGCGATCGTGCCGTCCGCCGACCATGTATTGGGATCGAGAAGGACGCGCCCCTCCGTGTAAGGATCGTCCGTCACATAATAGACGGGCTGGTTCTGGAGCCCGTCATTCTTCGAATAGAAATATCGAGAGCCTTCCTTTTCAGGCAATGAACAGCGTTCGTAATTGAAAAGCTCGGTCAGGCGCCGTTCGATCCCTTCGCGTCCCGGCAAAGCGGCAAGATATGCGAAGGAGACCGCGTTCTGCGCGTCGACCCATCCGGCGACCTCGGCGCTGACGCGGGCATCCTCTTCCAGCCAGCGATAAGGATCGGCGATCCTTGCCTCGCCTTGTCGCGCCGATCGATAGACGTCCGATTGGTCGCACGCCGCTGTGACGGGATAATCGAGGCTCGCGGTCACATTCTGCGCTTTCGGCATGAGCCTTCGCCGTCCCCTGATCCGGCGCCCTGGATAACAACCGGCGGTCGCCCGCCGTTTTCAAACCAGTCAACCGGCGGACGCCCGCTAGAGCGGCGTGCGCAAAAGTATGTGTGGTTTTGCGCAAAAACGCCGCAAGAATCAAAAACTCGATCGAGCGCCTTGGTGTCGGATCAAGGCGCGAGGATCGAGACCAGGTTCGCCGCCAAGCGGGCCGGCGAACGTGGCCTCAAGTCTTCACTTGACAGCGAGTCATACAAAAATCGCGTCGCACTTTTCGGAACGCGCTTTAGCGCCGCCGGCGGGCGACCCGCTGGACTTCCTCCTCGACCTTCTCCTCGACGATGGTCGCGAGGTTCTGGTCGAGCCAGTCCTTGATCATCGGCCGCAGCATTTCGATGACCATGTCCTCGAGGGTGCGGCCGCGGCCGTCGGAGACCTGAACGGTCTGCGAAAGGCTCATGAAGGCCTTTGACGCGGCGGCAGCCGTTTGCTCGGCGACGATGCCGTCATCTTCGCCAGCGACCTCGGAGACATTTTTCTTAATCATTTCAATATCTTCCGTTGCGAAAGTGGGCTCTGGTTTCGACGCGGGCTGGATCGTTGCGGCGCGTTGCGGCGGCCGCAGCGCTTCCTGCCGCGCCGGTTCGGGCGCGACCGCGCGCGCCGGTTCCGCCCGCGGGGCCGGCTTCGGCGCGGGCTCTTCCTCGTCCTCGGAAATGATCCGCCGGATGGAGGCGAGAATCTCTTCCATGCTGGGTTCGGGCTGGGCGTTGGTCATGGGACCGGCTGTCCTCGTCGGAATGCGCTGACGCGCGCCCGGGCGGGCGCTGTTCTTCCCCTCTTTCCGCCGCTTCGCCGCTTCGCGCAACCCTTTGGTCAAAAGCGGCGAATCAGGGGGCCGGCGCAAGGGCGCCGTCATCGACGTCGGGCCCGAGAACCCCCATCGCGGCAAGGAGCTGGAATGTCGCCAGGCGGGCGTCGCGCTCGGCGTTGGCGCGCGATACCTGCGCGTTCAGGAATTCCTGTTCGGCGTCGAGCACGTCCAGCGTCGTCCTGACGCCGAGCTGGGCCTCCCGGCGCACGCCGTTGAGCGCAAGCTCGCTCGCCGCAACCTGGGCGGCCGCCGACTGGATATTGGCGCGCGCCGCCTGCAACTGCTCCCAGGCCCCGGTGACAGCCGCGTCGGCGCGGCGCTCGGCTTCCTCGACCTGCCGGCGGCTCTGTTCGTGAAGGGCCTTTGCTTCGCGGACCCGCGAAATGTTGAGGCCGCCAAGAAAGATCGGCACGGACGCGCGGGCGCCATAGGCGAACTGCTCGTCCTCGAGCGCGAAGAGCGATGGCTCGTCCGCAAACTGATAGCTCGCCGTCAGCGACACCGTGGGGGAAAACTGCCCCTTGGCGACCTGAAGGTTCCGCTTCTGGGCGCGTTCAGCCATCCGGGCCCGGATGATCGACGGCGCGCCCTCGCGTGAGATCGCGAGCGACTGCTCCAGCGATTCGGGCGCGGCCGGCAGAACGGGGTCCGGTTCCAGCGTTTCAGGCGCAAGGCCGATGATTTCGACGAAGCTCGCGCGGCTAACCGCAAGGCGCGCCTGCGCGGTCGTCAGATTGGCGCGCGCCTGCGCGAGGCGCGCTTCAGCCTGGGCGACGTCGGTCTTCGTCACCTCGCCGACTTCGAACCGCAAATCCGCTTCCCGCTTCTGGCGCGTCAGGACCTCGACATTGTTCGCGTTCGCCTTGAAGACGGCAAGGTCGCGCACGACGTCGAAATAGGCGCCGGCGGCGCGCGTCAGCACGTCCTGCTCGACAAGGGCGAGCTCCGCGGCGCCCGCCTTGACGCGGGCTCTGGCGGCGCGAATGGCGTTGAAATTGCGAAAGCCGGTGAAGATCGGCTGCTCGCCGCTGACCTGAAAAGTGGTTGTCGCAAGGCTGAAATCGCGCTTCGTGGCGCCCGTCGCCATCGGATCGAAAATCGACGCATTCAGCGTCTGCGATCCGTCGGTTTTCACATAACTCGCGCCGCCCGTGATCTGGGGAAGCGCGCGCGCCACCGCAGGCGGCGTGAGCTCTTTCGTGGCGCGCTGGCGCGCCCGTTCCGCGGCGATCGTCGGATTGGATTTGTAGGCGGCGGCGAGCGCTTCTTCGAGCGTTTGCGCTTTCGCGCCCGGCGGCGCGAGCGCAGCCAGAGCCGCGCCGGCGATCAGCAGAAAGCGCTTCATACGACACTCCTCACGAACGCACTCCGCCCGCACGCCGGCGGCCGCCTTTCGGCGTCCTAAAATACGAAGGTTTTAGGCCGCGTAAAACCTTCCAGCACGGTCCGGCACGAGGCTTCGAACAACTCGACCATGGCGACCGCCGCGCCCGACCGCCGCCAGACCGAGCCCTTCGTGACATTGCCGCGCCTGAAGAATGCGCCGAGGCGGCCGCCGTCCTTCAGTTGCTTCAGGAGCGCCGACGGCTCGACCTCGATCGCGGCGGAAATGACGATGACGTCAAAGGGCCCTTGTTTGGCCGCGCCGTCGCGCGGATCGCCCTGGACGACCGCGGCATTGACCGCTCCGATGTCAATCAGCGTCGCCTGCGCCTGCTGCGCCAGGCTGTCATTATTTTCGACCGCGACGACCATGTCGCAAAGCATGGCGAGCACCGCGGTCGAATAGCCGGCGCCGCACCCGGCGTCGAGGACGAGGTCCCCCGGACCGATGTCGAGCGCGTTCAGCAGTTTCGCGAAGTCCCGCGCGGTCGGCAGCGCCCGCCCCTCGGCGTAAACGAGCTCCCTGTCGACATAAGCGAGCGTGCGGAATTCGGCCGGCAGAAACCGCTCCCGAGGCACGGTCTCAAATGCCCGCAGAATGCGCAGGTCGGTCACGTCGTTCGTGCGGACCTGGCTGTCGACCATGTGCTTGCGCGCGACTTCGAAATCCATCGGTTTATCGCCAGAAAATGCGTGTAGGCGCTTAGCCTTAGCCGCTCCCCGGGGCAACCGCCGAAGATGCCTTTTGACCCCTGTGGCGCCACGCGCTAAAGGACGCCGCCCCGGCGCCGGCCGGGGGCGTCGTTGGGGCCACGTGGCGGAGTGGTGACGCAGAGGTCTGCAAAACCTCGTACCCCGGTTCAATTCCGGGCGTGGCCTCCATCGAACTCCAAGCAATTCTGCAACAATCTGTGGTCCCGGGGCTTCAGGCGGGGTCCAAATCGCCGGCCGAGGCGTAACAGCGCCGGAAATCGTTAACTGTGCCGTTATAAGACGAGGCGACGTCCGAATGGCCCCGCCGACCGGCTCGTCGCAAGCCTGCGCCGCTCCATCGCTTGGCCGTTGAGCGTGGCGCCCGAAAGCGGTTGAAGCGTCGTCGAACAGCCACGGGACCGACGAAGTCCTGGAGAAGACCAGATGTTGAGAGCCGGCGTTTCGTTGATCGCCCTCCTCGCCGCCGGATGCGCCGCCGTCGACAAGGAGCTGCTTGACACGCAGCTTCCCGATCCGCCGGCGCTATGGGCGGCCGCCGACGACATCGCTGACCCGCCGGTCGGCGACTGGCTGGCGCCGTTTCAGGACCAGGCGCTCTACACGCTCGTCAACGAGGCGATGGCGCACAATAACGATCTGCGCGCCGCCGCGGCGAATCTCGACGCGGCGCGGCAGCTGGCGAAGATCGAACGCGCCGACCTCTTGCCGACGCTGAACGCCTCCGGCAACGCGAGCCGCAACGCCATCGTATCCGACCCGTCGCTCGCGGCGCAGGCCGGCGGCGCCAATGTCGCCCGCGGGACGCGGGCGAAAGACCTTGAGCGGCAATTCGGCGTCGACTCGAACGGCGACGGCAAGCTCGACGGCCTCGACCTCTTCATCGGCCTGCCGTCCGCCAATAATCCGGGCCAGGACGGCATCGCGGACAGCCCGCTGCCGAACCGGCGCATCTACATCAACAATTACGCGCTCGGCGCCCAGATCCAGTGGGAGATCGACCTCTGGGGTCGGCTGACGGACGAGACCCGCGCCGCCTACAAGGACGCGGCGGCGAGCTTTGCGGATTTCCACGCCGCTCAACTGTCGATCGCCGGCGCCGTCACGCAAAGCTGGTTCGGGCTCATCGAAGCGCGCCAGCAGCGCGAGCTCGCCGAACGCGACGTCACCGCGCGCGAGCGCAATCTCGCCGTGACGGAGCGCCGCTATGAACGCGGCGTCGCTTCAAGCCTTGACGTGCGCCTGTCTCGATCGGCGCTGGGGTCCAGCAAGGCGAACCTGGCGCTGCGCCAGCGTCTCGAACAGGAATCGGCGCGCCGCCTTGAAGTGCTGCTCGGGCGCTATCCGGCAGCTGAACTGGAGGCCGCGGCGGCGCTGCCGGAGCTGCCGCCGCTCGCCGGCGCCGGCGCGCCGGGCGACATCCTGGCCCGCCGCCCCGACCTGATCGCGGCCGAAGCGCGCATGACCGCAAACGGCCTGCGCGCCCGCGCGGCCAGAAAGCAGATGCTGCCGCGCCTCACGCTCTCGGCGAGCATCAGCACGAGCGGCCCCGACCTCTCCGACCTCATCGACCCGGAACGCCTCGCCGGGAACATCGCGTCCGGACTTTTCCAGCCGCTGTTCCAGGGCGGGCGTATCCGCGCCAATGCCAAGCGCCAAAAGGCGGTCGCCGAAGCCTCGCTTCTCACCTACGCGCAAACGGCGCTGCGCGCCTACGAAGAGGCGGAGAATGCGATTGCGGCCGAAAACTTCCTCGCGGCCGGCGAGGCGGCGCTGAAGCTCGCATTTGAGGAAGCGGCCGCGGCCGAGGACCTGACGGAACGGCGTTATTCGAGCGGCACGGCGACGATCTTCGACCTCTTGAACGCCCAGACGCGGCGCATCTCGGCGGAAAGTTCCTATATCCAGGCGCAACAGCAGCGGGTCGCCAACCGGGTCGCGCTGTATCTGGCGATCGGCGGCGATTTCATCACCGACGCGGGGCCGAGGGTCGCGGAAGCTTCAGGCAGTTAACAGGGCCGCGCGCCAGCGCGGTCCCTCAGGGGCGTAAAGTGGGGTTCATCAGAAAGTTCATCACCATACTCGGCACGGTGGGAATATTCGCTGGCGGCGGCGCGCTGATCGCGTTGATGGGATCGTTGCGCCCGAAGATCGAGCCGAAAGAGGTGACGCTCGCCCCGCCCGCCGTATTCTACACAGTGGTCGAGCCGCGGCCGGTAACCTTAAACGTCCATGCGCAAGGCGAGGTTCGCCCGCGGACCGACATCAATCTGACGGCCGAAGTCGCAGGCCGCATCGTGCGCACCTCTGACGCCTTCGTCGCCGGCGGGGCCTTCAGGAAGGGCGACCTTCTCGTCAAGATCGAAGACGCCGATTACCGGGTCGCCGTCGCCGCCGCCAAGGCGCGCATGGCGCAGGCGGAGGAGCTGTTGCGCCGCGAGGAAGCCGAGGCCGAGCTTGCGCGCAAGGACTATGAGGCGCTTGGGCGCCCCGGAGAGGCCAGCGACCTGACGCTGAGAAAGCCTCAACTGGCGCAAGCGCGCGCGGCCTTCGATGCGGCGAAAGCGGATTACAACGGCGCGCTGCTCAACCTTCAGCGCACGGAGCTTCGCGCGCCCTTCGACGGGCGGGTGCGCGAACGCCTCGCCGGCGAAGGACAGTTCATCTCCCCGGGCGTCGCCATCGGACGCATTTTCGCGACGGATGTCGCCGAAGTGCGCCTGCCGCTCGCCGACGGCGATCTCGCCAAGCTCGGCATTTCGCTCGCCTTCAATGAAACGCCCGACAATCCTGGACCGAAGGCGACGCTGTCGGCGACGCTGGGCGGCGACTATCACGAATGGCGCGCCCGGATCGCGCGAACCGACGGCGCCTTCGATCCCGGCACCCGCCAGGTCGGCGCGATCGCCGTGGTCGAGGATCCTTACGGCAAAGGCGCCTCGGGCGGCGCGCCGCTCGCCGCCGGCCTCTTTGTCGACGCCGTAATCGAGGGCAAGTCCCTCGATCGCGCGGTCGTTCTTCCGCGAACCTCTCTTTTCGGCCGCGACACCGTTTATGTCATCGACAAGGAGAACCGCATCAGCGCGCGCCAGGTCGTGGTCATCGCGGCGGACAAGAATACGATCACGCTCGCCGGCGGCGTTGAAACCGGCGAACGCGTCGTCACTTCGCCGCTGCGCGGCGCCCGCGACGGCGACAAGGTGACGCCGACGGACCGCACCGCGATCCCGGGATCTGCGCACAACGGCGACGAGGAAGAGACGGTGGCTGAAGCCGTCCGGCGGAGCGTCACCGAATGAATGGCATGATCGCCTGGTGGGCCCGTAACCCCATCGCCGCCAACATGCTGATGGTGGCGATCATCGTCGCCGGCCTGTTCTCGTTTCGACAGATTGAGCGCGAAGTGTTCCCGTCCGCCGCCTTCAACGGCGCCAGCGTCTCCGTCACTTGGCCAGGGGCGTCGCCGCAGGAGATCGAGCAGCAGATCGTCCTTCGGATCGAAGAGGCGATATCCGGCGTCGACGGCATCAAGCACATCGACAGCCGCGCGCAGGAGAACCTCGCCGTCATCAATATCGAAGGCGTCGATTCAGGCGACGCGACGCGGCTGCTCAACGACATCAAGAGCCGCGTCGACGGCATCTCGACCCTGCCCGCTGACGCCTTTCCGCCGGTCATTTCCCAATGGCGCAATGAAAACGGCGCGATGTTCATCGCGCTCTACGGGGACATGCCGGAGCGCGACCTGACGCGGCTCGCCCGCGAGATCAAGGACGAGCTCACCCAGCTCCCGAACGGATCGCCGCTCGTCAACCTTTGGGGCGCGCGCCGGGAAGAAGTGTCGATCGAAGTCTCTGAGGAGGCGCTGCGGCGCTTCGGCCTGACGTTTGACGATGTTGCTCGCGCCGTGCGCGGCTCCTCGCTCAACCTGTCCGCGGGCCAAGTGCGGACCGACACCGGCAACATCGCCGTCGCGGCCCGGTCGCTCGCCGATTCCGCCGACGAGTTCGGCCAAATCGTCATTCGCCAGCTTCCGGACGGCGGCGTCATCCGCGTCAGGGACGTGGCGACGGTCGTCGACGGCTTCGAGGACGTCAAGCAGAAGCGCCAGATGAACGGGGCGCCGTCGATCTCGATCGCGGTGCAGGCGCCGGAGACGATGAACATCGTCACCCTGTCAGACGCGGTGCTCGGATACATCGAGAAGAAGAACAAGGAGCTCAAAGGACGCGCGCAACTTTTTGTCTGGTTCAACACCGCCGACATCTATTACAGCCGCATGAACCTTGTCGGCGGCAACGCGATTCAGGGATTTCTGCTCGTCCTGTTCGTCCTGATCCTGTTTCTGCGGCCTGCGGTCGCCTTCTGGGGCACGGTCGGGATGCCCGTCGCGCTCATCGGCGCCTTCATCTTCATGCCGGCGGTGGGCGTTTCCATCAATATCCTGTCGCTGTTCGGCTTCCTGCTTGTCATCGGCATCGTCGTCGACGACGCAATCGTCGTCGGCGAGAGCATTCATGCGCAGGCCGAGGAAGGCCGCGGCGGCCTCGATGGAGCGATCTTGGGCACGCAGCTCGTCGCCAAGCCTGTCTTCTTCGCCGTGCTGACGACGATCATCGCTTTCCTGCCCTGGCTCTTCATCGCCGGCGGCGCCGCGGATTTCACCAAGCACATCGCCTATACGGTTATCTTCGCCCTTGTCTTCTCGCTGATCGAATCGTTCTTCATCCTCCCGACGCACCTCGCCCACCTCAAGAAGGAAGACAAAAGCGGGCATCTGCATCGCCTGCAGAGCTTTTTCGCCGACGGCCTCCTCAGCTTTGCGAATTCGGTCGTCAGGCCGCTGATCAAGCTCGCATTGCGGCTGCGCTATTTCACGGTGGCGTTCTTTCTCGTCGCTTTCTCGCTTTCGGTCGCGCTCATCGCGCAAGGGTGGGTGCCGTTCAAGTTCGAGCCGGAGGTGCAGGGCACCTTCGTGTCGATGACCGTGCGGATGCCGGAAGGATCGCCCTACTCGCGCAGCCTCGAGATCTTTGAAGAAGTCGAACGCGCCGGCGAGGCCCTCAAGAAAGAACTCGGCAAGGCCGGAGACGAAGACTTCGTCAAGGCGATTTACATCAGCGCCCAGGAAGGCGTCGTCACGTCCTATGTCACGATCGTCGACGGCGAGAAACGTAAGCAGTCCACAAAAGACGTTGCGGAGATGTTCAGGGCCAAACTCGGCGACATTCCGGACGCCGAGGAGATCAATGTCGGCTACACGATCAATGACGGCGGCCCCGACTTCGCCTTCGGCATTGAATCGAACGATCTTGATCAGCTCCGCCTCGCCACGCTCGACCTTCAGAACTACATGCGGTCGCTCCCGGGGCTTTATGACGTGCGCAACAGCCTCCAGTCCGAAACGCCGGAGCTGCAGATCACGCTTAAGCCCGGCGCCGAGCGCTTCGGCCTCACCTTGTCGGAAGTCACGCGGCAGGTTCGCCAAGCCTTCTACGGCGAGGAGGCGCAGCGCCTGCCCCGCAGCGGCGAGGACGTCCGCGTCATGATCCGCTACCCGGCGTCAGCCCGCGAGTCGCTCATCTCCATAGAAACCATGCGCATCCGCACCGCGGACGGGCGCGAAGTTCCGCTGACGGCCGTCGCCGACGCGACTTTCGCGCCCAGCTACAAGCGCATCGACCGCCGGGACCGCAAACGCGCGGCGCAGGTGACGGCGGAAATGCCCGAAGGCGCCGATCGCGCCGCGATCATGAAGGCGATCCAGGAAGATTTCGTGCCGCAATGGCGCGAGCGTCACCCCGGCGTCAATCTCGCCCAGCGCGGCGACGCAGAAGGCCAGGCGGAATTCCTCGGCGACATCGGCTGGATGTATATGGCCGTTCTCATCGCCGTTTACATGCTGATCGCGATCGCCTTCGGATCGGTGTTCCAGCCGCTGCTGATCATGTCGGCGATCCCCTTCGGCTTCATGGGTGCGATGTTCGGGCATTTCCTGACGGGGCTCGAGTTCGGCATCTTCTCGTTCTTCGGCGTCGGCGCGGCGGCGGGCGTCGTCATCAACGACAACCTCGTCCTGATCGACTATGTAAACCGCCTGCGGTCGCAGGGCCTCGGCGCCGTCGCGGCGCTGACGAAGGCGAGCGTCGAGCGCTTCCGGCCGATCCTGCTGACGTCCGTGACGACGTTCTTCGGCCTGATGCCGATCATGTTCGAACGCTCGACGGACGCCCAGTTTCTGATGC
Organism: Parvularculaceae bacterium; assembly: GCA_046296195.1. Lineage (GTDB taxonomy): Bacteria > Pseudomonadota > Alphaproteobacteria > Caulobacterales > Parvularculaceae > Amphiplicatus. The sequence goes on along the minus strand of JBKBLR010000031.1, from coordinate 2,690 downwards.
CGACGGTGGTCGCGCTCGCTTGGGGCGTGTTCTTCGCGCTCTTCGTCACGCTGTTCTTCGTGCCGGCGATGTATTGCGTCGGCGCGGACATCACCCGCTTTTACAAATGGGCCTGGACGGGCGAGAAACAGGCGCCGGTCGGGTTCGGAAAATCGCTCGAGACCGACTTCTGGGACGAACCCCGGAGGCCGAAAAAAGGCCCGCCGCCGGTTCTCCGCCCCGCCGAGTGATGAGGCGGAAATTTTTCCGGCGCCGTTAACCCTTCGTTAAGGACTCGGGCGCACGTTTCGTAGGTCTTCTCCCAAGAAGACACCCCACCATACCCCACGATAGTGAGTACCGGCCGCGCACCCCCAAGGCGCGGCCGTCTCGCTTTTGGGGGCCGCAGCAGCCGCCTCACCCGCCGGACAGCCGCAAAAACCGGCGAAAATTGAGGGTGGATTCGTTGGTTACCCTTTGCTATAGCCGCCGCCTCACGGCTGGTCCCCGATAGCTCAGTTGGTAGAGCATTCGACTGTTAATCGAATGGTCGCTGGTTCGAGTCCAGCTCGGGGAGCCAATTCTCAAAACGCCCGGATTCGCCTGTTTGTGAGGCCCTGGTCCGGTCGGCAAGAATCGCAGTTTCAGCCAGAGAATCAAATGGTTGCTTGAATTCTGCGTTCAGTTGACCATTCGCCCATGTGCAGTTCGAAAGTAAGAAATTGAGCATCCGCGATTTCTCGTTCGCCGGCTGTTTTTCGAAAAGCCGGTGTGCGTCCTTGGCCAGTTTCAGCAGTTCAATGCCCTCATCCATGTAGGAATCGTCGGCCATTTCGTGCCGCTCGATGTCTCTGGCGCACCGTGCCTGTTCATCGCGCCACTGGGCTCTCATCCGGTCGTAGAATTCTTCGGAAACCCGGCCGTCGAGCTTGTCGATGTACATCGTATCGATCCGCTGCTGGAGCCGGGTCCGCTCCTTCTCAAGCCTTGCGATCGCATCGGCGTGCTCGCGCTTTTCGTCCGCACAGCTGTCCTTGAGAGCGCGGCTCACCCAATCAAAAACTTCATCATCGAAGCGCAGCCTGCGCAGGAACGAGGCGAACTGATCTTCCAGCACTTCCTCGCGGGTATAGGGCTCGTTACATTTCCCCTTGTAGCCCGTGCAGTGGTAGTAGACGTATTTCTGCTTCTTCAGCTCGCCGACCATGGCGCATCCGCAATGGCCGCATGTCACAAGTCCCGTAAACGCGAAATCATGCGCGGAGGACCCGCGCAGCTTGGACGTAAACCGAGCATCCAAAACGCCCTGGACGCGCGCCCATAGTTCTGTGGTTACGAGCGGCTCATGGCTCCCAAGATATCGCTTTCCCTTCCAGTCGAACTCGCCCGTGTAAATCCGATTTCGGAGAATTTTGTGGACGGTGCTGTTGGTGGCCGGTTGGCGGCTTTTTCGGTACGACAGCCCTTCCGCGCGAGCCTTTACGCCTATCTCTCGCAATGAATATCGGCCCGTCGCGTACCACTCGAACAATTTGACAATCAGCGGTCCCGAAACCGGATCAACACCGATGATTCTCTTGCCGCTAGGCCCTTCAACATTCTCGTACCCAAGAGGCGCGCAGGACGGCCATATGCCCTGCTCCGCCTTCTCAAGCATTCCCTTTCGTGTCTCTTCCGAAAGGTTGTCGATGTAATTTTTGGCCATCAATACCTTGATGCCATGCATAAACTTTTCTGAGGAGCGAGACTCGGTCGAAAGAACGGTCCCTTCTTTGACGAAATGAATTTCGACGTTGAGATCGTCGATCGTCACCCAGTCCTTGAGATTGCGATATAGGCGATCTGTCTTTTCGACGAGCAGCGCCTTGATCGTTGAATGACGACGCAAATGCGCAATCATCTTGTTGAAATTCGTTCGCCCGCTTCTCTTCGCCGTTTCGACATCGACGAATTCTTCTGCGACGCGGATTCCGTTGCTGGCTGCATATTCATTGAGAAGCTTAAGCTGAGCGGGGATCGAAAATCCCTCCTTCTCCTGCTCCTTGGAGGACACCCGCGCATAGATGACGGCGCTCGGTATCGCTGGTTTCGACCTTGACTTCTTTGAACTAAATGAGGCCATGGGGTTGAATGACACCCAAAGGGAAGGTTCGGAAACTGCAGTTTAGCAGCATTTCGCCGTGGCGAACACCTTGTCTTTTCACAAGGAAATCATCGACATCTGCGGTGTCAGGCCCTGAACGAATGCAAATCCGAAGCGGGGACTGCGCGAAAAATTTGAACTGAGAATTTGGGATCAGGAAGACGCAAGCACTATTGCTTGGAAATTCGTCGCTCGGCGGCCTGCCATTCCCGAAGAATCCGAAAGAAGCCAATCGTGTTCTCCAACATTTCCCGGGCGTCTTCGGGTGAAAGGTGACGGGCGTAATATGGCTGCCAAGTCTCGATGGTCTGGCGAATTGCCTCGTGCTTAGGCATCTTGCGGGCGTCCGGTGAGTCCGGAGTTATCAATCTCCCGCTCTCAGTTGTGACATTTAGTCGTTTACGCCGCGCCATAGACCTGCCCCCATACTTCCGAAACGAACTGCCATTTGGTCCGCAAGACCCGCAGTTACTTCCGGCTCCACACGAGCGCGCCCGTATCCACCCCATTCGAAAACAGCGCCGCGCGCAGCGGCGCGGCGAAGCTCGGGTCGTCGAGTTCGACGCGC
>JBKBLR010000030.1:0-34644 GCA_046296195.1 Parvularculaceae bacterium | reverse complement strand
ATACCCCCGCCGCGGCCGGCTAATCGGCGCCACACCCGCGCGCCATCCCCGCGTCTTGCCCCACCCGCGCCGGCGCCGGCGCCGACGCTGTCTGCGCAGGTCCTTCCTTGCCGCCGATGCGTCCGCCGGCCTCGGGGCGGCGCTGGGTGCTGCGCGCGGCTGATGCCGTCGCGGCGGCGGGCATCGAGGCGGCGACAGGGTCGGCTCCCGAGATCGCGCGCCTGCTGGCGGCGCGCGGCGTCACGGCGGGGACGGCGGCGGAATTCTTGAGCCCGTCCCTGAAGAGCTCGCTTCCGGACCCTTCGACCCTTGCCGACATGGATCGCGCCGCCGGCCGGATCGCAGCGGCGATCATCGCCGGCGAGACCTGCGGCGTTTTCGGCGACTATGACGTCGACGGCGCCTCCGGCGCGGCGATCCTTCAGCTTTACTTCGACGCGGTCGGGGCGAGGCTCGCCGTCTACCTGCCGGACCGGCTGCTCGAAGGCTACGGCCCGACGATCGAAGCGTTCCGTGCGCTGAAGGCAAAGGGCGCGCGCCTCATCCTGACCGTCGACTGCGGGGCCGCCGCCCATCACGCGATCGCCGAGGCCGCCGCCGAGGGGCTCGACATCGTCGTGCTCGATCATCACCAGATGGACGGGCCGCCGCCGAACGGGGCCTATGCGACCGTCAATCCGAACCGGCCGGACGACCGGTCGGGGCTGACGCTCCTCTCCGCCGCGGGCGTCGTCTTCATGGCCGTCGTCGCCGTCAACCGGGCGCTGCGGGTGCGCGGGTTTTTCAAGGCGCGCAAGGAACCCGACCTGCGCACCCTGCTCGACCTCGTCGCGCTCGGCCTTGTCTGCGACGTGATGCCGATGACGGGCCTCGCCCGCGTGCTCACCGCGCAAGGGCTCAAGGTCCTCGCCGGGGACGGCAATCCGGGCCTCAAGGCGCTCGCCCGCAAGGCCGGCATGAAAGGCGCCGCGACCGCCTTCGATCTCGGCTTCCTCCTCGGGCCGCGGATCAACGCCGCGGGGCGCATCGGCCATGCGCGGCTCGCCTTCGATCTTCTGACCACGGACGATGCGGAAAGGCGCGAGGCGCTCGCCGACCGGCTCCACGTGATGAACGCCGAGCGGCAGGCGATCGAACGCGCCGTGCAGGAAGAAGCGATCGCGCTCGTCGAGGCGCGCCGCCTTTACGAGCGTCCGGTGATCGTGGCGGCGGGCGAGGGCTGGCATCCCGGCGTCGTCGGCATCGTCGCCGGGCGCCTCAAGGATCGCTATCAGCGCCCGGCGATCATCGCCGGCGTCGAAGCAGGTCTCGCCAAGGGCTCGGCGCGGTCGATCGACGGCGTCGATATCGGCGCGGCCATCCGCGCTGCGCGCGCCAGCGGCGTTGTCATCGCCGGCGGCGGGCACGCGATGGCGGCCGGCCTTACCGCCGAGGCTGGCCGTCTCGGCGACCTCGACGGCTTCCTCGACGCGGCGCTGCGAAGCGACGTCGATCGCGCGATCGCAGCGCAGCGGCTCGACATCGACGCGCTGCTCGCGCCGACAGCGGTCTCGGCGCGCTACGCCCGCATGATCGCGGCGGCCGGCCCCTTCGGTCCCGGCAATCCCGAGCCCGTTTTCGCGCTTTCGTCGATGTCCGTTCTGAGCGCGCGCCTCGTCGGCGGGGCGCACATCGCCTGCGAGCTTGCCGGGCCTGACGGGGAACGCGTGCGCGCCATCGCCTTCCGCGCCGACGGCGAAAGGCTCGGCGACATGCTTAAGGGCCGCGGCCGGCTGCACCTTGCCGGACGCATCAAGATCGATGATTGGCGGCGCGGCGAGGCGGCCCAGTTCCAGATCGTCGACGCCGCCGAACCGGCGCCGGAGACAGCGTGAAACCGGCGATGAAAAAGACTTGCGCCGCTTTGACCGGCTCGCCTATAGAGCGCCCTCGCGCGACGCCGCGGGCCCTTCGTCTATCGGTTAGGACGTCAGGTTTTCAACCTGAAAAGAGGGGTTCGACTCCCCTAGGGCCTGCCATTCGCGCCGTGCTTTCTCATCACACTTTAAGCCCCCGGGCCTTGGCGCGATTGATTTTCGCCCCGGTTTCCGGTGTAGTTAATGTTCTGGGGTCGGGATCGTTGAGGGGCGTTTCGATGAAAACAGCGGCACTATTCGCGGCGGCTCTGCTGATGGCGGCGGCGCCGGTCGCGACGGCTTCGGCGGCCGGCGTTTCCAAGGCGCAGATCGCCAGCGCCATCGGCGCCAAGGGTTATGACGTCAACGAGCTCAACCCCAAGATGCTGTCGGTCAATGTCGGCGAGCACAAGGTGGTCATCGCCGTCGACGGCTCGGACGCCGACGTCTCCTACATGACGTTCCTGGACGATGTGCGCCTTGGCGAGGGCGGGCATAAATTCCTGAGCAAATTCAACAGCGAAGTGAAGTTTGGCCGGGCCTATATCGACCGCGACGGCGATGTCGTCATCCAGATGGACAGGAATTCGAGCGGCGGGGTCACGCTCGGCAACATCGAATCCGACTTCGAAGTTTTCCTGCTGCTGATTTCGAAGTTCCTTTCGGATTACCGGGCGCAAGCGTCCGTCTAGGCGCAAGCCCGCGGGGCATGCGCTGCAACCTATCGGGGAAAAAAAGGAAGACGGAATCGCTGAATTGGTGCATCATCCGGTTCAGCCTCCATTGCGTGTGCCGGCCGCGGCCGGCTTTGTCAGGAAGGGCGAGTCAGGCATTTTAGGGCGATTGAACTAACCCGGCGGGCGGTCGAATGAGCGAGAGCAGGCGGCGGCCAGGCGAAAGATGGGGAAAACGGCTTTATGGCTGAATCGGCTGGGGGCGTCCCGGAGTCGGATCCAGCGGGGGGAAATGGCGAGCCGAGCTTCACGACCAAAGGCATCGTGAAATGGTTCGACCCGACGAAGGGTTACGGGTTCCTGATCGCCAAGGACGGCGGCGGCGATATCCTGATCCATTCCTCCTGTCTGAAGGAAGCCGGACGGTCCACCGCGCGGGAAGGCGCGACGTTCGAGTGCCAGGTCGTGCGGCGGCCTAAGGGCCTCCAGGCGACGAAGATAATCGGCATTGATGACAGCACCGCGACGCCGTTGACGCCGCCGGTGCTGGTGGCGAGCCAGACGCCGGCCGGCGATTTCAAGCGCGCCGTGGTGAAATGGTTCAACCGCGCCAAGGGCTTCGGGTTCCTGACCCGCGGCGAGGGCACCGAAGACATCTTCATCCACATGGAGACGCTCAGGAAATGCGGGCTCGGCGAGGTCATTCAGGGCCAGCGCCTTCAAGTCTCCTTCGCCGCCGGGTCCAAGGGCCTCCTCGCGATCGAAGTCCGGCCCGATCCCGAGAACTGATCCACCCATGCGATTCGAGTTCAGCCCGGTGAGCCGCGCCTTTCGGGTCATGCTGGCGTTTGCAGCGCTCGCGCTCGCGACCGGCGCATCCTGCGCCCGCGACGGGGCGTCGAGTCCCGCGGCGGCGTCCGAAGAGATATTGACGATCGTCTCGGGCGAGCGCGAACACCGCTTCCGCATCGAGCTCGCCCGCAGCGAGGAAGAACGCGCGCAAGGGCTGATGTTCCGCACCGAGCTTGCTGACGACGCCGGCATGCTGTTCGATTTCGGCCCCGAGCCGCGTCCCGTCTCGATGTGGATGAAGAACACGCTGATCCCGCTCGACATGGCGTTCATCGCCGAGGGCGGCCGGATCGCGCGCATCGCCGCCATGACGACGCCGCGATCGCTGGCCTCGATCCCGTCGGGCGAGGACGTCGTCGCAGTCCTCGAAGTGCGGGGCGGCCGGTTCGCCGAGCTCGGCGTTCGGGAGGGCGACATCGTCCGTCACCCGATGTTCAGGCAATAGCGCCTTTACTTGGCCGCCGGCATTGGCCACATAGCCCGCCAATGATCGGAGCGTAGCGCAGCCTGGTAGCGCATCTGCTTTGGGAGCAGAGGGCCGCAGGTTCGAATCCTGCCGCTCCGACCAATCGACGGAGCAGGGTTTTCATGTTCGCGCGCATCTACCAGCCGGCCAAGACGGCGATGCAGTCGGGCAAGGGCAAGTCGGACCATTGGGTGCTCGAATTCGAGGCGACGGCGGCGCGCCAGATCGATCCCTTGATGGGCTGGACCTCGACCGCCGACACGACGGCCGGCCAGGTGCGGCTAATTTTCGACAGCAAGAATGCGGCGGTAAGCTACGCCGAAAGCAGGAACATTCCCTATTCCGTTACGGAAGCGTCCGAAGCGCGTCCGGTTCCGAAGGCCTATTCGGACAATTTCGCCTTCCGCCGCCGCAAGCCGTGGACGCATTGAACCGCTCTGACCCCGTAGCTCAGCTGGATAGAGCACCCGCCTTCTAAGCGGGATGTCGCAGGTTCAAGTCCTGCCGGGGTCGCCATCATCAGAGATCGGGGAGTTTCTGCTGATCGACCGTCGTCGTCGGCGCCGCGAGCTTCAGGGTGAGGCGCACCGTCCTGTCGCCCGGCTTGATGACGATGCGCTGCGCCTCATAGCCGGCCTTGCCGATCGTCAGATTGCGCGGGGCGTCGATTTCGATCCGGCAGGGGCTCTCGCACTCGCCGAACCCTTCGACGCGCACGAGCGCGCCGGCGGGGTCCGTTTCGACGAGGACGATCTGCGGCCCCGTCGGCGTCGCGCAGGCGGCGAGGCAGAGACCAGCGGTGATGACCGAAAGGCGCATTGGACTCCTCACCCTTTGACGGCGCGCATCGCCGCGAAGGCGTGCTCGAGATCGGCGACAAGATCGTCGATATGTTCAAGCCCGGCGTGAAAGCGCAAGACCGGTCCCTCCGCCGTCCAGCGCGTCGCCGACCGGTTCTTCTCCGGATGAACATGCACGCAAAGGCTCTCGAACCCGCCCCAGGAAAAGCCCATGCCGAAATGCCGGAGGGCGTTGAAAAAGGCCTTCAGCGCCGGCTTGGCGACGGGCTTCAGGACGACGCCGAAGAGGCCGGAGGCGCCGGTGAAATCGCGCTTCCACACAGCGTGCCCCGGCGCGCCTTTGATGGCCGGGTGCAGCACCCGCTCGACCTCCGGGCGCTTGGCGAGCCATTTCGCCAGCGCCAGGCCATTCGCCTCGTGCACCGGCAGGCGCGCGGCGAGCGTGCGCATGCCGCGCAAGGTCAGATAGGCGTCGTCCGCCGAGACATTGGCGCCGAGCTGGAGAAGCGCCTGGAAGACGAGCCCCGCCGTTTCCTCATCCGCCGAGCTGATCGACCCGATGAGGCAGTCCGAATGGCCGGAGAGATATTTCGTCCCCGCCTGAACGCTGACATGGGCGCCGGCGGCGAGCGGCTTGAAATGAACGCCGGCGGACCAGGTGTTGTCAACGATCAGCCGGACGCCATGCGCGCGCGCGGCCTGCGCGAGCGCCGGCACGTCCTGAACCTCGAAGGTGAGCGAGCCCGGCGACTCCGCGAAGATCGCCTTCACCTGCGGCGTGATGAGGTCGGCGATGCCGCCGCCGATCATGGGATCGTAGAACGCCGTCGCGACGCCGAAGCGGGCGAGAAAGCGCTCGCAGAACTTCCGTGTCGGATCATAGGCGGAGTCGGCGACGAGGATTTTGTCGCCGGCGCGCAGGAAGGCGAGAAGCGCCGCGTTGACCGCCTGCAGGCCGGACGGCGCAAGGCGGGTTTCAACCCCGCCCTCCAGCGCCGTGATCGCGTCTTCGAGCGCGCGGTGCGTCGGCCCGCCCAATCGTCCGTAAACGATGTTGCGTCCGCCCTCGATGAAATCGTCATAGGTCGGGAAGAGATAGGTCGAGGCGCGCTCGACCGGCGGGTTCACCGGGTGATGCGGCCGCTTCTTCGGGCGGCCCGCGGCGACGAGTTTCGTCGGTTCCTTCACCGCCCTGACGAGCCTTCTGCATCGGCGAGATCAACGACGCCCTTTTGCTGGTCGAATACGGCGAATCCGAACTTCTGGTAAAGCGGCAGGGCGGCCGGATGGTCGAGCGTGCAGGTCTCGATCCTGACCTCAGAGGGGTTCGTCGCCCAGGCGAGGTCGATGGCGTTTGCAAGGAAATAGCGTCCATAGCCCTTGCCGATGAAGTCAGGCGCAAGGCCGAAGAACCGAATCTCGGCGACGGGCGGGCGCATGGCGTCGATCTCGCACATGCCGGCCGGGACGCCGCCGACGTAAAGCACATAAAGATGCGTGCGCGGATCGTGAATGATGGCGGCGAGGGCGGCGTCGTCGAGCGCCTTGCGCGTCACCCAGTTCCACGGCCGTCCCACGAGGTCATACAAATAGCGGTAGAAATGAACAGGCGGGGTCTCGGCGCGCAGGATCGACGCCTTGCCGGGCGGCCTTGCTTGCGGCGCATAGCGCGGACGCCCGGTCTGGCGAAGATAGGTGATGACGACCTCGACGGGCTTCATGATCATGCCGGAGGCTCGACCGGAAACATCGCCGGTTCGTTCGCTTCGCGGCCCCATTCGGCCCAGGAGCCGTCATAGAGGCCGACCGCGGGCGCGCCGATCGCTTCGAGCGCGAGGGCGAGCGCTGCGGCGGTCACCCCCGACCCGCAGGTGGCGATGACCTCGGCGCCGGGCGCTGCGCCCGCAGCGGCGAAGAGGGCGCGCAGCTCCGCCAGCGGCTTCAGCGTTCCATCGGCGGCGATCATTTCCGTGTACGGAAGGTTCCGCGCGCCGGGCATCGCCCCGCGCCGGAGGCCAGGGCGCGGCTCCGGCGCGCTAGCGCCGAAGCGCGCGGCGGGGCGGGCGTCGATGACGGCGGCGGACCGAGCGGCAAGCGCGGCGCGAACGTCATGATGCGTGCGGGCGAGCGGGCGCAGACGGCCAAGGCGATAGGAGACGGCCGCGGGCGAGGCCTCGCCGCTTTCAACCGGGCGGCCTTCGCGCAGCCATTTGGGCAGCCCGCCGTCGAGCACCGAAACCCGCTCATGGCCCATCGCCCGGAACGTCCACCAGACGCGCGGCGCCGAGAAGATCCCGGCGTCGTCATAGATGACGACGCGGTCGTCCGCCGCAACGCCGAGCGCGCCGACGGCGGCGGCGAATTGCGCCGGCGAGGGCAGCATATGCGGCAGGTCGCTCGTGCGGTCGGCGATGAGGTCGAGATCGAAATGAACCGCGCCGGGAATCCGTCGCCGGCGGTGATCCTCGATTGCGGGCGGATTGCCGGGCATGCGCCAGGAAGCGTCGATGACGCGCAGATCCGGCGCGCCGAGATCGCCCGCAAGCCACTGCGTCGGGACGAGCGGATAGGGAAAGCCCGACGCCATCAGCGCTCACGCCATCCAGGGCGGCGTAGGCAGGCCCTTCGAGCGCAGGAAGTCCGGATTGTAGAGCTTCGAGGCATAGCGGTTGCCGTAATCGCACAGGATGGTGACGATCGTCGATCCAGGACCGAGGTCGCGCGCAAGGCGCATCGCGCCGGCGATGTTGATCCCGGAAGAGCCGCCGAGGCAAAGCCCTTCTTCCTGCGCAAGGCGGAAGATGATCTCGAGTGCTTCAGGGTCTTCGACCCGATAGGCGTCGTCGAAGGAAAGCCCTTCGAGATTGGCGGTGACGCGCCCCTGCCCGATGCCTTCGGTGATCGACGAGCCTTCGGCGACGAGCTCGCCGGTCTTGACCCAGCTGTAGAGCTTGGCGCCCATTGGATCGGTGAGCGCGCAGCGGACCTCCGGATTGCGTTCCTTGAGCGCGATCGTGACGCCGGCGAGCGTGCCGCCCGAGCCGACGGCGCAGGTGAAGCCGTCGACGGCGCCGTCGGTCTGGTTCCAGATTTCGGCGCCGGTCGTGCGGTAATGCGTATCGCGGTTCGCGGTGTTGTCGAACTGGTTCGCCCAGATCGCACCATGCGGCTCGCTCCGCGCCAGCTCCTCCGCGAGGCGGCGCGAGTAATGGACGTAGTGATTCTCATTCGTATAGGCGACTGCGTCGACCTCGATGAGATCGGCGCCGAGCAGGCGCACGGCGAGCTTCTTCTCCTCGCTCTGGGTGCGCGGCATGACGATCTTCACCTTGTAGCCGAGCACGCCGCCGACGAGGGCGAGGCCGATGCCGGTGTTGCCGGCGGTTCCTTCGACGATGACGCCGCCCGGCTGAAGCGCGCCGCGCGCCTCGGCGTCGCGGATGATGCCGAGCGCGGCGCGGTCCTTCACCGACTGGCCGGGATTGAGAAACTCGGCCTTGCCGAGGATGTTGCAGCCGGTCTCTTCCGAGGCGCGCTTCAATTTGATGAGCGGCGTCTGGCCGATCGCCGACAGGGCGGATTCATGAAAGTGCATGGCGGTCTCCGGGCCGAAGCATAGCGGCTTCGCCCTATGCCTCAACCGGGACAAGCGCCCGCCGGAAAAATTCTGAACCGCGTTTCAGCCGCGCTTGGCCGTCACGCCCGGGCGAGCGTCACCTGCATGACGTCGGTCGTGCGGGCGCGGAAGCCGGCTTCGCAATAGCTGAGATAGAAGCGCCAGAGCTTCTTGAAGCGCTCGTCGAAGCCCATCGCGACGATGTCATGCCAGGCGTCGAGGAAGCGCCGATGCCATTCGGCGAGCGTCTGGGCGTAATCGAGGCCGAATTCCGCCTCGCCCTTCCATATGAGCCCGGCGCGGGCGATCTCGGCCTTGAGCGCCGAGGGCGAGGGCAGCATGCCGCCCGGAAAGACATATTGCTGGATGAAGTCGGAGCTGCGCGCATAGGCGTCGAAGAAGCGGTCGGCGATGGTGATGATCTGCAGGCCCGCCGCGCCGCCGGGCTTCAGAAGGTCGCGAACCTTGCCGAAATAGGTCGGCCAGTATTCGCGCCCGACCGCCTCGAACATCTCGATCGAGGCGATCTTGTCGAAGGCGCCCGTTGCGTCGCGATAATCCTGCAGGCGGAATTCGACGCGGTCGGCGAGGCCCTGGCGGAAGATCCGCTGGCGGGCGTAGTCGAGCTGCGCCGGCGAGATGGTGAGGCCCGTCACTTTGGCGCCGACTTCACGCGCGGCGAATTCCGCAAAGCCGCCCCAACCCGAGCCGATCTCGAGGACGCTGTCACCCGCCTTAAGGTCGATCGAGCGGGCGAGCGTCAGATATTTGTTGCGCTGCGCGGCGGCGAGATCGGCGCCTGGCGCTGGAAAACGCGCCGAGGAATAGGTCATCGTGCCGTCGAGCCACTTCTCGTAGAACTCATTGCCGAGATCGTAATGCGCCATGATGTTGCGCTTCGATCCCGAGCGCGTGTTGCGGTTCATCTGGTGCTTGAGGCGCATGAAGAAGCGCGCGATCGGAACCGCGGTCAGCGCTTCGTGCACATAATCGGCGTTGCGCGCGAACACATAGAGGACCATGGTGAGGTCCGGCGTGTCCCAGTAACCGTCCGCATACGTTTCAAAGAAGCCGGCGCCGCCGCCCATCACCGACCGTCGCGCGAAGCGAAAGTCGCGCACCTCGATGACGCCGATCTGGTCCTGCTCGAACTGGCCGGTGAATTTCAGCTTGCGCCCGTCCGGCAGCAGGAAGATCAGCGAACCGTAGCGGATGCGGGACGCCATGTTCGCCGCCAGCCGAAAAAACAGCGGCGCGCCGGCGAGGATGCGGTCGCGGTCGGCCGGGGTGACTTCGATCGCCCCGGCGGCGGCGAGCGAGGTGAGCGTCATGGCGTTCATATTAGGTCTTTGAGCCTTTCCTGCAAGTCATGAAGCCGCGCCCTGGCGCATGGCGTCATAGGCCGCGAGGGCGCGCCGGCGGGTTTCGCCGAGATCGACGATCGGCGCGGGGTAGGTGCGCCCCAGTTCAACCTTCGCGCGCTTCAGGGCCTGCTCCGACGCCGTCCAGGGCTGGTGGATCGTTTCGGCGGGCAGTCCGGCGAGCTCGGGGACGTAGCGGCGGACATAGGCGCCGTCGGGATCGAATTTCTCGCCCTGCGTCACCGGATTGAAGATGCGGAAATAGGGCGCGGCGTCGGCGCCGGACCCCGCGACCCACTGCCAGCTCGCGGCGTTGTTGCCGGCGTCGGCGTCGACGAGGGTGTCCCAGAACCAGCGCTCGCCCTCGCGCCAGTGGACGAGGAGGTTCTTCACGAGAAAGCTCGCGGCGATCATCCGTACACGGTTGTGCATCCAGCCGGTGCGCCAGAGCTCGCGCATGCCGGCGTCGACGATCGGCACGCCGGTCATCCCGCGCTTCCAGGCTTCAAGCGCGGCCGCGTCTTCGCGCCAGGGAAAATCCGCGAACTCCGGACGCAAGGGCGCGGTCGCCATGTCCGGATGGAAATAGAGAAGGTGCGAGGCGAATTCGCGCCAGGCGATCTCGGAGAGGAATTTCCAGCCCTCGCCCTCGGGGACGGCCCCCGCTTCGATCGCCGCCGCCATGCGCCGCCAGACGGCGACGGGGCTGATCGTGCCGACGGCAAGATGCGGCGACAGGCGCGAGGTTCCGGCACGGTCCGGGCGGTTGCGGTCCTCGGCGTAGGATTTCGCCGCTTTGGCGAGAAAGGCGCCGAGCGCCGCCTCGGCGCCCAATTCGGAGGGCGTCCACTGGCCGGGAAATTCGCGCGCCCAGTTCGGCTTTTGCGGCAAGAGGCCGAGGTCAGCGAGCGCGAGCGAAGATGGCCGCGGCGACGGCGGACACTTCTTGACCGGCGCGCTCAAAGGCTCGCGCCCCGGACCCATCGCGCGCAGCGCGTTCCAGAACGGGGTATAGACGCGATAGGGGCCGCCGGTTTTCGATTTCACTTCCCACGGCTCGCGAAGAAGCGCGCCGTTGAAGGACTGGGTTTCGACGCCCGCGGCGGCAAGGCTCGCCTTGACCGCCTTGTCCTCGGCGATTTCCTCGGCGGCATAGCGGCGGTTCCAGAACACGGCGCCGCCGCCGGACTCGCGGATCAGGGCTGAGAGTTCCCGCCCGGCCTCGCCGCGCCGGAAAACGAGCGGGATGCCGATCGACGCGAGCCGGCCTGACAGGGCGTCCAGCGCATGGTGGAGGAACCAGCGCTGGGCGCCGCGCGGCGACAGGAACCGCCCCTCCTCAAGGATATAAAGCCCGATCACCGGCCCGCCGCGGGCGATCGCGGCGCACAACGCCGGGTTGTCGGCGATCCGGAGGTCCTTGCGGAACCAGACGATGGCGGGGGACGGGGTCACGGCTGGCTATACGCGGGCCTTGCGACGGTGGACCGGCCGGGCGGGCGGCGGTAGTCTAGCGGCAGTTTTCGCGTTGAGGGGGCGTGCCGAATGTCTGGTGAAATGATCGCGTCTGCTCTGGGGCTCGGCGAGCTCTTCGCGCAGGATGTCGTCGCCGTGCAGCTTGTCATCCTGGCGGCGACGGTCGCATCTTTCGTCTTTTCCCTGGCGATGATGGTGATGACGGGCCGCGCGGCGACGAGCGCCCGGCGCGCGCGCGCCGAAGCCGAAGGGCTCCTCCGCTCGGCGCAGGATTTCGCGGTCGAAGCGCGCCAGCTTGCGGCCAAGGTCGAACGCGGCGCCGAGCGCGCCTCCGCCGCTTCGCCCGACGCCAAACCCGCCGCGCCGCCGACCCGGGTCAGCGCGCGCGAGACGACGCCCGAAGCCGAGGTCGAGATCATCTCGCATGAGGAGCAGGACCGCGCCGCGCGCAATCTCGAAGCGGCGAAGGAGGCGGCGAGCGTGCCGGCCAAACTCCTCGGCGGCCTGCGGCGCCGGCGCCGGTGAGGCTTACAGCACGCCGGTCGACAGACAGTCATGAACGTGCAGCAGGCCGACCGGCCTGCCGCCCTCGACGACGAAAAGCGCGGTGATCTTGCCGCGCGACAGGATGCCGAGCGCCTCGCCCGCGAGCGTTTCCGGCGTCACCGTTTTCGGCTCGCGCGTCATGATCGCGGTCACGGCGGCATCCGCCCCGGCCTTGCCGAAGGCGCGGCGCAGATCGCCGTCGGTGACGATGCCGACGAGCGCGCCCGCGGCGTTGACGACGCCCGCGCAGCCGAAGCCCCCGCGCGTCATCGCCGCAACGGCGTCGGTGACGCTCGCGCTGTCGATGACGACCGGCAGGTGCTCGGGCCCGTGCATCAGGTCGCGCACGCGGCGGAGCGCGGCGCCGAGCGAGCCGCGCGGATGAAAGCCGTGAAAGTCGCTCGCCGTGAAGCCCTTGTCGCGCAGGAGCGCGATCGCGAGCGCGTCGCCCGCCGCCATCATCATCGTCGTCGAGGTCGTCGGCGCGCGCGTCTCGCCGCACGCTTCGGTCGCCTCGGGAAGGATGAGGCGCGCATCCGCCGCGCGTGCGAGCGTCGAGCCCGGCGCCGCCGTGATCGCCGCCACCGGAATCGCGAAGCGGCGCGCATGAGCGAGCACGTCGCTCAGTTCCGGCGTCTCGCCGGACTTCGAGAGCGCGAGAACGCAGTCCTCGCGCGCGATGACGCCGAGATCGCCATGACTCGCCTCGCCCGGATGGACGAAGATCGCCGGCGCGCCGGTCGAGGAAAGGGTCGCGGCGATCTTGCGCGCGACATGGCCGGACTTGCCGATGCCGGTCGCGACGATCTTGCCCCTTGTCCCTTTCAGCAGCTCGACCATGCGGTCGAAATCCTCATTGAGGCTCGCCGAGAGCGCCTCAAGACCCCGGATTTCGAGGGCGAGAACGTCGCGCGCGGCGTCTTGATGCTTGCTCATGGATCTTCGCTGAGGCGCCTTTCCTCGCCGGCGGCTTTTCTTTCGCCGCCCGCCGGGCCATTTACGGCCGAAGGGAGAGTTTTGGCAAAGGACCCCGCAGCATGAGCGCCGACGCCGTCGTCACGCTGAAAACCGCGAGTCGGACCGTTGAGATCGCCAATGAGCGCCGGCTTACGATCATCGCCGGGCCGTGCCAGCTCGAAAGCCGGGCCCATGCGCTCGAATGCGCGGGCGCGCTCGCCGGGATCGCCGGCCGGCTCGGCGTCGGCCTCGTCTACAAGACCTCCTTCGACAAGGCGAACCGCACGAGCGCCATGGGCGCGCGCGGGATCGGCCTCAAGGAGGCGCTGCCGATCTTCGCCGAGATCCGCGAGACAACCGGGCTTCCGGTGCTCACCGACGTCCATGAGCGGGAGCAGTGCGCGATCGCCGCCGAGGCGGTCGACGTTCTCCAGATCCCTGCTTTTCTCTGCCGCCAGACGGATTTGCTGGTCGCCGCCGCGAAAACCGGCAAGGCCATCAATGTGAAGAAGGGCCAGTTCCTTGCGCCCTGGGACATGAAGAATGTCGTCGCCAAGATCACCGGCGCCGGCAACGCCCGCGTGTTGGTGACTGAGCGCGGCGCGAGCTTCGGCTACAACACGCTCGTTTCTGATTTCCGCAGCCTGCCGATCATGGCGCGCGAGACCGGCGCGCCGGTCGTTTTCGACGCGACGCACTCCGTCCAGCAGCCGGGCGGCAAGGGACCCTCTTCCGGCGGCGACCGTGAATTCGCGCCGACGCTGGCGCGCGCCGCGGTCGCGGTCGGCGTCGCCGCCGTCTTCGCCGAGACGCATCCCGACCCCGACACGGCGCCGTCGGACGGGCCGACCATGATCCCGCTCAAACGGTTCGAAGCCTTCGCCAAGGACCTCCTTGCGATCGATGCGCTCGCCAAGGCGCGGCCGAGCCTTCACGGTTACGCCTGAAAGGCGCCGCTCAGCCGGCGCGGCACGCCGCCTATCCGGCCTTGATGGCGGGGCGCGCCGACCCAAATGGGACGTCCGCGCGGCGACGCGCGGGTTCAAGCAAGTCGTTCGATCATCGTGGCGCGCAGCGCCCGTCTCGCGCGGCGAAGCCGCACAAGAGCGTATCATAAGCACTCTCAATGGGTATTGAATAACACCAGGTTGCGATGACCGTGACTCATCGCAACCTGGCAAGCGCGACCGCGCGCCCGCAGCGAAGCGACGATGCCTTTCAATGACCGGTTTCCATCACGGAAAGCACGTATAAGGTGGGCGATCACGGGGGGACAACATCGGGGATGACTCTGGAGTTCGATCCCGGCATGTCCTGCGGCCGGCTCAGCTTGAGCCTTCCGGGCATGGCGGTCCTGCATTTGCAAATATGCTCTTACTCCACCATGGAGGCGCTGCGGATCTGCCTGGGCGTAGCGCCGCTCCATCTGCGCACGAGCCGGCGCAGCGCGGTGGCGTCTCGGTAGCCGACTTCGGCGGCGACCTGTTCGACGCCCATATGAGTGCGTTGCAGCAAGCTCCGTGCTCGATGAAGACGGATGCTCTGGACCATTTTACGGGGACTCATGCCGCTGACCTTACGGACACGGCGACTGAGAGTGCGTTCTGAAACACCCGCCTCTTCCGCCAGTTCCGATATTGCGGGCACATCGGGCAAGGCTTTCTCGATCCGGTCGGTCAACCAGTCCACCAAGGCGTCGCCGCCGGATAGCATGGCTGGCGCCACGAACTCCGCTTGCTCTGTGCGTTCCTGAAGCAGCAAAACGCGCGACACCCCGTCGGCCAGCTTGACGCCGAAGCGCCGGCGAAGGAGGTACAACAAAACGTCCGACTGAGCGAAGGCGGCTCCGGCGGTCATCACGGGTCCATCGACGCAAAGTATCCGCTGTGACTCGATTGTCGTATTGGGGGCGATGCGAGCCAACTCGGGCGCCAGCCACCATGCCGTGGTGGCGCGTCGGCCGACGAGCAAGCCCGCTGCCTCCAGCAAGAACACCGACGAACACGAAGCAGCCACTTGTCCGCCGTTCGCCACGTGCGCCGCAATGCTGCGCACAGCGCGCCGACAGTCGTCTTCACGCAGCCGGGCTCTGAGTTCCAGCGGCCCGGACACCCAGATCCCGGGCACGAGCAGAAGTGCGTCCTTGCGTCCCTTACGCCCCGGAAGTTTACGCGTCTCGATATCGATGCCGCCCTGCAAAGCGACACGTCCTCCGCTCGGGGAATAAAAGCGCCAACGCGGCGCGGCTACGCCTTGGCGAGCGGCCAGCAAGGCTGCAGCCGCAAGGATGTCGTGCGTCGTCGATACGCCGCAGGGATTTGCCCCGCGCAGCACAAGGATTTCGAAGTCCTGCATGTCCGATATCGCATGAATAACGTCCTATCGGACACTTTATCACCGCCGTTTCAAGCAAGACAATTCGCCCATCACGAGGGGCGTCCGCCCTCTCACGCATCGAAGACCGCAATGGATCGCCACGGAATGACCTCACTCGACGACCCGCTTGAAGACTTCGACGTTCGAACTTACTCCTTCGGGGAGTCGAGCAAGCGCGTCCTTGTCGCCGGCGCCGGACCGGCGGTGATCGTGATGGCGGAGATGCCGGGTATCAGCCCGGATGTCGCACGTTTCGCACGCTGGGTCCGACAGGCCGGCTTCACTGTCTATCTGCCTTCGCTTTTTGGCGCCGATGGCGCCTGGCCCCAAGCCGAGGCCGGGCTCGGCGTATTGCGACGGGCCTGCATCAGCGCCGAATTCCATGCGCTGGCCGGACGCGGCGCGAGCCCCGTGACTGCTTGGTTGCGTGCATTGGCGCGTCGAGCGCTCGAAGAGTGCGGCGGCGTGGGCGTGGGCGCAGTCGGCATGTGCTTTACGGGGAACTTCGCTCTATCGATGTTGTTGGAACCGGCGGTTTTGGCGCCGGTGCTGGCGCAACCGTCGTTGCCGCTGGACGATCCAGGCGCTCTGGAGAGCGACGCCGATGAACTTGCCGCCGTGCGCACACGGTTGGACCGTGAGGATCTCACGGTGCTCGCCTATCGCTTCGAAGGCGACCGCCATTGTCGTGCTGCGCGCTTCGATGCTTACCGAGCCGCGCTCGGACCGCGCTTCGTCGGTCGGGTGCTCCCGGACGGCGCTGCAAACCCGGATCCACCCCCATTCTTCCGCGACGTGGTCGGCTGTCCACACAGCGTGTTGACCGCGCACCTCATCGATGGCGAAGGTCAGCCGACCGCGCAAGCGCGCGACGAGGTGCTGACTTTCTTGCGTCAACGCCTATGCCACGGAACCGCCGCGCAATGACCCCTCTCGGTTGGTTGGGAGTCGGCCATATGGGGCTGCCCATGGCGCGCAACCTGCTCCGCGCGGGCTTGCCTTTAATGGCTTGGAGTCGCACGCGCGAGAACTCCCGTCGTTTAGGCGCAGCGGGGGCCCACATCGCGGACTCGGCGGAAGTCGTCCTTCAGGATTGCGACCCGATCTTTCTGATGCTGCGCGACGCGCACGCAATCGACGGGGTTCTGCAGCGCGGAACGCGCGGATTTGGCGCGGCATTGCGCGGCAAGACTATTGTGCAGCTGGGCACTACTGCGCCGGAGTATTCGCAGGAGCTCGCGTTTGAGATCGCCGCTGCCGGCGGCGCCTATGTGGAGGCGCCGGTATCGGGCTCGCGCGGGCCAGCCGAGGAGGGGCGCCTTGTTGGCATGCTTGCGGGAGAGTCTCCATCAATCGAGCGTGTCGAGCCTCTGCTTCAATTCTTGTGTGAACGCGTGTTCCGCTGCGGGCGTGTTCCGAGCGCGATGCGCATGAAGCTCGCAGCCAATCATTTCCTGATTGGCATGGTGACAGTTCTGGCGGAAGCTTTGCAGGCCGCGCGCGGACTGGGGCTCGACGTCGATCAGTTGCGTCAAATCCTGGACGCCGGCCCCATGGCAAGCGCAGTGTCTCGCGCCAAGCTCGATCTGCTGGCCAGGCAAGAGTATCCGCCGGAGGCCGCCGTCCGGGACGTGGCGACCATCGCCCAGTTGGTGCTCGATACATGCGAGTCAGGAGAGCAAAATGTTCCGCTGATCCGTAATTGCGCCATGTTGTACAGGATCGCAGTTGAGGCTGGCCATGGCGATGCCGACATGGCCGCCGTCGTGCGAGTTTTCAGCCTTCGGGCCGCCCGACCCGTGTGAGGCGTCGCAGGGCAATCGCAATCTGAAGACAGCCGGGCGCTTGTCATGCTCCGGCGCAGACGACCGGAGCGCGTATCTGACGGCTCGCGCGTCGGCCTCTCGAGCCAATATCGTCAGGTGATCATGATCTCAGGACAGGCTGTCATCACGCCACCCGCTTGCCCTTCGCCTTGCCGCCGCGGGCGAGCACGCTCTTCAAGAACTTCCCCGTATGGCTCGCGCTGACCTTCGCGACATCCTCAGGGGTTCCCGCCGCGACGATTTCGCCGCCGCCGTCGCCGCCTTCGGGGCCGAGGTCGATGATCCAGTCGGCCTGTTTGATGACGTCGAGATTGTGCTCGATGATGACGACGGTGTTGCCGCTGTCGGCAAGCTCCTGGATGACCTCCATGAGCTTCCGGACGTCTTCAAAGTGGAGGCCCGTGGTCGGCTCGTCCAAGATATAAAGCGTCCTGCCCGTCGCGCGCTTTGAAAGTTCCTTGGCGAGCTTGATGCGTTGCGCTTCGCCGCCCGACAGCGTCGTCGCCTGCTGGCCGATATGGATGTAGGAGAGGCCGACGCGATTGAGCGTGTCGAGCTTTTCGCGGATCGACGGCACCGCCTTGAAGAACTCGGCGCCTTCCTCGACCGTCATGTCGAGCACGTCAGCGATCGACTTGTCCTTGAACTTCACTTCCAGCGTTTCGCGGTTGTAGCGCTTGCCCTTGCAGACGTCGCAGGTGACGTAGACGTCAGGCAGAAAGTGCATCTCGATCTTGATGACGCCGTCGCCCTGGCACGCCTCGCAGCGCCCGCCCTTCACGTTGAAGGAGAAGCGCCCCGGCTGATAGCCGCGCGCTTTCGCCTCCGGCAGCCCCGCGAACCAGTCGCGGATCGGCGTGAAGGCGCCCGTATAGGTCGCGGGATTCGAGCGCGGCGTGCGGCCGATCGGCGACTGGTCGATGTCGATGACCTTGTCGAACTCTTCAAGGCCCTCGATGCGGTCATGCGCGCCGGGCGCGTCCTTGGAATTATAGAGCCTCCGCGAGGCGGCCTTGAACAGCGTCTCGATGACGAGCGTCGACTTGCCCCCGCCTGAAACGCCGGTGACGCAGGTGAAGAGCCCGATCGGGATCTCGGCGGTGACGTTTTTGAGGTTGTTCTCGCGCGCGCCGACGATCTTCAGCGTCTTTTTACGGTTGATCGGGCGCCGGCTCGCCGGCACCGGCACCTCGCGCCGCCCGGCGAGATAGTCGCCGGTGATCGAGGCGGGCGTGCGCATGATCGCCGCGACGTCGCCCTCGGCGATGATCTTGCCGCCATGAACGCCGGCGCCGGGGCCGATGTCGACGATATGGTCGGCGCTGCGGATCGCGTCTTCGTCATGCTCGACGACAAGCACCGAATTGCCGAGATCGCGAAGACGTTTCAGCGTCTCCAGCAGGCGTTCATTGTCGCGCTGGTGCAGCCCGATCGAGGGTTCGTCGAGCACATAGAGAACGCCGGTGAGCCCCGACCCGATCTGCGAGGCGAGGCGGATGCGCTGGCTCTCCCCGCCCGACAGCGTGCCGGAGGCGCGCGCCAGCGTCAGATAATCGAGCCCGACATTGTTGAGGAAGCGCAGCCGCTCGCGGATTTCCTTCAGCACGCGCGCGGCGATCTCGAGCTCCTTCTTCGACAGCGCCTTCTCAAGGTCGGTGAACCAGCGGTCGGCGGCCTTGATCGACAGCTCGCAGGCTTCGGAAATGGTCTTGGCGCCGACCTTGACCGCGAGCGCCTCGGGCTTCAGGCGCTGGCCGTTGCACGCCTCGCAATGGGTGACGGACTGGAAGCGCGCCATCTCCTCCCGCACCCAGGCGGAATCGGTCTCGCGGAAGCGACGCTCGAGATTGGGGATGACGCCTTCGAAGGGCTTGACCGTTTCGAATTTGCGCGCGCCGTCCTGATAGACGAAGGCGACGTCCTCATCGCCGGTGCCGTAGAGGATGACGTCCTTTTGGGCCGGCTTCAGGTCCGACCATTTCTGCGTCACCTTGAACCTGTATTGCCGGGCGAGCGCCTCGAGCGTCTGCATGTAATAGGGCGACTGGCCCTTGGCCCAGGGCGCGATCGCGCCCTTGTTGAGCGGCAGGTCGTGGTCGGGGATGACGAGCGCCTCGTCGAACACCATTTCGGTGCCGAGCCCGTCGCATTTGGGGCAGGCGCCGGCGGGGGCGTTGAAGGAGAAAAGGCGCGGCTCGATCTCGTCGATGGTGAAGCCGGAGACCGGGCAGGCGAATTTGGCGGAAAAGACCGTTCGTTGCGGCTCGGACCCGGCCCGCGCGTCCGCGCTTTCCGCAATCGCGATGCCGTCGGCGAGGGCGAGGGCGGTCTCGAAGCTCTCCGCGAGGCGGCTTTCAACGCCCTTCTTGATGATGAGGCGGTCGACGACCACGTCGATGTCGTGCTTCAGCTTCTTGTTGAGGGCGGGGACCTCGGCGATCTCGTAATAGGTCCCGTCGACCTTGACGCGCTGAAAGCCCTTCTTCTGGAGGTCGGCGAGCTCTTTCCGGTATTCGCCCTTCCGCGCCCGGATCATCGGCGCAAGGAGGTAGAAGCGCGCGCCCTCGGGCTCCGCCATCAGCCGGTCGACCATCTCCGACACGGTCTGCGAAGCGATCGGCAGGCCCGTCGCCGGCGAATAGGGAACGCCGATCCGTGCCCAGAGGAGGCGCATATAGTCGTAGATCTCGGTCACCGTGCCGACGGTCGAGCGCGGGTTCCGGCTCGTCGTCTTCTGCTCGATCGAAATCGCCGGGGAGAGGCCCTCGATCTGGTCGACATCGGGCTTTTGCATCAGTTCGAGGAACTGGCGCGCATAGGCCGACAGGCTCTCGACATAGCGGCGCTGGCCCTCGGCGTAGATGGTGTCGAAGGCGAGCGAGGATTTCCCCGACCCCGACAGCCCCGTCATGACGACGAGCTGGTCGCGCGGGATTTCGAGCGTGACGTTCTTTAGATTGTGTTCGCGCGCGCCGACGACGCGGATCGATTTCAAGGTCATGGACAGCTTACGGCAGCGGCGCCTGCGCCGGATGAAACACGCCTGCCGCTTACACGAAGTCCCGCGTTGACAGCAAGAACAGGATGTGAACATTTGTGCCGGATCGCGGTTTTCCCTTGGGGAAAAGGACCCGGCCGCGCCGGCCCCGAATCCCCCGCAGATCAGGCGTCCGCGCGCATTTTCAACGGAGATTTCCCATGGCTGGCAGCGTCAACAAGGTCATTCTCGTCGGCAATCTCGGCAAGGACCCCGAAGTGCGCAAGACGCAGGACGGCAAGTCGATCGTGAACCTCTCCGTGGCGACCTCCGACAGCTGGCGCGACAAGAATACCGGCGAGCGACGCGAGAAAACCGAATGGCACCGCGTCGTCATCTTCAATGAGGGGCTTGCGCGCGTCGCCGAGCAATATCTGAAGAAGGGCGCCAAGGTTTACGTCGAGGGCCAGCTTCAGACCCGCAAATGGACCGACCAGAGCGGCGCGGAGAAATACACGACCGAAGTCGTGCTCCAGAACTACAATTCGGCGCTGACGATGCTCGACGGGCGGCGCGAGGGCGGCGGGGATTTCGGCGGCGGATCGCGCGAGATCCCGTCCGCGGGCGGCGGCCAGTCCTACGAACTCGACGACGAAATTCCGTTCTGACGGCGCGCGACGTCGATTCGAATTTCGAATCACAGCGCGTCCGTTATCGTCGAACGCGCCCAAAATGCGCGTCGCGATGTGAGTCGTGATGCATTTTTAAGTCACCCGACTCAAAAAAGCGCACGAATTTTGCGAAATCGAACCTGCGAACGCGATTCGCGTGCGCGCAATTGAATACTTTTTTAGCAAATTGAATTAGCGTTTGCGCTTCCGTAGCTACTCGGAGGAAAGACCATGGCGGTCAAACGGAAAGCCAAGAGAAAAACGGCCGCGAAAGCGGCCAAGCGTACGACCAAGCGCAAGGCCACGAAGCGCAAGGCCAAGAAGGCCGCTCCGGCGAAGAAGCGCCGGAAGGCCCGCCGGAAGAAGAAGGCGGCCTAAGGCTTCTTTCTTCAGGCGTTACGTTGCGTCCCTGAACGCCGAAATGCCGCGAGGTTGAGTTCTGCGGCGGAGTAACAAGGGTCGATCGTCCGGGAACAGCCGAACAAGGGCGATCCGGTCGGTCTCGGGAGCAAGGCTCCACCCATTTCGCTCTTCAAGGGCGCAAGTCTTAAGAACCCGGCGCGCAAGCGCCGGGTTTTTTGTTATCGGCGCTTCGTTTCGGCCCCGCACTCTTTCGCTGACGACGCCAGGAGGGCGTGCAAGAAGGGGGCGCTTCAGTCGACCGACAAGCGACGCAGGAAGGCGACATTGCGCCCCCCGGTGTCATCGGCGTCCGACGAGACGGCGATGGCGATCAGCCGTTGCGGGGCGGCCCCGAATGCCCGCTGGTGATCGCCGGCGAGATCGACGCTTTCCTCAAACCAGAGCCCGCGCGCGCTCAGCGCCGGCCGCAGCACCATCGACCGGCTCTTTCCCGAAATATAAGGGCTCGTGAACGGGCCGGGACGGGCGCCGCCGAACACGTAAACGAGGGTCGTCGCGCTCCGGGCGCTGAGCATCCTCAGCATCGACTTTTGCTTGCGGGCCAGCCGACCGGCCGTCTTTTCGTCAGCGAACACGAAGTAAAGCGCAAGCGCAGCGTCATCGCCGCCCTTGCGGGTCAGATCCGTCGCGCCGACGCCTTCGTCGACGCGCCATTCCCAGCGCGCGCGCGCAGGCGCAAGCGCAGGATGATGATCAGCGATGATCCGGTAAAGCATCGAGGAACTTTGCTCGGCACGAACCGACAAGGCGCCGTTCTCGGCTTGGTATTGCGTTGCAGCATGTCGGTGAAAGATCAGCTCGCGCCAGCCTTCCTCACGAAGATCGACGCCGAAGGCGATATCGAGCGCGCGCGCCGGCGCCGTCTGAACGGCCAGCGCCGCCGCGACGGCAAGCAGCCCCAGGCGATCATGATGATGGCGGTTTTTCGCGGCCATGGCGTGCGCACCGTATATTGCATCGACCCGACCGGATAACCTGAGGCGATGGCGCGACGGATCACAATCTGGCGAATGGGCCTGCTCGCCGCGGGCGCGGCGCTCTCGGGCTGCGCGACGGCGGCGGCGTTGCGCGGCGAACGCTGGGCGGCGCATGGCTATCTGACGCCGGGGCGGAACGGCGATCCCGAGATCATCGGCAGCTATGACAGCCAAGCCGAGTGCCGCGCCGCCGTCGAGGCCTGGATGAGCCGGCAGGTCGTCGGCAATCCGGTCAGCGGCGAATGCCTGCCGATCGACACCCGCTGAACCGGGCGCGCGGAGAATGACGTTGATGCTCGGCGGGATCGAAGCCGGCGGCACGAAGATCGTTCTCGCCGTGGCGCGCGACCCGGGCGCGATCCTTGCCCGCGCCGAGATTCCGACAGTCGGTCCCGGCGAGACCTGCGAGGCGATCTGCGCGTTCTTCAGCCGCCATGCGCCGCTCGCCGCGCTTGGAGTCGCCAGCTTCGGACCCCTCGACGTCAACCCGGCTTCGCCCCGCCATGGCCGTATCCTCGAAACGCCGAAGCCGGGCTGGGCAGGCGTCGACTTACTGAACGAGCTCGGCGCATTCGCCTGTCCGGTCGTCGTCGACACCGACGTGAGCGGCGGAGCGCTCGCGGAATGGCGCGCAGCGACAGGGCAGGGCGTCGCCAATCTTGCCTATGCGACGATCGGAACCGGCATTGGCGTCGGCGTCGTGCGCGGCGGCGAGACGCGGAAGCGCTGCATCATTCGGAAATGGGTCACATCAGGCCCGCGCGCGACGCGACGCGCGATCCGTTTGAAGGAACCTGTCCGTTTCACGGCGCCTGTCTTGAAGGGCTCGCCAGCGGACCCGCGATCCTGAAGCGCTGGGGCAAGCCGTTGAGCGCGCTCGGTCCCGATGAGGGTGCGCTCATCGCGACTTATCTCGGCCAGCTGTGCCTGACGATTATCCTTGCGCACATGCCGGACCGCATCGTGCTCGGCGGCGGCCTCATGAAAACGCCCGGCCTTCTCGCCGCGGTCCGGCGGGAAACGAAGGCCCTCCTTGGCGGCTATATCGACGCGGCGCCGCTCCGGGGCGCCCTCGAGGAATACATCGCGCCGCCATCGCTCGGCGATGACCGCCGGCGTCACCGGCGCGCTGCTGCTCGCCGCGGGCGCGTGCGCGCGCAGCGCCGGTTAAGTCTCATTCCCGCCCGCCGCCTCGATGGCCTCGAAAATGGCGGCGACGTCGAGATCGCCGAGACCCTGGCGTTCAGCGCGGGCGAAGAGGCCGGCGACGACCGGCTGGAGGTCGAGCCTGGCGCCGAGCGCGCCGGCGAGATCGAGCGTGTAGCGCTGGTCCTTGGCGACGAGGCGAAGCGGGGCTTCAGCATCGGCGAACCGCCCCTCGACCATGCGCGGCAGCTTCGACAGGACGACGGGGCTGGCGACGACCCCCTGGCGCAGGAGCTCGCCGGCGCGAGCGAGCGGAATCCCGGCGCGCCGGGCGAGCGCGAGCCCTTCGGCGAGGCTCGTGACCTGCGCGCCGGCGATCATGTAATTGATGAGCTTCCAAGTCGCCCCGGCGCCGACGCCGCCGACATGTTCGATGCGCTCGGCGATGGCGGCGAGAACCGGGCGGACTCTGTCGAGCACCGCCGCCTCGCCGCCCGCAAACACGACGAGCTTGCCCGCGGCGGCGACCGGCGGCCCGCCGCCGACCGGCGCGTCGAGAAAGTCAGCGCCCGTCGCCGCGGCTGCTGTGGCGAGCGCCCGGATGAAGGCCGGCGACAGCGTGCTCTGCTCGATGGCGACCGCGCCGGCTTTCAATCCGGCGAGCGCGCCGTCGGATCCGAACCAGACCGCGCGCGAGGCCTCGTCGTCGGCGACCATGGAAATGATGACATCGGCGCCGGCGGCCGCCTCCGCCGGCGTCGCCGCGGCGACGGCGCCGATCTCGGCGAGCGCCGCCGCTTTCGACGGCGTGCGATTGCAAAGGCGGAGCGGAAAACCCGCTGCACGCCACCGCCGCGCCATCGCGGTTCCCATGGCGCCGAGGCCGAGAAGAGCGATGGTCTGCATGGTCTTCGGCCCCGTTCGGCGCGCTCAGGAAACTTGCAGCGCCGCGAAGGGCGCGCCGGCGAGGAGCAGCGCGCCGATGACGCCTTCGACCCCGAGCGCGGCGAAATTCCTGCCCGACGCCGCCCGATCGAGCGGGATCGAGATCGCGCGCCCGAAGGCGGCGCCGAACCAGCACAGGCCGGCGAGCGCATAAAGCGTCGGCGCGCCCGACAGGAGCGGCGCAAGGCCGTCGCGCAGGATTTCCGACCGCCCCGGCGGCGTGACGCCTTCAAGCCCCGTGAGCCTCGCAGCAAGGCGTGGCGTTGCAAGGCCCATGAATCCCATCGCCGCGGTGATGACGGCGCCGGCGTGATTGAGGATCGAGAGGTCGGGTCCGGTCATCGCGCTATCCCGCCGTAAACTGGTCGGCGAGGGCCGAGGTTCCCTCAGCGCTCGGCCCCGTCGCGCCGCCGACGGCGTAGATCGCCTCGCCGAGCGCGACCGCCCCAAGACCGTGCCGCGGGCGCGCCATGTCAGGCTCGCGCCGCCAGCGGTCGGTTTTCGGATCATAGGAGAACGCATCCGGATAGACGCCGGCGCTAGCGCCCGCGCCGAACCATTCGCCGCCGAAGGCGTAGATCCGCCCCTTCATCGCCGCCGCGGCGAGCCCGCCCTGACCCGCCGGCGCGCCGGCCGTGCGCGGGGCCGGCAAGGGCGCGATCGTCCGCCATTCGTCCGCCTTCGGATCATAAGCGTGGCAGACAGGCGTATTGCCGCCGGCGACGGTTCGCCCGCTGATGACGAAGAGCGCGTCCCCGAGCGCCGCGCCGGCGGCGCTGTTGCGCGCGACGGGCAAGGGCGCGCGCGGCTCCCATCTGTCCGCCTGCGGATCGTAGCGCCAATGCGTGCCGGTGTCGGTCTGGTCCCGCCAGTCCTGATTGCGGTCGCTCTTCGGCGTGCGCCCGCCGATGATATGAATGGCGCCCTCATGCTCCAGCGTGACGGCTTCGGCCTGCGGCGCAGGCAGCGGCGCGACGAGACGCCATGCCTCGCGGTTGAGATCGTCTATGCGCCATACGCTCTGCTGCATGCGCCACTGGCCTTCGAGGTCCGCGGCGAAGCCGCCGATGGCGAAAAGCGCCTCTTTCGTCGAGGCGAGCGCCAGATGGTGGCGCGGCGCGGGCAACGTCGCGGCGAGGTTCCAGATGTCGGCGACGGGAACGTAATAGGCGCATGCATCCGTTACGCCGAGCCGGCCGCCGTCGCCCGCCGTGATCCCGCCGGCGACAACCACCACGGGCTCGCCGCCGCAGCGATAGGCCGCCGGATAGATTTCCTGCGCGGCGAAGGGCATGTCGGTCAGCGCCGCCCAGCGGCCGGCCGGACCCTTCGATGCGCGCGCAAGCGCCGGCGCCGTCATCGCGGCGCCGCTCGCCATCAGGAAGGTGCGGCGGTCCATCGTCAGCCTTTGAACGGCGCGCACAGCACGCGGTCGCCGGCGCCGCCGATGGGCTGGGTGAGGTGATCGTCGGGATTGGCGTGAATGATGATCGCAAAACCGTCATCGTCGAGGAGGGGGAAGGGGCCGATTTCCGACGCCGCCTGTTCGGACGGATTGAGATGCAGATTGGCACGGTAGAATTCGACCGTGGCGCGCCCGTCAGCGCCGGCGAAAATGTTCGGCAGGTCGCCGCGCTCTGCGCCGGCGGGGTTTTCAAGACCATGCTCGTGATTTTCGGGATCGAAATGCGAGCCGGACGCCTTGAACCCCGCCGAAGCGTCATCGCAGGTCCCTGTCATGTGGATATGCGCGCCGTGCCAGCCCGGCGTCAGTCCTTCGACGCGCAGGCGCAGAAGAACGCCGTCCTTGGCGTCGACGATGACCGCCTCGCCCGCCTGCTTGCCGGCAGTGTCGATGAAGCGCGCCGCGACTCCGTTCCACGTCGAAGGCGCGAGCGGTTCAGGCGCGGTCAGGGTATCCGGCGCCGAGGGA
Source organism: Parvularculaceae bacterium (assembly GCA_046296195.1). Classification (GTDB taxonomy): domain Bacteria; phylum Pseudomonadota; class Alphaproteobacteria; order Caulobacterales; family Parvularculaceae; genus Amphiplicatus. The sequence continues at coordinate 8,727 of JBKBLR010000030.1, read as the reverse complement.
TTTTTCGGCGCGTCGGCCTTGCCGCAGGCGGCGGCGGAAAAAGCGGCGAGAACAATGAGGGCGGCGGGGCGCATCGGCGGTCTCCGGTGAGGGCCGGAGCGTTCTAGCCCCCGTCCGGCCCGCACGCAAAGCGCCGTCAGCCGCCGTAATAGCCCCCCGAAAAGCGCGTCATTTCCGTCGCAAGGCCGAGATCGAGGAGAAGCCGCGCAAGATCACTTCCGTCGTCGAGCCTGCAGCGCGCGACGATGCGGGCGTGGCGGTCGCGATCCATCTCCTCACAGGCAAGACGCCGGCCGGCGACGAGAGATTGAAGCGCCGCCGTCGCCGCGGCGCCGCCGGCTTCGTTCGCCTCCGGCGCATCGACGCCCCAGAGGCGGACCCGCGTCCTAACGCCTTCGAGATAGAAGGTGTTGCCGTCGACGACCTTGCGCACCGCGCCGGCATGGACATGGAGAGTTGGTTCGTCCGCAGGCGGAGGAAGGACCGCCGCGACGGGCGGGGCCGGAACGGGCGGCGGCGCAGCGCTTGCTTTCGTCGGTCGGACGACTTCAACAGGCTTCGGCGCCTCGGCGACGAGGATCGCTTCGGCCGCCGGCGGCGAGACAAGAGCGGCGGCAGGCGAGGCCGGCGAGGGCCAATGGGCGCTGACGACGGCGCCGAAGGCGACGCCCGCAAGGCCGAACGCCCAGGTTCCCGCCGGCAGAAGCGCTTTGCGTCGCCCCAGAAAGGCGCGCCGGCGCGGCCGGAAGACGCGATATTTTTCCCTTCGCCCCATCGGTTGATTATGGAGGCCCCGGTCCTAATTTGAAGTCTCGCCGGCCGGTCGAATTGAGCCTTGTGTGGTAATGATGCGCTGCGGCGAGGCTATTTCATGCGCGCCCGCAGATGATCGGCGAGGGCCGGCCCGAGATCGGCGGATTTGAGGCCGAGATCGATATTCGCCATCAGCCAGCCGAGCTTCGAGCCGCAATCGTGGATGACGCCCGAACACAGGCAGGCGTGGAATGTTTCAACCGCATTGAGCCGGTTCATTGCGTCGGTGAGCTGGATCTCGCCGCCCGCGCCCGCGCCTTGAGTTTCAAGAAGACGGAAAATCGACGGCTGGAGCAGGTAGCGCCCGATGATGCGGAAATTGGACGGCGCGGCCTCGGGCTTGGGCTTTTCGACCATGCCCGTCATCTCGATGAGATCGCCCTTGCGGGCCTTCGGGGCGATGACGCCGTATTTCGAGGTCTCGGATGGCGGGACTTCCTCGACGGCGACGAGATTGCCGCCGACCTTTTCATAGGCCTCGACCATCTGGCGCAGGAATCCGGGGCGCGAGGGCACGATCTCGTCGGGAAGCGACACCGCGAAAGGCTCATCGCCGATGATGTCGCGCGCGCACCAGACCGCATGGCCGAGCCCCAAGGGCGCCTGTTGGCGCGTGTAGGAAAGGGCGCCCGCGCGCGGGATCACCGCCTCGACGCTGGCGAGAATGTCCGCCTTGTTCTTCGCCTTCAGCGTCGCTTCGAGCTCGAAGGAATGATCGAAATAGTCTTCGATCGCGCCCTTGCCGCGCCCGGTGACGAGGACGAAATGCTCGATCCCGGCGTCGCGCGCCTCGGCGAGGACATAATCGATGAGCGGCCGGTCGACGACGGGCAGCAGCTCCTTCGGGATCGACTTCGTCGCCGGCAGAACGCGGGTGCCGAGGCCGGCGACCGGAATGACGACCTTTCTGATCTTCGCGCGCATCTCGCCCCCGTCTCCCTGCCGCTTCATTCGGGCGCCTTGTTCACCGGGCTGTCGATGACGTCAACCGAGTCGCTGATCGGGGCGAGGAATTCAGGATCGGTCTTCAGCCGTTCGGCGAGCGTGGCGGCGCGCAAGGCGGCGTTCGCCTCGAGGTCGAAATAGAAGAGATTGAAGGGCTGGGATTTCCACTTGGCGCCGTACCAGGCGCTGCGCCGCAGATAGGCCTGGCGCGGCGTGTCGACGACAAGAATGCCGCGGTCGCAGCGCGCGCCGACCGCGCGCGCGATCTTCGGCGGGCGCACGCCGTAGCCCACGCCGGTCGCCGAGGCTGCGCCGACATGACGCGCGGGCGGCTGATAGGCGTCCGTCCCGGTCCACGACAGCGGATTGACGCAGACGAGATCCTCGCCCGGCGCGGAGTCGATCGCGCCCTTGGCGTCGAACACCAGCGTGCGCCGGCGCGCGCGCGCCATTTCCTCGTCGAAGCGCGGCTCGAAATCGACATAGGAGACGAGGCAGCGCACGCTGGACGCCTCTTCACAAATCGGGAAGGGGGGCGCCAGTCCGCCGAGATAGGATTTCGGCGTTGGAAAGCCGATCACATAGGCCGCCGCCAGCCGATGACGCAGCGGATTGGCGTCGCCCTGGAAATAGGCGCGCAGCAGTCCGAGCACATGCAGGCCGCCTTGGCCGTAACCGGCGAGGATGAGCGGCTTTTCCGGATCGCGCGCCTTCAGGAAGGTTTCGAACGCGCGGCGCACATCGTCGAAGGCGAGTTCATGCGCGGCAAGGCCGTCATATTTGTGCGTGAACAGCGAGAAGACCGTCGCCTCGCGGTAGCGCGGCCCGTAAACGTCGGCGATGGCGAGAAACGGCCCCGCCTCGTTCGGCGCGGCGATGGTGCGGCGGTTGGCGTCGGCGTCGTCATGGTTGATCGGCGCGTTCCAGCGCCGGCGCCGGTAATAAGTCGTCGAATGGACATAGAAGACGTCGACCGACTTGGTCGGCGTTTCGGCCCAGAGAAGCCAGGCGCCGCGGGCGCCGTATTCGGGCGCGGGCGGCGGCGGCGTGATCTGGAACGGCGTCCGCGGCGTCATCACGAATCGGAACAGGCCATCCTGGAAGATGACCGCGGCGGCGACGGCGAGCGTCGCCAAGACGCCCGCCGCCGCCAAACCTGCCGAAGGAAATTTTCTTTTGGTCAAGGAGTTGGGCCGAAGAGTCGCTGCCGATCCGACCATATTCGGTCAAGCGAAGGGGATAAACCGTGAAATGCCCGAACGGTGAATTGCCGCGCCCCGGAGCGCCCTGTTAAGGGGACCGTCGAACCGGCAGCTGACGCCAAGGCCATGTCCGACACCGATCCGAACGCCGCGCCGAAAGGCCCGATCGAAACGCCGCTGATCCGGCCCCAGAAGGCCGGACTTCTGTCGGGGCTGCGGTCGAGCTTCATCGCCGGCGTCGTCGTCGCCGCGCCGATCGCGATCACGGTCTACATCGTCTACTGGTTCATCACCTCGCCGATGCAGCAGCTCGACGGCTTCGTGCGCAAGCTCCTGCCGGCCGGCGACAGCCGCCTTGAAACGATCACGCAGGCGATCCCTGGCTTCGGCCTCTTCGTCGCCATCATCGCGCTCGTCGCGCTCGGGGCCTTCGCCAAGAACTTCTTCGGCCGGGCGATGATCCGCACCGGGGAGAAGCTCCTCGATTCCATGCCGGTTGTCCGCAACCTGCACCGCTTCTTCAAGAACGTGTTTGAAACGGCGCTGCAGAAATCGGCGCGCTCCTTCAAGGAGGTCGGGCTCATCCAGTATCCGCGCGAGGGCCTCTGGGCGATGGCCTTCGTCGTCGGCGACGCGAGCGGCGAGATGAAGCATCGCCTCGCGGCGATCGATCCTGATTTCGTCGGCGTCTTCGTGCCGACGGTGCCGAATCCGACTTCGGGCTTTCTCATCTATCTGCCGCGCAAGGATTTCATCCCGCTGACGATGTCGATCGAGGACGCGGCCAAGGTCGTCTTCTCGCTCGGCCTCGTGGTGCCCGAGTTCTCAGCGCCCGGGGAGGCGGTGCGAAAGCTCGAGCAGATGGCGGAACAGGCCGCGCAGGAGCGGCGCTCGCTCCTCCAGCGCCTCGGCGGGAAATGAGCCTCATCCGCCGCGCAACAGCCTGATCGCCTCGTCGCGCCGGAAGAGATAGAGCAGCGTCCGGAGCGCTTCGCCGCGCGGCGTTTCAAGCCCGGCGTCGCGGTCGACGATCATCGCCGCATCGTCACGCGCCGCAAACAGCAGTTCGCCATGAACGGCGTAGTCGGCGAAGAGAAGCCGCGGCAGGCCCGACTGCGCCGCGCCGAGAAGATCGCCCGCGCCGCGCAGGCGGAGGTCTTCCTCGGCGATGCGGAAGCCGTCTTCGGTCTCGCGCAATATCTTCAGCCGCGCCGCGGCGGTTTCGCCGAGCGGGCCCTTGTAGAGAAGGATGCAGCTCGCCGGCTTGTCGCCGCGCCCGACGCGGCCCCGAAGCTGGTGAAGCTGCGCAAGGCCGAAGCGCTCGGCGTGCTCGATCACCATCGCGACCGCGTTCGGCGCGTTGACCCCGACTTCGATGACCGTCGTTGCGATCAGCAGCGACAGGCGTCCGGCGTGAAAGCGCTCCATCACCGCGTCCTTCTCGGCCGGCGCCATTTTGCCGTGGACGAGGCCGACGCGGTCGCCGAAAAGCCCGAAAAGATGCTGGAAGCGTTCCTCCGCCGCCGTCATCGGAACGACCTCCGACTCCTCGATGAGCGGGCAGACCCAATAGGCCTGATCGCCTCTGGCGATAAGGCGGCCGACGGCGGCGACGACCTCGTCAAGGCGCTCGAAGGGCAGGGCGCGCGTTTCGACCGGTTTGCGGCCCGGCGGCTTTTCGCGGATCGCCGTCATGTCCATGTCGCCATAGGCGGTGAGCGCGAGCGTGCGCGGGATCGGCGTCGCCGTCATGACGATGATGTCGGCGCCTTTGCCTTTCGCGGCGAGGGCGGCGCGCTCCCGGACGCCGAAGCGGTGCTGTTCGTCGATGACGACGAGGCCGAGATCGGCGAAAGCGACGTCTTCCTGGAAAAGCGCATGCGTGCCGATGACGATCTTCGTCCGGCCCGCCGCGGCGTCGGCGCGTTTTTTCGCGCGCGCCTGGCCCTTGTCGCGCCCCGTCATGATATCGAGGACGACGCCGAGCTTGTCTGCAATCGGCCCCAGCGTCTCGACATGCTGGCGGGCGAGAATCTCCGTCGGGGCGAGCAGCGCCGCCTGCGCGCCGTTCTCGATGACGCGCAGCATGGCGAGAAAAGCGACGACCGTCTTGCCCGAGCCGACATCGCCCTGGATGAGGCGCACCATGCGATCCGTCGACTGAAGATCGGCCATGATCTCGCGGAGCGCCCCGGTCTGCGCGGCGGTCAGCCGGAACGGCAGCGCCTTCACCGCGCGCGCGACGAGATCGCCTCTCGGCGGAAAGCTGCGTCCCGCCGCCTTTCGCCGCGCCCGGCGGATGAGCGCGAGCGCGAGTTGGTCGGCGAGGAGCTCGTCAAAGGCGAGGCGGGCGATCGCCGGCGCGGTCGGCGCCAGCTCCGACAGGCTCGAGGGATTGTGCGCGGCCTTCAGCGCGTCGAGGAAGGAAGGCCAGTTCTGCTTTCCGAGCCAGGCAGGGTCCTGCCATTCGGCAAGCGCCGGCGCGCGCGCGAGCGCGGTGCGCACCGCCTTGCGCATCACCGCGGCCGAGAGCCCGGCGGTCAGCGGATAGACGGGTTCAAAGAGCGGCAGCGCGTCGGCGTCCGCCGGATCGGCGATGTGATCGGGATGGACCATCTGCCGCGCGCCGGCGAATTCCTCGATCCGCCCCGAGACGATCCTTCGGGCGCCGACCGGCAGCGCGCGCGCGAGGTAATCAGCGCGGGCGTTGAAGAAGACGAGCGTCAGAAAGCCGGTCTCGTCCGAACAGATGACGCGATAGGGGCGGTTGGCGGCCGGCGCGGGATGATGGCTGTCGACCGCGACCTCGAGCGTCGCCAACGACCCCGGCTCGGCGTCGGCGACTTTCGGGCGCCGGCTGCGGTCGATGATTGCGTGCGGGCGCGTGAAGAGAAGATCGACGATCTGCGGTCCTGCCGCCTTTTCGATGAGCGCCGCGAGGCGCGGCCCGACGCCTTTGAGCGCGGTGACGTCGGCAAACAGCGGGTTGAGGATCGAAGGCCGCATCGGGCGGCGTTATCGCCCGTTTCGGGCTTGCGGTGAAACCGGTATAGGGCGGGTCATGAGCATCGACCCCTTCGACACCCGCCGGAAAAAGCTTTTGCACCGGGCCCGCTATCGCGGCTTCAAGGAAGCCGACATCCTCATCGGCGGCTTCGCGGCGGCCGCGCTCGTCGGCATGAGCGAGGCCGAGCTCGACGCCTTTGAGGCGATCTTGTCGCTCAACGATCACGATATCTACGCCTGGGTGACGGGCGCGAGCGCGCCGCCCGAGAGCGTTGATCGCGCCCTGATCGAGCGCATGCGCAGCTTCGACGCCTCCTTGCGCCCTTGAACCTTCGGCAGGCGGGGGCTATCAGCCCTCGCCCGGCGCTGCGCCGGCCCCAACGCGACCGCCCATTCCGGCGGCCACGCTTTTGCGTTTGAGGAAGGGTTCATGGCGCTCGTTTCCGGCGTCCTGTCTGTCGCCGCCGATGAAGCCTGGCGAAGCGATGCAAGCTTCACCATCTATGATGCGCCGGATGGCGCGGCGGCGATGGCGCTCGCCGAAGCGGCGGCCGCGCGCGGGGGCCTCGTCGTTCACGTGGCGCGCGATGCGGGCCGGGCCGCCGACATGCGCGCGGCGCTCGATTTCTTCGCGCCAGGGATTCCAAAGGTCGATTATCCGGCCTGGGACTGTCTTCCCTATGACCGAGTGTCGCCCTCGCCGGCGGTCTCGGCCGCGCGCATGGCGGCGCTGTCGCTGCTGGCGGGCGAGCGCGCCGCCGGTCCGCTCATTGTTCTCACAACCATCAACGCCGCGATCCAGCGCACGCCGCCGCGCGACATCATCGCCAATTCCGCCTTTGCGGCGTTTCCAGGCGAGACCGTCCCGATCGAGAAGCTGACCCATTACCTCGCCGCGAACGGCTATACGCGCGCCTCGACCGTGCGCGAGGCCGGCGAGTTTGCGGTGCGCGGCGGCCTCATCGATCTGTTCCCGCCGGGCGCGGAGGAACCGATCCGGCTCGACTTCTTCGGCGACACGCTCGAGACGGTGCGCGCCTTCGACGCCGCGACCCAGCGCACGACCCGCCAGCTGGCGGACATCAGGCTCGCCGCCGCAACTGAAGTCCTGCTGACGGACGAAACCATCGCACGCTTTCGCGCCGGCTTCCGCGAGCGCTTCGGCGCGGCGGCGGACGATCCCGTCTATGAAACAGTCAGCGCCGGCCGCAAGCATGCGGGCATGGAGCACTGGCTGCCGCTCTTCTATGCGGGGACGGCGACGCTCTTCGACTTCGCGGCGGACGGGCTTATTTTTCTCGAACATCTTTCCGACGAGGCGGCCGGCGACCGCTTCGCCGCGATCCATGATCATTACTCAGCGCGCGCCGACGACCTCACGACGGCGCGGCCGAAAAACAGCGAGTTCTCGGCGCCCGCCTATCGCCCCTTGCCGCCCGATGCGCTTTATCTTTCCGCCGAGGAGTGGACGCAGCGTCTGGCCGCCGCGCCGGTGCGCCGGCTGACGCCCTTTTCCGCGCCCGCCGGCGCGCGCGCCTTCTCCTTCGGCGCCAAGGTCTCGCGCAGCTTCGCGGCCGAGCGTGAGACGCCGTCCGTCAACGTCTTTGAGACGGTGAAGGCGCATGCGGACGCGCTCATCGCGCAGAAGAAGCGCGTCTTCATCGCCTGCTGGACGGAAGGCTCGGCGGACCGCATGCGCGCCGTGATGGCCGATCACGGCGCCCACGACATCGCCCATTTCACCAGCTGGCCGGAGGCCGAGGCCGCGAGGACGCCCTTCGCCACCGTGCTCCTGGGGCTTGAAACCGGCTTCGAGACCTCGGGCGCGGCCTTCATTTCCGAACAGGACATTCTCGGCGACCGGCTCGTGCGCCGCGGCCGGCGCAAGCGCGCCGAGAATTTCCTCACCGAAGCCTCCAGCCTCTCGGTCGGCGATTTCGTCGTTCATGTCGAGCATGGCGTTGCGCGCTATGCGGGCCTCAGGACGCTCGACGTGCAGGGCGCGCCGCATGACTGCCTGCAGCTCGACTATGCGGGCGGCGACCGGTTGTTCCTCCCGGTCGAGAACATCGACCTCCTGTCGCGCTTTGGATCCGACGATCCGAACACGGCGCTCGACCGCCTCGGCGGCGCCGGCTGGCAGGGCCGCAAGGCGCGCATCCGCGCCCGCATCCGGATGATGGCGCAAGAGCTGATCGCCATCGCCGCCAGGCGCGAAATGAAGCAGACGGACCTCATCGGTCCGCCCGCCGGGATCTATGACGAGTTCTGCGCGCGCTTTCCCTACGCCGAGACCGAGGACCAGGAGAACGCGATCGCCGACGTCATCGAGGACCTCGCCAGGGGGCGGCCGATGGACCGCCTCATCTGCGGCGATGTCGGCTTCGGCAAGACTGAGGTGGCGCTGCGCGCCGCTTTCATCGTCGCGATGACGGGAAGGCAGGTGGCGGTCATCGCGCCGACGACGCTGCTGGCGCGCCAGCATCTCAAGAACTTCACCGAGCGCTTCAAGGGATTCCCGCTGCAGGTCGGCGGGCTGTCCCGGCTCATTCCGGCGCCGGAGGCCGCGCGCGTCAAGGCGGGCCTCGCCGACGGATCCGTCGACATCGTCGTCGGCACGCACGCGCTGCTCTCGAAATCGGTCGCCTTCCGCGATCTCGGCATGGTGATCGTCGACGAGGAGCAGCATTTCGGCGTCAAGCACAAGGAGCGCCTCAAAGAGTTCCGCGCCGACACGCATGTGCTGACGCTGACCGCGACG
>JBKBLR010000029.1:0-35080 GCA_046296195.1 Parvularculaceae bacterium | reverse complement strand
GCCAGCGCCTTGCAAATATCATCCAGGCGGCGGCGTTCCGCTTCGGCCTTGGCCCGCAAATCGTCGCGGCGCTTCGCCTTGTCCTTGTCGAACTCAGCTTCCAGCGCCAATTCGTCTGCCTCCGCGGCAAGGCGCTCAGCAGCCTCGCTCGCCTTTAGCCGCCGTGCCTCCAATTGGCTGATGGTCTTTTTGATGTCGGCGGTCATTACGGGGTCTCCTCTTCTTCGCCAAGCCACGCGCGCGGGTTCTCGCCAAGATAAAGGTGCGCAATAAGCGCCCGGATTTCTTGGGGCACGTAGTCATGTTCCAGCGCGTCCAGCAGGCTTGCACGATCAAGCTCAAAAAGGTCAGCGACGCGCTTGCTGAAGACGCGCCGTAGCGCGAGAACGAATTGCTGATGCTCAAACTCAGCCTCCATGGCGAGACCGAGCGCTTGATTCAACTTCTTAGACGCTTCACGCCGCAGCTTGCCGTAGCGCACCATACGGTCGGCGACCGCGTCTAATCTCTTTTCTCTCTCTTGATTTTCCATGCTTACTACTCCTTACACGGAATGTATTAGCATGGAGTCTGCCAAGCGTATATGGCTTGGTTGTTTTACGAAGCTTTAGCCAGATCAAAAATGTCCGGCGCATCGTCTTTATCGACGAATACAGCCTGCATTGCGCCAGACTCTTTGTCGGCCCGCACTTGTTCAAGAAAGTCACGGAGCTTTTCGCGCGCGGCTGGGGTTAGCTGGCTGAAATCCAACACGCTCTCTGGTCGTGGCTCTGCCTTAGATTGCTCGATTTGCAGCTTCTCTCCGAACTTCTCGGGGAAAAGGCGCGCGAGAATCCACTTGCGGGCGTCAACGCGCAAGCGCGAGCGTTGAATGTGCTCGAAGTCGACGACTTCGGTAATTAACCCGCCCGGCAGCTGACGTATGACGCGATCCCGTGAGGCGTCGTCGGCTATCGCCAACAATTCCGCGGCCATGCGGTCGGCACGCGCTAGCCGCGCCTGATCGTACCGAATGCGCAAAGCCCGCGCTTGTTCGGGCGTAAGTTGTAGCTCGCCGCTGAGCCAGCGGAAAAAGGTCGGCTTGGACGGCATATGCGGCGAGGCGAAAATCTCCGCCAGCGTTTCGCCGTTGGCGGTACGGTCGCAAATTTCGTCCTCAATATCGGGCGACCATCGCACCTTTGCCCGGTGGGCTGGCGGGCGGCGATAGGGCTGAAGCAAGGGCGGCTCGGCGGCGGGGGAATCGTCGCGCTTGTCCTCCGCGGCGGCGATTTCCTCTTCCAGTTCGGCTACGGCCCCGTCGTCGGCGATTACCGCGCGCCGGCCTTTGGCGTTGGGCGGGGAGATGTGCCCGGCCTGCTCCATCGCATAAATGAGAGCGTCGGCCTTTTGGAATGAGACGCGCAACTGGCGCTGAAGGAAATGCTTAGACGCGCGGCGGCGCTCCACCGCAAGGCGGAGAGCCCGTAGATATTCTTCAGGGGTTATGTCGCGCATTTTCCTCATGGTACGGATTGATAGCACAAAGCGCTTTCCGGCGCATCGCGCAGCGGAAATTCTTGAAGAGAGCGCGGCGTGGTGCGGGCTTCGCTTATTCGGCGGCGTGGAAACGGTTACGTTTGCGCGATGCAAAGACAGTCCAAAAAAAGGGGCAGCTGCAGGGGATGCAGGGGTTTGCTGGGGGTCTCCTAACCCTTAGGACTTCGAAAGATTTTTGTGTTGATGTTAACAACAACAAAAAAGATAGTGGGGTTAATAGGGCTGGGATCGTCGGTAAAACCCCCAGCATCCCCAGCACCTCAGATCAAAACGGCTCTACCGCAATCTGCTGGCGATCGACCAGCGCCGGGTCCGGGTCGCCTTCGATCCACCATTCGTTGACGCCTACGCGGTTCGTACTCGACCGTAGCGTGACGCCCATAAACGGCAGGTCGCGATGCCGGCGAAGCAGCTGACCAGCGCGCGCCTTGTCCCAGTCGCCGCGCGTCAGCTGACGGGCAAGCTTGTCGCGTAGCGTCTCCAAGCTCCTCGACGTATCGACATCCGCCATCGTAAAGCGTCGCCTGACGCCCGCGTGCGCCGCCCCCGCCCCGAGGACCTCTGCCCTCTCCTCGACAAGCGGATTGTCGTCCTTGACCGCGAGGCGCGTTTCGGCTGGGTCGGCGTAACCGAGCCAAACAAGCGAACCCCGGACGAGGTCCCAGTCTTCGAAGCTGCCATAAGACGGTAGCGATGCGGGTCGCCCGACGGCGATATAGGCTCGCACGACGGTAAGGGCGTCCGCGACCAGCTGCGGCCGCGCAGCCTTTACGTCGGCGACTGGGTCGAAGTCGAACTTGCGGTCCTCGGGGTTCGTCATTTTTGCGTCGAGACGACAGACCACGGCACGTCGCGCCATGTCTCCCCGGAGGCGAATGTTATTCCCGGTCGCCAGCATCAACACACGGGTACTTAGCCGGACCCTTTCGCTAAGGCCAAGGATGCGCGCCTGCACCGTTTCGTTGGTAAGCATGGCGCATAGAAAATCGCCCTCAAGATCAGACGAGACGTTGTCGATAAGGACGACGGGATCGCCGGTGCGAAGGATCGATACCAAGCGCTTTTCATTTTCTTCGCCGTCCGCGCTATGGGTCACTCCAGATGGCGGAACGCCGGTGCCCATGATGCCAATTATTTCGGCTAGCTTAGTTTTTCCCGTGCCCGCGGCCGGCGCGTCGATCATGTGCAGCGGGCAGGTTCGCATTTCGCCGCGCACCACCGCAGAAATGATCCCGGACAGCGCGACGGATCGCGCAGCCTCGCTGATGAACGGAAATTCGCGCAGCGGATGAGCCAGCCTCGCCAAGGCGGCCTCCGCTTCCTCGCGCGTCGGCTGCATCGGCGCGGACGGGAACATTCCCTCGGGAAATGCGAGGAACAGCTTACTTTCCGGATCATAGCCGGGCCGTTCGCAAGCCAAAGTCGGCGTCATGGAGAGCCCGCGAATTACCGGAAATCGGCTCTCGTCAGCGACAGCATGCAGCATCGCCATCAGCTTTGCGGGCGGTTCAACTTTCACCGGCCCGTTTAGTCCCCTCCGGAAGAACGCGCCGACGCGGCTCGCCTCGACGGCAAGCCAATTCGGAGCGGCGTGGCGCAGCTCCACAAGACCGGCGTGACGGACTACGCCGTCCTCCTCCTGCTTTTCTTCGAGCGTGCTAACGCGAACCAGCTCTGCATGGCGACGGTAGATGCGCCCGCTTCGCTCGATAAAGAGCGACTCCACCTCCCGCAGCACGGCGTGGAGTTCGGGTCCGAGGAAGATCGCCCCGTCCGGCACAACCGTCTTTTCCCCCGCGTCGCCGAACTGAAGCCATTCGCGCAAGCGCTTCTCGCATGCGGTCATCCCTATGTGATCAAGAAATGCGGGCAGGCCGGTGACCGCTTCTCCGGTCGCGCGCTTTTCGGCGGCTGCCTTCGCCTTGCCGCGACGCTCCGGCGATACGTCGCCGTTTATGCGCGCGACTGCGACGACAATCTCGTCCGCAGTCTCGGGATCGACCCCGGCATGAACTAGCGCGCCCGCGAGATAGAAGCAGAACCAATCGCGCCCGCCCTCCGGCGGATAGCAGGCCGCGGCAAATGCGACGAAAGCGAGCAAACCAGCGCGCCGCCGCAGTTCCCCCCACCCCATCTCCGGGATCGGCGTTTTCTCGCCGAACAAGAGCGGATCTCCGCCGATGACGGAGGGCGGAAAGACTGTGAAGCCGCGTCCCGCGCGCAACTCCAACACGGTCGCTTTCGGCAGTCGAAGCGCGTTGATCGCCGCCAGCTCCCCTTTCGTAGTAAAATGAAACGCCTCCACTTCGTCGGGAGCGTCCTTGCAGATGACGAGCCGGTGGCCGGGAGCGTCGGGGGGCAAACTCGCCCGCCGGAATGACGGTAGATGCCCGAAGAAGCAGCCGAGGCCGGATAGCGCCCGCGCCTGCGGAATATCCAGGTCGATGTCGACGATGTGTCCGGACTTAGCGCCAAGCTGCACGCCGATGTTTTCCCCGGGGAGGAACTCATGGGGCGCAGGCTCCGCGTTCTGCCAACCTTTCTCGCTTACCGGTCGCTTCTCCCCGGCGCGCAATCGCACCAGCCGGAAGCCTCGGTCGACATACGCCCGAGCGGCGCGTTCTAACTTGCTGGAAACGTCCGTATCCGGTACATTGTCGGACATTACTCCTTCGACTGGGGCCCCGCGGTTCTCTTCACCCGCGGGGCCCTCTTCTTTTTTGGTCATGACTGCGCCTCCGTCCGGTGGCGCATCCAAGCGATCAACTCGCTACGGCTGTAGAGCACGCGGCGGCCGACCTTGATCCAGCGGGGCTGGTTCGGGTCACCTTTACTGCGGCCGCACTCGAAGAATTGCTTCGAGAGGCCGGTAAGTTCCGCCGCCTTTTTTGTGTCGATAAACTCGGCGTCGTTGCCGGTGGCGTATTCTGCCAGTAGGTCGGGCAGAATGGCGCGAACTTCGGCGCGCACCTGCGCCGCAATCTTGTCTTCTAGGTTACTCATCACACGCTCAATCAAAAGCTCGCGTTCGGATCGCGCCGAATGCGAAAAACCCATTGGTTGCCTTCGACCTGAGCGTAGGTGCGGCGCTGTCACACTGCCGCGGCTCGCCTAGACAACTGGTCCGTCTTCCGAAAGACCCTTGGGCTTAGGTCTGACGGGCGGAGTTTCTAGGTAAAGCCATAATATATCGCGCGGACAATTTTACAAGCCCGCTATAGTGAACAACTAAGAGAGATCGGCCCAAAGACTATCCGCGATCTTTTGAGCCCACTCCGCAAGCACAGCGTCACTGACCGTAACGTAGGAAAACGTCACGTCGTCTTTGGACGAATGGTTAAGCAGCCGCTTGATCACCAAAATGGGACAGTTGATTTCCGCCGCGCGCGTGGCCCAAGTGGCCCGCAATTGGTGAATGGCCGGCAGGCCCGGCTTGTTCGGCGTCACAAGGTGACTGCCATTGGCGTCGCGCTCGCCTTTGTTGACGCGCCGATTTCCAGCGAAGACAAATTCGCCGACGCGCGTTTGGCGATTCAGTATGGTCCGCATCTGCGTGGTGATGGGCAGTTCAAATGCGCGGCGCGGGCCGCCCTTAGGCTCCGGAATTAGCAGCCAGCCCTCTCGCAACGCGTCCACGTCGCGCCAGCGGACGGTAAGGGCCGAAGTGCGCCGAAGGCCAGTGATAAGCGTAAAGCGCCACCAGTCGGCAAGGACGGGGTTGGTAAGCTTGTCGATTTTTGCTCCAAGCGCCCTTAGGTCATGCACCGGGGGCGTGCCCCGATTTTCCGGGTTGCGGCGTAGCTATGGCGCGGGCCAAGGGACGAGCGCGGTATTGAATATGGTACGGACGTGGCGGACCCACCTGTTCGCCGTCACCGGCCCGTTCTGTCGCGTAATGCGGCGATGCATCTCCTCAAGCGTCGCATGGGTGAAGGTGTCGAGGCGCTTTTCCAACAGGTCGCCGCTAAGGCGCTCCACCTCGTACCGAAACAGCTCGATTGATCGCGGCCGGCAGTCCCGCGTTTCCATGGAGGCTTTGTGCGCCTCTAAGCCCTGTCGCAGCGTCATGCGCGGACCGACAGCGGGCTTTAGGGCTGCCTTGGCTAGCGCCTCCCGCCGCGCATCCGGTAGGGGCACGTCGTCCACCTTGCCTATGGTGAAGCGTCTGCCGCCCGACTTTTGAAACACATAGGCGACCGGGCGGCCGGAGTTACCAACGCGAACGCCAAAGCCTTTTTGGCTGTCGTCCCAGTAGAACCCGGGAGCCAGTGTTTTCGCGGATTGCAGGAAGCGCTGATTGATCTTGGCGACTGGCATGGCGTAACCCCAAAAGTAACTGTTTCGGGCAAAAACCCGTACAATCCCTTAAAGGTCACGAATCGCTAAGTGCAAGATTTTATTGGGTTTCTCAGCCCTTAAAAGCTCCGTACAACCCCTAATTTTTGCTTGGGAAGCTGACAGGCTACCACTACATCATGCCCGCCTCAGCCGAGGTGATGGCGCTCGGGGCTTGCGCCTGTCAAGGCGGGCCCCGAATGCGCCGGGTGGAGAAAATTTGAGGGCCGAAACGCTCGACGGCGGCGGCGAACCTCTCCAAGAGGTCAAGGGATCGCCCCAGCTTCGCCGGATTCGCCCGCGAAAAGGGGGCCGGAAAGACAGACGCCGGGCCGCCGGGGGCGGCCGCTGCGGAAGGAGGTCTCGATGATTGGGATGATCAGGCGGATCGCGCTCGCCCTCGCCGCCGTCGCCGCGCTCGGGGCGACGCCTGCCGCCGCCGACAAGCGCGACAGCGCCGTCGACCTTGTCGACCGCGCCGCGGAGACCCTCGCCTATTTCAGCGCCGACAGCGCCTTCGAGCCGATGTGGAGCCTTGCAAGCGACGCCAAGGCGATCGTCGTCGTGCCGCGTTCCATCCGGGCGGGCTTCATCTTCGGCGGGTCGGGCGGCAACGCCGTCATGATCGCGCGCAACAAGGACGGCTCCTGGTCGCAGCCGGCGTTCTACACCATCGGCTCGGCCTCGTTCGGTTTTCAGGCCGGGGCCGAATTTTCCGAGATCGTCCTCCTCGTCATGACCCAGCGCGGCATGGAGCGGCTCCTTTCGACGTCCTTCAAGCTCGGCGCCGACGCCTCGATCGCCGCCGGCCCGATCGGCGCCGGGGCGAAAGCTCAGACGACGGACATTCTCGCTTTCTCGCGCTCGCGCGGGCTCTATGGCGGGCTCAGCCTTGAAGGCGCCGTGGTGAAGACTCGGCAGAGCTTCAACCGCGCCTATTACAACGCCGACGTCCGCGGCGGCGACATCGTCTTCCGCGGCGACGTCTACAACCCGGCGTCCGCCAACCTGCAGACCGCGGCGTGGAAACTCGCCAACCGCGATGCGCCGGCGCTGCTCGCCCCGGCGACGCCGCAGCCGCAACCCCAGCCTTACGCGCCGCAGCCGCTCGCCCCGGCGCAGCCGCAGCCGAACGCTTATGGGCAGCCCCAGCTTCCGCCCGCGCCGACCTATGAGGACGACGCCGTCTGGGGCGCCCCGATCGGCAAGGACGACTGACCGAAATTTGATCGCAGCGCCCGCCCGTCCGCGCTTGCGCGGGCGGGCGTTTTCGCATCCGCTGCGCTGGCCAATCCGTCAGGGTCCTGATGCTCGCTCCACCGCTTGCGCCCGGCAAATTCGCCGATCCCCTCCTCACGCGCGACGGCGCGCCGCGCGCCGTCGTTCCGTTCACGAAGTTGCAGACGCTGTGGCTCAACACCGGAACGCTCTGCAATATAGAATGCCAGTCCTGCTATATCGACAGCTCGCCGACGAATGACCGCCTCGACTATCTCACGCGCGCCGAGGCGAGGCTCTATCTTGACGAGGCCGCCGCGATGGGCGCGGCCGAGATCGGCTTCACCGGCGGCGAGCCGTTCATGAACCCCGATCTCGCCGGCATGGCCGAGGACGCGCTGTCGCGCGGCTTTTCCGTCCTTATCCTGACGAACGCCATGCGTCCCGCGATGCGCCCGCGCGCGCGCGCCGAAACGCGGCGCCTTGCGCAAGACTATGGACGCCGGCTGACCTTGCGCGTCAGCCTCGACCATCACACGGCGCTTTATCACGACGAAGAGCGAGGGCCCGGCGCCTTCGCGCTCGCGCTTGAGGGCCTCAAGGCGCTTGCGGCGGACGGCGCCTCGCTCGCCGTCGCGGGCCGGACGCGCTGGAACGAAAGCGAGCATGACGCGCGCGAGGGCTACCGTGCGCTATTCAAGGCGAACGCGCTGCCGATCGACGCCGACGACCCGGCGCAGCTGGTGCTGTTCCCGGAGATGGACGCTCGGGTCGACACGCCGGAGATCACCGAGGCGTGCTGGGGCATCCTCAACAAGCGCCCCGAGAGCGTGATGTGCGCCTCATCGCGCATGGTCGTCAAGCGAAAGGGGGCGGCGGCGCCGGCCGTGCTCGCCTGCACGCTGATCGTTGACGATCCGCAATTCGAAATGGGCGCGACGCTCGCCGCCGCCGCACGGCCCGTTCGTCTCAACCATCCGCATTGCTCGCGTTTCTGCGTGCTCGGCGGGGCGAGCTGCTCGGCATGACGGAAAGGCCCATCGCGCTCGAAGAGCGCGGCCGCGAGGACGGGCGCCTCCTCTCGCCCTCGGCGGCGCGCAACCGCGATCCGATCCGCGATGTCTTCCTGAAGACGATGCCCCGAACCGGCGTCATCCTCGAGATCGGCGCCGGCACGGGCGAGCACGCCGTTCATATCGCGGCCGCCGCGCCTTCGCTCCGCTGGCGTCCCGGCGACCCCGACGCCGCCTCGCGCGCCTCGATCGCCGCCTGGACCGCGCATCTCGGCCTCGCGAATGTCGCGCCGCCGCACGCGATCGACGTGACGGCGCCGGATTGGGACGAGCGCCTCGAACCCGTCGACGGCGTCGTCTCGATCAACATGATCCACATCGCGCCTTTCGCAGCGGCCAAGGGGCTCTTCGCCGGCGCCGGGCGCCTCATCAAACCCGGCGGCAGGCTTTTTCTCTATGGCCCGTTCGCGCGCAACGGCGCGCATGCCGCGCCGTCGAACGCCGAGTTCGACCGCTCGCTGAAGGCGCGCGACGCTTCCTGGGGCGTGCGCGATCTCGATCTCGAAATCGTTCCATTGGCGACCGCCGCCGGCCTTTCGCTCGAGGAGGTCGTCGCCATGCCCGCGAACAATCTGAGCGTCGTGTTCAGGCGCTGGACCGTCACGCCTTGAGTCGGAACACGGGTGTTCGAGAACACGGGCGTTCGATCAGAATTTTTTGATTGTCGCAGCGTTCGCCGCGTCAGCGCGGCTTGCCCATCAGGCACCAGTTCGTCTCGAGCTCGTCGCCCTTCTTCACCGCGACGACATCGTAGCGCTTGCCATAGGCGAAGGAGAGACCGCATTTTTCCGGCTTGGTGAGGTGCCAGACCTTCACCGGCGAGTTGAGGTCCTTCGGGCCGCGGTCGATGCGGAAGACGGTCGCCTGGCGCGGCTTCGCGGATCGCCCGTCCTCGCCGAGGATCATCAGCGCGTCGCTGGCGTAGCCCGAGAATTCGACCCGCTCCGCGCCGGCGACGTCCGGGCACACGCAGAGAAGATAAGGGTCGATGCGGCGCGTCTCGCCTGCGTCCGCGCCCTGGAGAAGCATTGAAACAAGTAGGTCGATCATCGGCGGACTCAACGGAAGTGTTTCGACAGCTTGAGGCCCTGCCCCTGATAGTTCGACAGGACGCCGTCACCATAGAGCCTGGCGGGCTGCGCCGCCATCTTCTCATAGACGAGCCGCGCGACGAGCTGGCCGTGCTCGAGCACGAAGGCGGCGTCATGGCTCCTCACTTCGAGCACCGCGCGGCTCGGCGCCCGATAGCCGAAGCCGGGGTCGAAGAAGCCGGCGTAATGCACCCGGAACTCGCCGAGGCCCGGAGAAATCGGCGTCATCTCGGCCGCATAATCGGGCGGCACGGCGAGCGCCTCGCGCGAGGCGAGGATGTAGAATTCATCCGGGTCGAGAATGATGAACCCGGAGCGCGGCGCCGGGATCGCCTCGAAATAATCATCCGGATCGAGCGCGCCCGTGCGGTCGACGTCAATGAGCGCAGCGTGCCGGCGCGCCCGCCAGCCGACCGGACCCATTGAGGGCCGCAGATCGACGCTGAGGCCGAGCCCGCCGTCGATGTCGGCAGGGCCGTCGATGAGCGGCTCCGTCGCATTGAGCGCGGCGAGGCCGGCGTCCGAGAGCCGGGGCGCGCCGCGTTTCAGCCGCAGCTGGTTGAGGCTCGATCCTTCGCGCACGAGGATCGAAAAGGTCCGTGGGCTGATCTCCGCGTAAAGCGGGCCGCGATAACCCGCCGGAACCTCGTCGAACGCGACGCGGCGGCCGCTGCCGGCGTCGACCACGAGACGGACGAAAACGTCGATCCGACCGGTCGAGCTTTTGGGATTGGCGCTCGCCGCGATGTCGGAATCGAGCGCGAGGCTCTCGGCGAGCTCGACGAGGTAGACGCAGCCCCGTTCGAGGACGGCGCCGTGCGCAAGGTCGATCTCCTGCATCATCAGCCCGCCCGCGAGGCGATCGGCGACGCGCCTTCCGGGCGGCGGCAGGAAGGAAGCGCGCACGCGCCAGCCGCGGCGCCCGAGCGTCAGATCGATCGAGGCCGGTTGAATCTGGCGCGCGTTGACGCCGCCCGCGAGCATGACGCCGCCGCGCGCGATCTCGGCTTCGATCTGTTCGGCGCTCAAAACGCCCATCACGAGCTTTTCCCTTTTCGCGCAGGAAGGAGCGTGAAGCCTCTCCGGAGAGTTGCGTCAAGGCGCCCGTTTCCGGGGTGTTCGCGGCCTGCGATACGGTCTGGCGCGCTTCGCACGCGCCCGCTAACCTGCGTAGCGACGAACTCGACGGACCCCGGAGGGCGCGCCATGAGCGGCAGGACGAAATATGAGCGCACGACCAACGGCATCCGCGTCAGCGTGAGGCCGACCTTTCTCGATCGTCAGTCCGACCCGGCGGACGGTCTTTATGTTTGGTCCTACACCGTGCGCATCCACAACGGTTCCTCGGAGTCCGTGCGGCTGAAGACCCGCCACTGGCTCATCACCAATGCGCAAGGCATGACGGAGGAAGTCAAAGGCGTCGGCGTCGTCGGCGAACAGCCGGTCATCAGGCCGGGCGAAGGGTTCGAATACACCTCCGGCGCGCCGCTCTCGACGCCGTCCGGCATGATGGTCGGCCGCTACGGCATGGAGACCGAAGACGGCGAGCCCTTCGAGGTCGAGATTCCGGCCTTCTCGCTCGACAGCCCGCATGAGCGCCGTCTTGTCAACTGAGTTGCGCGTCTACCACGCGTTCCGCAGCCCCTATTCGCGCCTCGGCCTTCACATCCTGAAGCGCGCCGGCCTCAACCCGCCCATCATTCCGTTCACCGGGCCGCCCGCCGGCGTCGCCTTCAGCGATCCGGTCGCGAACCCGCCGAAGCTCGCTTATTACATGCAAGACGCGGCGCGGATGACGGCGCGGATGGGCCTTTCCCTCGCGCGCCCCGATCCGTTCGAGGTCGATTTCAGTCCCGCAAACCGGGCGCTCGTCGCCGCCGGCCGTGAGGGGCGCGGGCTCGACTTCGCGATCGCCGTCTCCGATGCGCGCTGGGGCGATGGGAAAAACGTCTCATTGATCGAGGTGCTCGCCGGCGCGGCGCGCGCGATCGGCTGGAGCGCTGACGCGGCGACGGCGGCGCAAGGCGACCGCTCGATCGCCGACGAAATGTCCGCACACCGACGGCTGATCGAGGCCGACGGCGTGTTCGGCGTTCCCTTCGCCGTCGCCGGCGCCGAGAAGTTCTGGGGCCACGACCGTTTCAGCCTGTTGGTCGAGACGATCAGCGGGCCCGCCTAGAGCGTTTCGGCGCTGAAGGTGTCGCAGGCGCCGACATCGCCCGTCTCGAAGCCGCGCATGAACCAGCGCACGCGCTGCTCGGACGATCCGTGCGTGAAGCTTTCCTTTGACACGCGCCGGCCGGCGTTGCGCTGCAAAGTGTCGTCGCCGATCGCCGCCGCCGCCTGCAGCGCTTCCTCGATGTCGCCCTCATCAAGGATGCCCGAGGCGCGGTCGGCCTTGTGCGCCCAGAGGCCGGCGTAGCAGTCCGCCTGCAATTCCATCATCACCTGGATGCGGTTCGCCTCGACTTCGCCGGCGCGCGACTGCGCCTGCCGCACCTTGTCGGCGACGCCGGTGATCGTCTGGACGTGATGGCCGACCTCGTGCGCGATGACATAGGCCGCCGCGAAGTCGCCCGGCGCGCCGAACCGCGTCCGGAGCTCGTTGAAGAAGCGCGTGTCGAGATAGACTTTCTGGTCGCCCGGACAATAAAACGGCCCCGCGGCCGCCGAGCCGAGGCCGCAGGCCGTCTGCGTCTGATCGGTGTAGATGACCATCACCGGCGGGGGGTATTGCGCGCCCGATTGCGCGAAAATGTCGGTCCAGACCTTTTCGGTTTCCGCGAGAACGACGGAGGAAAACTCATACGCCTCCTCATCCTCGGGCGACGGCTGATATTGTCCCGCAGGGCGGCCTTCGAGAAGCGCAAGGACGTTGACGCCGTTCGCCTGCAACAGGAAGAACCCGCCGACCAAAACGAGAATGCCGACGATCCCGAAACGGCTGAAGACGAAGCGCAGGATCAAGATTGCAAGGCCGGACAGCCCCGCCGCCGCGGCGCCCCGCCGGTCCTCGACATTGCGGCTGCCTTCGCGCCCGCGCCATTTCACCATGATGATTAACCCCTCCGCCGGAATGGACGGCACTATCCTTAAGGATCGCGGCCCTGTCGAGACAACCGGCGGGAGGCGGCGCCTGCGGCCCTGCCGCCACGGCGCCATGGTGAACGCAGCCCGCCCCCGGCCCGGTTGATTGACTCGCCGGGAGCCGGTGCGCGATTTTATCACGCGATCAGCGCTGCGGCTTGGGGGGACCTCCTGGAAGGGGGTCGGGACGCCCATCATGTCTGAGTATTATCTGCGTCTTGCAGCGGCCGTGGCGGCGGCGGGCCTCATGGGTCTTGCGGTCGCCAATCCGGCCGGCGGCAAAAACGCGGCGGCGCGCGTCGCCGCGATCGGCGGCCCCGACATTCCGCTCGCCGACCGTCCCTGCCCGCCCGCGGTGACGCTGCTCGATGCGGGCTTTGCGCAGCTCGACGACATCCTGTCGATATCGCCGCTCGGCGGCGTGACGGCGCCCGGCGAAACGCTGCCGGCGCCGGCGATCCGCCTCAACACGAAAAAAGGCCAGTCGCTTTTCGAGCGCCGGGTCACCGACGCGCTCGCACCCGCCAAGGCCGAAATCATCGCGCTCGAGCGGCGGACCTTCCGCGACGAGGAGGGCGCCGCCAAGCGCGAGAGCTGGACCCTCCACCTCGCGCTCTGCGACAAGGTGCGGCTCGTCTATGACGATCTCGACGCCATCGACGCCGGCGTCCTGCGCCGCGCCGGCGGCGTCGCGGCGATGAGCGAGATCGGCGGGCCCGACCATCTCGCCATGGCGACGCGCGTCAAGGTGAAGAAGGGCGACGCGCTCGGATCGGCGGACGGCTTCGACGTCCTCCTCGAAGACCAGCGCAAGGCGCCCGCGCCGCTCGACCGCCCCGAGCGCTATGTGACGAACGCCTATGCGGTTGCGAGCGCGATCTCGGCGCCGCCGAAAGTGCTCGCCGCGCTGGCGACGGATGCAAGCCGCATCCAGTGCCCGCTCGACTATCTGCCAGACGCGATCGCGGGCGACTGGAAGGGAAAGCTCGGCGACGCCTGGGGCATGCGCGCGGCGAAGGGCGCGAACGCCTGCCGCACCGCGCTCGCCGACATTCCGGGCCGAGCGCAAGGCGCCTGGTTCACCGACGCCTCGCACAATGGGCGCACCGACAAGGTGAGCGCGATCGCGCTCGCCCCTGACTCGATCGACCCCGAACGCCTCATCCTCGCCCTCCACGGCCGGGTGAAGTCGCTCACCCCCGACATGGTCGCGCTCGCGCCGATGCTGGAGGAGGAGCGGGCAAGCGCGGCGCGCGATTTCCTGACCTTCGAGCGCGGCGACGGGCGCATCAACCCGCCCTTCGACATGGTGAAGGCGGGCGATCTCGTCTGCTATCAGGGCCTGCGGGCGAATTTCGTCGGGCCGCGCATCGACGCCGTGCTGCTGCTCGGCATGGAAGCCGGGGACGGCAGGCCGCCGCTCCTCAAGATCGAGGCGCGCGCGGTTTCCTCCTGCATCGACCTTGAGGAGCCGTGGGCGTTTTCGGGCGCCGAGACGACGTTCTACCGCTGAGCGGAGCGGCTTATCCTTCGAGCTTTGAAAGATCGGCGACCGTCGCCGTCGCGGCGATGAAGCGTTGCAGGAGCGCGAGACGATTGGCGCGAAGGCCCGGATCGTCGGCGTTGACCGTCACCTTGTCGAAGAAGGCGTCCACGGCCGCGCGCAAGGACGCGAGCGCCGCCATCGCCTCGGCGAATTTCTCGCTCGCGACTGCCGCCCTCGCCTTTTCCTCAGCGGCGAGGAGCGCGGCGTGGAGGGCCATTTCCTCCGCTTGCTGAAGGCGGGCCGGATCGACGGCGGCGGCGCCGGGGAGCGCGCCCTTCTTCTCCTCCGCTTTCAGGATGTTCGCGGCGCGCTTGTAGCCGGCCGCGAGATTGGCGCCGTCCTCGGACTTCAGGAACGCTTCGAGCGCCTTGAGCTTCATGACGATGAGGACGAGATCGTCCTCGAGCGATCCATCGGCGCGCGTCAGCACCGCATCGATATGGTCGTGGCGATGCCCCTTGTCGCGAAGGTAGACCTTCAGGCGGTCGTGGAAGAAGGCGAGGAGGTCCGCAAGCGCATTCACGAGTCCTCGGGCCGCCTTTTCTGCTTCGGCTTTGAGATCGTCGCTTTCAAGGATTTGGTCAGCGACCCAAACGTTCGTTGCATCGGCGGCCCTCGATAGGGTTTCGTAGCCAAGTTCGGCGGCTTTTGCGGCCGCAAGCGCCGGGACGAGCTTGTGTCCCGCAACATCGATAAGCGACTTCAGGCACGGTCGGAGATTGTTCTCCAAAATCAACGCTACAATTCCGAGCGCCGCGCGTCGCAGCGCAAACGGATCGCCCGAGCCGGTCGGCTTCTTGCCGATCGCCCAGAAGGCGGTGAGCGTGTCGATCCGGTCGGCGAGCGCGACGGCGACCGAGACGGGCGCGGTCGGGACGGCGTCATCGGCGCCCTTCGGCGCGTAATGGTCGCGGATCGCGTCGGCGATGGCAGGCTCGACGCCCTGGGCGAGCGCGTAATAGCGCCCCATCAGTCCTTGCAGTTCGGGGAATTCGTAGACCATGGCCGAGGTGAGGTCGGCCTTGGCGAAGAGCGCGGCCCGCGCCGCAACGTTGGGATCGGCGTCGATGGCCGGGGCGATGTCCTTCGCCAGCGCCGCAATCCGCCGCGCTTTGTCGCCGAGCGTGCCGAGCCCTTCAAAAAACGTCACACGGTTGAGATCGGCGATGCGGGACTCAAGCGGGCGCTTCAGATCCTGATGGTAAAGATACCAGGCGTCGGAGAGGCGCGCGGTCAGCACGCGCTCATAACCCCGGCGCATCGAGGCGCCGCCGTCCGCCGCCTCGATATTCGCGACGAAGATGAATTTCGCCGCGAGGCGGCCCGTCTTCGGGTCCTTCACCGAGAAATATTTCTGGTGCCCGCGCATTGAGGCGGTGAGCACCTCGTCAGGGAGCGCCAGGAATTTCGGATCGAATCCGCCCATCATCACGACGGGCCATTCGGCGAGCCCTGAGACCTCGGCGAGGAGGCCCTTGTCCTCGACAAGCTCGAGCCCCTGCGCCTGACAGAGCGTCCTTGCGTCCGCCGCGATCATGTCGCGGCGCGCTTCCGCGTCGAGGACGACCTTCGCCGCTTTCAGCGCGCTCTCATACTTTTCGAACGTCCGCACACGGATCGGGGCGCCGCCCGCCGCGCGGCAGCCGCGCGTTTCATCGCCTGACGCCAGCGCGCCGATCGCGAACGGCACGACCTCTTTGTCGAAGCAGCAGAGCACCGATTTGAGCGGGCGCACCCACGCCAGATCGCCGTCGCCCCAGCGCATCGATTTCGGCCACGGGAAATCACGCACGATCTCCGGCACGGCCTCGGCGATGATGTCCGCCGTCGCCCGGCCCGGCCGGTCGAGGCGCGCGACATAATATTGGCCCTTCTTGTCCTCCTCGATCGCGCATTGGTCGAGCGAGGAAAGCCCCGCCGATTTCAGGAACCCGTCGATCGCCGCTTGCGGCGCGCCGACGCGCGGGCCTTTCTTCTCCTCCTTGCGGTCGGCCTGCCGAAGGGGAAGGCCCGTCGCGATCAGCGTCAGGCGCCGGGGGCCCGCAAAGGATTTCACGCCCTCCGGCAGGAAGCCGGCGGCGAGGAGGCGTTCATTCATCATCCGCTGGAGATCCTCGGCGGCGCGCGCCTGCATGCGCGCCGGGATTTCTTCGGAGAACAGCTCAAGAAGAAGGTCGGGCATCGGAGAGACTGGGGATTGGGGACTT
This sequence comes from Parvularculaceae bacterium, assembly GCA_046296195.1. GTDB lineage: Bacteria > Pseudomonadota > Alphaproteobacteria > Caulobacterales > Parvularculaceae > Amphiplicatus. The sequence goes on along the minus strand of JBKBLR010000029.1, from coordinate 18,984 downwards.
TGGATGAGGGCGCTTCTAGCCGCGGCGCGGTATGAAACCTAGCCCCTTGCGCCCGGGGCATGTTAGCCTCCGCTTCGGCGCAGCTGGGACCAGGGGACCGGCGCGGGAGAGAGGGACGCCTTATGAAGAATATGGGATCCGCTGCTGCGGTCGCCGCCGCGTTCATGGTCATCGCGCCCGCAGCGTTCGCCTGCGAGCAATGGAGCCTCAACGGCGAGAAAACCATCCTTCAGTCGAATGACATCGCCGTCGTCGTGAAGTTGGAGCAGGACGGCGCGGCGCTCAAGGGCGAAGCATTTTACACGGCGAGAAGCCTTCCCGGCCGCAAGGGCGACTGGCCCGTCACGGGCATGCTCAGCGGCGCTGTTGAGGCAGACGTCGTCAAATTCCGAGTGTCGTGGTCCGCCGATTACTACACCGACGGCGGCCTTGGCATCGGCTCGAGGGCGAGCTGGCGCAGCACCGGCATCTATGAAGGCTCGATCGCAAGCGACGGCGCCGTCGCAGGCGAAAGTTTCGACATGAAGGAAGCGTCGAAAAAATACGGCTGGAGGATGCTTGAATCGGCGCAGTGCGCGGTTGCGGCGGCGCCGCCGCCCGAGGCCGTCGCGCCCGGCATGGAAAACGACACGGACCGGGCGGGATCTGATTATCGCAGCTTCTTCCTCGGCGAAAACAAGCCCGGCCTGTGCCAGGATGCCTGCCTCAAAGAGAACAATCGCTGCCGCGCCTGGACCTATGTTCGCCCCGGCGTGCAGGGCGAAAAGCCCGTCTGCTATCTGAAGGACCGCGTTCCGAGCACTTCTGCGAACGCCTGCTGCATCTCCGGCGTCGCGCCCGACAAGGCGGACGCTTTCCGGGAGCCCGGCGGTTTTGCGCCGGAAACGGACCGCGCCGCCGGCGCGGCGGCGGAAAGCGGCGGGCTTGCCGGCGCGGTCGAGCCGGGGATGGAGAACAACACCGACCGTCCGGGCAATGACTATAACCGCTTCGTGCTGACGGTTCCGAGCCCGAAGAACTGCAAGGCGGCCTGCGACGCCGATCAGGGCTGCGCCGCGTGGACCTATGTCCGCCCCGGCATCCAGCAGAAGGAAGCGGTTTGTTACGTGAAGCGTCCGGCGCCAGCGCCGGTCAGCAACAAATGCTGCATCTCCGGCAAGAAGGCGCTCAATCCGGCGGCGGTGCGCGAGCCGCAATAGCCGGGCGTGGCGGCGCAGCTGCGCGATCGCGCCGCCTGGCGCGGGCCGGCGCCGGCTCGGCGCAAAAGCGGCGCTCACATCATCCTTGTGATTTGTCGTGAGCCGCGGCGCCGCGCTAGACCGCCGCCTCTGCAATCACACGGAATGGTCATGCGCCGCCTTTCAGCCTTCGCCGTCTTCCCGCTCGCCGCGTTTCTCGCAGCCTCGCCTGTCGGCGCGCAGTCGCTCGACGACCTCTCCTTTCTCACCGGAAGCTGGACCAGCGATCGCAGCGGCTTCGTGATCGAGGAGAGCTGGACCGACGCCAAGGCGGGCGTCGTCGTCGGCGCTTCGCGCGGCGTGCAGAACGGCGCCGTCCGCTTTCTGCGCTTCGCCGTCGTCGAGGCGACGCCCTCCGGCGTCATCATGCGCTTCAAGCGCTTCAACGCAGATTACTCCACATGGGAAACCGGGGCGCCGAGCGTCATGCGCCTCATCGATTCGGGCGACGGGCGGGCGCTGTTCGAGGCGACGGATGACGCGTCCGATGTCAGGCGCATCCGCTATCGCGCGCGGCCCGACGGCGCGGTCGAGGTGACCGCCGACCGGATCGACGCCGACGGCCCTTATCTCGTCGAGTTCACGCTGATGCGCGCCGGCTGACCGCCGCGCATCAGCCGGCGACGCGCTTCACCTGCGCCGCGGCGATGCGAACCGCGAGCTTTCCTTCCGCGTTGAAGAAGTCCGCTTCGACGTGAATGAGCGTTTTCGAGGCGTTGACGACGCGCCCCTCGATCGCCGCATGGGGCCTCATCACCGGGCGAAAGAAGCTCGTCTCGAGGCGCGCCGTGCGGAAGCGATCCTCGTTCGCCTCGAGCGCTGTCATGGTGATGAGGCCAGCCACATGGTCGGCGACCGCCGCGACATGGCCGCCGAACATCACCCCGTCAGGCATCAGGAAGCGGTCGTCGATCTCCCACCGCATGGCGAGGCGCCCCGGCTCCCAATGCGTCAGGAAGAACCGCCCGAGCTTTTCTTCCGCCCATGAATTGAACGGCGATCCGCCGGCCTTGTAGCCGTCAAGGATCGCCGAATGCCGCTCGCTGGTCATGCCCGCGCTCAGACCGTTTTATGCGAGCCGTCGCAAAGCGGTTGGCCCTTCGTGTGTTTGCAGGCGCAGAACCAGACCTTCTTTGTTTCCGTCGCGGTCCATTTGACCGGCGAGAACGCCGTGCTCTTGTGGCTGCCGTCGCAGAAGGGCTGCGCCTTAGACTGGCCGCAGGCGCACCAGAAATAGCTCTTGCCGGCCTCCACATCGGCGCCGATGGGCGCGCGCGCGGCGATCTTCGGTTCGGTCATCATCATCCTCCGGATAAAATCAGACCCTATCAAGCCGACCGACGGCCGCAAGTTCTATTTCTGCGCGCCGAGCACGCAGCGGTCGAGCCCTTCACGACGGACGATTTCCATCCGCTTACGGATGGTCGCGGCGCGCCCGCGCACATAAGGGCCGGGATTGACGGCGCGCCATTTGTTGGGGCTCGGCAGCACGGCGGCGAGAAGCGCGGCTTCCTCTCTGGTCAGGTCCTCGGCGCTCTTGCCGAAACGCCCTTGCGCGGCTGCTTCGGCGCCGAAGAGCCCGTCGCCCCATTCGGCGACATTGAGGTAAAGCTCCATCGTGCGGCGCTTGCCCCAGATCGTCTCGGCGACGACGGTGAACCAGGCCTCGAGCGCCTTCCTCACATAGCCGCCGCCGTTCCAGAGAAAGACATTCTTCGCCGTCTGCTGCGAGATCGTCGAACCGCCGCGGCGCTTGGCGCTCTTTCTGTTGTGCTCGGCGGCCTCCCTGATCGCATCGACGTCGACGCCGGCATGGAGACAGAAGCGGGAATCCTCCGCCGCGATTACTGCGCGGACGAGATGAGGACTGATCTTTTCAAGCGGCGTCCAGTCCTGCCGCACGCTGGCGCCGTTGAGGCTGCGGTCGAGCATGACGAAGGTTCCAGGCGGCGGCAGCACGCGATAGACCGCCGCGCCGACGAAGGGCGCAAAGCCGGTGATGACGACCGCCCAGCCGAGCGCGCGCAGCGCAAGCCCGCCGGCGCGGCGCGCCTCCTTGCCTGTCAGTTTCCTTGGCTTCCACGCCATCAGCGATCTCCGACGCCTTAGAATAGCCGGTCTTGGCGATCGTCGCTCCGGCCACGAAGCCGGCGAAGAACGCCAAGCGGGCGGAGCGTTGCGCGGGCGCCACGCGCCGCGCTGATTGACTTTGCGCGGCGCCTCGGCCTCTTATCCGCGCGTCGCCGGAAGGAAATCTCCATGCGCGCCTTCGCCCCTGTCGCCGCCGTTCTGGCCGGCGCTTTCGCCCTGCTCGCAGGCGCCGACGCCCAGCAGGACCAGAATGCGGCGGCCGACGCCGCGATCGCCTGCCTCGACCTTGCGAATGCGGCGGACCGGCTCGCCTGCCTTGAAGGCGCCGCCAGAGAGCTGAAGGCGACGCGCATCCGTCAGGAGACCGCCGAGGAAAGCGCGGCGGCGGAAGCGCGCACCGCGCCCGTCGTCGCAGCGGACGCCTCGCCCGAAGACCAGTTCGGCGCCGAGGCGCTCGCCAGCACCAAGAGGGCCAAGCGCGAGGGCAACAAGACGACGCGCCTTGTCTCGCGGGTCGTCGAATTCCGCGTCAACGCCGTCGGCGACGTGACCGCCGTCCTCGAGAACGGACAGGTCTGGCGCCAGCTTCCTGGCGATTCGACGCTGCTGCACGTTCCAAAGCGCGAACAGGTCTTCACCGCCTCGATCAAGCGCGGCCCGCTCGGCAATTACATGATGACGATCAAGGAGCTGAAGCGGACGATCCGGGTGCGGCGGATCGAGTAGGCGCTAAAACCGCCCCTGCGCGCGATAGGATTCAATAAAGGGGCCGTAGTCCTTGGGCTGGCCTTCGGCCGTCAGCCCCCGGAAGGTCACCCAGCCTTGCGCGCTTTTGGTCCAGATGTCGCCGACGGGCTCGACCCAGCTCGTATCGTCGAAAGTTCCCGCGCGCAGCGATAACATGCCGATTGACGGCGTCTGGCCGTTGGCGATTCGCGACCCGCAGTCACCGCAGAAGAGGCCGAAGCGTTCATTGCCGCTGTCAGCCTTCCAGCCCACGCGCTTCGGCGCGCCTTTCGTGAAGACGAGCGCGCTTTCAATGACGGTCGCGGCGACCGTGAACGCGCTGCCGGTGATTTTCTGGCAGTTCGTGCAATGGCAATTGTAGATCATCAGCGGCGGCGCCGAGAGCTGGTAGCGCAGCGCGCCGCAAAAGCAGCCGCCCGACAGCGGCAAGGCGACTTTCGTCATGAGGTCGCGTCTCCTTTCAGATCCAGCGCCTGACGCGCTTTCGGTAGGCGCGGTAGTCATCGCCGAACTTCTCCTCGAGCGCGCGTTCCTCGGGGACGATCTGCATCCGCTCGATGAGCAGGACGAGCCCTGCAACCACGATCAGCGCGAGCGGCTGGCCGAGCCAGAGGCCCCAGCCGAGGAGGATGAGCAGCATGCCGAGATACATCGGATTGCGCGAGACCCTGTAGAGCCCCTCGACGACAAGCGCGTTCGCCTTCTCCGGGGCGAGAGGGTTGACGGTCGTCCGGGCCCGGATGAAGGCGGCGACCGAGACGAGGTCGATCAAAAGCCCGGCGCCGGCGAGCGCCGCGGCCAGACCGAGTCGGCCCGGAAAATCGACCGCAGGCAGAGGCGCCTGGCGCGCAACGAGCCACATCAGCCCGCCGCAGGCGAGCGCAAGAACGGGCGGGGGAATCAGCGGCCGCGACGGCTTCTTTCGCCCGCTCATCAGCCCTCCGCGTGATCGACGACGCCCGGCCGGCCTGACGGCCCTTGCGGGCTTTCAAGCCACGCGGCGCAGCAAGCCTTCGCCAACGTCCGTACCCGGAGAATGTAGGACTGGCGCTCGGCGACCGAGATTACGCCGCGCGCATCGAGCAGGTTGAAGAGATGCGAGGCCTTGATGCACTGGTCATAGGCCGGAAGCGCGTAGGACTTTCAAGCCTTTTCCCCCGCCTCGAGGATCGCCTTGCACGCGGCTTCCGCCTGCCGGAACTGGCCGAGCAGCGCTTCGGTGTCGGCAAGCTCGAAATTATAGGCCGAGAATTCGACTTCCTGCTGGTGGAAGACGTCGCCGTAAGTGAAGGGCCTGCCGTCCGGCTTCCTGCCGCCGAAAACGAGATCGAAGCCGTTATCGACGCCCTGGATATACATGGCGAGGCGCTCAAGCCCGTAGGTGATTTCGCCCGTCACCGGCCGGCAGTCGAAGCCGCCGACCTGCTGGAAGTAGGTGAACTGCGTCACCTCCATGCCGTCGCACCAGACCTCCCAGCCGAGGCCCCAGGCGCCGAGCGTCGGGCTTTCCCAGTCGTCCTCGACGAATCTTATGTCGTGTACGGAGCGATCGACGCCGATCGCATCGAGCGATCCGAGATAAAGATCCTGGATGTCGTCGGGCGAGGGCTTCAGCACGACCTGGAACTGATAGTAGTGCTGGAAGCGGTTGGGGTTCGCGCCATAGCGCCCGTCGGTCGGCCGGCGGCAGGGCTGCACATAGGCCGCGTTCCAGGGCTTGGGACCGAGGCTCCTCAGCGTCGTCGCGGGATGAAACGTCCCCGCCCCCATCTCCATGTCATAGGGCTGCAGGATCACGCATCCCTGCCGGCTCCAGTAATTCTGGAGCGTCAGGATGAGGTCCTGGAAGGAAAGAACGGCCTGGGTCATGGGGGCGCAGGGTTAGGGGCGCGCGAAAGCAGCGTCAACAAACGACGAAGCGCTTCACTCGCGCGCCGAACTGACATTGCAATGCAAGTCATCAGGTCATACAAGGCGTGATGGACCTCGAGGCGTGGAAATCGCAGCTGAGAAAGGGCGCGGCGGAGCTTGCCGTGCTGGCGCTTCTGGCGGGGGAGGCGCGCTCCGGCATCGGCCTGCTCGACTCGCTCGCCCGCCTGCCGGAAATCGGGCTGTCGGACGGGTCGATCTATCCGCTGCTCAACCGGCTGGAACGCGAGGGGCGCATTCGCGGCCAGTGGGAGACCCCGAAGGGCGGCGGGCGCGGCCAGAAGCTTTACGCGCTGACGCCCGAGGGGCGCGCAGCGCTGAAATCCATGCGGGCCGCCTGGCGCGGCTTTCGCGATGAACTTTCCTCGATCGCAGGAGACTGAACCATGGCGGACGACCGGACGATTGAGACCTATCTGAAGGGCCTGACGCGCGCCTTGCGCGCCCTGCCCGAGAGCGACCGCGACGAGATCGTCGCCGAGATCCGCGCGCATCTCGATCACCGCGCGCGCGAGGGCCGGCTCGCCGAAGCGATCAAGGCGCTCAGATCGCCCGAAGTCTGCGCGCGCGGCTTTCTTGAGGAAATCAAGATTCAGGACGCCTTCGCCGACGGCGGGCCGGCGAAAACGATCGGCGCGCTCGTCGCGCTCGCCTCACGCCGGGCGACGGCCGCGGCGGGATTGTTCGTCTCCGTCCTTTTCTTTCTCGTCGCGGCGGGATTCTTCATCACCGCGGGCGTCGAGGTCGTCGCGCCCGAGAAGACCGGATTGTGGATCGGCGAGGAGCAGGGCGTCTTCATCCTTGGAACCTATGACGCGCCCGCCGCCCCGCCCGCGCCCGGCGCGCCGCCGCCCCCGGCCCCCCCGCGTGAGGTTCTTGGCCGCTGGCTGTTGCCGGTCGCAGCAGGGCTCGGCGTGCTGAGCCTCGTCATCGGCCAATGGCTCGCGCGCTTCTTCGTGCGCCTGATGGCGACCCGCAAGGCGCGCGGCGCGATCTGACGGCCGGCGCTGGACACCGGAGGCGGCGCGCGGCGAAAAGCGGGCGATGATGCGCTTCACGCCCGCAAATCGACTCGGAGCCGCCCCTTGAGCCGCCTCATCGACATTTCCCCGGCGCTCTCGGCGGCGAGCCCGGCGTTCCCGGGCGACACGCCCTTCACGGCGACGCCGACTTGGGCGCTCGGAGGCGCCTGCCCGGTCAACGTCTCGAAATTCGAGACGACGACGCATATCGGCGCGCATGCGGACGCGCCCCTGCATTACGACGCCAAGGGAGCCGCGATCGACGAGGTTCCGCTCGCCCCCTATATCGGTCCGTGCACGGTCGTTCATGTGATGGGCGACGGCCCGGTGACGGCCGACGCGCTCGACACCGCGACCGCCGGGCGCACCAATCCGCGTCTGCTCATCCGCACTTATGCGGTCCATCCGGGCGACCGGTGGGACGACGCCTTCGCCGCGATCGCGCCTGACGCGATCGACTGGCTTGCGGACCGCGGCGGCGTTCTCATCGGCGTCGACACGCCATCCCTGGACCCCGCCCAGTCAAAGACCATGGATGCGCATCGGCGCGTCTTTGCGCGCGGATTGCGGATTCTCGAAGGCCTCTTCCTCGATCACGTCGCGCCCGGGGCTTATGAACTGATCGCGCCGCCGCTGAAGCTGAAGGGCCTTGATGCGGCGCCGGTGCGCGCCGTTCTGAGGACCCGGTCATGACGCGCGAGGAGGCTGACGCGCTCGACCGCGACGACCCCTTGCGCGGGGTTCGCACCGCCTTCGATCTGCCCGGCGGCGTCCTTTATCTCGACGGCAATTCGCTGGGGCCGCCGCCGAGGCCCGCGCTCGCCGCCTCGCGCGCCTGCGCGGACGAAGAATGGCGCAGCGGCCTTGTCCGGTCATGGAACGAGGCGGGCTGGATCGCTCTACCGAAGCGCGCCGGCGCGAAAATCGCGCGGCTGATCGGCGTGAGCGCGGAAGACGTGATCGTCTGCGATTCCGTCTCCGTCAATCTCTTCAAGCTGGCGGGCGCGCTGCTTGCGCGGAGGCCGGGCCGCGCGCTCGCTGTCTTTGGCGACGAATTCCCGACCGACCAGTATGTGCTCGAAGGGCTTTCCGCGCTGACGGGCGCGCCGCTGCTTCGATTGCGCGAGGGCGAAACTTTTCCGGAGCGTTCCGTCGTCGTCAGAAGCCTCGTTCACTACAAGACCGCCGCCGTCGCCGACATGGCGGCGAGCGAGCGCACCGCGGCGGCGTGCGGCGCCGACCTCATCTGGGATCTCAGCCACGCGACCGGCGTCCTTGCGCTCAATCTTTCCCGCGACGGCGCGCGCTTCGCCGTCGGCTGCGGCTACAAATATCTGAACGGCGGACCGGGCGCGCCCGCCTTCCTCCATGTCCGCGCCGATGAGGCGGCGGCGCTGCGCCAGCCGATCGCCGGCTGGATGGGCGCGAAGACGCCATTCGACTTTTCATCCGTCTACGAACCGGCGGGCGGCGTCGCCCGCTTCGCCGCCGGCACGCCGCCGATCCTTTCGCTCTCGGCGCTCAACGCCGCGCTCGACATATTCGACGGCCTCGATCTCCCATCTCTCGAGCGGAAGGCGCGCGCGCTCGGGGACATGTTCCTCACCGCCGGCGAGGCCGCGGGCCTCATCCCGATCCGCGTCGCGGGGCGTCGCGGCGGCCATGTCGCCTTCCGCCATCCTGACGGCTACACCATTGTGCAGGCGCTGATCGCGCGCGGCGTGATCGGGGATTTCCGCGCGCCGGACATCCTGCGCTTCGGCTTCTCGCCGCTTTACCTGTCGTATGGAGATGTCTGGCAGGCAGGCGAAATTCTTCAGGGCGTGATGGCGCGCGGCGAGTTCCACGATCCCGCTTTCGCCCGCCGGTCGACGGTGACTTAATATCGTTCCATCGCCGCGACGATGCGGTCTGATTCCGCAATCGGCGGCAACGCGTTGAGCGCTTCCTGCAGGAAGTCGAGGCCGCGCTCGCGGCGCCCTTGCGCGATCGCAACGAGCCCGCGCCCGACAAGCGCCTGATGGTTGTCGGGCGTGTAGGCGAGAAGCCGCGTGAAATCGTCGTCGGCCTCCTCAAGCGCGCCCGCCGCGGCCTTGCAGAAGGCGACATCAACCATGGCGCCGAGCGCCCACGCGTCAGCCGAAAGACGCGCCGCCGCGCCCTCACAGATCGCCGGATCGAGCGTCCTGCCGAGGATCGCCGTCGCCTCGCGCCGGAATTCGAACGGCTCGGCGGCATTCGGCGCCGGGGCTGTCACGCGTTCCTTCAGCGATGAGCGCAGATCGGGCGCGGGTCGCGACGGGGGCGGCGCAAGACGCTCCGGCGGCGCGAAGTCGGGAACAATGAGGGCGGCGTCCGGCGCCTCGCGCAGACGCGGCTCGACCGCGATGACCGCCGCGCCAAGGAAGGGGACTTCCTGCGCCGGCGGCGCAGCCTCGCTGCGCAGGCCGGGCGACGGCGCCGTTTCCTTCACGGCGGTCGCTTGCGCCGGCGTCGGCGCGGTCGCGCGCGCCGCCGGCGGCTCAGCGAGACGCTCCGGCGCGGCGGCGGCCTTCACGCTGGCGTCGAAGCGGAACTCGATGCAGCGCGCCGGGCCGCTTTCAGTCTCGCAGTCGATGACGCGCGCGGCGTTGAGGCGCGCCGGCGCCTCGAGCGAGAGCAGACTGGCGCCCGCGACCGGCCGCAGCCGCAAATGATCGACGGGGCCGGCATGGCCGGCAAGGTCGATGTCGAGCGTTCTTTCAACCTCTGCGATGCGGAAAGCGCCGATGGCGGCCGGATCATCGCTCGCCGTGATGTCGCAGCGCGTCCGGCAAAGGACCGCGACGCGGACGATCGGTCCGTCGGCGCCGATGAGAATATCGTCAAGCTGCTGCTTGCCGGCGGTGGGCGCCGCGACGGCCAATCCGCCCCACGCCATCGCGGCGGCGGCCGCGATTCTCAAAAGAACCGGATGTCGCGCGAATGGCCGCAAGGTCTTCACACCGCAGGATTGCGCTGGCGACGAAAGCTTTTCCCTCGGGCTGTTCGCCGGGAGGGTCAACGCGGGGGGCGCGCCCCTTGATGGCCGCGGTAAAGCGCCGGAAAACCGCCGGGCAGCCAACCCCGGCGGGTCGCCTTGGCGGACAGCTTCACCTTCCTTGAATTCTTCGCCGGCGGGGGCATGGCCCGGCTCGGCCTCGGATCCCGCTGGCGCTGCCTCTTCGCCAATGACCACGATCCGGTGAAACGCGCCGCCTATGGCGAGAATTTCGGCCTCGATCACCATCATTTCGGCGACATTCATGCGCTGAGCCTTGCCGATTTGCCGGCCGGAACCGCCGATCTCGCCTGGGCGTCCTCGCCCTGCCAGGACCTCTCCCTCGCCGGGGCGCGGCGGGGGCTCGGCGCCGCGCGCAGCGGCGCCTTTTTCGGCTTCTGGCGCCTCATCGAAGCGCTCGCCGCGCAAGAGCGCGCGCCGCGAATAATCGTCATCGAAAATGTCGTCGGCCTGCTGACGTCGAATGGCGGCGCCGATTTCGCCGCCGTCGTCGAGCGCCTCGCGGGCCGGCGCTATGTCGTTTCCGCCGCCGTTCTCAACGCGGCCGATTTCACCCCGCAATCGCGCCCGCGCCTCTTCATCATCGCCTCGCGCGCCGATCTCGTCGGATCGCCCGCAGCAGCAGAAGCGCCGGCGGCGCTGAGGGCCGCGTTCGAGCGTCTATCGCCGGCGGCGCGCGAGCGCTGGCGCTGGATCGGTGCGGGCCCGCGCCCGGTCCGCAACGCGGCGCTGGCGGACATCCTTGAAGAGGGCGCCGCCTTCGATTCCCTCGTTCGCACGCGCGCGCTTGTCAGCGCCATGGCGCCGTCGCAGCGCGCCGCTCTCGATTCCTTGCGCCGGTCGGGCGGGCGTCATGTCGGCGCCGGCTTCCGGCGCGTGCGCGTCGAGGACGGACAAAAACGCGTTCGGTTTGAAGCGCGCTTCGACGGTCTTGCCGGCTGCATCAGGACGCCGGCGGGCGGCTCGTCCCGGCAGATCATCATCACGATCGACGATGGCCGCGTGCGCACGCGGCTGATGACCCCGCGCGAAGCGGCGCGCGCCATGGGCCTTCCCGATGAGTACGCCCTGCCCGCCGGCGCGACCGCGGCCCTGAAGCTCGTCGGCGACGGCGTCGCCCCGCCCGTCGTGCGCTGGCTCGCCGAGACCCTGCTCGAACCCGCGCTCGGCGGACTGCGCAGGGCGGCATGACGCGCCCGCCGCGCACCGACGTCTTCTCGAAGAAGAAGCGGGCCGAGATCATGCGCGCGGTCAAGGGGTGCGACACCGGGCCGGAGCTGAAGCTCCGCAAGGCGCTCAACGCGCGCGGCTTCCGCTATCGCCTGAATGACAGGCGGCTTCCAGGCTCGCCCGATCTCGTCTTTCCGAAGCATCGCGCGGTTCTCTTCGTGCACGGATGTTTCTGGCACGGGCACGATTGCGCGCGCGGGCGCCGCAAACCGAAAACCAACGCCGCCTATTGGCGCGCGAAAATCGCCCGCAATGTCAAGCGCGACCGAGAAGCGGTTGCTGCATTGCGGCGAATGGGCTGGCGCATAAAAATTTCATGGGAATGTGACTTGCAAGACGCGGAAAGAGAGGCCAACAAGATAGCGGGGTGGCTTTTGTTGAGCACCAGCGAAGGGAGAACGCGTTGACCCCGAAGGCGCCGCAGCAAGCGGAAAAAATCGCTCACACCGAAAAGAACAAGCGCGGGCGGTACTGGATCGAGACTGAAGCGGGCGAGGCGGAATTAACCTATCAGGTCGGCGAGCGCGGCGACCTCATCGTCATCAATTCGACATTTGTGCCGATCGAGGCGCGCGGCGGCGGCGTCGCGCTGGCGCTCGTCAAGCGCGCGATCGAGGACGCGAAAACCGCCGGCCGAAAGGTCGATCCGGTGTGCCCCTATGTCGACCGCCTGTTCGACCGCCATCCCGAATGGCGCGCCTTGAGGGCGCAGCACGCCGCCTGAGGCGCCGGCCTTCCCCCATTGGCGTGAAGCGTGCTTAACCCTTGCCGCCATGACCGCCGCGCAGCCCGTTGCGACAGCCCAATCGCGCCATCCCGTCTCGGCCGACGCGCCGGACTGGGAGCGCGAGCGGCCGCGCGAATTCTGGGATCCGGGACGCAAGCTGATCAAGGCTCTGCGCGACTATAACCGGCTCGGCGATCGCAGCGATCCGCTGACGGCCCTGCGCCGCGCGCTGGTGACGATCCGCCATCGCTTCTGGTCGGCGGTCACCGCCTGCGATATTCCGCTCGGCTTCAATCCCGCCGGCGGCTTCATGCTGCCGCATCCGACCGGCGTTGTCATTCATCCCAAAAGCGTCGTCGGCCCGAATTGCATGGTGTTCCAGCACGCGACGCTCGGCACGGCCGGAAAGGGCCGCAAGGGCGCGCCGATCCTTGGCGGCCATGTCGATGTCGGCGCCGGCGCGCGGATCATCGGGCCCGTCACGATCGGCGACCACGCCGTGATCGGCGCCAACGCCGTCGTGCTCATCGACGTGCCGGCCGGCGCGACCGCCGCCGGCGTGCCGGCGCGCATTGTGTCAGAAGCATGAAAGACGGCGACCTGATTGCGCCGGGGTCGCCGTCTTCATCCTCCAGACTGCGCGCGCGTTCGCTGCGCCGAGCCCTATTCCTCCTGACAGGCGACCGCGCTACGCCGCCTGCCGTGACGCGACCCATTCATCGACACGGCGCTCGAGAATGCTCAAGGGCAGCGCGCCCCCGCCGAGCACGGTGTCGTGGAAACCCTTCACGTCGAACTTCGGCCCCAAAGCGGCTTCGGCCTTCGCGCGCAGCGCCTTGATCTTCTCCATGCCGACCTTGTAGGCGGTCGCCTGGCCCGGAACGTCGATGTAGCGCTGCACTTCGGAGCGGATCGCGCCTTCGGCCGAGGGCGAATTCGCAGTGAAGTAATCGACCGCCTGCTGCTCGGTCCAGCCTTTCGCGTGCAGGCCGGAATCGACGACGAGGCGGATCGCGCGCCACAGCTCGGTCGAGAGGCGCCCGAAATCCGAATAGGGATCCTGATAGGCGCCCATCTCCTTCGCCAGCAGCTCCGAATAGAGCGCCCAGCCTTCGATATAGGCGGTGAAGCCCGCCTGGGTGCGGAATTTCGGCACGCTCGTCAGCTCCTGCGCGATCGAAATCTGCATGTGATGGCCGGGATTGCCTTCATGATAGGCGATCACCTCGAGCTGGTGCTTGGGCATCGCGCGCATGTCGGAAAGATGCGCGTAATAAACGCCGGGGCGCGCGCCGTCGGGCGTGCCGGGAAAATAATGCTGCGCGGCGCCGGGCTGCTCGCGGAAGGGCTCGACGCGCTTCACCACGAGATCGGCCTTCGGCAGGATGCCGAAGAAGTCGGGCAGGCGCCCCTTGATGAAAGCGAGCTTCGCGGTCGCCTCGTCGATATAGGCCTGCGCGCCCGCATCATTGTTCGGGAAGAAGAAGCGGTCGTCCTCGCGCGTGAACTTGAAGAAATCCTGCAGCGTTCCCTTGAAGCCGACCGCGTTCTTGATCGTCTCCATCTCGGCCTGGATGCGCGCGACCTCGTTGAGGCCGAGCTGGTGGATCTCGTCCGGCGTCATCGAGGTCGTGGTGTTGGCCGCAAGCCGCTCGGCGTAATAGGCCGCGCCGTTCGGGAGCGCGCCGACGCCCGTCGCAATTTCGGCCGTGTTCAGACGATCCGCCTCGAACCACGCGACAAGCGCCTTGTAGGACGGCCCGAGCTTGCCTTCGATCTCGGCCTTCGCGGCCGCCGTCAGCGCATCGGCCTTCGCCTGGTCGATCTTGCCGCCGTCCTTCAGCTTCTTGATTTCGGATTTGACGTCCGCCCAGACCGGGCTGTCGGCGCCCGCCGTGAACGGCGCGCCGGTGATGATCGCCTTCGCCTGCGTGATGACGCCGTCATAGGCGAAGCGCGGCGGGCGCACGCCGCCGGCGGCGTTCGTCTTCGCCTGCTCGAGCAGCTGGTCGATGGCGCGGGCGACGCCGCCGATGCGCGCGACATAGGCGTTCATGTCGCTTTCGTCGGCGACCTCATGGAACGCGATGAGGAACTGCGGCAGGAAAGATTGAACGCCCTGCATTTGCGTGAAGACATATTGCAGCCGGCGGAAGGCCGCCGCCTTTTCCGCCGCTTCCGTCTGGTAGAGCCAGATGTCCCACGACGTTTTCGCTTCGGGCGTCAGCTTGGCGTAATCGAAAGACGCTTTCATTTCCTCGGCGCTTGCGCGCTGCCAGGCGAGCTGGCGGTCCTGCGCCGCTTCCGAGACGTCGTCGATCTTGTCGTAGTCCTTCTTGTCGCCGAGAAAGGTGCGCTGGATGGGCGAGAAGTCGAGCTGCTCCTCGAACTTCACGTCGAACCAGGCGTTGAGCCGGGCGGTCTCCGCCGCGATCTCCTCAACGCTTGGCGCAGGCGCGGTGACGACGGCGGGCGCCGGCGCGTCCTTCTTGCCGCAGGCGACGAGCGCCGCGGAGGAAAGAAGCACGACCGAAAGCAGGCGAAGCGAAGTGGCGCGCATGGCTGCCGGACCTTTCTGGAATTGCCCCGAACGTCAGATGCCTAGAGACTTTCCGCTCCCGGGGCAAACCGCTTCGCCGCAGCGCGGCGTCCGCTCGTCGCCGCGGAATAAACCCCGGCGCCGGACCGTCCTACTCACGTCGCAGTCACCCGGAGTCATGACGATGAAACCTGTCTTCGCCCTCATTCTCCTCGCGGGAGCCGGCCCGTCCGCCGCCGTCAGCGCCTTCATCGGCGGCGCGATCGTGGGCGAAGCCCTCGGGCCGGACGAAGAGCAGGCGCAGATCGCCGCGAAGTGGAAACGCGGCGGCTGACGCCGGTCCGCCTAGAACGCTTCGGCCGGCAGCGCCATCAGCGGCTCGGCGCCCGATTTCAGCTTAAGGAGGTTGGCTTTCCCGTCCGGCAGGATGCGCGTCAGGAAGAAGCGCCCCGTCGCCAGCTTGTTCTCGAAGAACGGATCCTTCGCCCCGTCCTTGCGCCGCGCGATCGCCGCCTTGGCGAGCTGCGCCCAGCCATAGGCGAGGCAGAGGAGCGCGAAGAGATGGAGATAATCCATCGAGCCGGCGCCGGCGTTGTCGGGGTTGGAAAACCCGTTCATCATCAGCCACTGCGTGGCGTCGACGACATCGGCCTTGGCGCCCGCGAGCCCGTCAAGGAACGGCTTGAGCTCGGCGTTCGTCCCGTTGTCGGCGATGAACTGGTCGACCTCGGCGAAGAAGGTCTGCAGCGCGCGCCCGCCGTCCTTCGGCAGCTTGCGCCCGACGAGATCGAGCGCCTGGATGCCATTCGCGCCTTCGTAGATCATGGCGATGCGGGCGTCGCGCACGAACTGCTCCATGCCCCATTCGCCGATATAGCCGTGCCCGCCGAGCACCTGCTGCGCGTTCGTGGCGTGCCAGTAGCCCTTCTCGGTGAGATAAGCCTTGAGGATCGGCGTCATCAGGCCGAGATAATCATCCGCCTTCTGACGTTCAGCCTCATCGGGCGACTTGTGGTGCAGGTCGGCATGGAGCGCCGACCAGTACATCCATGCGCGACCGCCCTCGATCGTCGCCTTCTGTTCGAGCAGCATGCGGCGCACGTCCGGGTGGACGATGATCGGGTCCGCCGCCCTGTCGGGGGCCTTGGCGCCCGTCAGCGAGCGCCCTTGCACGCGGTCTTTCGCATAGGCGGCCGCGTTCTGATAGGCGACCTCGGAGATCGCAAGGCCCTGCAGGCCGACGCCGAGGCGGGCCTCGTTCATCATCGTGAACATGGCCTTGAGGCCCTTGTGCGGTTCGCCCAGCAGCCAGCCGGTCGCCTCGTCGTAATTCATGACGCAGGTTGAATTGGCGTGGATGCCCATCTTTTCTTCGATCTTGCCGCAGACGACGCTGTTGCGCTTTCCGAGCGAGCCGTCGGGGTTGGAAAGAAACTTCGGCACGATGAAGAGCGAGATGCCCTTCACCCCTTCCGGCGCACCCTCGATGCGCGCAAGCACGAGGTGGATGATGTTCTCCGTAAGGTCGTGCTCGCCGGCGGAAATAAAGATCTTCTGCCCGCTGATCTTGTAGGAGCCGTCGCCTTGCGGGACGGCCTTGGCGCGCAAGAGGCCGAGATCGGTGCCGCAATGGGGCTCGGTGAGGTTCATCGTCCCGCCCCACTCGCCCGAGATCATTTTCGGCAGGTAGAAGTCTTTCTGCGCCTGCGTGCCGTGGGCGTAGATCGCATCGGCCGCCCCGCGCGCAAGACCCGGATACATGCCGAACGCCATGTTCGCCGCCGACACCATTTCGTTGAAGGCGACGGCGAGGACGTAAGGAAGGCCCTGTCCGCCATAGGCGGGATCGAAAGAGAGCCCCTGCCAGCCGCCGGCGCGGAACTGCTCATAGGCATCCTTGAAGCCCTTCGGCGTCCTCACCGAGCCGTCCGGAAGGCGCGTGCAGCCTTCGTGGTCGCCGGATTGGTTGATCGGGTGGAGGACGTCCGATGCGAGCTTTGCGCCTTCCTCGAGGATCGCATCGACGACGTCCGGCGAGGCGTCGGAAAAGCCCGGCAGGTTGGAATAGCGGGAAATGCCGAGAACGTCGTGGAGGACGAACTGCATATCGCGGAGCGGCGCGGCGTAAGCGGTCATGGATTTATCCCTGATCTGGCGGTCGCCAGCCTTTACGGCGGCCAGGGTAGAAAGATCATCCTAAGCCGGCCAAGGCAATCGCGCCGGGCGCCGCACCGCCCGGCCCCCTGTGCAAAGTTCGCAAGCGACATCGACCGCCCAACCCCCTCTGCGGCCGCGGGAATCGCCCTTTAACCCTTTGCGAGTGCGGCGAAGCACCTTAGCGGTCACGGATCGGGCATGACGCGAGCGCCGTCGGAAGCGCGCGCCCTGCCCTGCCGAAAGCCGGGGGGAGCCGCCGGCAAAAGCGGATGGACGCCATGACATCGAACGCCCCTTGGAGCGTCAAAGGCATCGACCGGGATGCGCGCGAGACCGCCAAGGCGGCGGCCCAGCGCCAAGGCATGACTCTCGGCGAGTGGCTCAATCAGATGATCTATGCGGCCGGAGACCCGAACGCCGCCCCGCCGCCCGCGAGCGAGCTTGAAGGCCTCAAGGCGCGCGACATCGCGATGGCGTTCGAGCACCTGACGCGCCGGGTGTCCGCCGCCGAAGCCAAAAGCGCCGAAGCCGTCGACAGCCTCGCCCGCAGTCTCGGCGGCGTCGTCGAGCGCCTGCAGCGCATGGAGCGCGCCCGCAATCCCGGCGAGACGCCGCCCGATCTCGCCGAGCGCGTCGAGCGGCTGGAGGAAAAAGCGGGCGACCGCACCCGCATCGAGGCGTTGCGCGCACTCGAGCGCGCGGTCGCCCAGGTCGCGCAGCAATTCGCCGCCGCGCAGTCCTCCTCGATCGCCCGTCTCGATTCCGTCGAACGCTCGCTGCAAACGCTCGCAAGCCGGCTCGACCAGCCGGCTGCCGGCGGCGTCAGCGCCGAAACGGTGCGCGCGGCGCTGGAAGACATGACCGCGCGGATCGAACGCGCCGAGCGCGTCGCGGCCGAGGCCCATCGCCTCAGGACCGAAGCGGCGGCGTCAGCGGATGCCGACTTCGTCCAGAAAACCGGTCTGCGCCTGCGCATCCTCGGCGACGAGATCAAGCGCGGCGGCGATCAGATCAAGGCGCTCGAAGGCTCGATCGCGCGCCTTGCCGAGCACATTGACGCCGCCGAGCGCCGGAGCGCGGAAGGCGTCGAGAAGGTCGCGGAAACGATCGCGGAACTGCGCGCCGAAGTCGCCGGCGGCGACGACCAGGCCGACGCGCGCGCCGAGGTCGAAGCAGCGGTCGCCGAAATCACCCGGCGCACCGAAGACAAGATCTCGGCCTTGCAGCGCTCTTTCGACGAGATGGTGCGCCGTCTTGACGGCGCGGCCCGTCCGGGTGCGGCGGCCCCGGCCGCGCCTCGGCCGGTCGCGCCAGAGGTCGCGGCGGCGCCGTCGCCCGCCGCCGAGGAAGCCGACGCGATCGATGATGAATTCGACTCCGTATTCGCCGAACTCGAGGCGGCGGCCAATCCCGCCCCGTCGCCCGCCCCGTCCGCCGCCGCGACGGACGATGCAGCGCCCGACGATCTTGATTTCGGCTTCGACGAGACGCCGCCGCAATCCGGCTTCGACCGCGAAACCGACGATGTGCTTGCCGAGATCCGTGAGGCGTTCGGCATCGATCCGCCGTCGCCGAAACAGGCCGCCCCGCTTGCCGACGAGGAAGACCTTGAAGCGGTAGCGGACCCCGTCGAAGAGGAAGACGCCCCGCCCGTCATCGACGAGGCGCCGCAAGCGCCGCCCCCCGCAGGCCAGGCCGGCGCCGATTATCTGAAGGCGGCGCGACAAGCCGCGCGGGAGGCGGCGGCGCGGGCCGCCGCCGAAGGCGAGGCCAAGCGCAAGCTGACGCCGAAGCAGCGCGCCATTATCGCCGCCCGCGCCCGGCGCCGCCGGCTCGAAGAGCAGGCGAATGGCCGTGAAGGCGCCGCCGCCGCCGCCGCGCCGCTCGTCGCCGACGCCAAGCCGGCGGCGACCGAGGAAGACAAGACATCGGCGCGAAGCCGCATCAGCGCGGCGATCGCCAAGCTGAAGGCGGGCCGCCCGAAGCCGGCGCCGGCCGCCAAAGCGGGCCCGTCCCTCGATGAGACTGAGGGTGAGGAAAAACCCGCCGCGCCCTCGATCCTCGGCGGGGTGGCCGGCGCGCTCCAGAAATTCCGCTCGCTGCCGATGTCGCGCAGCATCCTGATGCTCGGGGCGATCGTCATTCTCCTCGCCGTCGCGCTCGTCGTGC
This sequence comes from Parvularculaceae bacterium, assembly GCA_046296195.1. Taxonomy (GTDB): domain Bacteria; phylum Pseudomonadota; class Alphaproteobacteria; order Caulobacterales; family Parvularculaceae; genus Amphiplicatus. The sequence goes on along the minus strand of JBKBLR010000029.1, from coordinate 95 downwards.
TGACGAAAGACCGCCTCGCACCAAAGCCGCGCCCGGTCACCGACGCCCGGCCCGCCGCCGCCGACCCCGCCGACCCCGCCGCGCCGGCCCCCGCC
>JBKBLR010000028.1:16900-38026 GCA_046296195.1 Parvularculaceae bacterium | reverse complement strand
CAGATCACCTCGCGCGGGATCGGCAATGGCATTTCGCTCATCATTTTCGCCGGCATCGTCGCGGAGCTGCCGCGGGCGGCGGCGGGCCTGCTCGCGCTCGGCCGCGGCACGGCGGGCGCGCAGTCGCTGCCGTTCTCGATCGTCATTCTCGTCATCGTCGGCGCGATGGCGCTCATCACCTTCGTCGTCTTCATGGAACGCTCGCAGCGGCGGATCGTCGTCCAGTATCCGCGCCGGCAGGTCGGCATGCGGATGACGCAGGGCGAGAAATCGCACCTGCCGCTGAAGCTCAACACCGCCGGCGTCATTCCGCCGATCTTCGCTTCTTCGCTCTTGCTCCTGCCGGCCACCGCGGCGAACGCGATCGGACCCGATTCGCCCGAATGGCTGCAGAACCTCCAGATCCTCTTCGGCCCGGGCCGGCCGATGTACATCGCGCTCTATGGCATCGGCATCATCGCCTTCTCGTTCGTCTACACGTCCGTCGTGTTCAACACCCAGGACGTCGCCGACAATCTGAAGAAATATGGCGGCTTCATTCAGGGCTATCGTCCCGGCGCGCGCACGGCGGAATATCTCGACTACATCCTGACGCGCCTCACCGTCATCGGCGCGCTATATCTGACGGCGGTCTGTCTGCTGCCGGAATTCCTGCGCGCGGCCTATCCGTCGATCCCCGTCTATCTCGGCGGCACGTCGCTGCTGATCGTTGTGTCGGTGACGCTCGACACGGTCGGGCAGATCCAGGGGCACCTCCTCGCCCAGCAATATGAAAGCCTGATCAAGAAGTCGAAGCTCCGCGGCGGCAAGAAATGATCCTGATCCTGCTTGGACCGCCGGGGGCCGGGAAGGGCACGCAGGCGCAGCGCATCGTCGAGCGGCGGGGCATTCCGCAGCTCTCGACCGGCGACATGCTGCGCGCCGAGCGCGATTCCGGCTCGCCCCTTGGCAAGAAGGTCAAGTCGATCATGGACGGGGGCAGCCTCGTCTCGGACGACATCATCGAGAAGCTGATTACCGCCCGCATCAGGGAGCCTGACTGCACGCCCGGCTTCATCCTCGACGGAGCGGTGCGAACGGTCGGCCAGGCGAAGATGATCGACCGGGTGCTCAAAAAGCAGAAGCGGGCCCTCGACGTCGTGATCGAGCTGGTGGTTGACGAGAATGAACTGGTGAACCGGCTCAAGAAGCGGGTCGCCGAGACGATCGCGGCGGGCAAGCCGGTCCGCCCCGACGACAATGAGGAGACCTTCCGCAAACGCCAGGCGGTCTACCGGCAGGAGACCGCCCCCCTGATCCCCTTCTATGAGGGTCAGGGAAAGCTGAGGAAAGTGGACGGCATGGGCTCGGTTGCGCAGGTCGCCAACGCCATCGACGCCATTCTGGACGAAATTGCCGCGGAAAAGCGGTGAAATCGGCCGGAAACCGAGTTGACGGCGGGGCGCGCGCGGGTATAGCTACGCGCCTCCGCCAACCAGGCGATCGGCTCGTTCGCCCTTCCGGCTCGCCGGCAAGGACGTGCGGGCCTTGTGTTTTGGGTTAGGTCCGCGTGATGCGGCCGCCAGCGGCGCCTCGCCTCTGGGCGGATTAGAAGGAAAAGAGGGTGGCCCCATGGCCCGTATTGCTGGCGTCAACATTCCGGCCAACAAGCGCGTCCTGATCGCGCTGCGTTATATTCACGGCATCGGGCCGGCGAAGGCGAAGGAGATCTGCGACAAGGTCGGCATCCCGGCCGAGCGGCGCGTCAACCAGCTTTCGGATGCGGAGATCCTGCAGATCCGCGAAACGATTGACGCCGGCTACACGGTCGAGGGCGACCTGCGCCGCGAAGTCGCTGTCAACATCAAGCGCCTGATGGATCTCGGCTGCTATCGCGGCCTGCGCCACCGCAAGAGCCTTCCGGTCCGCGGCCAGCGCACCCACACCAATGCGCGCACGCGCAAAGGCCCGGCGAAGGCGATCGCCGGCAAAAAACAAGCGACCGCTAAGAAATAACCAAGGATCATCCCTCAATGGCCAAGTCCCCTGCCGCAGCTGAAAAGGGCGCCGGCGCCCAGCGCGTCCGCCGCCGCGAGCGCAAGAACATCACCTCGGGCGTCGTGCATGTGAACGCGTCGTTCAACAACACGATGGTGACGATCGCCGACGAACAGGGGAACACCGTGTCGTGGTCCTCGGCCGGCACGATGGGCTTCAAGGGGTCGCGGAAATCGACGCCCTACGCCGCCCAGCTCGCCGCGGAAGACGCCGCGAGGAAGGCGATGGAGCACGGCCTCAAGACGGTCAATGTCGAAGTGATGGGGCCGGGCTCGGGCCGTGAGAGCGCGCTGCGCGCCCTTCAGTCGGCCGGCCTCACGGTCAACATGATCAAGGACGTGACGCCGATCCCTCATAATGGCTGCCGCCCGCGCAAGCGCCGCCGCGTCTGACGCGCGCAATTCTGGTTTGACGTAATCCGGGCGCAGGCCCGCTGGAGCAAATGAATGGTCGTTGAAAAGAACTGGCTTGAGCTTATTCGCCCGAGCAAGCTTGAAGTGCAGACGGGCGTTGATCCGCAGCGCCGGGCGACTCTGATCGCGCAGCCTTTGGAGCGCGGTTTTGGCCTCACGCTCGGCAACAGCCTGCGCCGCATTTTGCTCTCGTCGCTGCAGGGCGCGGCCGTCACCTCGATCCAGATCGACGGGGTCGTGCACGAATTCTCGTCGATCCCGGGTGTGCGCGAGGACGTGACCGACATCGTCCTCAACGTTAAGCAGCTCGCGCTGCGCACGCATGCGGACGGCCCGAAACGGCTCGTTCTGAAAAAATCGACGCCGGGCCCCGTCACGGCCGGCGACATCGAGCCGACCTCGGCGGTCGACATCCTCGACAAGTCGCAGCTCATTTGCACGCTCGATGAGGGCGCGAGCCTGCGCATGGAGCTGACGGTTCAGTCGGGCAAGGGCTATGTGCCGGCCGACCGCAACCGCCCGGAGGACGCGCCGATCGGCCTCATTCCCGTCGACAGCCTGTATTCGCCGGTCCGCCGCGTCGCCTACCGCGTCGAGAACACCCGCGAAGGCCAGGTGCTTGACTATGACCGCCTGATCCTCGACATCGAAACCGACGGATCGGTGACGCCGGACGACGCCGCCGCTTATGCTGCGCGCATCCTGCAGGACCAGCTTCAGATCTTCGTCAATTTCGACGAGCCGAAGAAGGATCTCGGCGGCGGCGTCCGCGAGGAGCTGCCGTTCAATCCGGCCCTGCTGAAGAAGGTCGACGAACTCGAGCTTTCGGTGCGCTCGGCGAACTGCCTCAAGAACGACAACATCGTCTATATCGGCGATCTCATCCAGAAGACGGAAGCGGAAATGCTCCGCACGCCGAACTTCGGCCGCAAGTCGCTCAATGAGATCAAGGAAGTGCTGGCCGCACTCGGCCTGCATCTCGGCATGGACGTTCCGGACTGGCCGCCCGAAAACATCGAAGACCTTGCCAAGAAGTTCGAGCAGTAAGCAATCGGCGGCCGTCTCGAAGACGCCCGCAACGGAGACCTGACCCATGCGCCACGGATTTGCGCTTCGCAAGCTGAACCGCACCCACGAGCATCGCAAGGCGATGTTCGCGAACATGGCTTCGGCGCTCATCAAGCATGAGCAGATCGTCACGACGCTGCCGAAGGCGAAAGAACTTCGCCCGATCGTCGAGAAATATGTGACGATGGCCAAGCACGCCAAGCAGGACCCGAAGCGCGCGCTGCACCTGCGCCGCCTCGCCGCGTCCCGCCTGCGCGACGAGACGCAGGCGAAGAAGCTCTTCGACACGCTGGGGCCTCGCTATCTCGACCGCAATGGCGGCTACATCCGGATCATGAAGGCGGGCTTCCGCCATGGCGACAACGCGCCGCTCGCAGTCATCGAATTCGTCGACCGCGATGAAACCGCCAAGGGCAAGGACTCCGGCCCCATCATGACGGAAGACGGCGAAGAATAGGGATCATCGCGTCCCCTGAAAATCAAAAGCCGGCGCGTCTCACGCGCCGGCTTTTTTGTCGGTCTCGATCAGCTCGATCGCGCCTTTCCTCAGCGTCAGCGCAAGGCGGCCTTCGAGCATTTTGAGCGCGACGTCGCCGAACACCTCGCGCCGCCAGCCCTCGAGCGCCGGAACGTCGGTCCTGCCAAGCGCAATCGCATCGAGGTCCTCACTGTTGGCGATGAGGCGCGCCGCGACGCCGAATTTCTCCGATTGACGCTTCAAAAGCACCTTGAGCAATTCAACGACGTCGGGCGGGGCGGCGGCGCGGCGATCGTCGCGCTCGATTTCGGGGAGCTGTTCGCGCGGGATCTTCCGCCCGCGCGCGATCGCCTCGAGGATCTGCTGCGCGGTGCGCGAGCGTTCAAAGCCTTGCGGGATGGTGCGCGCCCGGCCGAGCTCCTCGACCGACGCCGGCTTCACCCGCGCGAGTTCGAAGATCGCCTCGTCCTTCAGGATGCGACTGCGCGGCACGTCCTTTTCCTGCGCCTCCCGCTCGCGCCATTCGGCGAGCGCGACAAGCGGGCCGACATCGCCGGGCCGCACGCCGCGAAGCTTCAGCCGGGCGAAGGCGCGCTCCGGATCGACGCGGTAGAGCGCAGGGTCGCGCAGCGCCGCCATCTCCTCCTCGACCCAGCCGAGGCGCTTCTCGCCGTCGAGCCGCTGGAAAAGGATCTTGTAGGCGTCCCGGAGATAGGTGACGTCCGACAGGGCGTAGTGCAGCTGCGCCTCCGACAGCGGCCGGCGCGCCCAGTCGGTGAAGCGGCTGCCCTTGTCGATCTGCGCGCCGGTCAGGGTCCGCACCAGCGGCTCATAGCCGATCTGCTCGCCGAAGCCGCAGGCCATGGCGGCGATCTGGGTGTCGAAGACCGGCGCCGGCACGCCGCCGGTCAGCTGGTGGAAGATCTCGATGTCCTGGCGCGCCGCGTGGAACACCTTGGTGACGCGCGTATCGCCAAGAAGCTCGAGGAAGGGTCCGAGGTCGAGGCCCTCGGCCATCGGGTCGATGATCGCCTCCTCGCCGTCCGCCGCCGCCTGGATGAGGCAGAGGATCGGCCAATAGGTTTTCTCGCGCATGAATTCGGTGTCGACGGCGAAAAAGGGCCGTTCGGCGAGCGCCTTCGAGAACCGGTGCAATTCGTCCGTGGTCGTGATGATCCGCATGGAGGCGACCCTCTAACAGCGACCGCCGCGCGCGTCACGGGGCGAGCTTGACAAGCCGGGGAGGGGACGCCACTCCCACGCGGTTTTCCGGAGAGCCCCCCTGATGCACGCCTATCGCACCCATACCTGCGGCGCCTTGCGGCCGGACGCCGTCGGGAAAGACGTCCGCCTCTCGGGATGGGTTCACCGCAAGCGGGACCATGGCGGGCTTCTCTTCATCGATCTTCGCGACCATTACGGTCTGACGCAGCTCGTCATCGAGCCGGAGACCCCGGTTTTCGCCGTCGCCGAGCGCCTGCGCGCCGAAAGCGTCATCCGGGTCGACGGTAAGGTCGTCGCGCGCACGCCCGAAACCGTGAACGCGAATCTGCCGACCGGCGGCGTCGAGGTGCGGATTTCGGACATCGAGGTCCTCTCGGCCGCCGAGGAGCTGCCGCTGCCCGTCTTCGGCGAGCCTGATTACCCGGAGGAGGTCCGTCTCAAATACCGCTTCCTCGATCTGCGCCGCGAGAAGCTGCACAAAAGCGTCGCGCTGCGCTCGGCCGTCATCGCCTCGCTCCGCCGGCGGATGATCGCGCAAGGGTTCACGGAATTCCAGACGCCGATCCTGACCGCATCGAGCCCCGAGGGCGCGCGAGACTTTCTCGTGCCCTCGCGCCTTCACCCGGGCAAGTTCTACGCGCTGCCGCAGGCGCCGCAGCAGTTCAAGCAGCTTCTGATGGTCGCGGGCTTCGACCGTTATTTCCAGATCGCGCCCTGTTTTCGCGATGAAGACGCGCGCGCCGACCGCTCGCCCGGCGAATTCTACCAGCTCGACTTCGAGATGAGCTTCGTCACGCAGGACGATGTCTTCGACGCCATCGCACCGGTGCTGTCGGGCGTGTTCGAGGAATTTGCGAACGGCAAGTCGGTGACGAAGCCGCCCTTTCCGCGCATCAAATACGCCGACTCCATCCGCAAATACGGCTCCGATAAACCGGACCTCAGGAACCCGATCGAAATGGGCGATGTCTCGGAGCATTTCCGCGGCTCGGGGTTCAAGGTCTTCGCCGGCATGCTGGAGAAAGATCCGAAGGTCGAAGTCTGGGGCATTCCGGCCCCGGGCGGCGGCTCCCGGGCCTTCTGCGACCGCATGAATTCATGGGCGCAGGGTGAAGGCCAGCCAGGGCTCGGCTATGTCTTCTGGCGCGACGGTGAGGAAGGCGGCGCAGGGCCGATCGCGAAAAACATCGGCGCCGAGCGCGCGGATGCCATTCGCAAGCAATTCGGGTTGAAGGTCGGCGACGCCGTCTTCTTCGTCGCCGGCAAGCCGGATGAGTTCTACAAATTCGCCGGGGCCGCGCGCACGCGCATCGGGACGGAATTGAAGCTCATCGACGAGAACCAGTTCAAGTTCTGCTGGATCGTCGATTTTCCGATGTATGAATGGAACGAGGACGAGAAGAAGATCGACTTCTCGCACAACCCGTTCTCGATGCCGAATTTCGATCACGGGAAATTCCTGGCGCTCGACAAGGCCGACAAGGAGACCATTCTCGGCATCACGGCGTTCCAGTATGACATCGTCTGCAACGGCGTTGAGTTGTCATCGGGCGCGATCCGCAATCACAAGCCCGACATTATGCTGAAGGCGTTCGAAATCGCCGGCTACGGCGCCGACGTCGTCGAGGCGAAATTCGGCGGCATGCTGAACGCTTTCCGTTATGGCGCGCCGCCCCATGGCGGCTCGGCGCCCGGCGTCGACCGCATCGTCATGCTGCTCGCAGGCGTTGAGAATCTCCGCGAGGTGATCGCCTTCCCGCTCAACCAGCAAGCGCAGGACCTGATGATGCAGGCCCCGAACGAGGTCACGGAGAAGCAGCTGAAGGAGCTGCATATCCGCGTGGCGATGCCGATCACCGAGAAGAAGGCCTGATCGTCACACCGGAAAATCCGGCTCCGACGGTGCGGCCGGCTTCGGCAGAGGCCGAGCGAGGTCCTTCTCGATGAAGGCATAGACGGCGCAGGCCGCCGCGATGGTCGCGGTCGCGATGAAAAGTGCTGCGGGCGCGATGCCGTAAAAGAATTGTCCCAGGATCGGGGCGAAGATGAAGCCGGACGCGCCGGCGGCGTTCGAGAGCCCGGCGGCAGAGCCCTGTTCGTCGCTTCGGACCGCGAGTGAGGCGCCGCCGATGAAGCCGGGGCCAAGCATCCCTGCGCCGAGCCCTGACAGCAGCATGCCGAATACAAGCGGCCCAACCATCGTCGAGGATGCGATGACAGCGTGTCCGGTCGCGACGAGGATTGGCCCTGCGCGCATCAGCGTCATCGGGGGCAGGTTGAAGCGCTGGACGAGAACGAGCTGCGAAAAGAGCGAGGCCATCGCCGCGGCCGACAGCGCGACGCCCACAAGCTGCAGCGCGTCCTCGCTTTTGAATCCGAGCCGGTCGATGAAATAAAAGGCGATGAACTGGATCGGGATCGCCGTCGCGATTGCGGTTGAAAGGCCGTAGACGAGAAAAGCGCGGATGCGGCGGTCGAAAGGCGACAGGCGCGCGCGTTTCATCTGCTCCCGCGGCGCGGTGCGCTCCGGCAGGAAGAACCAGACGGCGGCGACCGAGAGCGCCGCGGCGGCGGCGACGGCGTAGAGCGGGGCCAAGGGATCGAGCGCGACGACAGCGCCGGCGAAGGCGGGCCCGACCATGGCGCCGATTCCGAAGGCCGCGGAGAACGCCGCCATGCCCGCGGTGCGGCGCTCAGGGGGCGTGCGGTCGGCGATATAGGCTTGCGCCGCCCCCGGCGTCGCGCTGCCGATGACGCCGTAGATCATCCGTGTCCCAAGCAGCAGCGCATAGAGAAGCGTTCCAGCGAGCACGCCGTCGAGCCCCATATGGAGGACAGTGGCGAACGCCGTCATCGAAACGGCGAAGCCGGAAAGGCCGATGACGATGAAAGGCCGCCGGCCATGAACGTCGCTGCGCCGGCCCCATAGCGGTCCGATCAGCACCCAGAACAGCGCCGACAGCATGAAGATCGACAGCACCTGAAAATCGCCGACGCCCATCTTGCGCGCCAGCGGCGGCAGAACCGCGAAGATGATCGTCTGCCCCATGCCCATGCAGACGACGCCGGCAAGGAGAATTCCGAGCGCGATGGCGCGCTGGCGCGGGCTCGAGGGCGTGTCGTCGAAACGGTTCATGGAAAGCAGGCGCGGGGGCGGAACCTTCCTATGGCGCGGCGGTTCCCGCGGCAAGCCGACCGCGTTAGGGTTCGGCCGTCAGACGGGAGACCGAGATGCTGCGATTGATGCTTGGCGCCGCCTTTGGCTTGCTGGTGATGGCGAACGCGCGCGCGGCGGCGCCGCCGGCGGAACAGGGCGCCTATGAGGACCTCGTCGCCTTGTTCGAGGCGTTCGACGCCGCGCGGCTTCCCGAACCGTGGAACGCCAACTTCCTCGAACATGACGCGCCGCGTCAGGCGATGGAGGTTTACCAGCCTGCGTCGCTCAGGGCGCGCCTCAAGGCGCTCAAGTCGTTCAATGCGCGCCTTAACGCCATGAACGTCGCCGCCTGGCCGCGCGAGCGGCAGTCGGAGTATCTCGCCGTCCGCGCCGAGGTCGATGGAGAGGAGTTCCGCCTGACGGTTCTGCGGCCGTGGGCGCGGGATCCTGGCTTTTACGTCGACATGCTCCAGCGCATCGCCTTTACGGAACTTCCTGTGTCGGGGGAGGCTGAAGCTGCGCTCGTCAGGGAGCTCTCCGCCGTTTCCGAGATCATCGCCGCCGCGACGGCGACGCTCGACGATGTCGCGCGCGATTACGCCCTTCTCGCGATCCGCAATCTGACGACGGCGGACGGCGTCGGCCATGGGCATCCTTATCGCGCGACGCCGCCCGCTGGCGTGATCGGCTGGTATGACGATCTTCTGGCGCGCGCCGTCGGCCGCCAGCCTTCGCTCGTCGATGATGTCCGGGCGGCGCGCGATGCGGTCATCGGCTTCAAGGAACACCTGGAGACCAATCTGCCCCGCTACACGGCGAAGGCGGGCGTCGGCGCGAAGCGCTACGACTGGTATCTGCGGCAGGTGAAGCTGCTTCCCTATGACGGGGACGAGATGATCCTGGTCGCGCGGCGCGAATGGGAACGCACGACCGCAGCCTATGCGCTCGCCAAGCACCGCGACCGGAAGATCCCGGAACTGAGTCCGGCGGCGAGCGCCGAGGACTATCAAAGACGCATCGAAGCGACCGACCGGAATATCCGCGACTTCCTTGTGCGCGAGGAGATCCTGACCATTCCGCCCTATGTCGGCGCTCTCGACACCAATGCGCCGTTCATCGTGCGGCCCGGCGGCCCGAACTTCTGGGAGGCGGTGCAGTTCCGCGATCCGCATCCGGATCACCTTCACGCCGTCATTCCTGGCCACCGTTTCGACGGCCTCGTCGAGGACAACAACAAGCACCCGATCAGGGGAAAGATTTCAGACGGCGTGCGTGCGGAAGGCTGGGGCGTCTATCTCGAGGAATCGATGATGCTCGCGGGCGTGCTGGGAAGCCGCCGGCGCGTCGACGAACTCATCTATCTCTTCGGGGTCTTTCGCGCCGCGCGCGTGCCGGCCGATGTCGGCATGCAGCGCAACGAGATGACGGTCGCCGAGGCGGTCAGATATATGATGAATCGCACCCCATGGCTCGACGAGAATGTCGCGCGGGTCGATGCGGAAATCTATCTGCGCCGCCCGCCCGGCTATGGCGTCGGCTATACGATCGGCGCCTTGCAGATGCGCGGGCTGCTGGCTGACGTGCGCAACCAGAAGGGTGAGGCCTTCAGCCTCAAGGAGTTTCACGACGATTTCCTGGCGCGCGGGCGCCTGCCGATCGCGCTCCTGCGCTGGGAGATGACGGGCCTTGACGATGAGGTCGCGCGCTTCTGGCGGCGCGAGCCGATTCCAAAAGGCTGAATTCACTCCCGCCCGAAAGTGACGCCGGCGTTCGCTTCGAGGCGTTTGAGGAGCGCCCGGCCCATGGCGGCCGCGGGGGTCCAGACGCCGCCCGGCGCATCCGTCCGGTCGCGCACGAGGCATAGCGCGGCTTCGGCGATCATCTTCGAAGTCGAGCCGTAACCGGGATCGCGGTCGCCCTTGCAAAAGGTGCGGATCTTCTCTCCGCGCGCCGTCTCGCCGAAAAAGACGATGTCGTAAAAGCCGGTGTCGCGCTCTTCCTTCGTCGGGCCTTCGCCGGGCTTTGGAGCGTCCTCCCCCATCAGCGAGGCGTCGCTTGCGACGGCTTTGGCGATCGCTTCGCCTTGCGCGCCAGGCCCCGTCATCATCATCTCGGAATAGAGAAAATCCTTTCCATACGGATGATTGAGTAGGAGGTTCGAGCGATGGACGTTCTTGGTGTTGATCGGCGCCATGATGAAGGGCGCCATCCAGACGCCGTTCTCTTCGACCGGCTTTGCGGCTGAGGGTTGGCGCGCGCCTTCAAATCCCGGCGTCAGGGCGAAGGGGCTTTTCAAAAGCTCGACGATCGAAGGGTCCTTGAAGGCGGCGGCCATCGTCGCCTTGAGGCTTGCTGCGGTGCCGCCCGAGAACTTGCCCTTCATGGCTCGCACGCGGCATCTGATTTCGCGCGCCGGCGCGCCGAACTCCTTCTTCGCTTCCTCCTGCGTGAACCACACGCCGAGATCGAAGGGAATCGAGTCGAAGCCGCAGGAGAAGACGATGCGAGCGCCCGATCTCTTCGCCGCTGCATCATATCGGTCGATCATCGCCCGCATCCACGCCGGCTCGCCGCAGAGGTCGACATAATCCGTGCCGGTTTCGGCGCAGGCGGCGATCAGCGGTTCGCCATAAAGCTGGTATGGTCCGACGGTCGTGATGACGCATTTGCCCCGGGCGGCCATCGCCTTCAAAGTCTCGGGCGCCGACGCGTCAGCGACGATGAGCGGCACAGCTTCCCGGGGGTCGATTTCGCTGCGGACCTCGCGCAGCTTTGCTTCGCTGCGCCCCGCCATCGCCCATCGGAGCGTCGGATCGGCGCCGTAGCGCTGTGCGAGATATTCCGCGACGAGACGGCCCGTATAGCCGCTGGCGCCGTAAACGATGAGGTCGAATTCGCGGGTCATGAGCCCTCCGGCTGGTTCCGGAAAAGCTTGGCCAAAGCCGGCGGGGAAGGCAATGGAATGGCGCCGCCGGGGCTTTACGGCGCGGCCTTGCCGCTTCAGGCTCGAGCCCGGCGACATGGGAGGATGAGCTGAACGACCAGATGTCAATCGACCGGCGCGCCTTGCTGGCGGGGGCGGCAGGACTTGCGGCCGCGAGCGGCGCGCGGGCGGAAATGGCGGCGCCGGGCCCCGACCTTTCGGGCAAATCCATTCTCATCACGGGCGCAAGTTCCGGCTTCGGACGTCTCGCCGCCCTCTATTTCGCCCGTTCGGGCGCGACGGTCGTCGCCTCGATGCGCAATCTCCGAAAGGGTAAGCGCCCTGAGTCCGCCGAACTTCGTGACGTCGCAGCGTCGGAGAAGCTGAAACTCTCGGTCGTAGAGATCGACGTGACGAAGGAGACCGAAATCGCCGCCGGCGTCGCCGCAGCCGAGAAAACCGCCGGCGGCGCGCTCGATGTGCTTCTCAACAACGCCGGCATCGGCATCGCCGGCCCGATAGAGCTTCATGATCACGCCCAGGCGATGCGCCAGTTCGACGTCAATCTGTTCGGCTATCACCGCATGGCGCGCGCCGTGCTGCCGAAGATGCGTGCGCGGGGGCAGGGGCTTCTCGTGCAGGTGTCCTCGCAGCTCGGCCGCATCGTGGCGCCGAATATCGGCATGTATTGCGCGACGAAGTTCGCGATCGAGGCGATGTTCGAGGCGATGGCCTATGAGCTGGCCCCGTTCGGCGTCGATGTGACCATCATTCAGCCCGGCGGCTTCCCGACGCAGATCTGGGACAACGGCGCGCGCTACATGCAGGACCTGCTCGCGAGCGCCGACGACGAGCGCAAGGGCGCCTATGAGGCGCATCTCAAACTCGCCGAGGGGATGACATCGAGCCCGCGCCCGACCGATCCGATGGATGTTCCGCGCGCGATCGCCGAGATCATCGCGCTGCCGCCCGGCAAGCGGCCCTTGCGCCGGCCCGTGCACCCCAACACCCAGGGCACGGACGCGATCAACGCGGCGAGCCGGACCGTGCAGGCCGCAGCGCTGGGCCAAGGGCCCTACAAGGCGTGGCGCGACGCCGTCGTTGATTAGGGACCCTGCGGCTCGAGCCGTTCGGGCTCGGAGGCGAGAATGGGCGCCTCTGGCTCGAAGCGGTCGGCGCGCGCCATCGTCGGAAAGAGGCGAAACCAGGAAAGGCCCGCAGTGATCGCGACGGCGCCGCCGAGAATGACGGCGCCAATGGGGCCGAGGAAGCGCGCCGCAACGCCGGATTCGAATTCGCCGAGCTCGTTCGACGCTGAAATGAAGATGAACGACACCGAGGCGACACGCCCGCGCATCGCATCCGGCGTTGCGAACTGGATGAGCGACTGGCGCACATAGACCGAGATCATGTCGGCCGCGCCGGTGATCGCGAGCAGCGCCATCGACAGCCAGAAAATCGTCGAGAGCCCGAATCCCAGCGTCGCCAGCCCGTAGATCACGATCGCCCACAGCATTGAGGGGCCGACGCGCCGGTCGAGCGGGCGGATCGCCAGCCAAAGCGCGACGACGGCCGCGCCCGCCGCCGGCGCGGCGCGCAGAAGGCCGAGGCCCTCGGCGCCGACGTCGAGTATGTCGCGCGCGAATACGGGCAAAAGCGCTGTCGCTCCGCCGAAAAAGACGACGATGAGATCGAGCGATATCGCGCCGAGCACGATCTTGTTGTCGCGCACATAGCGCAGGCCTTCGAGCATCATGGCGACGCCGTTCGCGCCCGGCATCGGTTCCTGCCTCGGCGTCTTCGCCGTCCAGATGGTGATGATCGCGGCCGCGATCATCAGCGTCGAAACGGCATAAACGACTTCGCCGCCGAGCGCGTAGAGAAGGCCCCCGATGGCTGGTCCGACGATCGACGACAGCTGGAACCCGAGTGAGTTCCACGCGATCGCGCTCGCCAGTTCGGCGCGCGGCACGAGCGTCGGATAGAGCGCGTTCGACGCGGCGGGCGCGAAGGCGTTGACGGCGCCGAGGATCACCGACATCGCGAACACGGTCGGCAGCGCAAGGCTCGTCGGCATGAACACCGTCCAGATGAGCACGAGGCTCGCCGCGACCCGTCCGGCATTGCTGACGACGAGGATCATTTTCCTGTCGAAGCGGTCCGCCGCCTGGCCGCCGACGAGGGAGAGAAGGAGGACAGGCAGGAACTGCGCAAGGCCGACGAGGCCGAGAATGAAGGCCGCTTGTTCGACGCTGCGGGTCTCCCGCGCAAGGTCATAGACCTGCCACCCGATCGCGACCGCCTGCATCTGCCGGGATCCCGACAGAAGCTGGCGCATCACCCAGTATTGCGCGTAGGCGCGATGCCTGAAGATCCGAAGGGAGGGGATGAGCGCCATGGCGGGAACCGGGGCGGCCTATAGGGGAAGTCGGCGCGGCCCGCCATGGGCGTCTCAGCGCCCGAAGGAGGCGGTCCGCCGCAGGCCGCCTTGCCGGAAGGCCCGGACCGGCGCACGAGGGGCCTGCCGGCCCGGGTTGCGTCGCATGAGGTTCGCCCGCGCCGTCCAAAACATCTAATAGAACAGCCAAAAGGAGAAACCGATGCGCGCGTTGTCCCTTTCTACTCTGGTGATCGCCCTCTTCGCGCTTGCCGGCGCGGCCCTCGTCTCGTCCGCCGCCGTCGCCGGCGAGAGGAAGGACCGCGATGTCGTCATCAATATCGGCAAGGAGGGCGACCTTCTTGAACAGCTGATCGCGATGGACGCCGCTGACATCGAAGACATGCGCGCGGAATTCGCCGAGGCGCGCGCCGACATCAAGGACGCGATCGCCGACATCGCAGCGGCGCGCAAGGACGTCAAAGATGTTCCAGGCGGCGGCGTCATCCTGAAGATCGCATTTGCAACCGCGCGCTCGACCGCTTCGGCGGCGGTCGGCGAAGCGATGGGCGAGGCGCGGCGGGAGCTCGATCGCGCGGGGCGTGATCTCAAGACGAAAGATGTGAGCAGCGAGGAGCGCGCGGAAACCGAACTCGCCATTTCGGCGCTTCGCGAAGAACTCGATGCGCTTGAAGTCGCGCTCGATGAATTGATGGACGCGCTGAGAGCCTAAATCCAAACGGCGCAGCGCTTGCGGAACCGTCATGCGCTGCGCCTTAGAGTCGACAAAGTCGGCGCCGCAAACTTCGCTTCGGGTCGGGGGCTTCTGACAGCCGGCGTCAACGCCGGCGAGGAGGAGTTTTGACCCATGTCCTGAGCCGCAAGCCTGCTCGCCGGTCGCTATTTCGCGCCGCCGTCGAAGCCGGCCGCCCTTCACGCCGGCCGCCTCGGCGGCCTGCGCTGTTTTTCGCAAGGATTCAGCTCGGCGGTCGTCGCCTATTCGGGCGCGTCGGCGAGCGCTACGCCGGGCGCTGCGCCTGTCGCGGCCGACTTCACGTCGCTTGACGCCTTTACCCTCGCCGTCCTCGACGGACGCTTGACGGGGCCGGAGCAGATCCTGGCGGCGCTCGCCTTGTTCCTGACCGCTCATCATTCAATGCCGCGCGCTTTCGGGCTGCTCACGAACCTCATCGCCGTTTTTCTGCACATGCAGGGCGTGACGCTGCCGGACGCGCTCACTTTCGCCGGCGACGGCCTGCGGCGGATCGCCGGGGCCCTCGCTGCAGCGCATGCGCGTGCCGCGGCCTTGGGCGGCGACCCATCAAGATTTGATCGAGCGCCTCTTTTCCAGATCAAGGTGCGAGGCTCTGGCCGCCGACGCCTTTTCGCCTGGCTGGCGCCGCAAAGAGCAGCGCGATCCAGCCGATCGTCGCAAGGGCGCCGCCAAGAGGGACCGCCACGATCACCGGCGGCCGATGGCCGGTGAACGCAACATAGTTGAGCATCGCCATGGAAATCAGGGGGCCGATCGCCATCAGCGCCGCTGCCCGTCGCGCCTTCGTCGCCGTTGCAACGATCATCAGCGCCAACCCCTGAAACGCCTGCCAGGCCGCGCCGATCTTCAGCAGTTCGAGCTCGGGCGCGGCCAGTGCGTCGCGCAGGGGATGAAGCGTCAGAAACAGCAGGGTCGAGCCCGCAAGGGCGTGCAGAACGCCGGCGATCCAGGCCAAACGCATGATGATGATCCTCACTCTCGGCCGCCGACGGCTGTTAGCAGACTGCGACCGGTCGTTGCCATCGGCGCAAAGGACGATCACAGTCCCTGGCCGGAAAGGGGGCGCCATGGCTCGACCGCTCTTCATTCTCCTGGTTGTCGCCGCCGGGCTGATCGCGGCGTCCTTGGCTGCCTTGCGCGCGCCCGCCATCGAGGACAGGCTCTTCGGTGCAGCGCTCGAAAAAGCGATGAATGCGCCCGGCGCGCGCGTTTTCGGGGATGACGGGCTCAAAGTCTTCTTTTGCGGCACCGGCTCGCCGCTGCCGTCGGCAAGGCGGGCGCAGACCTGCACGGCGGTGATCGCCGGGGAGCGCTTTTTCCTCGTCGACGCGGGAACCGGAAGCTTCGAAAACGTGCAGGCGGCGAGCATTCCCGCCGGAAGGCTTGCGGCGGTGCTGCTCACCCATTTTCATTCCGATCACATCGGCGATCTCAGCGAGGTCAATCTCGGCTCCTGGGTGACGGCGCGCCCGGCGCCGCTCGCCGTCTACGGCCCTGCCGGCGTCGAGCGCGTGGTCGCGGGCGAGAACGAAGCCTTCGCTCTCGATGCGGACTACCGCATCGCCCATCACGGCAAGGCCGTCGCGCCGCTTCGCAGCCAGGGCATGGTCGCGCGCGCCTTCGACGGCTCGGCGCCGGTTGTCGTGCTCGACGAGAACGGGCTCAAGATCACGGCCTTCCCGGTGAAGCATGATCCGGTCGATCCGGCGGTCGGCTATCGCTTCGATTATCAGGGGCGCAGCGTCGTCATCTCCGGCGACACCGCCTATTCGGAAAGCCTTGTCGCGGCGGCGAAGGGCGCTGACATTCTTATCCACGAGGCGCAGGCGAACCACATGGTCGCGAAGATGCAGCGCGCGGCGGCCGCGGCGGGCAATGCGACGCTGGCGCAGATTTTCGCTGACATTCCGGACTATCACACGACGCCGGAGGAAGCCGCGCGCGCGGCGAATGAAGCAGGCGCGGTCTGGCTGATCCTTTCGCACCTGACGCCGGCGCCGGACAATCCCGTCGCCCGGCGCCTCTTTATGCGCGGGGTCAAGAAAGTGCGCCCATCCAATGTGAAGATCGCGGAGGACAGGCTTTTCATCGAACTGCCGGAAGCGGGCGGCATAGAGTTCGGCAAGCTATGAGCATCGGGCCGACGCTGAAGCCGGTGCTCGTCACCGGCGCGTCAAGCGGAATTGGCTACGCTTCCGCCTTGCTGCTTGCGCAGAAGGGGTTTCGGGTTTTTGCAGCCGCGCGCAGCCAGGAGAAGCTTCAGGCGCTTGCGGTGCGCGCGCAAGGGCGCATCACGCCGGTCGCGCTTGACGTCACGAACAGCGCCTCGATCGCCGAGGCGATGGGCATCATCGCCGACAGCGGGGCGCGGCTTTACGGCCTCGTCAACAATGCGGGCGTCTCGGTCACCGGGCCGATCGAGGAGACGCCCCTCGACGACTGGCGCCGCCAGTTCGAAACGAACGTCTTCGCCGTCGTCGCGATGACGCAGGCGGCGCTGCCGGCGATGCGCGAGGCGCGCGAAGGCCGGATCGTCAATATCGGGTCGGTCGCGGGCCGCATCGTCGCGCCCTTCATGGGCGCCTATGGCGCCTCGAAACATGCGCTTGAAGGATTGACCGATGCGCTGCGCCGCGAGGTCGGCCGCTTCGGCGTCAAGGTCAGCCTCATTAGGCCGGGTTTCATCAACACCCCGTTCGGCGAGCAGGAACAGGAAGGCTTCGCCCGCGCCGCGCGGCCGGGCGGGCCCTATGCCGCCGCGGCCGCCGCCTTCAAGGCGTGGCATGCGAAGGGTCATCCGGCGGGCGCTGCGCCCGAAGAGGTCTCGCGCGCCGTCTGTCACGCGCTCGTCGCCGCGCGTCCGCATTCGCGCTACACGGTTCCGCCGCGCTATATCGGATCGCTGATCCTGCGGAACACGATGCCGTCGGCGGTCACTGACCGCGTCTTTGAGCGCGTGACCGGCCTCAGCCATTTGTAAGGGAGAGTGAGAATGTCGAAATATGTCGATCCGAGCCGGGAGCAGTTCGGCGCCTTCATGAAGCTGCCCGACGAGGGGCCGATCTGGATGCTCAATCTCATCCGCCTGCGGAAAAAGGCCAAATATGAAGACGACCGGGAAGCGACGGGCGCCGAGGCTTACAGGGAATATGCGCGCACGAGCGAACCATTCTTCACCGGCGTCGGCGGCAGGATGGTCTGGTCGGGCTCGCCGAAAGCGGTCCTCATCGGCCCTGAGGACGAGGATTGGGACCTCGCTTTTGTTGCGGAATATCCGAGCGCGAAGGCCTTCGGCGAGATGGTGAAGAATCCCGGCTATCAGGCGATCGTCCATCACCGGCAAGCGGCGGTGAAGGATTCGCGACTGATCCGCATTGCGCCCGGACGGCCGGACAAAATGTTTGGTTAACGGCCCGCCGTGAAGTCGAGCCTTGCGAACAGGCGCTCACGCGCGGCCGCATCGACAAGGCGGTAGGTCAGCGCCTGGCCCCTGACAACGAAGTCCGCCCCGACCCAGCGCTCGCCGTCATACCAGAGATTGAGGTCGACGGTGCCGGACAGCCGGTGCTGTTCGGCGCGCGACCCGCCCGGCGCGGACGTCAGCCCGAGATTTTCCGTCTTGACGTCGATCAGCCGGCCGTTCTGCGTGTCGAGCAATGTTTTTGCCCTGAC
Source organism: Parvularculaceae bacterium (assembly GCA_046296195.1). Taxonomy (GTDB): domain Bacteria; phylum Pseudomonadota; class Alphaproteobacteria; order Caulobacterales; family Parvularculaceae; genus Amphiplicatus. The sequence goes on along the minus strand of JBKBLR010000028.1, from coordinate 19,902 downwards.
GATCACCTTGTTCCAGTAGCTCGACGGCGCGGCGTCGCCGGGCCCCTCGCCCTGATAGCGCGTGCCGTCGATGATGAGGCTGTCGCCCTCCCGGCGGACCCGGAGCCGTTCGGGCTTTCCGTTGTTGTCGGTCGTGCTGTCGATGCTTTGCAGGCGGCCGTCGCGCCAGAATTCCGTGGCGACATGCTCGTAACGGAAGACGGGAATCGGTCCGAACTTCACCTGCATCTCGATCCGGGTGTCGACCCGGACGCCGCCGTCGCCCGTGTCTGCGACCTTCACCGCGTGAAAGCCGATACGCTCGCCCTTGCGGAGGATGTCGAAAGCGGCGTCGAGCTCAGCGGCGGCGGCGAGCGCGGGCGACAGGAGAAAGGCGGCGAGGGCGAGGAGGGATGTTCTCATGCCAGAGTTACGGGCCATGGCTCAGTCTGGATTATCGCCCTTCATCGTCTCTGCGGGCTGGTCAAGCGCGAATTTGGACCGGTTCGGCCCTTGTTCGGCAGGGGCCGTTCCGGCTACCTAGCCCTCGCCCCGGGTTCTCGGGAGGACGCCCCCAAGGCCCCCGCAAAGCCAAGGAATTTCAATGCCGACCCCGATCCTGATGCCCGCCCTGTCGCCGACCATGGAGGAGGGAACCCTCGCCAAATGGAAGGTCAAGGAGGGAGACCGGATCTCCTCTGGCGACGTCATCGCCGAAATCGAGACCGACAAGGCGACGATGGAGGTCGAGGCGGTCGATGAGGGCGTGCTCGGCAAGATCCTCATCCCCGCCGGCACGGAGAATGTGAAGGTCAACACCGAGATCGCCCTTTTGGTGACCGAGGGCGAGGCGGCGGGCGCGCCCAAGGCCGCCAGGACCAATGGCGCCTTTGGGGCGCCGAAGGCCGCCGAAGCGAAGGCCCCGGCTGTCGCCCCGCCCGCGGCGGCCGTCCAGAACGATCCTGAACTGCCCGCCGGCGTCGAGATGGTTCCGACGACGATCCGCGATGCGCTGCGCGACGCGATGGCGGAGGAGATGCGCCGCGACAAGGACGTCTTCCTGATGGGCGAGGAAGTCGCGCAATATCAGGGCGCCTACAAGGTCAGCCGCGGCCTGCTTGAGGAATTCGGCCCCGAGCGCGTCATCGACACGCCGATCACCGAATATGGCTTCGCCGGTCTCGGCGTCGGCGCGGCGTTCGCCGGATTGAAGCCGATCGTCGAATTCATGACCTGGAACTTCGCCATGCAGGCGATCGACCACATCATCAATTCGGCGGCGAAGACGCGCTACATGTCCGGCGGACAGATGGCCTCGCCGATCGTCTTCCGCGGCCCCAACGCCGCGGCGAGCCGCGTCGCCGCGCAGCACAGCCAGGATTTCGCGAGCTGGTATTCGAACATTCCGGGCCTCATCGTCATCGCGCCCTATTCGGCGGCGGACGCGAAAGGGCTCCTCAAGGCCGCGATCCGCGATCCCAATCCGGTCGTTTTTCTCGAGCATGAACTTCTTTACGGCGACACGATGGACGTGCCGAAGGTCGATGACTGGCTCATCCCCATCGGCAAGGCGAAAATCGTCCGCGCCGGGACGGATGTGACGATCGTGTCTTATTCGCGCGGCGTGAAATTCGCGCTCGAAGCGGCGGGCAAACTGGAAGCCGAGGGCGTTTCCGCTGAAGTCGTCGACCTGCGCACGCTCCGTCCGATGGACACGGCGACGGTGATCGAGTCCGTAAAGAAGACCAACCGCCTCGTCACGGTCGAAGAGGGCTGGGCGCCCTGCGGGGTCGGCGCCGAAATCGGCTGGCAGGCGACGCAGCACGCCTTTGATTATCTCGACGCCCCTCCGGCGCGCGTGACGCAGGAAGACGTGCCGCTTCCCTATGCGGCGAACCTAGAAGCCCTGAGCCTTCCGAACGCGGACAAGATCGTGCGCGCGGTCAAGGCCGTGATGTATCGGGATTGAACGGATGCCCATACCCATTCTCATGCCCGCCCTTTCCCCGACCATGGAAGAGGGCACGCTCGCGAAGTGGAAGGTGAAGGAAGGCGACAAGGTCTCCTCCGGCGATGTCATCGCGGAGATCGAAACCGACAAGGCGACGATGGAAGTCGAGGCGGTCGACGAGGGAATCGTCGGCAGGATCGTCGTTCCGGCGGGAACGGAAAATGTGAAGGTCAACGCGACGATCGCGATCCTCCTCGGCGAGGGCGAGAACGCCGGCGATGTTGCCAAGGCGCCCGCGAAGGCGAACGGCTATCCTTCGCCTCTCGCCCGCGATAGCGGGGGAGGAGCCGGGGGCGAGGGGCCTGCCTCCGCAAGAACCGACGCGCGTAACGAAGCTGCCTTACCCCAAGCCCGGCCGACGCATGGCGTCACTCCGCAAGCGGGAGACGGGAACAGAAAGAACGGCCGCATCCACGCCTCGCCGCTTGCAAAGCGTCTTGCAAAAGCCGCCGGGATCGATCTCTCCGCGCTGAAGGGCTCCGGCCCGCATGGCCGCATCGTCAAGCGTGATGTCGAGTCTGCGCCCAAGGGCGCCGCCGCGCCGAAGGCGGCGCCGGCCGCCGCCTTCACGCCGTCGCCCGCCGCGGTCGATCCCCGCCTTTACCCGGCGGACAGCTATATGGCGGTCAAGCTCGACGGCATGCGCAAGGTGATCGCGCGCCGCCTCACGCAAAGCTTCAACAATGAAGTCCCGCATTTCCCGCTCAATATCGACATTGAGCTGACGAAGCTGCTCGAGGCGCGCGCGAGCCTCAACGCCGCCTCGCCGAAGGAAGGCGCCGGCGCCTACAAGCTCTCCGTGAACGACTTCATCATCAAGGCCTCGGCGCTGGCCTTGAAAAAAGTCCCGAACGCCAATGCAACGTTCACGGACGAAGCGATCCTCCTCCACAAACACGCCGACATCGGCGTCGCCGTGGCGATCGACGGCGGCCTGATCACGCCGATCGTCTGGAAGGCCGAAACGAAGGGCCTCAGGGAGATTTCCGCCGAGATCAAGGACCTGGCGGCG
>JBKBLR010000028.1:0-16801 GCA_046296195.1 Parvularculaceae bacterium | reverse complement strand
CGCGCCCGGGCGAAGAAGCTGAAGCCCGAGGAATATCAGGGGGGCACGTTCTCGGTCTCGAATCTCGGCATGTTCGGGATCACGTCCTTCGCCTCGATCGTCAACCAGCCGCAGGGCGCGATCATGTCGGTCGGCGCGGGCGAAGAGCGCGCGGTGGTGCGCGGCGGCGCCATCGTCGTGCGCACCATGATGACCGTGACGCTGACCTGCGATCACCGCGTCGTCGACGGCGCGGTCGGGGCGGAGTTTCTCGCCGCCTTCAAGCAGTTCATCGAGGAGCCGGCCTCGATGCTGCTCTGAGTCTTTATGACGCTCACCGACCGTCAGCGGCGCGAGATCGACTATCACCGCGACTATGCCGCGTCGAAGGCGGAGCAAAAACTCGTCCCCGTCAATTTCGATGTCATCGAGGATGCGAAGCGGCGCCCGCATAACGCCTTCTGGCGCGCTTATGACAAGCTCCTCGCGCTCGATCTCAATGGCAAGCGCGCGCTCGTGCCGGGATGCGGCTTCGGCGAGGATGCGATCCGTCTCGCCCGGCTCGGCGCGAGCGTCGAGGCCTTCGATATTTCCCCCGATGTCGTCGAGATCGCCCGCCGGCGTTGCGCGGCGTTCGGCTATGGAGGGATCGATTTCGGCGTGATGCCGTCCGAAGCGCTGTCCTATGACGACAATTCGTTCGATCTCGTTCTGTTCATCGACATCCTTCATCACGTCGATATTCCAGCGACAATGCGCGAGGTCGTGCGTGTCCTAAAGCCCAGCGGCCGCATCATCGGCAACGAGCTCTACACCCATAGCTGGATGCAGAAGAACCTGCGCGAAAGCTGGATCGTCGAGAAAGCGCTGTACCCGGCCATGCGGCGCTTCATTTATGGCGAAGACAAGCCCTACATCACTCCCGACGAACACAAGATCGACGAGACGGAGTTCGCCGCGGTCGAACAGGCGTGCAGCGCCTTCGAGGCTGAATGGTTCAACGGCCTCGTCGGACGGCTCGTGCCGGACAGGTTGCCGCTCGTCGCCGGCGTTGATCGCGCGATGATGAAGACGCTCGGTCCGCGCGGGCGCTTCGCCGCCGGCCGGGTCGTTTTCGAAGGCGTCGTCCTGAAAGATTAGGCGCGGCGCGATGGTCCCGCCGCCGCGGATTCGGTCTCTTCCTCGTGTTCGTAGTCGGTCTCGCGCAGCCGTTTGGCGATCCATTTCGGCAGGCGCTTTTCGAGACCATGCATGACGCGGTCGAACCAGCGCCAGCGCTTCCTCAGCCACCGGATCTCGCCGGGCGCGGCCGACAGCAGCAGCATGAAACCGAGGATCAGGAAGACGATGCCGAAAGGGATCGGCGAGATCGTCCAGACGAGACCGAACAGGATCAGAAGGATCGCGAACAGGCTGACGGCGAGACGAAAGATGATCACGGTTTCCTCGCCCCTTCTCCTGGCTCGCCTTGTCCCGGGTCCGTCTGCTGCGCCACCCTTGCGATATGGCGCGGCACCTTCTTGCCGACGATCCTAACGAGCTTGTTGAACCACGGCCAGCGGCGGCGCATGCGCACGATGAGGGGGCGCGCGGCGGGATTGGCGCCGGCGATCATCAGGACGCCGATGATGACGAGCGGCGCTCCCGCAGGCAGTGGTGAAAAAGCCGCGATAAGGCCGTAGGTCATCAGGACGAACCCGGCGACGGTCGCGCCGATCCTGCCGATCATCCCGTCACCAGGCCCCTTTCAATGCGGCCGACGAAGCATCCTTAACAATTCTTTCCATCAAATGTTAACGCCCGCCCTCCAGTTTCAAGGGGTCGGGGAGCCGCCGCCCGGCGCGCCCCGTCACCCGCTTCGGCCATGCTGTTCAACTCGACCGTCTTCTTCCTGTTTTTTGCGGCGTTCTTCGCGCTGTACTGGCGCCTCGCCGCAAGGCTGCGCGCGCAGAACGTCCTCGTCCTCGGCGCCTCGCTTCTCTTCTACGGCTGGTGGGACGAACGTTTCCTCATTTTGATCGCCGCCTCGACCGCCGTTGATTTCATCGCCGGCCTCGGCGCCTCGGGCGAGCGCGTGCGCGCCGCCGACCTCAAAAAGGCGGGTCTCTACCTTGGCGCCGTCAGTCTCGCGGCCACCCTTCCGACCTTCACCGACAGCTGGCGCTGGCTGGCGCTTACGGCTGCGTTCACCGCTGCGGGCGGTCTCATCGCCTTCCTGATCGAGCGCGCGTCAGGCGATCGCCGCAAGCTGTGGCTGATGACCTCGCTCGCGGCCAATCTCGGCCTTCTCGGCGTCTTCAAATATTTCGGCTTCTTCACCGAAAGCTTCATCGCCGCGGCCGCGAGCATCGGCTTCACCGTGAACGCGCCGATGATGGCGATCGTGCTGCCGATCGGCATCTCGTTCTACACCTTCCAGACGCTCTCCTACACGATCGACATCTGGCGGGGGCAAATGGGCCCGACGCGCCGGATTGTCGATTTCGCCGCCTATGTCGCTTTCTTCCCCCAGCTCGTCGCCGGGCCGATCGAGCGCGCGCGGGCGCTCCTGCCGCAGTTCGAGAGGCGCCGCCGGTGGGACGCCGAAAAGGCGGGCGAGGGCGCGTTCCTGTTTCTCTGGGGGCTCTACAAGAAGACGGTCATCGCCGACAATCTCGCGCCGGTCGTCAATGCGGCCTTCGCCACGCCCGCTGAAAGCGCGCCCGCTTTCATGCTGCTCGGCGTCCTCGCCTTCGCCGCGCAGATCTACTGCGACTTTTCCGGCTATTCCGACATGGCGCGGGGCCTTGCGCGCCTGCTCGGCTTCGAGCTGATGGTGAACTTCAAGCTGCCCTACTTCTCGCGCACGCCTTCAGAGTTCTGGCGCCGCTGGCACATCTCGCTATCGAGCTGGCTGCGGGACTATCTCTATGTTCCGCTCGGCGGCAATCGCGGCGGCGCGCTTCTCACCTATCGCAATCTCTTCCTGACGATGCTGCTCGGCGGGCTGTGGCATGGCGCGGCGTGGACGTTCATCGTCTGGGGCGCGTTTCACGGCGCGATCCTCGGGGTCTACCGCGCCTTGTCGATCGACGCGCTGATCGAGCGCGCGAAAGGATCCGGCGCGGTGATCGTCAACCTCATCGCCTGGGGCGTCATGTCGATCCTGACGCTCGTCGGCTGGACCTTCTTCAGGGCCCAAAGCCTCCCGGACGCTTTCGCCGCTCTCGACCGCGCCTTCCGGTTCGACAGCCTCAGGACCCTCTCCGATCTCCCCGAGGCGGCCTTCGTCCTCTCTCTGACGGCGCCGCTCATCATCGCCAATATCGCAAACCGGTTCTTCGCCCCTGCGATCACCGCGCTCGCGGCCGAAACGCGAACGGCGGGCGCCTTGCCGGCGGCGGCGCGCTTCACCGCGCTCCTCGCGCTCCTGTGTTCAGTGACGTTCCTGGCGGCTGAAGGCCAGCAGGACTTCATCTATTTCGATTTCTGACATGCCGACGCTCAACCGCACCCGCGCCCTTGTCGCCCTCGGCCTTGCGGCCTACGCGCTCCTGTTCGGAGAATTCTTCGTGCGCGTTTTCGCGCCGCAATCTTTCGTGCCGCGCGACATCGTCCCTGCGCCCTATGGCGTGCGCATGAACCGTCCGGGCGCTTCCTATGAGCAGCGCACGCCCGAGATGCGCAGCCTCGTCACCATCAACGCCAACGGGTTGCGCGCGCCGCATGATTTCGCATTGGAAAAGTCAGTCGGAATCCGCCGCATAGCGGTGTTCGGCGACAGCTATCTCCTCGGCTACGAAGCGTCTTACGACGACATCGCGACGACGCAGCTCGAACGCGCGCTTCAGAACGCGAAATGCCCGGTCGAAGTCCTCAATTTCGCCGTTTCGGGGTTCGGCACGGCCGAGATGCTGCGCACGCTCGAGAAGGCGGGACTTGCTTATGAGCCGGACGCCGTCATCTTCGGCTGGCACCACACCGACCCGGACGACACGCTGCGCGCCAATCTCTACGCCCTCAAAGACGGCGCCCTTGTCGACACGGGGGAGAGCTACCTGCCTGCCATGGGCGCCCGGCGCGCGGTCGAGGAGAATCTGGCGTTCCGCTTTCTTGCGCGCCACAGCCATCTCTTCACGATCGTCCGCGAAAAGGCCTCGCGTTTCATCCGCCGCGCGATGGCGGGCCATGTGTTGAGCCGCAAGACGACGGGCGGCGCGCAGGAAGAGCGCAAGGCAGGGCCGCTCGACATCGCGATTCTCGCTCGCGCCGAGGCGCTGGCGCGGTCGGCGGGCGCGTCGTTCTTCGTCGTCGACGTGCCGAGCGTCCAGTCGCGCACCCGGTTCCGGTCGAGCTTCAGGCTGCTGCCCGAGGCGCTGGTCCAGCGGCCGAATTTCATCTCGCCCTTGCCGGCTTTCGAGGCGGCCGCGGGGCCGGACGAAAAACTTTACTGGGAGAAGGGGCACAAGCATCTGACCCCGCGGGGCAATGCGGTGCTCGCCGCGGTCATCGCCGAGCGGCTGCTCGCCGATCCAGAGAGCTATGACGCGCTCGGCTGCGCCGGCGCGCCTTCCCTGCCGATCCTCGCCGCCCGACACCCCTGACGCTCGCGGGTTGAAAACGCCGCCGCGGCCGCGATACCCTTTCCGGAAAAGGGAGGAAGCCATGGCCGACCACGGCGAGCGCATTGAGGACCGCGCCAAGTTCCGCGCGATGACCGAAGGCACGACGGAGGACTGGATGAAGATCGCGAGCCATTTCGGCCCCTTCGCGACGGCCGGCGGCAAGCGCGTGCTCGACCATCTGCGCCTTCTCGACGGCGACTATGGCGGCTTTCCCGTCGACCGGCTCACCCACAGCCTTCAGACGGCGACGCGCGCCTATCGCGACGGGTGCGACGAGGAATATGTCGTCTGCGCGCTTCTGCACGACATCGGCGACACGCTCGGCGCCTTCAACCACCCGGACATCGCGGCGGCGATCCTGAAGCCGTTCGTCAGCCCCGAGAACCACTGGATGGTCGAGAAGCATGGCCTCTTCCAGGGCCATTATTTCTTTCACTATCTAGGCATGGACCGGAACATCCGCGAGCAGTTCCGCGGCCATCCGAATTTTGATCGCACGGCGGAATTCTGCGAGAAATACGACCAGACCGCCTTCGATCCCGATTACGACACCATGCCGCTCGAAGCCTTCGAGCCGATGGTGATGAAGCTTTTCGCTGCGCCGAGAAGCTCCGTCTACGGCGCGGTCGCAGAGAAGCGCTGAACGCGCGGGCGGCGGCCGTCACGAAAAAGCCCCGCGGATGAACCGCGGGGCTTTCTTCTTTTAGGTCTGCATACTGGTCAGAACCGCAGCGTCGCCGACACGCCATAGATGCGCGGCTCGTTGACGAAGCCCGTCAGGTTGTTGAAGTCGATGCCGCCGCGGACGATTTCCGCGTCGAGAATATTGCGAACGTAAAGCGCGAGATCGAGCTTGCCGTCATTGCACAGCATGCCGAGACGCGCGCCGCCCTCGACCGACCCGTCATTCGAGAACTCGGCCGATTCGTAGAGGAAGAAGTTGGTCTTGCTCTGCCCGGCCCAGTCGGTGAAGAGATAGAACTCGCCCTTCGATGTCGGGACGGAGAAGCGCGCGGTGACGTTCCAGGTCCATTTCGGCGCCTGCGGGAACGGATTGCCGGTGATGAGCGCGTTGCCGAGGCCGTCGAGCGGGTCGAGAACCGTGCAGCCGCCGCCGCACGGGGCGACCGCAAGGCCCGGCTCGGTGATTTCCGTGTCGGCATAGCCGACGCCGCCGGTGAGGAGGAAATTCTCGGTCACCAGCCATTCGGCGTCTGCTTCAAATCCCCACGCTTCGCCATCGGCGTTAACGAGCTGGTTGAAATTGCCGAGACCGCCGATCGCCGAGAACTGGAGGTCGTTGGCGTCGTAATACCAGGCCGAGGCGTTGAAGCGCATGCGGTTTTTGAAGAGGGTCGATTTCACGCCCGCCTCATAGGACAGCACCGTTTCCGACGTCGCGGTCGTCGGCGAGCCGAAGAAGGCGACGTCGCGGCCCTGGATCGTCGGCGCCCGGAAGCCGCGCGCGACGCGGGCGTAGAGGTTGATCGCATCCGACGCGGCGAAGGTGAGCGCGGCGTCCCACGTCACTTTCTCATCCGACACCGAGACCGGCGCCACGGGGAAGTTGGTCGCGACGCCGATGAAGTCCTTTTCGTCTTCCGTGTAGCGGACGCCGCCGGTGAAATTGAGCCGGTCGGTGAGGTCGTAGGAGCCTTGCGCGAAAAGCGCCCAGCTCTGGTTGTCGTGGCGCACGGTCGTCGCCGCGACGAAGAAGGGGTTCGTCGTGATGGTGAGGTCGCTGTCGAAATAGAAGAAGCCGGCCTGCCAGCTGAACGGGCCATCATAGTCGCTGGCGAAGCGGATTTCCTGTGTGAACTGGTCAAGATCGTCGATGCCGTCCTTGGTGTCGGATGGGAAGGGGATCGGGCCGGGGAAGGAGCTGTTCGGCAGAAACAGCGCGCCGGAGCCGCCGTCGATGTCCCCGCGGCTGTTTCCGTTCGCGGTTTCAAAGCCGGTGATCGAAATCGCCTTGACCGCGCCGAGGTCGAGCGTCAGGCGCGCCGAGGCGCCGTAAGTGTCGTAGCTCTGGTCGTTGCCGTCGCCGCCGTCATAATAGACGACGCCGCGGTCGAAGTTCGAATTGAGCTCGTTGTCCCCAGGCCCAAGGATGTTGGCGCGGAAGAGCTCCGACGTGCCTTCGATCTTGCGGCCGTGCATGTTGAGGAGCGCGTCGAAATTCTCCGTCGGGGCCCAGGCGAGCTGAAAGCGCCCGGCCCAGTCGGAGAAGCCGCCGAAGGCGTCCTCCTGGCCCGAAAAACCGTTCTGGATGACGGACCCGTTGTCGACCCAGTCGCTGCGGCGCTGATAGAGCATCGAGGCGCGATAGGAGAGCGTATCGGTAAGCGGCCCGCCGAGCGCGGCTTCGATTTTCGCGGTCGAGAAGCGCCCGAAAGATCCCGAGACGAAACCTTCCTGCTCGTCGCCGGGCTTCACGGTGTCGAATTTCACGATGCCTGCCGGCGTGTTGCGCCCGAAGAGCGTTCCCTGCGGTCCGCGCAGCACCTCGACGCGCTCGATGTCAAAGAGCGGGAAGGATTTGAGGACGACGTTCTCCATGACGATCTCGTCCATGACGATCGAGACCGGCTGCGATGCGGCGAGGTCGAAATCGGTGTTGCCGAGCCCGCGGATGTAGAAGCGCGGGGCGACGCGGCCGTTCGAGGATTCGGCGTAAAGGCCCGGAACCCGCGTCGCAAGCGCCCGGATATCGTCAGCGCCCTGAAGAATGGCCCGCAGGCGCTCTTCAGGAAGCGTCGAGATCGAGATCGGCACTTCCTGCTGGTTTTCCTCGCGGCGCTGGGCCGTCACGAAAACTTCGTCGAGGCCTTTCGTCGATTGCGCAAGCGCCGCGGTTGCAGTCGCGAAAGTCGTCGCCGAGACTGCGGTGAGCGCCGTCGTCAGCGCGCAGGAAAGTCGGATAGCCTTATGAAGCTGAGCCATTTTCACTTTGTCCCTTGAAGTTTGCCCACAACAGCGGGGCGCGTTGCGTGCGCCCAAATCCCGACGCAACCCTAAAGGGCTTCGAGCGCGGAAACAGCGCCCCGTGACATTCTGATGACATTTGGCGTCCGCTGTGGCGCCGGCGTCACGCGGTGAGGCGGCAGGACCGCAATTTTTCATAAGCTGGCATCGCCGCAGCGGCGACCGCCTCCAACTCTCTAGGGAGCGTGATCTTTTTCTCCACAGGCGGCTTGAAGCCGGTCGACGCCCGGACCGCCGCATACCAGTGCGGGGCCCACGGACCGTCTTCGGGGCGCGGCCCGTCGGGCCAGGCAAGCATGGAGGGATCGAAGGGAAGGCCGAGGGAAGCGCACAGCGCGCGCAGCGTTGGTTCCGGGGCGGCGAGCATGTCGGCGGCGTCGACGACGGGACAGGGAATGCCCTCTCTTGCAAGGTAAACGCGGATCGCCAGCTCGATCTCGTAACTCCGGACGATCGGCGTCACGTCCTCGAAGCGGTCGGCAAAGGAAGCGACCATCGCCCGCGGATCGCGGATGAGAAGGAAATTCCGCCAGCCGCGAAGAAATGAAAAATCGACGCCGTCTGGCAGGTGATAGGCGATGTGCTTGAGGAACAGCGCGGGCTTTTCCGTGCGGCTCGCAATCCAGGAAAGAACCCCGTCGAAAGTCTGCGGCCAGGCGGCGAGCGTTTCCTCCCGATACGGATGAGCCGCGCCGGTGCGGGCCAGGAACGCGGCGTAGAAGGGCTCGTCGATCGCCGCCATGTCCGGCCGGTTTGCAAACGAACGCATCATCGTCGTCGAGATGTTGCGCGGACCGGACCACATGGCGATGACGGACGTCAGCGCGCCGCTGTCGTCATCGGTCGGCGCCTTGCGCGTCGCCTGCGTCGTCTTTTTCTCTCGGACCTTCAAAATCGCCTCCGCCGCCCCGCGAAAAAAGGACGGATGCGGGATTCTAGGCGGGCGTTTGGAATTGTCGATTGGTCAAAGAGTGTCGTCAAAGCCGACATTCCGGTCGAAGATCAGGATCAGCAACGTGCAGAACGCGACAACCGCCGTCAGGTAAGGATCGACGCCCGCCAGCGGATATGCGGTCGCGGCGACGTTGAATGAGGCGTGAAAGGTCGCTGCAACAGGCGTCGAAAGCCGCGAGCGCAGGAAGAGCCAGCACAGCACGTAGGTCGCCAGAATGATCTGCAGCGTGAACTGGAGGATCAGCGGCGCAGCCTGCGGGATCGACGTGACGAACGGGCTCGAGAGGAGCTTTGGATGATGCCAGACCGCCCAGATGACGCCGAGAATCGTCGCAGCCCGCCAGAAGCCCGAGCGTTTCGTCATCATTGGAAGCGCGTAGGCGCGCCAGCCGATCTCCTCGCCGAAGGCGAGAACGAGCCAGATCGCAGCGAAAATGGCGAGCTGCGCCGAGATTGAAAGGTCAATGCCTGCGGCGCCATGCGCCTCCCGAAGCGCGTCGCCGCCGATGAGCCAGGCGACACGCAGGCCGAGCGCAAGGAATCAGGAACCGAACGGCGCCTTGAACCGCGCCGCACGTGCGCCAAGCCGCCCGACGCCGCCGCTCAATCATGCAGCGACGAAGGCGCCGATCGCCGGGGCAAGGCCGATGAGATTGCCAAGACCAGCGGGGACGGGCGAGGCGTCGATGACGCCCAGCTGCGCGAGCGCAAGGGGAACCGTTATCGCCCACGCCACGCCGAAGGCGATGATCCAGAACAGCAAAAGCATCGGCCTCCGCCGCTTTTCTATAATTCTTTGGCGCGCTCCTCGCCGTCTGGCAACTAAATTTCCTTCATGTCCGGCAGTCGACGGTCAGCAGCCCGGTCCGTTTCCGGGTGTCAGCCCGCCGTCGAGAAGTTTCCGCCATGCTTCCTCCGGATCCGATGCGTAGGCGAAGAGCGAAAGGTCTTCCGGCGAGATGACGCCGTGGTCGACGAAGTGCTGGAAGTTGATCGCCGCCCGCCAATAGGTCTCGTCGAACAGCACGACCGGCACGCGGTCGCCCTTTCCGGTCTGGCTAAGGGTCAACACCTCAAACAGCTCGTCGCAGGTGCCGAAGCCGCCCGGAAAGATCACGAGGCCGTGGGCGCGCATCGCAAAATGCATCTTGCGCATGGCGAAATAGTGGAACTGGAACGTCAGTTCCGGCGTTGAATAGGGGTTCGGCTCCTGTTCCATCGGCAGGCGGATGTTGAAGCCGATCGACGGGGCGCCGACATCGGCCGCGCCGCGGTTCGCCGCTTCCATGATGCCGCCGCCGCCGCCGGTCGCAATGACGTTGTGGCGCCGGCCGTCGCGGTCGGGGTCCTTGGCGCCGCCGCGCTCCGAGGCGATCGCCGCGAACGCGCGCGCGGCCCTGTACCAGCGCGCGTGCTGTCCCTCGCCATTCTCATGGATCCGCGCCGAGCCGAAGACGACGATCGTCGACAGGACGCCCCAGGCGCGCAGCGCTTCCTCGGCCTTTTCATATTCGAGCTGGAATCGCAGGCCTCGTCGCCCGTCGCCGAGGATGAAATCCTGGTCAAGCGCGGCGAGCCGGTAGGCGGGCGCTGCGAGCTGGCGCGCATTGGCGGGCGGCTTTTTTACGTCGGCCATTCAATTCGGCTCCGTTTTCAGGCGATCGCGCGGCCGCGCGAAACGTCGGCGGCGACGCGCGCCTTGTAGAGCCCTTGCAACCGCTCAACCATCGGCCCGCGCCCCTTGCTGATCGTGCGGCCGTCGACCTCCGAGACCGGAGTGACGCCGGCGAAGGTTCCCGTGAGAAACGCCTCTTCGGCGCCATAGACGTCATGCAGCGAGAAGTTCTTCTCGCGGATGACGAGGCCGTCCGCGCGCGCGACTTCGAGAATGACGGCCCGGGTGATGCCGCCGAGGCAATAATCGCCGGAGGAGGTCCAGATCTCGCCGTCCCTGACGATGAAAAAATGCGTCGAGTTGCAGGTGGCGACAAAACCTTGCGCATCGAGCATCAGCGCCTCGTCCGCGTCCGCCTTCGCCGCCTGGATGCAGGCGAGGATGCAATTGAGCTTCGAATGGGAGTTGAGTTTCTGGTCCTGCGTGTCCGGCGAGGTTCGCCTGACGTGAACGGTGAAGAGCCGCTTGCCGCTGGTCGCCGCCGCCGGAAGCGGCGTCTTGAACTCCGGGATGATGACGATGGTCGGCGGGGTGATCGTCGCGCGCGGGTCCTGATAGGGCGTTGACTTCACCCCGCGCGACACCATTAGGCGGATATGAACGCCCTCATGCGCGCCATTGGCGTCGAGGCAGTCATAGATCCGCTTCGCCAGCGCTTCTTTAGAGACGTCCATGGAAAAATCGAGCGTCTTGGCCCCTTCCCAAAGACGCTTGAGGTGGCGGTCCAAAAAGGCGACGACGCCCTTTCCGTCCGGCCCCGGATGAACGCGCAGCCCCTCCCACACGCCGTCGCCGAGAACGAAGCCTGAGTCAAAGACCGAGACCTTCGCCTCATCGCGCGGGAAGAGCGTTCCATTGACGTCGATGAGGATATTCTCGTTGCGCGGGTCGGGCGCATAGGCGTGCGTCGAGTGGGTCATGGGGCCTCATCATATCCGCAGCCGCCGCCCTCTCCGAGAAGGCGCCGGTCAAGGCGGGCAATCCCTGTTCAAAAGCGGAAAATCATTGCGCTGATCGATCAGTCCGGTCCAGTATCCGGAAAAAGCGGATCGGGGGCCCCATGCGAACCGCCTGTTTGCTGGCTGTTGCAACCATTGTGGCGGCATGCGGAAAAACGGATGCGCGTGCGGACGGCGCGGCGGGACCGCCCGACGCGGTCGCCGCGCTCGCGGCGCAAGCAATGAGGGCGATCGCGCCCGCAAGGCCGCTGCCGCCCGGCGTCGTCATCCTGCAGCGCAGCGTCATTCCTGATCCCGGCGTCGTCGGCCGCGGGCCTGCGATGTACGTCATGCTGCCGCAAGGCTGGACAGGTCGCGGCGGCGTCGAGCCCTATAACAAACCCTGCTCCGAGCCGTTCGGCGTCAACTGGTCGGCTTTCTCGCCCGACGGGGGGATGAGCGTCGCGATCTTCCCGACCGATGTCTGGCAGTGGAGCACCTTCGGCATGCAATCCGAGTGCAAGTCAGCCGGCTACACCAATGTCCGCGATTACCTCGCCGCAAAAGCGGGCGAGATGTTTCCGGGCGCGCGCATTCTCGATTACCGCCAGCGCGCGGACTATGCGAAGGCCGGACAGGAACGCGCTGACATTCACAATCGGGCGGCGGCTGCAACCGGCTTCACCGGGTCGAAGGCTTGGGCGGACGGCGGGGAAGTGCTGTTCGCGTACACTCAAAATGGCGTTGACATGCGCGGCGTCATCGGCGCGAGCGCCGTCTTTTACGGCGGCAGCGCCGAGAGCCCGATGGGCGGCGAACCGCTTCGGCACCTGACAGGCGCGACCCTTGGCACGTTCGGGGCGGTCGCCCCGGCCGGGCGACTGGACTTCACGCTTATCGAAGCCGTCAGGAAATCGGTGACGCCGGATCCACGCTGGCTCGAGGCCTATTTTGAGCTCCAGAGAAAGCTAGGGAAGATCAACGCAGACGCCGCCGAGCAGCGCGCGCAGATGATGATCGCCGGCGGGGCGGAAGCGACGCGCCAGAACATCGCCACTTACAAGGCGATGGCGAGCGCCAGCATCGAGGCGAGCCGCGACAGCATCGAAGCGCAGACGCGCCGCCCGTCCGGCGGCGGGCCGCGCGAAATGTTTCCGGGCGACGCCGGCGGCGACCGGATGCAGCGCGAGAGCATCGAGGCGATCCGGGGCGTTGAGACCTATCACGATCCGATCGCCGGCGGGAACGTGCAGCTCGACGCGACTTACGACCACGCCTGGCGTATCAACAACAACAACGCCTACATCCTCACCAACGACCCGAACTTCAATCCGGCGCAATACGGGCTTGAAGCGACGCAGATGGGCGCCGTGCAATGATCCGCATGGGGATGATATTGGCGCTCATGTCCTCGGCGGCGCCGGCGCCGGCCGTGGAAATCGCCTGCCGCGCGGGCGGCGTTCCGGCAGATGCGATCGAGCTTCGCGAGGCGCCGGTCAATGTCGTAGGTCTCGGTGAGGGCGATCAGGCGATGGCCTACGTCTCTTTTCTGACTCCCGCCGACTGGAAAGATGAAGGCATCGTCAGTCTCGACGCCGCCGACGGCTGCGGCGTCACCGAAAAGGCGCGCTGGCGCGCCGAGGCGCCGGACGGATCGGTGTCGATCGCGATGACGCCGGGCGAAGGTTGGACGGCCTCGGCGCGCCCCGGGCAGTTCAGCGCCTGCGCCAGCCGCGATATTCATGACGCAGAGGGTTACGCCAAGGCGCTGCTGGCGAGCGAAGCGCCCGGCGCCGCCGTCGAGGCGGTGAGGGAGCGGCCCGACATCGCCGACCCGATCCGCAGGCTGATTGCAGCGCCCGAAGTTTATGGCGAAACCCTGACCATCTCCGCCGCCGAGATCGCCTTCACGATGGCCGACGAAAACGGCCCGGTGCAGGGGCTGCTGGTCACCGCGATGGCCGCGTTCACGCCGCATCCGGCCATTCCGGAGTTTGAAACCCGCGCGACCGCCTTTCCATCGATGATTGTGCAATCGCGAAAAGGCGCCCCGGATCCTGCATTCGTTGAAATGGTTCGCGCATCGGCGATCGCCAATCCCAATTGGGTGCGACTTCGCGAGCGAATGCTAGCGGCGCCGGCGCTTACGGGCGATCCGCGTGATAGAATAACAGGGCGATTTGAGAAACTTCCGTTTCCGAAGCGAGAGGCCGGTGAGCCGGTCGCGGCCTGCGGAAGCCGCTTTGCTCCCCTCAAGACTCCAAATGTCTGGCGGTCAGAAGACGGACGGACATGGTTTTCCTCCGCGCTTTCGGGCGCGCTGGAGACGGCGCGGTGAATCCGCTATGCAGGGGCGTCCAGGGGAGATGAAGGGGGGCTTTTTTGAGATACGCAATTCTGGCGTTGCTGGCGCTGACGACGGCGTGCGGCAAATCATCGGCTGACGCGACGCGCGCCGCCGCCGGGGATGATTTCGCGGCGATGGCGGAGAGCGGCGACGAAGACCTCGACATCGACGATATGGAAGATGGCGACGGCATGGATGGCGCCGGCGGCTTGTCGGTGTCGAGCGAGGGCCTTGCCCCCGGCGAGCAGCGCGTTGCGTTCGCCGCGACAGCGCAGAACCCTAATGCGGCGCCGCAGCCGGGCGGGCCGCCGCCCGGCCGCCCGCGCGGGAATGTCGTCCGGCTTGTGCCGCAGATTATCGTCGATGCGACGGGCTTTGCACAGCCGATGGCGGCGGCGTCGATCTTCGTGCCCTATGGCTGGAAGACCGAAGGCGGCGTCTACTGGGCGCGCGACTTCATGTGCACCAACGGCTATAATTTCATCTGGACCGCCTATGCGCCGGACCAGTCGATGTCGATCGGCATCTCCCCGCAGGCGGCGTGGGAGATGAATTCGATGGGCGCCCAGCCGACGCGCCCCGGCTGCCAGATCCAGCAGATCCAGTCCGTGCGGCAATATCTGCAGATGCAGGTGCAGAACGCCGTTCGCGGCGCGCGCATTCTCGATTATCGAGACCGGCCGGATCTCATTCAGGAAATCGGCTTCCAGCCTTCGAGAACGCCGATGCCGGCCGGCGAAATCCGCAAATGGGCTGAAGGCGGAGAGATTCTCTTCGCCTTCAACCAGAACGGGCGCGAGATGCGCGGGTCGATGGCCGCGATCGTGCAGTTCGACCACAATATCTCCGATTATTCACAGATTGCAGGCGGTTTGCCGGGCTCACGAACGGAGTTCCTGTCCGGCTTCGCGCATCCCGGATGGGTTGCGACGGCGCCGAACGGGCAATTCAACTTCGCTTTCTTCGAAGCGCTGAGAAAATCCATCAAATCGAACCCGCAATGGGCGCGGGCGATCACCGGCCACAACGCCAGGATCGCGCAGGTTTCGATCGAGGAATCGCGCAAGCGTTCGGCGATGATCAATGAGACGAACGACTATATTTCCCGCCTGCGCCAGGAGACCTGGAACGCGCAGCAGGAAAGCGCCGATCGCCGCTTCCGCGAATTCGGCGAATTGATGAAAGGCGTTGAGACGTACAAGGACGAATGGGGGCCGGGCGGCCAGACGGAGCTTTCCTCCCATTACAACCACGCCTGGCGCCTGAAGGATGGAACCTATGTGCTGACGGACGATCCGAATTTCGATCCGTGGCGCGACCTTAAAACCGAAGGACAGAAACTGGAGGCGGTGCGATGAAGAAGGAATTGTTGGTCGGCGCGGCGACGGCGCTCGCGCTCACCGGCGCCGCGATGGCGCAGGACAGCTTCGGAGGTTGGCAGAACATGCAGCAGCCGATGCCGCCGCAGCAGGACCCATGGGGCCAGCAGCCCCCGCAGGGGCCGAACGGCGGCTGGGGCCAGCCGCCGCAGCAGCAGGATCAATGGGGCCAACAGCCGCCGCAAAACAATGGCGGTTGGGGTCAGCAGCCGCCGGCGAATAACGGCGGATGGGGCCAGCAGCCGCCGCAAGGACCGCAGCGCGGCGGCGCCAATCTCGACCAGCTGATGCAGATGGAGCGTCAGGATTACGGCGTGCCGGCGACGAAGCAGCTTCATGCCGGACAGATGCACGGGCCGACGCCGGCGAGCATTCCGGGCGGACAGGTCATCACCACGAAGGGGCTTGTCGCGCTCGTGCAGGGCAGGCAGGCGCCCTACATGCTGTTCGACGTGCTCGGCGGGCCGCAAACGCTTCCCGGCGCCATTCCGGCGGTCATTCTCGCGCAGCCCGGGTCGTTTAACGATCAGGTCTCGCAGCAATTCGGCCAGATGCTGCAGCAGGCGGCGGGCGGTCGCAAAGACGTGCCGCTCATCTTCTACTGCCTGTCGACGCAGTGCTGGATGAGCTACAACGCGGCGCTGCGCGCGATCAATCTGGGGTATACGAACGTTCTCTGGTATCGCGGCGGCATCGAGGCCTGGCAGCAGGCGGGCCTGCCCTTGCAGCCGGCGCAGCAGTTCAGCCAGCAGCCCCCGCAGCAGCCGAACCAGCAATTCCCTCAGCAGCCCCCGCAACAACAGGGCGGCTGGCCGAACCAGTAGCCCGCCTCATCGCGGCCGCGATTGACGATCTCCCGCGCGAGGCCGACAAGGCCGTTGCAAGGTGCGGGAGGCCGTCATGGCGAAATTTGAGAGCATTCTCGAAACCGTCGGCCGGACGCCGGTTGTCAGGATCAACCGGCTCGCGCCGAAGGGCGTCAATCTCTTCGTCAAGGTGGAGGCGTTCAACCCGCTGGGCTCCGTCAAGGACCGGCTGGCGCTTGGCGTCATCGAAGCGGCGGAACGCGACGGATCCTTGAGGCCGGGCCAGACGATCATCGAGGCGACGAGCGGCAACACCGGCATCGGCCTGGCGATGACATGCGCGGCGAAGGGCTATCCGCTGGTCATCACCATGGCGGAAAGCTTCTCGGTCGAACGCCGCAAGCTGATGCGATTCCTCGGCGCGAAGGTCGTGCTGACGCCGGCGAAGGACCGCGGCACGGGCATGGTCGCCAAAGCGAAGGAGCTCGCCGACAAGAACGGCTGGTTCATGACGCGCCAGTTCGAGAACCCGGCGAACCCGGAGGTGCACGAGCGCACGACCGCGCGCGAGATCATCGACGATTTCAGAGGCGAGCGGCTCGATTACTGGGTGACGGGCTACGGCACCGGCGGCACGCTTTCCGGCGTCGCGCGCGTGTTGAAGCGCGAGCGGCCAGAAACGAAAATCATCGTGTCGGAGCCCGATGTCGCCGCGCTCATTTCCGACGGCCGAACGCAGGAGCGTCACCGCGACGGGTCGGCGGCGGGGAGCCACCCCGCCTGGACGCCGCACCCCATTCAGGGATGGACGCCGGATTTCATTCCGCTCGTCGCCGAGGAAGCGATCGACAAGCGGTTCATCGACAAGGTGATGAAGGTCTCGGGCGCCGATGCGATGAAATGGTCAAAGACGCTGGCGCAAAAAGAAGGCGTCTTTGTCGGCATTTCCTCCGGCGCCGCTTTCGCGACCGCGATGGAAATCGCCGCCGCGGCGGAGAAAGGCGCAACGGTCCTTGCGATGCTCCCCGACACCGGCGAGCGCTATCTGTCAACGCCGCTCTTCGGCGAGATCGAGGCGGATATGAATGACGAGGAAAGAGCGCTTTCCGCTTCGACGCCGGGGTATCGGCTTTA
>JBKBLR010000027.1:0-40196 GCA_046296195.1 Parvularculaceae bacterium | reverse complement strand
CTTCCCGAACCTTCGGGGGCGATCGCCCCGCGATGACGAGCCCCCGCGCCCGCCAAAAGCCCAGGCGGCGCGGGGGGGTCGGGGGGCAAGGCGGGCGCCGGCTTCGCAACGCCTTTCGTCCGCTCTTTCCGCTTCTGCGCGATACCCCTATAGAGCGCGCGGTTTTTCGCAGAGACAGGAGACTTGCATGGCCCGCACGAAAATCGCGCTCATCGGTTCCGGCATGATCGGCGGCACGCTCGCCCACATCGCCGCGCAAAAGGACCTCGGCGAGATCGTGCTCTTCGACGTCGCCGAAGGCCTGCCGCAAGGCAAGGCGCTCGACATCGCGCAATCAGCGCCGGTCGACGGCTATGGCTCGAAGCTGAAGGGCACGCAGGATTACAAGGACATCGCCGGCGCGGATGTCTGCATCGTGACGGCGGGCGTGGCGAGGAAGCCCGGCATGAGCCGCGACGACCTCCTCGGCGTCAATCTCAAGGTGATGAAGTCGGTCGGCGAGGGCATTCGTCAGTACGCCCCCAATTCCTTCGTCATCTGCATTACCAATCCGCTCGACGCGATGGTGTGGGCGCTGCAGCGCTTCTCCGGCCTTCCTACGAAAAAGGTCATCGGCATGGCGGGCATTCTCGATTCCGCGCGCTTCCGCCTTTTCCTCGCTGAGGAATTCAACGTTTCGGTCGAAAGCGTCACCGCCTTTGTCCTCGGCGGGCATGGCGACACCATGGTCCCGCTCGTTCGCTATTCGACAGTCGCCGGCATTCCGCTCCCTGACATGATCAAGATGGGCTGGACGACGCAGGAGAAGATCGACGCCATCGTCGACCGCACGCGAAAAGGCGGGGGCGAGATCGTCGCTCTCCTGAAGACGGGCTCGGCCTATTACGCGCCGGCGGCCTCGGCGATCCAGATGGCGGAGAGCTATCTGAAGAACAAGCGTATGGTCGTTCCGTGCGCGGCGCACCTTGCCGGCCAGTATGGCGTCAACGACACCTATGTCGGCGTGCCGATTGTGATCGGCGAGAACGGGGTTGAAAGGATCGTTGAGGTCTCGTTTACGCTGGACGAGAAGAAGATGTTCGACGGCTCCGTCGCCGCGGTGCACGAACTGATGGCGGCCTGCGTGAAGCTGGATCCGGGTCTTGCATAGGAGTTGTGAGAGAACTTGACCGAAATTTTCAATCGGGGCGGAGACAATCCCACCGCGGGCTTTGCGAGCGCTGACGACATTGAGTTTCGACTCAGCGCGACCGACAGCGGTCCGATGGTCGAAAAGTTCTGGGGTGCCGAGGATTACGAGTTCTCAACCGCCGTGCGGCGAAGCGACTTCGGGTCGCTGCACATCGCCCTCTCAAGAGAGTTTTTCGCCGACGCAGACGGCGTCCGGAGCTTTCGCGCGATCTGCGAAAAGCACGGCGTCGAACACCGAAACGACTACTGGACCAGCTAAAGCCCCGCCGCCATGCGGTCGGCGTAAAAGCCGTGCGTATATCGACGGCTCGCCGCGCGCATTGACGCCGTAACAAGGCCGTCGCCCGACCAGAACCCCTGTTGCCGGAAGCGTCGCGCCGGCCAGACGGTCGTCACGCTGACGTTCATTTCCGGACAGGCTGCGCGCGGCGCCAGCGCGGCGGCGGCAAGAGCCGGCGCGGGTCTCGCGCCGCGGATGACGGTGACGCCGCGCTCGGTCGCGACGCTCGCCGAACCCGGCTTGACGAGCGTGGCGGCGTCTGCGCCGGCCGCGGCGCATGACAAGGCGAGGACGGCGGTGAAAAGCCCGATACGCGACATGGGACAGGGTCCTTTCAGCGGGGCCTTGATGCTGCCGCGCCGTTAACCGCCTCGCAACCATAAATTCGCGCGCATCGGTCGATTCATCTGACGGGCGAGTTTTCCGTCATCGAACTCAACTGGCTGGGGCGTCGCTAGCGCAAAGGATTAAGGGTTGTTTGCGACAACCTTCCGGCCCGCTGGTGAGGGAAAGGGCGATGAAGGTTGCGATTTTCGGCCTCGGCTATGTCGGGGCCGTCTCCGGCGCGTGTTTCGCCGAGCTTGGTCATGAGGTCGTCGGCGTCGACGTCAGCCGCGCCAAGGTCGACATGATCAACCGCGGCGAGTCGCCGATCGTCGAGGAGTCGGTCGCGGAGCTGACCGTCGCGGCGGTGAAGACCGGGTTGTTCCGAGCGACGATGAACGGGGCCGAGGCGGCGCGGGCGAGCGACGTTTCGCTTGTCTCGGTCGGCACGCCGACCGCGCGCGATGGATCGCCGGACCTTTCTCATGTCGAGGCCGTGGTGCGCGAGATCGGCGAAGCGCTCGCCGGCGGCGATCGTCCGCACACGGTCGTCATCCGCTCGACCGTGCCGCCCGGCGTGACGACGCGGCGCCTCGCGCCGATCCTCGAAAAATCGTCCGGCGAGGCGCTCGGCGCGCGCATCCATCTCGTTTTCAACCCGGAATTCCTGCGCGAAGGAAAATCGGTCAGGGATTTCCGCCATCCGCCCTTCACCATCATCGGCGCGATGAGCGACAAGGGCTTCGAGGACGTGCGGCGGCTCTATGCGGGCGTCGAGTGTGAAATCATCCGCGCCGATCCCGGCGTCGCCGAATCGATCAAGCTGTTGTCGAACGCCTGGCATGGACTCAAAGTCGGCTTTGCAAATGAAGCTGCGCGGGTGCTCTCGGCCTGCGGCGTCGAGCCGCGCGCCGCGCTCGAGCTGTTCGCCCGCGACACCGTCCTCAACATCTCCCCCGCTTATCTTCGGCCCGGCTTCGCCTTCGGCGGCTCCTGCCTGCCGAAAGACCTTCGCGCCATGATCTCGATCGCCGAAGGCGCGCAAGTCTCGACGCCGATCATGAAGGCGGCGCTCGCCTCCAATGAGGCGCATCTGGCGGCCGCCATCGCGGCGGTGAGGGCGTGCGGGCGCCGGCCTGCGGTGCTTTTCGGTCTTGCCTTCAAGCCGGGGACGGATGATCTGCGAGAATCGCCCTATGTCGCGCTCGCCGAGCGCCTCATCGGCAAGGGCTATCCCCTGCGCATCGTCGATCCCTTCGTCGACGCCAGCCGGCTGATGGGCAAAAACAAGCAATATATCGAAGGTGAGATCCCGCACTTCGTCGAGCTGATGTCCTATGACGCTGAGGAGGCGGTCGACGAGGCCGAGATCGTCATCTTCGGCCACGCGACGTCGGTTGACAAGGGCGCCATCCTCGAACGCGGCCCCGGCAAGATCATCATCGACCTCTCGGGCGATGCGGACCTCGCCGCCTGCGGCGCCGATTATCGCGGCCTCGCCTGGTAAGGCGCGGCTAGCCCCCGCGGCGTGCGGCGGCTATGAGAGCCGCCATGGCTTTGCTGCTTGAAACCGAGCGCCTCATCCTGCGCCCGCTCGCGCCGGAAGATTTCGAGTCGCATGCGGCGATGATGGCCGACGCCCGCGTTGCGCGTTTTCTGTCGCCCGGCGGCAAGGTCCCCTCGCGGGAGAGCGCCTGGCGCGGCTTTGCGATGATGCTCGGCCATTGGACGATCCGCGGTTACGGCTTCTTCTCGGCGATCGAGAAGGAAAGCGGGCGCTGGGTCGGTCGCGTCGGCCCCTGGATGCCGGAGGGCTGGCCCGGCCTCGAATGCGGCTGGGGCGTCGATCCCTCCTATTGGGGCAAGGGCTACGCGCCCGAAGCGGCGGTCGCGACGATCCGCTGGCTCTTCGCCGAGAGGCCGGACCTTGATCGCATCATTTCGCTCATCGATCCGGCGAACGACAACGGCCAAGCCGTCGCCGCCAAGATCGGCGAAACCCGCACGGGCGAAATCCATCACCATGAAATCGCCGGCGCACTCGACATCTGGGCATGTCCCCGCGATGAATGGCTGAAGCGGTTTGGTTGAGGGGTCCGGTGCTGACTGTCATCACGTATATCGCGCCGAGCGCGATCGAGGGCGTCGGCGTGTTCACGGCGGAGCGGATCAGCAAGGGGCAGATCATCTCGCGCTTCGACCCGGCCTTCGACCGACTCATTCCGCGGGACGAATACGAGAACGCGCCGCCCTATCTCAAGGCGCTGCTCGACCGCTATGCCTTCCCGAGCCCGCTCGATCACGATCTCATCGTCTATGAGGTCGACAATTCGCGGTTCATGAATCATTCGGCGACGCCAAACACCGATTTTTCCGATTTCGCCGCCGGCGTCGCTCTTCGGGACATCGAGGCCGGCGAGGAGTTGACGTGCGATTACAATTCCTTTTTCGCCCAATACGAGCTTCTGCCGCCCGAGCTCCAGCGCGCCGCCGCGGGCGGCTGACCGATCACGACAGGGATTGAAACATGCGAACCAT
Source organism: Parvularculaceae bacterium (assembly GCA_046296195.1). Classification (GTDB taxonomy): domain Bacteria; phylum Pseudomonadota; class Alphaproteobacteria; order Caulobacterales; family Parvularculaceae; genus Amphiplicatus. Next base: position 35,863 of record JBKBLR010000027.1, on the reverse strand, counting down.
TTCGTTGCTCGCCGCAGCGTTTCTTGTTGCAACGCCCGCCCTCGCCGAGCTCACGGCGCGCCAGCGCGCCGACATCGACACGCTGATCGCGCGCGCGATGAAGGACGATCGCGCTTATGAGATCGTCGCCAGCCTGACGACGGAGGTCGGCCCGCGCCTCGGCGGCACGGAGGCGGAAGCCCGCGCGCGGGCGTGGGGCGAGGCGAAATTGAAGACGCTCGGCTTCAAGAACGTCCGTATCGAGACCTTCGACATGCCGGTCTGGACGCGCGTCTCCGAAAGCGCGGCGATCATCTCGCCCTATTCGCAGCCCCTCCACGTGACGGCGCTTGGCAATTCGGTCTCAACGCCGTCGGGCGGGCTTGAGGGCGCTGTCGTGCGCTTCCCGACGCTCGCCGCCCTGCAGAAGGCGTCGATGACCGGGCTCGAAGGCAAGATCGTCTTCGTCGATGAGCCGATGACGAGGACGCAGGACGGCTCCGGTTACGGCGTCGCCGTCGCCAAGCGCTCGGGCGCCGCCAATGAGGCCGGAAAGCGCGGAGCGCTTGCGGCGGTCATCCGGTCGGTCGGCACCGACACGCACCGTTTTCCGCATACGGGGAACATGAATTACGCCGAGGGCGTGACGCCGGTCCCGACGGCGGCCCTTTCGAACCCTGACGCCGACCTTCTTGCCGATGCGATCCGCCGCGCGAAGGGTCCGGTGCGCCTTCGGCTCGACCTTCAGACCAGCCGCGTTGAGAAGTCGCAGTCCGGCAATGTCATCGGCGAGATTCCGGGGCGCACGGACGAGCTCATCGTCATCGGCGGCCATCTCGACAGCTGGGACCTTGGAACTGGCGCGGTGGACGACGCGGCCGGCATCGCCATCACCATCGCTGCGGCCAAGCTCGTCGACGAGATGAAGGGAAAGCCGGGGCGCACCATCCGCGTCGTCATGTGGGGCGCGGAGGAGGTCGGCATCCATGGCGGCCGCGCCTATGCCGAAAGGCATAAGGGCGATCTGGCGCGTCATGCGCTCGCCGCCGAATCCGATTTCGGCGCCGGGCGTGTCTGGCAGCTCCGCACCCGCTTCGGGCAGGGGCGCGAGGCCCATGCGAAGGACCTCGCCGAGGCGTTGCGCCCGCTCGGCGTCGGGCCGGGGAACATCGAGGCCGGCGGCGGCGCCGATATCGGCGCCTTGCGCGCGGCCGGGGTCCCGGTGCTCGACCTTGCGCAGGACGGCAGCGACTATTTCGACCTTCATCACACCGCGAATGACACGCTCGACAAGATCGACCCCGAGGCGCTGAAGCAGAATGTCGCGGCGTGGGCGGTGATGCTATATCTCACCGCGGAGATGGAAGGCGGATTCCGCGCCGTCGAAGCGGCGGCGCAATAGGCGGCCGCAGCCGCGTCGCGCGCCTGTCATGCGGCGCGGTTATCGGGAGAAGGGTAATGGGAGGGAAATCATGCGCCGTCCGCTGCTGACCGCCGCTGCTTTCGTCTGGCTTGCCGCCTGCGCCTCGTCGCCGCAGGCGCCTGTCACGGGCGCTGCGCCCGAAGCCGCTTCGGGCGCCATTCGCGCCCTGCCGATGCCGTCGGCGCCGCTCGATGCGACGAAGACGCTGCGTCGGATCGTGTTCGCCAGCTGCGCGCAACAGAACGAGGACCAGTCGCTGTGGACGAAGGTCGCCGCCGAGAAGGGCGACCTCGTGCTGTTCATCGGCGACAATGTCTATGGCGACGTGCGGTCGAACGACCCCGCGATGCCCGAACTCAAGGCCGCCTATATGCGCCTTGCGATGAGCGAGCCTTTCGCCCGCGTGCGCGCCGGCGCGCCGATGCTGACGACCTGGGACGATCATGATTACGGGCTCAATGACGGCGGCGGCGACTACCGCCTGAAGGACAAGGCTGAAGCGCTTTTCGACTATGTCTGGGACGTGAAAGACGAGCGTGCGCAACGGCCCGGCGTCTATGGATCGTGGATCCTCGGTGAGGAAGGCCGCCGCGTTCAGATCATCATGCTCGACACGCGCTATTTCCGCTCGCCGCTGAAGCCGACCGACGAGTTCGGCGCGCGCGGCAAGGAGCGCTATCTCCCCGATGCGGATCCGGCGAAGACGATGCTCGGCGAGGCGCAATGGCGATGGCTTGCAGAAGAGCTCAAAAAGCCCGCGGATCTGCGGCTGCTCGTGTCGTCGATCCAGGTGCTGTCGGAAGGCCATGGCTGGGAAGGCTGGCGCACCTTGCCGGCCGAGCGGCAGAAACTTTACGACCTGATCCGCGCCAGCAAAGCGAAGAACCTGATGGTTCTGTCGGGCGACCGTCACTCCGCGGCGCTTTATGAGCTGCGGGACGTCATCGGCTATCCGCTCTTTGAAGCGACCTCGTCCTCGATCAACCTGCCGGCGGCGAAATGGCGCGCTGAAAGCGGCGAGACCTGGGTCGAGCAGGACCCGAACCGGCTCGGCGCGATGATCTATGACGCCAATTACGGCGTCATCGACATCGACTGGGCGGCCAAGACGGCGACCTTCTCGATCCGCGGCGGCGCTGGTGAGACCTACCTCTCCGCTTCGCGGTCCTTCGGGGCCGAATGATGGACGGCGCGGCCGCCGCCGAGCCGGCCTGGACGCGCGAAGGCGTCGAGGCCCTGTTCGCGCTTCCTTTCGCCGATCTCATTTATCGCGCGCAAACCGTGCTGCGGGCGAACTTCCCGGCGAACGAGGTGCAGGCCTCGCGCCTTCTGTCGATCAAGACCGGCGGCTGTCCCGAGAATTGCGGCTATTGCAGCCAGTCGGCGCATTTCGACACCGGCGTTGCGGCGTCACGGCTGATGGAGGTCGCCGATGTCGTCGCCGCGGCGAAACTGGCGAAAGCGGAGGGCGCGTCGCGCTTCTGCATGGGCGCGGCCTGGCGCAGTCCCCGCGACCGCGACCTGCCTGCGCTCGCGGAGATGATTCGGGCGGTGAAGGCCGAGGGGCTCGAGACTTGCATGACTCTCGGCATGCTGAGCGATCATCAGGCCCGCGCGCTCGCTGACGCCGGGCTCGACTATTACAACCACAATATCGACACCTCGCCCGATTATTACGGCGCCGTCGTTTCGACGCGGACCTTCGAGGACCGGATCGAAACGCTCCTCCGCGTGCGCGAAAGCGGCATGAAGATCTGCTGCGGCGGCATCGTCGGCATGGGCGAAACGGCGGCCGACCGCGTGGGGCTCATCGTCGCCCTCGCCAACATGGCGCCGCCGCCCGAAAGCGTGCCGATCAACGCGCTCGTCGGCGTTCCGGGGACCCCGCTCGGCGCCTCGGAGAAGCTGTCGGGCGTCGACTTTGCGCGCGTCATCGCGGTCGCCCGCATCACCATGCCGCGCTCGATGGTGCGATTGTCCGCCGGCCGCGATCAGATGAGCGAGGACGCGCAGGCGCTGGCGCTTCTCGCCGGCGCCAATTCGGTGTTCGTCGGCGACCGGCTCTTGACGACGCCCAATCCCGGCGAGGCGCGCGACGCCTCGTTCTTCGAGCGTCTCGGCGTCACGCTGGTCTAGATCGCCGCGCCTTGATTCGGAATCAAGTCGCTCGATCAAGTTCTTGATTGTCGCGGCGCGCGCCGCTTCGCGCCTCACTCGCGCAAAACCGCGCACGCTTTTGCGCACGCCGCTCAAAAGCCGGATCAGGACGCTTCGGCGGCGGCCTTCAGGCGGGCGAGGCCTTTTTCGTAGTCCTTGCCCACCATCCCGTCCATGAAGAAGCCGAGATAGGTCGACATCGGCTTCATCCACAGCGGCACGCCGTCGCGCATTTTCGAATCGAGCGCCCAGACGACTTTCGTGCCGGCGCCCTCCGGCGTCAGCGTGAAGGTCGCATCGGCCTTGCCCATGTCGCCGAACTCAAGATGCGTGACGAGGCGCGAGGGCGCTTCGATCGCGGTCACCGTCTGCACGCCAGCGCCGACATTCGGGTCCTTGCTGGTCCAGCTCATCCGGTGGCCGACGCCGGCCCCGGAAATCTCATAGACCGTCGCCGGGTCGAGATCGGCCCAGGGCGACCAACGGTTCCATTGATTGAAGTCCGAAATGAGGGCGAAAATTTTCTCCGGCGGGGCGTCGATGACCGCCGAGCGCTCAACATGAGCCTTGTCCGGCAGCACGAAGCCGAGCCCCACGATCAGCAATAGCGCTCCGATGACGGTCGCGATGATCTTCTTCAGCATGGCGCGTTCTCCCTTCCACAGGAGAGAGCCTACTCTCCTCGTATGCGAATGAAAAACCCGCCCGTTTCGGGGCGGGTTCTGAGGAATTGCAAAAGGCGGGACGCCGCTACCCTTGCGCGTCTTCCTTGGCGGCCGCCTCGGCCTTCTCGGAGATGCGGGCCGACTTGCCGCGGCGGTCGCGCAGATAATAGAGCTTGGCGCGGCGCACCTTGCCGCGGCGCACGACTTCGACCGAGTGAAGCAGCGGCGAATGCACGGGGAACACCCGCTCGACGCCCTCGCCGAACGAAATCTTCCGCACCGTGAAATTCTCGTTGAGGCCGGCGCCGGCGCGGCCGATGCAGACGCCTTCATAGGCCTGCACGCGCTCGCGGTCGCCTTCCTTCACGCGCACATTGACCTTCAGCGTGTCGCCTGGCGCGAAGTCCGGCACCTTCTTGCCGAGACGGGCGATTTCTTCCTTCTCGAGTTCTTCGATGATGTTCACGGGGCCTCGTCCTCTTCCTTGTCATCCCGCCGGATAGGACCGGAACGGAAGAGATCCGGTCGTCGCGCGCGCGTTATCGCTTCAGCCTCTTTGCGCCGCCACTCTGCGATCTTCTTGTGGTCGCCTGAGAGCAGCACGGACGGGATTTCCCGCCCCTCAAAAACACGCGGCCGCGTATACTGGGGATATTCCAGCAGCGGCCCGCCTGTCTTGCCGTCCGCCGGGGAAAAGCTTTCCTCCCCCAGCGAAAGGGCTGAGCCCAATACCCCCGGGATCAGCCGCACGCAAGCCTCGATCATCGCCATCGCGGCGATTTCCCCGCCGGCGAGGACGAAGTCCCCGATCGAGACTTCCTCGCCCCCCCGCGCCTCGATCAGGCGCTGGTCGACCCCCTCGAAGCGCCCGCAAAGCGCGATCAGCCCGGGTCCGGCCGCCAGGGTCCTGGCGCGCGCCTGTGTGAAGGGGGCGCCGCGGGGCGTCAGCACGAGAAGCGGGCGGCCGTGTCTTGGAACGCTGTCGACCGCGGCGGCCAGAATGTCGGCCCGCATGACGAGCCCGGCCCCGCCGCCCGCCGGGGTGTCATCGACCGACCCGTAAGGGTTGTCCGAAAAGGCCCTGATGTTGACCGTCTCAAGCGCCCACACTCCCTCGGCGCGCGCCCGCCCCAGGACCGAGGCGTCGAGCGGGCCCGGGAAAATGTCAGGGTAAAGCGTCAGGACGCTCGCGCGCCACATGGGCAGGGCCTTCCATGCGCGGCTGGGTCACTCCTCGCCCGCGGCCTCATCGGCGGCGGGTATAGACACGATCGGCACGAGGCGATCAACGCCCGAGGTCTGCGCATGAACGGCGGCGGACGTGTCCCACGACGCCTTCAGCGTCTTCACGCACCCGTCCGCGCCGATCGCGCAGGCCGCGCGCGTCAACAGGGCGTCGACCGCCGCCGTCTTCGCCGTGCCGGGCGCGGGCGCCGCCTCGGGCTTCCAGCTGATGACGCCGGCGAAGAAATCGGACGACGTCAGGCAGTTCGGCCGGTGGAACACGGCCTGCACGCGCTTGCGCGCGCCTGCCGGTCCCGTCGCTTCGATCCTGACGCCCGGGCTGCCGGCAGGCCGCCCGAGGATCAGCTCGGATTTGCCGATCTCCCGATGGTGAATGGCGACCGGGCAATATCCGTAGACGGTGTTTACGGCGTAATCGAAAGCGTAGATGACATGGATTTCATCCGCTGGCAGATCAAAGACCGTCTCGCGGAACTCGCCCGCCTGCGCCAGCCGGAACAGCGGCGTCGACTGCGCAGACAGCCGGTTTGCGCCGCCGCCGCCTGCGATTTGCGCCGGCTGCGTGAGGGCGGGCGCCGCGAGATCGGCGGCGTAGAGCGTATAGGACTCGCGCGCGCCGTCGAACTTCAGATCGACGATCTGCGACCGGAACGGCGTCGGCGCGTCAAGATCCAGCCCGCCGACCCGGAGTTCGGCGGCGGCTGGATCCCTGCCGAGGCGCTGGGCGTAATAATGCGTGTAAGGAATGACCTCGCGCGCCTTTGTCCAGCGGGAAAGGCGCCGTCGCCAGTCCGGGGCGTAGACGCTGTCGATCCGGATCTGCTCGCGAAGCGCGGCGAGAAGGTCGTAAAGCACCTCGGCGCGCTGGCCCATCTTGTCGCCGTTGGAGAAAGGCGAGGAAAGCCCATGGGTGTTGATTCCGACGACTTCCCCCTTGGCGTTGATGATGGGTCCGCCGCTCGTGCCGGGCGCCGTCGCCATGCGATGGACGATGAGATTGCGCCCTGCGACGTCCGCGCTCTGGTCTGCAAGATCGATCGGCGACACCATCGCCGCAATGACGCCGCGCTCGATCCTCGAGGCGGCGCTCTTGTCGGCGATGCCCGCCGTCAGCGTGTCCGACGGGAAGCCGATGACCGCGATCGCATCGCCCGCCTTGAGGTCGTAGAGGTCTTCCTCCGACGCGATCGGCAGATTCGGGCCGAGAATGTTCTTGCCGGTGTCGAGGTCGATCGGGTCGACGATCAAAAGCGCGGCGTCATTCGCATAGTCGGCGAGCGCGATCGCGCGCGGATTGACGACCGGGCTTTGCGGATCGACCGGTTGGTAGCGCTCTGCGATGCGGGTGAAGGCGCCGTAGCCGGCGTGCTTCTTCGCGATCCGCACCCGCAGCGGCTTGCCGGTGAACTGGTTGATGGCGCGGATCGCATGATCCTCATTGTCGAGAGGCAGCGCGTCGGCGACATGGGCGGCGGTGGCGAGGACGCCGCGATCGCGGTCGATGACGAAGGCCGTGCCGATGAAGGTGCGGTCGGTCGCGATCATGTAGACGGACTTGTCCGCGTCGCTCAGCGTCGCCGCGGGGATCACCGCGCTGAGGGCGGCGTCAGCGTCGGCGCGCGCCGTCTGCAGATCGGCGCGGAGCGCCTCTTGTGCGTTGCGGTCGCGGAAGCGGGCGGCTTCGCTCAGCGCCAGCGCGCCGGCGAGCAGGAGCAGCGCTGCGCCGAAGAAGAGTTTCTCGCTGCGCGCCGAAGGTTTGGGCGGCGCCCCCTCAACCCGTGACCCCGACATGTTCGCCCCTCGAAGCCGAAGGGTAAGCGAGCCGCCGACCGCCATGCAAGCGCCGGGCGCAACCGCCGGGGGCAGGGCGGAAAAATCTTCTCAGGAGTCTTCCTGCCGCATCGCCTCGGCGACGAGGTCGGCGTCAGAGGCCTCCGCAAGCATCGCTTCCGGACCGGCGACGGCGACCCCGCGTTCAAGATCGATGTCGGGGAAAGCCAAGCGCGAGAAAGGCGCGAAGACCGTTCCCGCCCGGCCGGGTCGATTGCCGATCTCAAGCACGTCTCCGGCCCCGAAATTGTGGACCCCGACGATGCGGCCGAGCGTGACGCCTCTTTCATCGATGACGGCGAGCCCGACGAGATCCTCCATGTAGAATTCGTCCGCGTCGGTCGCCGGCAGGGCCTTGCGGCTGACGAAGACGCGCACCCCGGCGAGCGCGGCCGCCTCCTCGCGATCGGCGATTTCGGGCGCCGTCACCAAAGCGAGGCCGGGCTTCAGAACCCGGACGAACGACAGCGTGAAGCGTCTTGATCCGTCCTCGGTCTCGACGGGTCCGTAATCGGCGACGCCGCGCTCGGTGGCGGTGAACGTTCGGATCCTGGCGGCGCCCCTGACGCCGTGCGCGCCGGCGAACGCGCCAAGGCAGATGCGCGCGCTCACGGCGCCGCCGTTAGGCTTTGCACGGCGGCTGCGGCGCCGTCGGCCCAGCGGGCGGACAGCAGCGCGAACGCTCCAAGCGCCGCAAGGCCGGCGACCAGCGGCGCTGTGGTTCCGTCGTAGAAGCGTCCGATCAGTCCGCCGATCATGCCGCCGAGGGCGCCGGTGGCGAAGCCGTTCGCCGCCGCCGCGACGCCCGCGATATGACCCGCGGGCTCCATCGCCAGCGCCTGTGCGTTCGGCGTCACGAAGCCCATGCAGAACAACGTCGCGGTGATGAAGCCTATGAACAGGATCGGGTTCTGGGCGATGACGCCATGCAGGGCGAGATGGAGGATCTGCACGCCGATGAACATGGCGAGCCCGATTCGTGCGATTCGCCGCATGCCGACGGCGGAAACGATCCGTGCATTGATGATCGCGGCGGCGGCGAAGCCGATTGCGCTGGCGCCGAAGGCGGCCGGGAACCACGCGCCGAGGCGGTATTGATCGATATAGATCTGCTCGGAAGAACTGATGAAGCCGAAGAGCCCGCCGAACAACAGCGTCTGGACCGCGACATAGCCGAGGCTGGCGCGCATGCTGAAAAACTCGAAATAGGCGTCGAACGCCTTGTAGAAGCTAAGGCGCGTGCGCGCGCCCGGGCTTTGCGTCTCGCGCATCCGGAACGCCGACCAGACGGCGAGCGCGACGCCGTAGATGAGAAGCGCGCCGAAGATCCAGCGCCATGAGCCGGCGATGAGAACGCCCTGCCCGATCAGCGGAGCGAAGATCGGCGCCGCCATGAAGATGGTGATCGCGACCGACATCACCCGCGCCATGTCGGCGCCGGCGTAGCGGTCCCTGACCATCGCGAGAATGGCGACGCGGGCGCCGGCGGTCGCCGCGCCCTGAAACACGCGGGCGGCGAGAAGCAACGTGAAGCTCTGCGCAATGACGCTGAGGAGCGATCCAAGCGCATAGGCGCCAAGCGCGCCGAGCAGCACCTTGCGCCGCCCTAGCCGGTCGACCGCCGGCCCCATGAAGAGCTGCGATACGCCGTTCGCGACGATGTAGAGGACGACCACGAGCTGGCGGTCGTTCTCATGCGCAACGCCGAGCGCCTCGCCGATGACGCCGAGCGCCGGCAGCATCATGTCGATGGCGAGCGCGTTGAGCGCCATCACGGCGCCGGTGATGGCGACGAGCTCGGCGAAGGAATTCGGCTTCGGCGTGGGATCGGCGGGCGTCATCGCGCCGGCCCTAACCCGCTCCCGGGATATTGGCAATGCGAAGGGCGCCCATCAGAAGCGATCGCCCCCGCATGGGCCGCGGGGGCAATGCTTCAGGCGAGACGACTTACGGCCGCCAGGTGAGGCGGATGTAACCGAACTGTCCCGGCACGTCGTAAGTATTGGGATCGAAGCCGTTGAGCTGGCAGCTGAAGCAGTTCGGCGGATCGGTGTCGAGAATGTTGTTGACGCCGATCGTGAACTCGGCGCGCCCGCCGAGCCAGGGCGGCGTGTAACTCGCCGCAAGGTCGAGATAGAAGCGCGACCCGAGATCGTTGATGTCTTCCGACGGCCGTGAGCAACCGACCGCTGCGGGCAACGCCGCCTGGTCGCCGCACACCTCCGTCAGCGAGCTGATATAGCGTCCGACGCCCTGCAGCCGGAAGTCGCCGAGCGTCCACGCGAGGGTCGCCGTCGACTTGAATTCCGGGAATGAGAATGTCGGCGACCCGCGCACGGTTCCCTCCCGCGAGGTCAGGATGAATCCCGTCGAGGTCGGATTCGCCTCCGTGAAGTCGAGAAGATAGGTCGAAAGCGACTGGAAGCTGAAAACGCCGACCTGGCCGGCGTCCGCTTCGAAGCCGAGGCGCCAGTCGAGGCCGCTAGTCTCGATCCGGCCGATATTGGTGAGCTGGTTTGAGAATGAGATGATCGCGCCGGACATGGCGCGCCCGATCGAACCGCAAAGCGTCGGATCAAGCGTCGCCGCGCAGCTGTCGAGTTGAAGCTGGGCGTCGAGGGCCTGAATGGCCGCATCGATCTTGATCCGATAGTAATTGAACTCGGCGATCGCGTTGAATTCCTCGAGCCAGCTCGGTGCATAGGTGAAGCCGACGTTCCAGCCGCGGGATTCTTCCGGTTGAAGCGCCGGGTTTCCGCCGGTCAGCGTGCTGATCTGCGGGTTCGTCTGCTGATAGGAGCCGTCTGCTGGAACGCCGAGCGCGATGCAGTTCATCTGGATGTTGGCCGGGGCCACAGGTCCGCCGAATAGGCCAAGAAAATCCGAACACGGATCTTCAAGCGTCGCATCAAAGCGCGTCGCAGTTCCGAAAAGCTCGCCGATCGAGGCGGCGCGGAAGCCTTCCGTGAAGCCGCCACGGACGGTGAGGTCGTCCGAGGGCTTCCAGCGGCCGCCATATTTGATGATCGTCGCAGAAACGCCGGTCGAGTAGTCCGAATAGCGGATCGCGAAATTGCCCTCGAGGATCTGAACGAACGGCAGGTCGGCGAGGATCGGCACGACTGTCTCTGCGTAAAGTTCCTCCACATTGAACTGGCCGCTGGTCGGTTGGGCGGGAATGTCGGCGGAGTCCCCCGCCGCCACGATCGGGTCCGGGTTGAAGGATCCGGATTGGTCACGATGCTCATAGCCGGCGGCGAAGCCGACGCCGCCAGCCGGCAGGTCGAACAAAGTCGTGCTGAGGTTCAGCGATAGGTCCCAAAGCTCCTGATCGCTGGAATCCTGTTGGTTGAAGGTGACGAAATCGACCTGGGCCTGCGTGATGGACCCGGGGCCGCCGAAGAAGTTGAACGGCACGCAGGAGCCGGTGCAACCGGCGACCGGCCCGAGCGCCTGCTCAAGGCGCGCGGAATTGACGATGCCGCGGGCGATCTGCCGCGCCTCGTTCTGCGACCAGAGCGCATTGACGTCCCAGTAAACGTCGCGGCCGCCGACCTTGAACGCGCCGTCGAACGTCGCCGACGCATAGAAGGTATCGACGTTCTGCTGGAAGTTCCGCGGGCCTGCTTCGACGAATCGTCGGGCGAGGAAGACCGTGTTCGCCGGCGTCAACGAAAATCCGAAGGGATTGAAAGGGTTCGTAACGTCGATCGAGAGGTTGTCCAGCCGGTTGCCGTTGCCGGCCTCCGGTCCGATGAACAACGGAATCGGCGCGGCCTGGTTCGTCGAGTTGCGCGTGGTGTAGGCCGCCTTGGCGCGGAAGTTGATGTTGTCGGCGACTTCGTGCGTGACCTGCGTGAAGAAGCTGAACCGTTCCGAGGGAATTTGCAGATAGTTGAAGGGTGCGAAGTTGAACCGGTCTGCGGTCGTGAAGGGCTCAAAATCGGCGCCGGTCGGGTTGAACGGATCGTAAACCGGGTTTGAGCCGCTGTAGACGAAATTCTCGTTGAGCGTGATGTTGAGGAACTGCAAGGTGTTTGGATCGGTGAAGAGGAAACGGCCCCGTGGCGTCGCAGACGAACAGGTGACGAAACATTCGTCGAGCGTCGGCTCGGGAAAGTCGGAAATGTCGCGATCGGCCGAGCTGACGCTGTTCTGGTGAACGTATTGCACGGCGAAGAAAATGTCCGTGCGCTCATTTCCGGCGCCGAAGGACAGGTCATACTGCTGCGTTTCGCCGTCGGTTTTGTCGAACGCGCCGAGCTGTGCGGAGGCGGCGAAGCCGTCCTGCCGACGCTTGGTGATGATGTTGACGACGCCCGCGATCGCGTCAGAGCCGTAGATCGGCGAGGCGCCGTCCTGGAGCACTTCGACACGATCGATGATGCCGGTCGGAATCGTGTTGAGGTCCGTCGCGCCCGGCACGCCTGACGCCGACGATCCATTCACCCACCGAAGCCCGTCGACGAGCACCAGCACGCGACGCGAGCCGAGGAAGCGCAAGTCGATCTCGGCCGCGCCTGCGCCGACGCCGCCGCCGTCCGGCGGATTGCCGAAGTTCCCGGAGGAGTTGACTTTCGAGTTCAGGCCGCCGCCGGAGCCAGGTATCCGCTGCAGGATCTCGCCGATATTGGAAATGCCGGAACGCTCGATCGACTCGCTGTCGACATTGAGCACCGGCCTGCTGGCGTCGAGCGGATTTTGTCTGATCCGCGAACCCGTGACGACAATCTCATCCCCGGCCTCGTCCTGCGCGACCGCCGTCGTCGTCAGCGCCGCCAGAGAAAGGCCGCTCAAAAGACACGCGCGAACGGCGCGCCGCCGTCCGCCAAAGGCGCATGCTTGCTTCATGTTGTCCTCCCTGAAATCGCGCAGGGAAGTGAAAAGAAGAACTTTTCCTTGCCCCAAGCCGATCGGCCGGGAGGCTTTCGCTATTCGCGGACCTGCTCAAATCAAAATCCGGGCGAGCCCAAGAATGTGATCAATGGGAGTTACATTGTATCAAAAGAACCATTTGTGAAGACTGCATGCTCGGCGGCGAGATAGTCTGCACTTTGCATCTCCACGAGGCGGCTCGCCGTTCGTTCGAACTCGAAGGCGCCATCGCCCGCGGCGTAGATCGAGTGCGGCGCGGCGTCCGCCGAACAGACGAGCTTCACGCGCGCTTCGTAAAGCGCGTCGATCAGGGTCACGAAGCGACGCGCCTCGTTTCGCTGATCGGGCGCGAGCCGGGGAATGCGATCGATGAAGACCGTGCTGTAGCGGCGCGCGATTGCGAGGTAATCGCTTGCGCCCAGCGGCGCAGCGCACAGGTCCGCGAAGCTGAAACGCGCAAGGCCCCGGGCGGTGCGGGGCGCGATGACGGCGCGCCCTTTGACGATGATCGTCTCGGGCGCTTCGCGCGCGCCGGCGATCATGGCGATCCAGGCGCGGTCAAGCGCGGCGTCCGCCTCGGGGCCGAGCGGCGTGTGATAGACCGGCGCGCCTGAGAGGCGGCCGAGGCGATAGTCTTCGCGCGCCTCGAGATGGATGACGTCGAAGCGTGATTTGAGGAGGTCGATGAAGGGCAGGAAGAGCTGCCGGTTAAGGCCGTCTTTGTAGAGATCATCCGGAAGCCGGTTCGAAGTCGCGACGACGGTGACGCCTTTCGCCAGCAGCGCCTCGAACAGGCGCCCGAGCAGCATCGCGTCCGCGATGTCCGTCACCTGGAATTCGTCGAAACAGAGCAGATCGGCCTTGTCGGCGATGTCCGCGGCGACCGGCGGGATCGGGTCGTCGAGCGATTTCGGATTGGCGCTCCGATGGCGTCGCCGCGTCTTCTCGTCGGCTGCCCGCCAGGCGGCGATGCGCTCATGCGTTTCCGCCATGAATTCATGGAAATGCACGCGGCGCTTCTTCGCAACGTCCGTGTTGTTGAAGAAGATGTCCATCAGCAGCGATTTGCCGCGTCCGACATCGCCCCAGAGATAGACCCCGCGCGGCGGCGCGTGACGCCGGCCGAAGACCGCAAAGCGCCGGCGATCGGGGGCGGCGAGCGCGTCGCTGAGCTGTTGCAGCCGCGCCGCGGCGTCGCGCTGCGCCGGATCATCGGCGAGCGCGCCGGCGGCGACGAGGTCGCTGTAACGGCTGAGGGGCCCCTTCATCGTGGGCGGCTCTATAAGTGAGGCGTCAGTCGCGGTCGAGCGCCGGTCTTGCAAAGAGAAACAGGCTAAGGGCTGCGGCGAGGGCGGCGCCGGCGCCTTGCGCGGCGAGGAAGGGCAGGACGTCGGCCGGGCGGATTCCGGCGAAACTGTCGGTCAGGGCGCGCGCGATCGTCACCGCCGGGTTGGCGAAGGATGTCGAGGAGGTGAACCAGTAGCCCGCAGTAATGACGAGCGCGACGGCGCTTGCGACCTGGTCGGGGCGATGCCGGACGGCGCCGAGAATGGTCAGCACGAGCGCGAACGTCGCGGTCGTCTCACCCAACAGCTGACCGAATCCGGCGCGAGCCTTGACGCCGATCTGCAGAAGATCGAGGCCGAACATCGCATGCGCGAGCATCGCGCCGGCGACGCCCCCGGCGATCTGAAATCCGGCATAGGCCGCCGCCGCGCCGGCCCCGATCTCGCCGCGCGAGAAGAAAACGGCTGTCACCGCCGGATTGAAATGCGCGCCGGAAACGGGGCCGAAGATCGTGATCAGCACAAAGAGCATCGCCGCAGTGGCGACCGTGTTGCCGAGCAGCGCGACCGCGTCATTGCCGTCGGCGAGCGCTTCCGCCATGACGCCCGATCCGATGACCGTTGCGACAAGCAGGAGCGTTCCGAGAAACTCGGCGGCGAAACGAGGCATTTCCGCCCGCTAGCAGCGTTCGGCGAGAAAGTCGTCGATCCGCGCCCGGATGTCGGTGAACACCGACTCGAACGCGGCGCGCTTTTCCGAATCAGAGCCCGTCGCCGCCGCCGGATCCGGAAAGGACCAGTGGAGACGGGCAGGCTGCGCGCCGCCGGGCGCGAAGAAAACGGGGCAGGCCTCGCCCGCGGCGTTGTCGCAGACGGTGACGACGACATCGATCGCCGGCGCGCCGGCTCTTGCAAACTCGTCCCAGCTCTTCGAGCGTGCGTCCGTCGCGTCGATCGCGTGCTCTGCGAGCGTTTGCAAAGCGAAGGGATTGGGCCTTCCCGTCGGCTTCGATCCCGCCGAATAGGCGCGCCAGACCCCGGCGCCCGCCTTGTTCATGTAGGCCTCCGCCATGATCGACCGGGCCGAATTGCCGGTGCACAGGAAGAGAATCGACTTCGTCATTGCGGGCAGCAGGCGCTTTGGGCCTTGGTCGACGGCGCGATCGTCATCTCAGGCGCCGATCTCATGACGGCGGCGTCGCCGAAAGTGTGAAACAGCTCCCATTTCGCAGCGCCGTCGGGTGAGACCGCCCAATGCTTGTCGCTTCTCGCATAACAACAGGTGGCGTTCGGCTCGGCGAGCGCGCCGTGGCCGGCGTCCTTCAGCCGCGCGGCGCTCGCGTCAAGCTCGACGCGATCCTCGAATTGCAGTCCGACATGATCGACGCCCGCCGCCGCGCCGCTCGCCGAGATCGCAATGTTCGCGGCCGGATCGTCGAGCATCCATTTGGCGTAGTCGTTCTCGCGCTTGTCCGGCGCGCGTCCGAACAGCGCGGTGTAAAATCCGATCGAGCGGTCGAGGTCGCTGACCTTAAGGTGCACATGCAGGCGTGTCATGGTTGGTCTCCTTAACGATATAGGGGCCGCACAAGCGCGGATCCCCTTGGCAGCAATCGGCGAGCAGGAACTCGACCAGGGTGCGAATGCCCCCATAGTCGGCGGCGTAAATGACGCTCCGCCCCTCCTTCCGGGAGCGGACGAGGCCCGCCCCAAGGAGTTCCTTCAAATGGAAAGACATGGTCGGCGCGGCGACGCCCGTGGCCTCGGCGAGGGCGCCGGCGGACAGGCCGGCAGGGCCCGCCCGCACCAGGCGCTTCAGCACATCGAGCCGGACTTCCTGCGCCAGCGCCGAAAAGGCCGCGATAGCTGTTCGTAATTCCATAATTTGATAATTATGAAATTATCGAAACTTGTCAAGGGCTTCCTCAAGGGTTTTGAAGAGGCGCGCCTGCTTCGAGACGCCGATGGCGTCCAGTGCTTTGCAGGCGCCCGGCGTCGCCCCGGCGAGAGCGACCTCAACACCGCGTTTTGCGGCATCGCGAACAAAGCCGGCGATCGCCTGCGCGCCCGTCGAGTCGATGAACGACACCTCCGAAAGGTCAAGCACCAGAATCTTCTGCCCGGCCAGCACGCGGTCGAGGGCGAGGCTGAGGCTCGTTGCTGAAGCGAAGAATACCGCGCCCGAAAGGCGGTAGACGGCGACCCGGTCCGATTGGCTTTTCTGCGATTCGTAGGCTGTCCTGTCGTTCGGTGCGCCGTCGGCGCGATCCTCGCGCACGACCCCGCCGACGCTCATCGACGCCGACATGCGGCGGATGAAAGCGATCGCCGCAATCGCGGTCCCGACCGCGATGGCCTCGGTAAGGTCCCGGAACACCGTGAGGAAGAACGTCGCGGCGAGCGCCACGACGTCTTCAATCGACGAGCGGAAGAGCGAGGCGATCGCGTGCCGTTCGATCATGTTCCAGGCGACGATCACGAGGACGCCCGACAAAGCGGCGAGCGGCGCCATCGACACCAGCGGCGCTGCGACAATCATGAATGACAAAAGGAAAGCCGCGTGCAGCATTCCGGCGACTGGCCCGTGCGCGCCGGCGCGGATATTGGTCGCCGTCCGTGCGATCGTGCCTGTCACGACCATGCCGCCGAAAAGGGACGACGCCATGTTGGCGACCCCTTGTGCGGCAAGCTCGCAGTTCGAACGATGCCGCCGCCCGGTCATCGCGTCGCCCACCGTGGCGGACAGAAGCGACTCGATTGCGCCGAGCAGGAAGAAGGCGAAGGCGTCAGGAAGAACGGCGGCAAATTTTGCGACGTTCACCTTCGGAAGCTCGAAGGGCGGAAGTCCGGGCGGCAACTCGCCGAAGCGCGTGCCGATCGTCTCCACGGGAAGGCCGAATGCAGCGACGGCCGCGCCCGCGGCTGTGACCGCGAGAAGCACGCCCGGAAACTGCGGACGGATGCGGCGCAGGATGATGATGACGGCGATCGTCGAAAGAGCGATTCCAGCGGCGTAGATGTTTGTGCTGTCGAGCGCGGAGACATCGGCGAGGAGCTTGTCGAGGATCGGACCCGGCTCCGCGCCGTCGAGGCTGAGCCCGAGAAGCTCCTTCAGCTGGCTGATCATGATGATGACGGCGATGCCCGCCGTGAAGCCGATGGTCACCGGATAGGGCACAAGCCGCACATATCCGCCCAGTCGCAAGAGCCCTGCGGCGACCAGCATCAGGCCGGACAGAAAAGTCGCCAGCAGCATGCCGTCGACGCCGTGCCGCGCCGCCGTCGCCGACACGAGAACGATGAAAGCGCCTGCCGGACCGCCGATCTGGAAGCGGCTGCCGCCGAGCACTGAAACGATGAATCCCCCGACGATCGCCGCAGCGAGGCCGCGCTCAGGCCCGACGCCGGAGGCGATGGCGATCGCCAGCGACAGCGGCAGCGCCACGATGGCGACGGTAAGGCCGGCGGCCGCATCGCTCCGGAACTGCCGGGCGCCGTAGCCTTCCTTCAACACGGTCACGAGCTTCGGCGTGAACAGCTCGATGAAGCTGGGCCTTGGGTCAGAGATCGTCATAAAATCCCCTTCGCGGTGCGCCGCTTGAAGGCTGTCGCCGTTATTTCCGTTGCGTCGCCGGCCCCATCAAGCGATTGCTGCGTTGGCGCTGACCCTTTGTGAAAGCGACGAGATGAATCCAGAAGCATCCGATTCGAGATCCTTCGAAGCGGCCTTTCGCCGGAGGCTCGATCCTCGGCCGGAGGATTTCGACGAACTAGGGCACGTCAACAACGCCGTCTATCTGCGTTGGGCTCAGGAGATCGCCGTCGCCCATTGGCGAGCGGCGGCGGGCGCCGACCTGCAGCGCCGCTGGCTGTGGGTCGTCCTGCGCCACGAGATCGATTACCGCGACCCCATCCTGCCCGGCGACACCGTCGAGGCGCGCACCTGGCTCGGCGCGGCCGAGGGCGCGCGCTTCGACCGTTTTGTCGACCTGAGGAAGCCGGGCGCTGCGCGTCCTGCCGCCGCCGTCAAATCGACATGGGTGATAGTTGACGCGGCGACACGAAAGCCCCGGCGTATCGGCGCGGAGATCTTTGAGGCGTTCGGGCTCGCGCCTTGAGCGACTTACGCGGCTTTCTCGACCAGCGCGGCGAGTCTCGGCGGCAGCTCGGCGTCGAGTTCGCGCATATAGGCGAGAAGCGCGCGCTCGACGTCATCAAAATGACCGTTGCGCCCGATGCGGTCGGCGAGCCAGTCCGCTTCGCTCGCGGTCACCTGTTCGGCGATCGCAGCGGCGACGGCGTTGTCGTCGTTCTTTTTTTCCGCGACCGACTTCCTGTCGCCATAGGCGCGACGAATGCCCGCTATGCCGCCGGAGACCATCCGCCCGAAGAAGCCCGCCGGGTTGACGGTCTGGTCCTTCACCCAGTCATGCAGGCGAAGCGCCTCCTCGCGCGGCAGCGGCCGATAGCCGACATGCGCCATCAGATGCGCAGCGACGCCCTTGATGAAGAGGTCTGAAAAGGCGGGATCGTTGTTGGCGCCGACTGCAAGGTCGTGCAGGTCGAAGAGAAGCTCCGCCTCGCTCCGTGTGATGGCGATCGACCCGTCGCCGGCCGCCGCATAAAGGTAACGGCGGAGAAGATCGGCGTCGGCGCGGGCGATGCGGGGGCCGCCTTTGTGGGCGCCGACGGTCCGCCGGAACTCGTCGGCGACGAAATCCGCCATCGCAGGGGGCGTCGAAACCGCCTTCTCCATCAGCGTGACAAGAAGGCCGAGCTCAAGCGCGGTCGGCCCGTTGCGGCCGATGAGCGAGGAGAGATAGGCGAACTCTTCGTCCGTCAGGTAGCCATGCGGCTCTTCTTCGCGGAGGAAGAAATCCGACGCCGCTTCCGCGAAATAGTCGGCCCACTCCGGATCGCCGACGGGCGCGCGGCGGCCGAGCGAAAACAGGATCGACAGCTCGTCGCGGCTGACGACGCCGTCGGCGAAGATGTTCCGCCTAAGGAATATGACGTCTTCGGCGCTGACATGGCCGTCCGCGCCGACGTGATTGATGAGGCCGTCCTGGGTCGAATTCGGCATGGGCTCGCCCCCGCTGCTTTGGGGAAAGCTCGCGCAATCGAGTTAATAACGGGGTAACCGCAAGCGAGGCTCTTGGTGAAGAAAGCCTTAATTCGGGCCTTTGTAGGCGACGCCTTCCTTCATCACGAAATCGACGTCCATCAGTTCGCCGATGTCGACGGTCGGATCGCCCCGGACCGCGATGAGGTCGCCCCATTTGCCGGGTTCAAGGCTGCCAAGCTCCGCCGAGCGGCCGAGATTGGCCGCTCCATGCACGGTCGCGGCCTTGATCGCCTCCTTGGGGCTCATTCCCGCCTCGACAAGGAGGGCGAACTCGCGGGCGTTCTCGCCATGCTTGGAGACGCCGCTGTCGGTGCCGAAGGCGATCTTCACCCCGCCGCGATGGGCGCGCCGGGCCATGTCGAGCATGCGGGGCCCGGCCTCGCGCGCTTTCGCCCGCTGCGGCGGCAGGAGGAAGGAGTTCGGATCGTCCGCCCACGCCGAGACCGTCGCCCCGGCGAGCAGCGTCGGGACAAGATAAGCGCCGGATTTTTTGAAGAGCCGGATCGACTCATCATTGAGATAGGTGCCGTGCTCGATTGAATCGACGCCGGCCCGGAGCGCTGCGTTGACGCCGTTGAGGCCGTGCGCGTGCGCCGTCACCTTGCGGCCCATCGCATGGCCGCTCTCGACGATGGCGGCGAGCTCATCAGGGAAGAACTGCTGCTCGAGACCGGCGGCGGTGTTGGAAAGCACGCCGCCCGTCGCCGTCAGCTTGATGTGGTCGGCGCCGCGGCGAACCTGTTCGCGCACGGCGCGCCGGCAATCGGCAGGACCGTCGCAGACGGCGGGCGAATGGAGCACATGGGCGATATCGTCGCGGTAGCCTTGCGTGCCGTCGCCGTGCCCGCCGGTGACGGAGATCGTCGCGCCGGATGCGTAGATCCGCGGCCCGATGACGTCGCCCTTTCGGATGCCGTCGCGAAGCGCGAAGATGGCGTCGCCCGGCCCGGCGCCGACGTCGCGCACCGTGGTGAAACCCGCCATCAAGGTCTTGCGCGCAAAGCCCGCGCCGGCGATCGCCTCGTCGGCGTCCGACATTTCGACCTGCTGCAGGCGCTGCTGCGGATTGTTCTCGCCGGTCAGGTGCACATGGCCGTCAATGAGGCCAGGCAACACGAAGTAATTCTTGAGGTCATAGGTCCTCAGATCGTCCCCCTTGGCGACGCCGGCCGCCGCGCCCTCGGCGTAGCCTGGAATGACCGCCGCGATGCGCCCGTCGCGGATGACGATGGTCTGCGCGGAAACCGCCGGCGCGCCGGGGACGGCGAGCAGCCTGCCGGCGTGGATGATGGCGACGTCGGCGGCGAAGGCGGGCGCGCAGGAGAGCGCGCATGCGGCGGCGGCGATGAACAGTCTCATGAAGCCCCTCACGAATGCGATGAAGGATCGTTTCAGACTTGCTTTCCGGTGGCAATCCGGGCTTTACAGCGGAGCTTTTTCCCAGTGGGAGAGCCGCCCCATGACCGACACGCCGCCGGACCGCCTGAGCGTCAATCCGAAAAGCCCGCACTTCAACGAAGAGGTGCTGCAGCGCGATGTCGGCGTGCGTTTCAATGGCGAAGAGCGCACCAATGTCGAGGAATATTGCGTCTCGGAAGGCTGGATCCGGGTCGCGGTCGGCAAGACGCTCGACCGCAAGGGAAATCCCCTGACGCTGAAGCTCAGCGGCGTCGTCGAGCCTTATTACCGGACGCCTTCGCCCGCCGCCTGATCCGACGCGGCGATCGCCGCGCGGATGAGCGCCTTGGCGTCAGCCGACGACCAGTCGGCCTCGCCCGAAAGGCGGCCGATCTCCCTTCCCTGCGCGTCATAGAGGATTGAAAGCGGCAAGGCGGCGGATCCGCCAGTGGCGATCACCAGCGCGAGTCTCGGATCAGCGTAGAGTTTCAGCTCGCCGATGTTGAGCTTGTCTAGGAACGCCGCCGCCGCCTCGGGCCCCTTGGGATCGGCGGCCACGGCGATGACCGCGAACTTCTCGCCGCCGAGCTCGGCCTGCAAGGCGTCGAGCGAGGGAAGCTCCTTGAGGCAGGGCGCGCACCACGTCGCCCAGAAATTCACCAGCACTGTCCGCCCACGGAAGGCGCGCAGGCTGATCTCGCCGCCGTCATGAAGGAAGGTCTCGTCCGGCGCCGTCCGGGCGCTCGCCGCGAAGACAAACTTCGTCATCGCGCCGACGGCGAGCCGCTCGTCATGGAGGACGGGCGCTGCAGCGCCCGGACGCGCCGCCTGCGGCCGCCCGCTTAACGCCGCCGACAGGATGACGTAGAGGATGGCGGCTGCGCCGAGGCCGAGGAGGCTGACGAGCCACAGGCGAGGGCTGAGAAGGGTGCGCAATTCTGACTCCGGCGGAAGGAAAAAGGCGGCATGACGAAAGATCAGCCTGGAGATAAGCAGCGCCCGGAAAAAAGCCAGATCTGGGGCGGACGTTTCGAGCGGGGTCCCGATTCGGTGATGGCGGCGATCAACGCCTCGATCGACATCGACAGGCGCCTCTGGCGCGAGGACATCGAAGGCTCGAAGGCGCACAGCGCGATGCTGGCCGCCGCCGGAATTATTTCAGCGGCGGACGCGCAGGCGATCAGCGACGGGCTCGATCGCATCGTGGCCGAGATCGAGGCCGGCGCCTTTCCTTTCTCGGCAAGCCTTGAAGACATTCACATGAACATCGAGTCCCGACTCAAGGACCTCATCGGCGAGCCGGCGGCGCGCCTTCACACCGCGCGCTCGCGCAATGATCAGGTCGCGGTCGACTTCCGCCTGTGGTGCCGACGCGCCGCGCGGGACGCGGCCGCTGCGATCGACGCCCTGCAGCGAGCGCTGCTCGATCAGGCTGAGCGCCATGCGGCGAGCGTGATGCCGGGCTACACCCATCTGCAGATCGCGCAGCCGGTGACGCTCGGTCACCACCTTCTCGCCTATGTCGAGATGCTGGCGCGTGATTCCTCTCGCTTTCTCGACGCGGCCTCGCGCATGAACGAATGCCCGCTCGGCGCAGCCGCGCTCGCCGGCACGCCCTATCCGATCGACCGGGCGATGACGGCGAAGGCGCTCGGGTTCACGCGCCCGACCGCGAATTCACTCGACAGCGTCTCGTCGCGCGACTTCGCGCTGGAACTTCTCGCCGCGGCGGCCATCTGCGCCAGCCATCTGTCGCGCCTCGCCGAAGAGATCGTTCTGTGGACCTCGCCGCATTTCGGCTTTGCGCGGCTTTCGGACGCGTTTTCGACAGGCTCCTCGATCATGCCCCAGAAGCGCAACCCGGATGCGGCTGAGCTCTGCCGGGCCAAGGTCGGGCGCATCGCGTCGTCATTCCAGTCGCTGCTCATCGTCATGAAAGGCCTGCCGCTCGCCTATTCGAAGGACATGCAGGAAGACAAAGCGGCGACGTTTCAGGCGGTCGACGACCTCGATCTCGCGCTCGCCGCGATGACCGGCATGGCGGCTGACCTTGTGTTCGACGCGGAGGCGATGCGAAAGGCGGCCGCGCGCGGCTATTCGACCGCGACCGATCTCGCCGACCATCTTGTGATGGCGCTCGGCATGCCGTTCCGCGACGCCCATCACGCCACCGGGCGCATCGTCGCGATCGCCGAGAAGAAAGGCGTCGGGCTTGACGGACTCTCCCTCACGGATTTTCGCAGCGTCGAACCCCGGATCGGCGAGGACATATTCGAGCGTCTGACCGTTGACGCTTCCGTGAGGGCGCGCGCATCCTATGGCGGAACGGCGCCGGAAAACGTCAAGGCGCAGATTGCGCGCTGGAAGGAGACTTTGAAGTGAGACTGGTGATCGCCGCGCTCGCCGCATGCCTGTTTCTCGCCGCCTGCGGCAAGAAGGCGCCGCTGCGCGCCCCGTCCGAGCCGCCGCCCTCGGACGAATCGCGCCCGTCCTGAAACCTGCAAGACCGATCGCGCGTGGCCGCGGCGTTTGAAAGAATCGCGATGAAGCGCGCTTCGACGCTGCAGCTAGGCCGCCGGCTCTGGCGTGATTTCCTCGGGCGCTATCGCGGCAAACTCGCCCTCGCGCTCGTCGGGATGGGCGTCTATGCCGCTTCCGCCGCCGCGATCCCGGCGGGGGTTGAATGGATCAACGCGCGGCTGTCAGGCGCCGAGCCGTCGCTCGGCGCGCTCAAGGGCGATGTTGCGGTCATCGGCCCGGCGATCGTCGTCATCCTCGGGATCGTGAACAGCGGCGCCCAATATCTGCAGGCCCGCCTCTCGGCGTCAGCCGCGCTTCATGCGCTTCGCGACATGCAGTCGGCGATGTTTGAAAAGCTCGTCGTCATCGACGACGCGCAGTTGCGCGCGCTCGGTCCCGGCCAGGCGATCTCGATGCTGACGAATGACGTGACGATTCTGCGCGAAACGCTGCAGCGCGTCCTGACGGCCGTGCGCGATCTATTGACCCTCGTCGCGCTCGTCGGCGTCATGATCTGGTACGACTGGGCGCTCTTCCTTGTCGTCGCCGGCATCTACGCCGTCATCGGCTGGCCGGTCACGCGCATCGGCGCCGGTTTGCGCAAAGGCAGCCGGGAGGCGCAGGCTCAATCCGGAGACATCGCGGGGCTCGCGAACGAAGCGGTCGCCGGCGGGCGGACGATAAGGGCCTTCAATCTCGGCGCGCAGCGGTGGGGCGAAGCGCGCGCCGCATTCGACGAGCGTCGCACGACATTGCTGAAAATGGCGCGGCTGAGGGCGCTCAACGAGCCCTTCATCTTTTTCGTCGGCTCAATTGCGATGGCGATCGTCGTCGCAGTCGTCGCGATAAGAATCGGGCAGGGCGCGCTCAACGCGCCGCAGTTCATTTCCTTCATCATCGCGCTTCTTATGCTGTCGCAGCCGGCGCGTGGGCTCTCGACCCTCAATGCTGTCGCGCAAGAGGGCTTTGGCGCCTTTGAGCGCACCGCCGCGCTCCTCGACCTTGCGCCGAAGATCGTCGACGGGCCGACGGCGCGTCCGCTTGTTGTCGGCGGCGGGGCCGTCTCTTTTCGCGACGTCAGCTTTTCCTATGAGGCCGGCAAGCGCGCTCTTGACCGCTTCACGCTCGACGTTCCGGAAGGAAAGACCGTCGCGCTTGTCGGAGAATCCGGGGCCGGCAAGTCGACGATCTTCAATCTGCTCCTGAGGCTTTACGAGCCTCAGTCGGGGAAAATCTTGATCGACAGCCAATCGGTCGCTGACGTGACGCTTCAATCTCTCAGAGGCTCTATTGCGCTCGTCTCGCAGGAGGCGTTCCTGTTCAACGACACCGTCGCCGCCAATATTGGCGTCGGCCGCAAGGGCGCTTCCGATGCGGAGATCGTCGCGGCGTCCGAGGCGGCCGCCGCCGACTCATTCATCCGCAGGCTGCCAAATGGTTATGACACTGAGGTCGGCGAGGCCGGCGGCGCGCTTTCGGGCGGCGAGCGCCAGCGCATCGCCATCGCCCGCGCCTTTCTGAAGGATGCGCCCATCCTGCTCCTCGACGAGGCGACGTCGGCGCTCGACGCCGAATCGGAGGCCGCCATTCAACAGGCGCTGTCGCGACTGATGAAGGGCCGCACGACGATCGTCATCGCGCACCGGCTTTCGACCATCCGTGCGGCGGACGTGATCGTCGCTGTCGAAAGGGGGCGCGTCGTTGAAACGGGCACGCACGAGGCCTTGCTCGCCAAGGGCGGCTATTACGCCAAAATATTCCGCCTGCAGCAGGTCTGAGCCCGGCTTGATCGGCGAGCCCGGCGGGCGATATTCTCGGCGCACCAAAACAGTAAGCGGCGCGGGGGCGTCCTTGGCCGATGTCTTCATCAGTTACAAACGCGAGGAGCGCGGCAAGGCGAAGGCGCTCGCCGAGGCCGTCGTCAAGCGCGGCTATTCCGTCTGGTGGGATGTCGATCTCCTGCCTGGGGATCGGTTCGCCAAGGAAATCGATGCGGTCATCGGCAAGGCGAAGGCTGCCGTCGTCCTGTGGTCGAAAGCCTCGGTCGAGTCCGATTGGGTGATCGCGGA
Source organism: Parvularculaceae bacterium (assembly GCA_046296195.1). Lineage (GTDB taxonomy): Bacteria > Pseudomonadota > Alphaproteobacteria > Caulobacterales > Parvularculaceae > Amphiplicatus. Next base: position 11,291 of record JBKBLR010000027.1, on the reverse strand, counting down.
AGCGACCGAAGCCAAGAAGCGCAAGATCTTCCTTCCGGCGTTGATCGAGGCCGTGGAGCCGCCGCTTTATTTCCGCGGCGACCACGCGGTCGATCTGACCGCATGGGACGGCGATGCTGAGAGCGACCTCCTCGCGCCGCTGCTCGCCGCGATTGAGCGGCGCGCCGGCCCGCCCTCGGAAAAGCCGGCGGCGCAGGCGTCAGCGGTCGCGGAGGCGCTCGCCGCGCCCAATCTCGAAGCTGAGTTCTGGCGCACTGTATCGGCGGCGCCGATCCAGACCGTCGGCGAGTATGAAGCCTATCTGAGGAAATTCGGAAACAACGGCCTCTTCGCCGATGTCGCGCGGATGCGGATCGATGCGCTGAAGTCGCGCACGCCGCAGGAGGCGGTGCACAACCGGCTTAGAAGCACGCATCTCATCGCCGGCATCGCGGCGGCGACGGTCAGCGTCGTCGGCTTCGCCTATCAGCTGCTGAAGGACAGCGGGAATGTCGACGCTCCGGCGAAGCCGACGAAGGCCCCGGCGGCGCTGGCGGCCTTCACGCCCGAACGCTTCGCGGCGGAGCAAAGCGAGGCGCTCGTCGACGAAGCGCTTGCGGCCTTGACGATCGAAAAGCTCGAAGCAGCTGCGGAAAGCAGCGCGGTGGCGGCTACTCTCGCCGGTCTTGCTCACGGTCTCGGCCGCGGCGGACTTCCGGCCGATGACGTCAAGGCGACGAGACTTTACCGCCTTGGCTGCGACGGCGGCGTCGGCGAGGCCTGCTTCCGGCTCGCCGCGAACTACGCCTTCGGCAAGGGCGTCACGCCGGATGAGGAGAAGGCGGCGCAGATTCTCCAGCGCGGCTGTGCGATCGGCGATGCGGACAGCTGCACCGACCTCGGCTACTCCTACGAAATCGGAAGGGGGGTGCCGCAGAGCGACGTCAACGCCGCCGATTATTATCGCCGCGCCTGCGACGCCGGCAACGCACTCGGCTGCAACAATCTCGGCTATCGCTATCAGACCGGCAAAGGCGTCGCACAGGATGAAGCCGGCGCGGCGGCGCTTTACCGCCGCGCCTGCGAGGCGGGGTCAGGATTGGGCTGCGGAAATCTGGGCTTCGTCTTGGCGGAGGGCATCGGCCTTGCAGCCAGCGAGACCGAAGCGGTCCGCTATTATCGGCTGGGCTGCGACCTCAACGACGCCGCAAGCTGCGGCAATCTCGGCTTCATGATTTCAAACGGTCGGGGAGCTGCGCTGAATGACGGCGAAGCCGCCGGATTCCTGAAACGGGGCTGCGAAGGCGGCCACAAGTTCGCTTGCGCCCATTACGCTGTCGCGCTCGACAATTCCAAAGGGGTTGCAAACGACCCTGCCGGCGCCGTGCGCTATTATTCCGTCGGATGCGAAGCGGGATTCCTCTTCGCCTGCACCAATCTCGGGTTCATGTATCAGGGAGATCGCGGTGTCCCCGTCAATCATGCGGAATCGCTCCGCCTCTATCGGATCGCCTGCGACGGCGGGGAGTCCTATGGCTGCAACAATCTCGGGCATATGTACATGACAGGTCGAGGCGTCGCCCCTGATTTGACGCGCGCCATCTCGTTATTCGAGCGCGCTTTGAAGTTCGATGAAAACAATCAGTATGCGAAGGACAATCTTGCGATCGCCCGCAAGGGCGCGTGAGAGCGGGCTGACGCCCGCTTTGGCTCACTCCCGGCGAAGCAGTCGCTCCGTCAGAAAGTTTCCCCACCAACGGCCGGCGTAATCTGCTTTGATCTTCTTCGGGTCATAGGCGTCGCTTCCCGCCCAGCGCAAGAAGGCGTCGACATCGGTCAGCGAGATTTGCGATCTTCGCGCGAACGAGAGATAATTCTCGAACGCCGCATCGATGACCCCGGTCCTGCCGGCGCGGACATGTCCATAGCGCAGCGTCAGTTGTCTCAGCGCGATGTCGAGCGGCTGGCCCGCTTTCATGAAGAGATACATCGCAGCGCCAAGTCCGGCGCGGTCCGCGCCAGACTTGCAATGCAAGAGCGCCGGATACGCGATGCGGTCGAACAGAGACTGAAGGCCCTTAAGCGCCTCCGCCGACGGCGCCTCGCGCGAATAAAGCCGGAAATTCACAAGCGAGAGGCCAAGCTTGGCGCAGGCCTCCTCCTCTAGGAAGAGCGCGGCGCTCGGCTTGTCGCCGCGAAAGTTCACCACCGTCCTGACGCCGCGCCGCGCCCATCGCGCCAGATGCGCCGGACTCGGCTGGAAGCTGCGCCAGACGCCGGGCGCGATTTCATGGCTGTTGTCATAAAGCGCTCGCAAGACCGCGTGATCGCCGAACGCGAAGTCGCGCATCGCCCGCCTGCGGCCCTCGGGCGTCCTGAACGCCTCCCGGGTCAGCGGCGCGGCCACAAGTCAGAATCTTCCGTCGCCGTCCGGATCGAGCAGACGGTGCAGGTGGACGATGAAATAGCGCATATGCGCATTGTCGATAGTCTGCTGGGCCTTCGCGCGCCAGGCCTTCTCGGCTTCGGCGTAATTCGGATAGACGCCGACGATGTCGAGCGCATTGAGATCGCGGAATTTCACCTCCTCAAGGTTCTGAAGCTCGCCGCCGAAGACGAGATGAAGGAGCTGCTGGTCAGGCATCACATTTCCTCAACGCTAGGAACGCTTGCTCGAGCGCGCGGCGCCTATTCGCCGGCGACGGTCATTTCACCGACAAAAACTGCGGGCGCATTGATTGATCCCCGGAACTGAAGATCGTTCGCGGCTTCAAGACTTGAATACATGTCGAAGAGATTGCCCGCGATCGTAATCTCCGAAACCGGATAGGCCCTTTGACCGCCCTCGACCCAGAAGCCGGAGCAGCCGACGGAATAATCGCCGGTGTTTGAATTGACCTGTGGGCCGAACATGTCGGTCACGAGAAGGCCCGACCCCATTTTCTGCAACAGCTGCTCGAGCGACGCCGCGCCCGCCTTCAGATAGAGATTGGTGGGGCCCGACCCCGGCGCGCCGGAAACGCCGCGCGTCGCGCGCGCATTCGATTGCAGGCCGAGCTGGCGCGCCTGCGCCGAATTCAGGAACCATTCGGTGAGCACGCCATCATCGATCACGTTGTAGGCCTCGGACTTGAGGCCCTCGCCGTCGAAGGGACGCGACCCGTGTCCGCGCCGAATGAGCGGATCATCGACCACGAAAGCGCCCTTCGGAAGGATCCGCTCGCCTTTCTTGGCTTTCAGGAAGCTGACGCCGCGGGCGATCGCCGCCCCATTCGCCGCGCCGGCGAGGTGGCCGAGCAGCGAATTCGACAGGCGGTTGGCGTAGATCACCTTGACCTTCCCGCTCTTGAGGCGCTTCGGCGACAGGCGCTCGACGGTCAGTTCGCCGGCGCGCCAGCCGATCTCTTCCGGTGATTTATGATCGGCCCAATGCGTCTTCGAATCATACTCGTAATCGCGTTCCATCCCATTCTCATCGCCGGCGATCACGCTCACCGAAACGGAATGGGAGGAACCGCCGGACTCGCCGAAGAAGCCGTGGCTCGTCGCAAACCACTTGCGGCCCTCGCCATAGGACGCGCCGGCGCCGGAGGAATTGGTGACGCCCTTGACGGCGAGCGCCGCCGCCTCGCATCGGCTGGCGCGGGTTTTCAATTCCTCTGTCGACGGCTCGAGATAATCGCCGAGATCGAGGTCGGGAAAGGGCGCGCGCGCAAGACGTTCTGCGGGCGCAAGGCCGGCGAAAGGATCTTCGGGCGCGGCTTTCGCCATCGCCGCGCAACGCTCGACGAGGGTCTCAAGGCTTCGCGAGGAGATGTCGGTGGTCGAAACGCTCGCCTGCCGCCTGCCGACGAGGATTCGCACGCCGAGGTCGACGCCTTCCGAACGTTCCACGTCTTCAAGCGCGCCCATGCGCCAGGAAACGCTCGACGAAACGGCATGATAGAGGACGGCGTCCGCCTCGTCGGCGCCGGCCGCCTTCGCGCGGGAGAGCACGGAGTCGAGCAGAGCTTGAGCGTTTTCGCTTTTCATGGAGCGGAGATAGGGAAAAGCGGGTCGGTCCGCAACGCCGTCCGATCAGGTCATGTCGACCAGACGGGGGCCCGTTCGGCGGCGACCATGTCGTCATAAGTCGGGCGCCGCCTGATGACGGCATGGCGCGCGCCGTCGACCAGGACCTCCGGCGTGAGGGCCCTCGAATTATATTGCGACGACAGCACAGCGCCGTAAGCGCCCGCGGTCATGACGGCGACGAGATCGCCGGGCTGGAGTGGCGGCAGGGAGCGCGCTCTGGCGAAGCGGTCTCCGGTTTCGCAAACCGGGCCGACGACGTCATAGGCGCGCGTCGGGCCGCTCCTCGGAGCGATCGGCAGAATTTCATGATAGGCGCCGTAGAGCGCGGGACGCAGGAGGTCGTTCATGCCGGCGTCGAGGATCAGAAAGGGACGCTCCTCCCCCTCCTTCACATAGACGACGCGGGCGACGAGCGCACCGGCGTTCGCCGCGATCAATCGGCCAGGCTCAAGGATCAGCTTCACGTTGAGCGGCGTTGCAACCCGCTTCACCATCGCGGCGTAATCATCAGGAAGCGGAGGATCGGCCGGCGCCGCCGCCGGATCGCCGTAAGAAACGCCAAGGCCGCCGCCGAGATCGAGCGTGTCGATCACGCGCCCGTCGGCGCGCAAGGTTCTGATGAGCTCGGCGATGCGCAAGAAGGCGCGCTCAAAGGGCTCAAGATCGGCGATCTGCGAGCCGATATGAACGTCGACGCCGCAAACGTTCACGCCCTCCAGTGGCGCGGCGCGCGCATAGATCTCGCGGGCGCGTCGCCAGGGAACGCCGAACTTGTCCTCCGCCTTGCCGGTCGAAATCTTCTCGTTGCCGCCGGCGGCGACATCCGGGTTCACGCGGAAGGCGACGGGCGCGACGACGCCTCGCGCCCGCGCGACCTCGTCAAGCGCCGCGAGTTCGGGCTCTGATTCCACATTGAATTGAAAAATTCCGGCGTCGAGCGCAGCGGCCATCTCCGTGCGCGACTTGCCGACGCCGGAGAAAACGATCCTGCCGGGATCGACGCCCGCTTCCAGCGCGCGCGCAAGCTCGCCGCCTGAGACGACGTCGGCGCCGGCGCCCTCGTCCGCCATCAACCGCAGCACCGACAGGTTGGAGTTCGCCTTCACGGAATAGGCGATGAGCGCGTCTGTCCCTTCAAACGCCTTCGTGAAAACGCGGATATGACGCCGCAGAGTCGCCGCGCTATAGCAGTAAAAGGGCGTCCCGACTTTTTCGGCGAGACGGACAAGGCTTGTCTCCTCGGCATGGAGGACGCCGTCAAGATAGGTGAAATGGCGCATCTTGAGCCCGCTGATAGCAGCGCCGAGCCAAGCGTCAAAGCTGGCGCTGTTCCTCGTCCCGCTCGCTTGCCGCGGCCCGGCGGCGCGACTATCCAGCCGGGCCAATGGCGTCCCTGCTGAAGTCCGTCTCGAAGTCCCCCGCTATCGGCGCCTTGGTCAGCGCCGCGGTTCGCGCCTATATCCGCCTCGTCGCAGCATCGTCGCGTTTGGTGTTCGTCGGCCGCGAGCACGCAGACGCCCTGCTGGCGAATGAACAGGGATTCATTCTCGCCTTCTGGCATGCGCGGCTGCTGATGGGCGCGGTCACACGCAAGGAGACCGACAGGCCGGTTTACATGCTGATTTCGGCCCATCGTGACGGCGAGCTCATCGCGGCGGCGGTCAAGGGCTTCGGAATCGGCATGATCCGCGGGTCGGCCCACGATCCGAATAAGCCGAAGAAGAACAAGTCCGGCGCTCCTGCGGTCGCCGCGATGGCCGCCGCGCTGAAGTCCGGCGCCATCGTGGGGATGACGCCGGACGGGCCGCGCGGACCGGCGGAAATCGCCAAAATCGGCGTGATCCGGCTGGCGGCGTTGACCGGCGCGCCGATCCTTCCTGCAGGCTATGCGGCGAGCCGGGTGAAGCGTCTTGCGACGTGGGACCGTTTCGTCCTGACGTTTCCGTTTTCACGCATGGCCTTTGCCGCAAGGGCGCCGATCAATGTAGAACCAGGCGCTGACGGGGAGGCGCTTGAACGCGCGCGTCAGCGACTTGAAGCGGAATTGAGAGCGGCCGTCGCCGACGCGGAGCGGGCGCTTCAGCAACGATGACGATCGACGATCTTGCACCACCGGAGCCCCTGGGGCTGAAGCTTTACCGGGCCGCCAGCGGCGCCGGCGGGCCGCTTGCGCGCGCGGTGCTGCGCCGCCGCCTTTCCGCCGGCAAGGAGGAGGCGGCGCGCCTCGGCGAGCGCTTCGGCGAGCCCTCCCGACCCCGTCCGCACGGTCCGCTATGCTGGATCCACGGAGCCAGCGTCGGCGAATCGCTGTCGGTGTTGCCGCTCGTTGAAAGATTGACGGCGCGTGATCCGTCGCTTTCGGCGCTCGTGACGACCGGGACGGTCACCTCCGCTTCGCTCATGGCCGAGCGCCTGCCGGCGCGCGCCTTTCACCAATACGCGCCCGTCGATCATCCGGGATTTGTAAGGCGGTTTCTCAGCCATTGGCGGCCGAACGCGGCGATCTTCGTCGAGTCGGAGTTCTGGCCGAACCTCCTCCTTCAGGCGCGCGCGAAGACGGCGTTCATGGCGCTCGTCAACGGCCGGGTGTCGCCGCGCTCTTTCGAAAACTGGCGCCGGCGCCCGCGGACCATCCGCTTTCTCCTGTCGCAGTTCGATCTTCTGGTCGCTCAGGATCGTCAGAATTCAGAGCGACTTTCAGCGCTGGCGGGCCGCCCGGCGCCGACCTTCGGCAATTTGAAGAACGCCGCCGCGCCGCTGCCGACCGACGAGAAGGCCCTCGCCGCATTGAAGGCTGAGGTGACGGGCCGGTCGGTTTTTCTCGCAGCGTCGACGCATCCCGGCGAAGAGGCGATCCTCATCGAGGCCGCGCGGCTTGTGCGGGCGGAGGCGCCGAGACTGCTGCTCATTATCGCGCCCCGACATCCGACGCGCGGACCCGAAATCGAGGCGTTGGCGCGATCTGCGGGATTGCGGGCGTCGAGGCGCGGCGCCGGCGAGCCGATCAGAGGCCAAACCGATCTCTATATCGCCGACACCCTCGGCGAACTCGGGCTCTTTTACGCGGCCGCAGGCGTCGCCTTCGTCGGCGGCAGCCTTGTCGACAAGGGCGGACACAACCCTCTGGAGCCCGCGCGTCTCGGCCCGGCGATTCTTCATGGGCCGAACGTCTTCAACTTTGCGGAGACCTATGCGGCGATGCGCGGCGCCGGCGGATCAGCGCTGGTGCGCAACGACCGCGAGCTCGCCGCTGCGGTCCGGCGGCTGTTCGCCGATGAAACGACGCGCCGGGCCATGGCCGAGGCTGCAAAGCGTTCAGCGGAAGCGAGCGGCGAGCGCGTGCTCGCTGACATCGTCGCGGCGCTTGAAGCTGCGCAAGCCCGCAAGCGCCAGGGCGCCGAATGAACGAGCCCTGGTTCTGGCGTTCACCGTCGTTATCGGCCAAAGCCGTAAGGGCGGCCCTTTTTCCGGCGGCGATGCTCTATGGCGCCGGGCAGGCCGCGCACCGGCGTTTTTCGAGCCCGGTCGATCCGGGCGTCCCGGTCGTCTGCGTCGGCAATGCGAGCGTCGGCGGCTCGGGGAAGACCCCCTTCTGCCTCCTGCTGCAGGATTTGCTCGCCAAAGCAGGGATCGGATCGGCGTTTCTGACGCGCGGCTATCGCGGCGCGCTGAAGGGGCCGGTTCTGGCGTCGTCAGCGCATCATGTCGACGAGGTCGGCGATGAAGCGCTCCTGCTCGCCGCCGCTGCGCCGACCTGGGTCGCCAAGGATCGCGCCGCCGGCGCGATCGCTGCGGCGGCTTCCGGCGCGCAATTGCTGATCATGGATGACGGCTTCCAGAATCCGCGCCTCAAGATGAGCGCGTCCTTCCTGCTTGTGAACGGCGATGAAGGGTCGTTGGCGCTGTTTCCCGCCGGCCCGATGCGTGAACGCTTGGGCGAAGCGCTTGAGCGGGCGGACGCCGTCGTCATGGGCGCCGAGGCGTCGCCGCCGCGGTCGCTCGCCATACCCTTGTTCAGAACGACTTCCCGGATCGTGATCGCGTGCGCGCCGCGGCCGGTCGTCGCCTTCTGCGGCATTGCGCGCCCCGAACGCTTCTTCGCCGCGCTTCAACGCAGCGGCTTCACTTTAAGGGGCGAAATCGCCTTTCCCGACCATCATGTTTTCGATGCAGAGGACCTCAAGATGCTGCGCGCGCGCGCTGAGGAGGAGAGCGCCATATTGGTGACGACGGAGAAAGACCTCGTGCGGCTTGCGCCCGCGGACCGTGAGGCGATCGTCGCGGCGCGCCTTCAGGTGAGCGTGGATGATCCAGCAGCGCTCGTGCGCTTCGTCCGGGAAAGAGCGGGGGCATGAGCCAGGCGGCGGACGAGATCGAGCTTCCTGCGCCGCGGTCTAACCGGCCGATCACGCTCGCCCATCGCGTCGAATACGCGCTTGCGCTCGCGGCCGGCGGGTTTTTCCGCCTCGTCGGCGTCGACGCCGCCTCTGCGATCGCCGGCGGATTTCTGCGCGCCATCGGCCCGCTCCTGGGACCGATCCAGCAGCGCGGCGCTGCGAATCTGAGGCTCGCCTTTCCTGACTGGACGCAGGAGCAGATTGACGAGACGCTCCGCGACGTCTGGGAGAATCTCGGCCGCACGGCGGCGGAATTCTCTCATCTTGAGACCTTCATTCCGGGATCGGGCGACCGGGTCGAGATCGAAGGGGCGGAGAAATTCGACGCCGTCATCGCCAGCGGCCGGCCGGCGATCTTCGTATCGGGCCATTTCGCCAATTGGGAAGTCATGTCGATCGTCATGCACGCCGTTGGTCTCAATTACGGCGTCATCTATCGCGCGGCGAACAACCCGCTCGTCGATGGGCTCATCATCCGCACGCGTGCGAAGGTGATGTCGCGGCGGCAGATTCCGAAAGGAAAACGCGGCGGCCGCGAGATGATCGAGGCGCTGAAGGCCGGCGCGTCGCTTGCGATGCTGGTCGATCAGAAGCTGACGAGCGGCGGCGTGCCCTCGCCTCTGTTCGGGCGGCCGGCGATGACGGCGCCGGCGGCCGCGCGTCTCGCTCTGAAGTTCGGCGTCCCCGTCATTCCGCTCTGGATCGAGCGCAGGCATGGCGCGCGCTTCCGCTTGACGGTGGGCGATCCCGTGGCCGTCGCATTGACGGGCGACGCCACGATCGACGCCCAGGCGCTGACCGACCGCATCAATGTCGAAATCGAGCGGATGATCCGAAAGCAACCCGGGCAATGGCTTTGGCTGCATCGCCGGTGGGGGAAGGAAGTCACCTCATAAGAAGCCGAGCGGGCTCACTCGGCGCGTGCGCCGTCGCCCCATTCGCGCATGGAGGGAAGCGACCACATCAATGCGCGCCACTCGTCGGCGAGCGGCGGCAGCGCGACGGGTCCGTAGGTCTGAAAACGGGAAACGACAGGCGCATACATGGCGTCAGCGATCGAGAATTTCCCGAACAGGAAGGGGCCGCCGGCGCCGAAATCCCGCCGGCAACCTTCCCAGATCTCCGAAATGCGCGCGATGTCGCCCGCAACGCCGTAAGTCAGGTGGCGCATGCCTTCACGCGAAAAATTCATCGGCCAGAACGACCGCAGCGCCTGAAAGCCCGAATGCATCTCGGCGGCGACCGACCGTGCGATCGCCCGGGCCGTCGGCGCTTCAGGCCATAGCCCCTTTTCGGGAAATGCCTCCGCCAGATATTCGGCGATGGCGAGCGAATCCCAAATCGCCCTGCCGCCGTCGATGAGGCAGGGCACGCGCCCCGACGGCGAATAGCGGGCGATTTCGGCTTTCGTATCGGGTCGGTCGAGCCTGATGAGACGTTCATTGAAGGGGATCCCGGACTGCTTCATGACGAGCCAGGGGCGAAGCGACCAGGACGAAAGATTCTTGTCGCCGATGACCAAGGTGAGCATGTTGAGGTCTCCGGAGTGATATTTCGGTCGGCGGCTATTCCGCCGCCTCGATTCGTCTTTGTTCGGAAGATTGAGGCGTTGCTGTCAGGACGTGCGCTTCGGCGCGAATGAACTGCGGCAGCCGGACACGAGCATCGCGCCGGCGCGGGAAGCTTGCGCAGGCGACCGTGCCGCGCCCCCTCTGGCTCGCGATCGCGAGCAGGCCGCCCTGCATCTCCATCAGCGATTTCGACAGCGCAAGGCCGAGCCCGGCCCCTTTGAGCGATTTTCCGAGATGGTCTTCGATAAGCTCGAAAGGTTGGCCAAGCCGCGCGAGATTCTCCTTGGAGATCCCGGCGCCGTTGTCCGCGACGATGATGGTGACGCCGTCGAGGTCGGCTTCGGCGGTCAGCGTGACTTCGCCGCCTTGTCCGGTGAATTTGATGGCGTTCGACAAAAGGTTGAGCGCAACCTGCTTGACCGCGCGCGGGTCGGCGAAGATCGCCGGCGCATGGCCGACGCTCGCCGTCAGCCTCACGCCGGCGTCGCTTGCCCGCTTGGCGACAAGGCGCACGCATTCATCGAGAATGCGTTCGAGTTCGATGCGCCGCGGTTCGAGCGTCAGCTTGCCGGCCTCTATCCGCGACATGTCGAGAATGTCGTCAATGAGCTCGAGCAGGTGCTGCCCGCTCGACAGGATGTCGTTGACATATTCCCGGTACTTGGCGTCTCCGAGCGGGCCGTAAAGCTCCGACTGCATGATCTCCGAAAAGCCGTTGATCGCGTTGAGCGGGGTTCTCAGCTCGTGGCTCATATTGGCGAGGAACTCGCTCTTCGACCGGCTCGCCTCCTCGGCGCGGCGTTTTTCGAGCTCGTAATTGCGCATGGTCTCCGACAGGCTGCGGCGTGAGGCTTCAAGATCGCTGACCGTCGCTTCGAGTTCGCGCTCCTTCTTCTTCTGCGCGCGAGCCTGCCGCTTCATGTCGGTGACGTTCGAGGCGACGCAAACGAGCCCGCCCTCGGCGGTGCGCCGGCGTGCAACGCGCAGCCAGCGGTCGCCGCCGACGTCGATTTCGACGCTTTGTTCGTCGATCGGCGCGTCCGGCGCGAACCATTGGGCGATCGTCTCGGCCCCGGCGCGCGCCGCCTTCGTGACGTCGGCGGCGGACATGCCGGGCGACAACGCCTTGCCGTCGATGCGGAAGATCGCTGCAAAGCGCCGGTTCCAGGCGGCAAGGCGCCCGTGCGCGTCCCATAGCACGAAGGCGTCCGGAATGCTTTCGATGGCGTCCTTAAGGCGCAGCTCGGCGAGCGCAGCGGCCGGCGTCGCG
>JBKBLR010000026.1:0-42236 GCA_046296195.1 Parvularculaceae bacterium | reverse complement strand
CCTTCTGCGCGCCGTCGCGCAGGAAGCAGGACGCGCCGGCGAGGCCCGCGGACCTGTCGTGCTCGACGAACGGGCTTAAGCCGCCGGCGCGCGCCTCACGCGCAGCCGCCTTCCATCGCCCGGATCCAGTCGGCGATCAATCTGACGCCCTCTTCATGCGTCACGGCGCGGCCGAGCTCCGGCATCATGTGGCCGGGCTTCGTCGTTTCAAGGCGATAGACGAAGATCGATTTTTCCGGCGCGCCCGGAACGATATCATAGGGACGCCCGCCCGACCCGCCGCCGGCGGCGATCGTCGTCTTGCACCAGCCGAAACGCGGCCCCATCGGAACGCTCGGGCGCAGGTCGAGCCCTGATGTGTCGGCGGGTCCGACATCGGAATGGCAATGCGAACAATTGGCGTCGAGATAGGCGCGGGCGCGCGCATCGAGGCTCTCGCTTTCATCCGTCCACGACACGTTGCGCGGGGGCGCGGCGGCGCCCCCAACGCCGGTCAGGAGCCGGGCGGCAAGCCACCAATCGAGCTGGTTGAAGCCGGGGTTGAACGAGGACTCCTTGTTGAGGTGGCGCGCCTTCGGCCCGATCGGCATCAGCGCGCGCGTCGTGTTGTTGGTCGCATGGCAACCGGCGCACTGCGTCTGGTTGGGGACGAGATAGGCGAAGTCTTCGCGGCGGCCGTCCGGGCGCACGAGCGTCATCGGCTTCACCGCCCCGATGCGGGCGAGAGTCGCCTCCGTCTGCGCCTCGTTCCAGACATAAGGGATCGCGACCCAGCCCTCGGCGCGGCGGGCGAGGATGCGCGTCTCGACAAGGCGCAGCCCCTTGAGTGGCAGCGCGCCGTCCGTGATCGCAGGGTCTGGGCCATAGGTGACCGCGCCAGTCCACGCTTCGCCCGCCTGCGGATAATAGAAAGTCTTCGAGATCACCGTGCCAACCGGAAAGTCGAAGACGTTCTCCGCGTCATAAACGGCGCTCGCCCCCTCGGGCAGGCTGACCGTGCGCAATTTCAGCGCATAATCGGAAAAGAGCGGCGTGGCGAGATCATAGGGAACGGCGCGCGGATTGAGGCGCAGGACGCCGTTCGCCGCCGTCATCAGTTTCCAGTCGGACAGACGCTCGGGATAGCCCTCGGCGTGAAACGTCGGCGCCGACGGCGCAGCTTCGCGCGCGCAGGCCGCGACCAAAGCAGCGCCGGCCGCAATCAGGATGCGGATGACCAGCCTCAACCCGCGAGCCCGCCGGCGAGCGTGACTTCCGGCAGGCGCGGCAGCGAACAGGCGTGCTCGCCCGCCGCAAGGCGCGGCGCCTTGTTGCCGTTGGGCCCGTCAACGTTGATGAGCTCGGCGCCATCATTCTCGACGCAGATGCGCAAATCGTCCGGCAGCTTGCCATCGATCAACTTCTTCGGATCGACATAACCGTCCCAGAGAATGTCGGGCAGAGCGCCGGTCAGGCCGAACATGGCGACCTTGAGCGCCTGAAAGGCGAGGCCGTCGGGATCCTTGCCGCCGCCGCCCATGCGGTTGCCGGCGATGTAGATCGATTCCGGATAAGGATCGAATTCGGCGGACATGCCGTCCTTGGACAGATCGGTCGAAAAGACCGACGCGATGATGATGTTCGCCGTTTTGTTGTCGGCGATGTCGTTGTCGAAGATCTCGACCTGATCGTTCGAATTGACGACGACGCCGGAGCCCGCCGGAATATTGGCGACGGCCGTGCCGGGAACGCCGAAATTCTTGGTGTTGTTGGCGATGATCCGGTTGCGGAATACGCGCGTGCGCGCGCCCGGCTGCGACAGGTCGGGCATGTTGAAGACGAGAATGCCGCCGGTGTTGTTCGTAGCAACATTGTCATAGACGTCGGCGTCGAAGGTGTTCTCGATCTCGATGCCGGCGACGTTCCATTCCGCGCGGTTGTTGCGGACGACGACGTTGCGCGACTGGCCGACATAGACGCCGGCGTCGGAGGAGCCGATGACGACATTGCCATCGAGGAGCACGTTTTCGGACTGCACCGGATAGAGACCGTAGGCGCCGTTCTCGGTTTTCGGCCCGCCTGTCCATTCGACGCGCACGCGGCGGATGACGATGTTCTTGCCCTCGTTGACCTTGAGACCGTCGCCTTTAGTGTCCTCGATGGCGAAATCCTCCGCCGTGAAATCGTCCGCCGTGACGAGGAGTCCCTCGGCCCCGACGACCTGGTCCTTGAACGAGAGGATCGTCTTGTCGAGCCCCTTGCCGCGGATCGTCACGCCGTCGACGGCGAGGGAAAGCGAGCGGTCGAAGGAAAACTTCCCTTCCGGAAGCTCGATCACGTCGCCGGGCCTGGCGTCGAGAAGCTGCTGCATGAGCTGCGCCGGAAAATCGGCCGGCCCGGCTGGAGCCTCGGGGCGCGCCGCTTCCTTCCGCCCGCAGCCGCCGGCGATCATGGCCGCCGCGATCGACGCCGCCAGCATCGCCGCGCTCTTCCGTCGAAACCGCTCTCTCATAGTTCCGGCCCTCCTGATCGGCGTCCCCGCGACGCTCCCGAGCTGTCCCATTTTGGCGAAACCGCCGGCCCGAGAGAAGGCCCCGTTGCAGCGCGCCCCGAACGCTTAACCGCCGCTTAAAGGCCCCCGGGGCAGGATGAGAGCCGGGGGGGAGCGTCCGCAAGCGCATGACGGCCATGACTGACGCCAGAGGCCAGCAATACTGGCGAGGTCTTGAAGCGGCGGGCGACCTTCTGATCGTCCGCCTGCACGCGCTCACGCTCGCGGTCATCCTGACGCTGCTGCTGACCGTCACCAAATTTCCCGACCCGGCCGCAACGGCGGTCGCGCAGATCGTTGTCGCCGTCAATCTCGCCTTCAGCCTGCTGCGCTGGCGTCTCATCCGGGACAAGGCGGCCGAAGCGCTCGCTGTGGCCTCGATGCTGTTCGATGCGGCGATCGTCGTCGTCATTTCGATCGCAGCGGCGAAAAGCAGCGGCGACCCGCTGCTGGCGACGACCTTGTCCGCCCACAATTGGCTCTTTGCGATCATCGGCGTGCGCGCCATCCGCTTTCGCGCGCGCGACATCCTGACGATGGGCGCGATCTCCGTTGCAGCCTGGCTCGCCATTTCCGCCTACGCCCTGATGAACGCCGGCGCCGTCGACGCCGACCGTCTTGCGCTGACGCAGACGATCATCATCGACACGGTCGTGGCGATCGGCGCGCTCACCGCCGCGCTCGCCTTCACGGTCGCGCGCGCCCGCATCGCCGCCGCCGGCGCGATGGAAAAGGAGGAGGCGCTGGCGCGCGCCGCCGCCGCCGAGGCGGCTTCTGTCGCCAAGTCGGAATTCCTCGCAAACATGAGCCATGAAATCAGGACGCCGATGAACGGCATCATCGGCATGGCCGACGTGCTGGCCGCGACGGATCTGACTTACAAGCAGAGAACCTGCGTCGATGTCATAAAGAGTTCCGGCGCCGCGCTCCTCGACATCATCAACGACATTCTCGATTTCTCGAAGATCGAAGCCGGACGGATCGACATCGAGCGTGCGCCGTTCTCGGTCCGCCGGGCCGTGGAGGATGTCGCCGCGCTCATCGCGGCGCGCGCCGCCGAGCGCGGCGTCGAGCTGACCGCGCGGGTCGCGCCGGACGTGCCGGAATTCTCACTCGGCGACGGCGGCCGGTTCCGGCAGGTCCTCACCAACCTCGTCGGCAATGCGGCGAAATTCACGCATCAAGGGTCGATCTCGATCATCGCCGAGCGCGCGGGCGAAGACGGCGTCCGGGTGAGCGTCTCCGACACCGGCATCGGCATCGAGCCCGACAAGATCGGGCGGATCTTTGAAAAATTCGAGCAAGCCGACAATTCGACGACCCGCCGCTATGGCGGCACCGGCCTCGGTCTCGCCATCTCAAAGCAGCTCGTCGAGCTGATGGGCGGCGAGATTTCGGTCTCCTCCGTCTTGGGAGCGGGCGCGACCTTCGCTTTCACGGTTCCCCTTCCCGCCTGCGAGGGGCCCCTGTCGACGCCTGCGCCCGCCGCCCTATCCGGCAAGCGCGCGCTCATCGTCGACGACATCGCCGTCAATCTCGAGATTCTGCAGGAGTTCTTCAGCGAATGGGGCGTCAAGGCGATAGCCGCCCGTTCCGCCGCCGAAGCGCTCGATATTTTCGCCCGCGAGAGCTTCGATTTCGCAATCTTCGACCACCAGATGGCGGAAATGGACGGGCTCTCCCTGCTGGCCGCCGTGCGGCGCGCGCAAGGCGGCGCGCATTTGCCGGTGATGATGCTGACCTCGGTCGACGATTGCGAGCCGGCGCGCGCCTTCGCCGCGCTTGGCGCCGTCACCATCGCCAAACCCGTTCGCCGCAATGAACTCTACGAAGCTTTGGGACGTTTGCTGGCGGGGGGCGAGGGCGCCGATGCGGATGTTGCGGCGACCCCTGCGGAGCCCGATCCGCCCGAGACGCGGGCGCGCCTCCTTCTCGTCGAAGACAATGAAGTCAACCGCATGGTCGTCAGGATGATGCTCGCCGGCGAAGGTTTCGAGATCGTTGAAGCCGGCGACGGCGCTGCGGCAGTCGCTGCGGCGGCGAGACAGAGGTTCGACGCGGTGCTGATGGATGTTTCAATGCCGGTGATGGACGGGCTCGAAGCGACCCGCACGATTCGCGCGAACGAGGCGTCGGCCGGCCGGCGCACGCCGATCATCGGCCTCACCGCCCACGCCCTCGCCCGCGACGCCGAGCAATGCCGGCGCGCCGGGATGGACGACTGCCTCACGAAGCCCGTTCGCAAGGACGCGCTTCTCGCCGCCCTCTCTTGCGCGCTCGCCGGCGGCAAGGAAGCCGCCGCCTGACGACGTCCTCGCCTATTGACCCGCTGGCCGCCGCGCTTCAGCCTCCGCGCCAAAGCTGGACGGGGCGCGGGGCATGACGTTGACGCGGAGACATCTGATGGGGACCGGCGCCGGCGCGGCCGCGTTTGCAACGCTCGCGAGCGCGTGCGCAAGAAAAGACATGAAGAGGGCCGTCGATCTCGCATCGCTTGACGCCGTCGAGACGGCGGCGCGTATCCGGTCGGGTGAAATCAGCGCAGGCGAAGCGGTCGAAGCCGCCATTGCGCGCGCCGAAGCGCTGGAGCCTTCGATCAACGCGATCGCCTTCAAGCGGTTCGATCGCGCGCGCGACCTCGCAGCCAGTGCGACGGGACCGTGGGCCGGCGTGCCGACCTTCATCAAGGACCTCGACGATGTCATCGGCGAGCCCTCAGGTTTCGGCAGCCGGGCGTTCCCCGGATACAAAGGCAAGGAACAGACGCCGCTTATCGACGCCTATCTTTCCCTCGGCGTCGTCAGCCTCGGCAAATCGACGACGCCGGAGTTCGGCCTGACTGCGACGACGGAGCCCTTGAGCACGGGAAAAACGCGCAATCCCTGGAATCTGGACTATTCGACCGGCGGCTCCTCCGGCGGCGCCGCGGCGCTCGTCGCCGCCGGCGTCGTGCCGGTCGCGCACGCATCAGACGGCGGCGGCTCGATTCGCATCCCCGCCGCCTGCTGCGGCAATGTCGGTCTCAAGGTCTCGAAGAGCCGATACCCCGTCGCGCGGCCTGATCCGGTCGGGCCCATAGGATTATCCGTGCACGGCGTGCAGTCGCGGACGGTTCGCGACACGGCGGCGGTCATCGCCGCGATGGAAACGCCGCCGGAAACGAGCGGCCTTCCCACCGTCGGACTCGTCATGGGCCCGTCAAGCCGGCGTCTCAAGATTGCGATGTTCACGGCGGGCGCGACCGGCCGGCCGGTCGACGCCGAGATCGTGGCGGCGGCGCAGGCCGCAGCGCGCCTGTGCGAGGATCTCGGGCATCATGTTGATGAGATCACGATCCCTTTCGACAGGGATGTCGAGGACGCGTTCCTGCTTTACTGGGCGGCGATGGCGCATGCGATCGTCACGACGTGGGAGAGGGCGACGAAGCTCAAGCGCAACGGACTTGCGTTTGAACCGCTTACTCTCGGCCTCGTCGATCATTACGAGCAGCGTCGCGAGGCGTTGCCTGCCGCCATCGCCCGCCTTCAGGCGGTGCGGCCTCAATTCGACGCGCTCTTCAGCGGCGCAGACGTCATCTTGTCGCCGGTGCTCGCCGCGCCGCCCGTCAAGCTTGGCTGGCTCGACGTCCGGGTCCCCTATGACGAGGCGCTCGAACGGCTGCTCAATTACGCGCAGTTCACCGGCCTTTATAACGTCGTCGGCGCGCCGGCGATCTCGCTGCCGCTGGCGACGTCGCATGACGGCCTGCCGATCGGCGTCATGTTGGGCGCCAAAGTCGGGGATGAGAAAACGCTTCTCGAACTCAGCTATGAAATCGAGGAGGCCGCGCCCTGGTCCTCGCGCCGCCCGCAGCGCTTCGGCGGCGCGGCCTAAGCGTTGACGCGCTCGACAAGACCCTTGAAGAACGCAAGACCGTCGACGCCGCCAAGAAGCGGCGAGATCACCCGTTCGGGATGCGGCATCAGGCCGAGCACATTGCCGGCGTCATTGACGATCCCGGCGATGTCGCGCGCCGAACCGTTCGGATTGTCGATATAGCGGAACGCGATGCGGCCCTCGCCTTCAAGGCGGTCCAGCGTCGCGGCGTCGGCGAAAAAATTGCCGTCATGATGCGCGACCGGGAAATCGACCGTCTGCCCCTTCTCGAACGCGCCGGTGAAAACCGTCTGGTTGTTCTCGACGCGCAAAGAGACGGTGCGGCAGGCAAAGTTAAGCCCGGCGTTTCGCAACAGCGCGCCGGGCAGGAGCCCCGCCTCGGTCAGAATCTGGAACCCGTTGCAGATGCCGATGACCGGCACGCCCGCCTTCGCCTTTTCGATAACCGCGCGCATCACCGGCGCGCGCGCCGCCATCGCGCCCGAGCGCAGATAATCGCCATAGGAAAAGCCGCCCGGGAGCACGATGAGGTCCGTCGCCGGCAGGTCGGTGTCGGCGTGCCAGACCATCGCCGGCGCCCTGCCGGTCGCCTGTTCGAGGGCGACGGCCGCGTCGCGATCGCAATTCGAGGCGGGAAAGACGATGACGGCGGTCTTCATCGGTCAGCCCAGAATTTCGATGGCGTAATTCTCCATCACCGGATTGGCGAGGAGCTTCTTGCACATCTCATCGAGCTTGGCGCGCGCCGCAGCTTCGTTCGTCTCGGCGAGCGTCATCTCGATCACCTTGCCCTGGCGGACGTCGCTGGCGCCGTCGAAGCCGAGGCCGGCGAGCGCACCCTCGATCGCCTTGCCTTGCGGGTCGAGGACGCCGGACTTCAATGTGATCGTGACTTTGGCCTTCATGGGCGTCCTCGCGGAAAACGGGGCTTGGCCTTACGCTCCCCGAAAGGCCGCCGCAACTGCTTCGGAAGCGCTACGACAAGCGATTGCGGAGCCGGGGCCGGCAGGTCTAGGTTCCGCCGCCCTTCCCGGGCGCTTTTTCAACAGGAGAATGCAGAATGCAGAAGTCGCTGCGGGTAGGTCCCGCGCTGGCGGCTTGTGTCGCGCCGATGTGCGTCTTTGGGTCCGCGCTTGCCGCCGACGCGGCGCCGGGCGCGACGCCGAAGGTCGGTATAGACGTCCTTGGCGTGCCGCTCGAGTTCTTTCTTTTCGGCGCCACGCTGATTGGCGTCGCCCTCCTTCACCACCGGACCTTTACGGTCGCCTTCACGGGGCTCGCGGCGATCATCGCCTACAAGTTCGTCTTCACCGGCTTCAAGTTCGGCGCGGGGCTCGACGGCCTTCTCGGCCACCTCTGGCATGAGCGGGTCATTCTCTCGAATCTGTTTCTCCTGCTGATCGGGTTTGCGGTCCTGTCGCGCCACTTCGAGGATTCAAAAGCGCCCGAGGCGATGCCGCGCATTCTGCCTGACGACTGGACTGGCGGGCTCACGCTTCTCGCGATGGTGTTCGTGCTGTCGAGCTTCCTCGACAATATCGCGGCGGCGCTGATCGGCGGGGTCGTGGCGCGCCACGTCTACAAGAACGTGCATATCGGCTATCTCGCCGCGATCGTCGCGTCGTCGAACGCCGGCGGCGCAGGCTCGGTCGTCGGCGACACCACGACGACGATGATGTGGATCGACGGCGTTTCTCCGCTCGACGTCGTCCATGCCTATGTCGCATCCCTCACCGCTTTCCTCGTATTCGCGGTGCCGCTGTCGATCGTCCAGCAACGTCACTCGCCGATCCAGAAACACCGAGAAGGCGGTTTCAGGATCGACTGGATGCGCGTCGGCGTCGTCGGCTTCATCCTCATTTCGGCGATCGGCGCCAACGTCTCAGCGAATCTCTTCGCGCCGCAATTGCTCGACGCCTATCCGGTGATCGGCATAGGCGTCTGGGCGGCGATCATTCTTGGCGCCGCGATCCGCGCCCCGGAGGTCTCCGTGATCCCGGCGAATTTCAAGGGAACGCTGTTTCTTCTCGCGCTCGTCACCTGCGCGTCGCTGATGCCGGTCGAGAAACTTCCTCCGGCAAGCTGGGAAAGCGCGCTGGCGCTCGGGTTCATCTCGTCGGTTTTCGACAACATTCCGCTCACCGCCCTTGCGCTGAAACAGGGCGGCTATGACTGGGGCGTCCTTGCGTTCGCAGTCGGCTTCGGCGGCTCAATGCTGTGGTTCGGATCGTCGGCCGGCGTCGCCCTCTCCAACCAGTATCCCGAGGCGAAGTCGGCCGTGCGCTGGGTGCGCAGCGGCTGGTGGGTCGCGCTTGGATATGTCGTCGGATTCCTTACGTTGCTCGCCGTCGTCGGGTGGCATCCGCACGCCCCGCACAAGCCGATCAATGAGGGCTCCCCCTCTCATTCGGCGATTCCCGACGCCGGCGCAGCGGAGGGCTAGTCGGAATTCGCGGGCGGTCGGTTGCGCCGCGCGCGCCGGGCGGCTAGCGTCCCGCGCGCTCCGTCCGGGGCGCGTGGGGCGTATCCAATTCCAAATCGGAGAACGAGGCAGGGATGAACCGGCTGCTGACTGGAGCCATTATCGCACTTTCATTGGGTTTTGGAGCCGGGCCGGCGCTCGCCGCCGAAGGCGCGGGCGCGGCGGTGTCGGGTCCGACCTTGTTCGGCGTTCCGGTCGATTTCTTCCTGTTTGGCGCGACCCTTCTGAGCGTCGCGTTTTTCCACCACCGGACCTTCACCGTCGCGGTGACGGGTCTTTCGGTGATCATGGTCTACAAGCTGATCTTCACAGGCTTTGCGTCGGGACCAGGGTTCGGCGGCCTCCTCGCCCATCTCTGGCATGAACGAATCATTCTTTCGAACCTCTTGCTCCTCCTCCTCGGATTCGCGGTCCTCTCCCGTCATTTCGAGGACAGCGGCGCGCCCGAGGTCATGCCGCGCTATCTGCCCGACAACTGGCTGGGGCCTGTCGCGCTTCTCGCCACGGTCTGGGTCGTGTCCGGCTTTCTCGACAATATCGCAGCGGCCCTCATCGGCGGCGTCATCGCCAAGCATGTGTTCAAGAAGGTGCATGTCGGCTATCTCGCCGCGATCGTCGCCTCATCGAACGCCGGCGGCGCGGGCTCCGTCGTCGGCGACACCACGACGACCATGATGTGGATCGACGGCGTCTCGCCGCTTGACGTCTTCCACGCCTATCTCGCCGCGGCCGTCGCCTGGCTCGTCTTCGCGATCCCGCTGTCCCTGAAGCAGCAGGCTTATTCCCCGATCCAGAAGCACGAGGAAGGCCACCACAAGGTCGACTGGGGCAAGATCGGCGTCGTCGCCTTCATCCTCCTCAGCGCCGTCGGCGCGAACGCCGGCGCCAATATCTTCGCGCCGCATGTCCTCGACGTTGTTCCGGTGATCGGACTCGCCGTCTGGGCGGCGATCTTCGTCGGCGGCTTCCTGCGCAAACCGAACCTCAAGGTCGCGCAGGACAGTCTGAAGGGGTCTTTGTTCCTCCTCGCGCTCGTCACCTGCGCCTCGATGATGCCGGTGCAGGCGCTTCCTCCGGCGAGCTGGCAGACGGCCTTCGGCCTCGGATTCATTTCGTCGGTCTTCGACAACATCCCGCTCACCGCGCTGGCGCTGAAACAGGGCGGCTTCGACTGGGGCGTTCTCGCCTTCGCGGTCGGCTTCGGCGGCTCGATGGTGTGGTTCGGATCGAGCGCCGGCGTCGCGGTTTCCAACATTTTTCCGGAAGCGAAGTCCGTCTTCAAATGGATCGCGAGCGCGTGGTGGATTCCGGTCGGCTATGTCGCCGGGTTCTTCGCCATGCTGGCGGTGCTCGGCTGGCACCCGCACGCGCCGCACAAGGCGACGCCGAGCGCGATCACCCAGCCTGCCGGTCACTGACGAAGCACGCGGCGTGCACTTCCGCCGCGGGAGGGAGCGATGCGTATTGGATTGATCGGGATCGGCGCGGCTCTCGCCGCCGTTGCATCGGGCGCCGCCGCGCAGGATGCGCAGCGCTCCGGCGTCGAGGCCGAGGCGCGGGCGATTTTCGAGCGGCTGATCGCTTTCCCGACCGTCGCCGGGCGCGGCGCCGCGCCGAAGATGGCGGGCTATCTCGCCGGCGAGCTGATGAAGGCCGGCTTTGACAAGCGCGACATCGAGATCGTGCCGGCCGGCGAGAGCGCGGGCCTCATCGTGCGCTATCGCGGCGCGCCGGGGTCGACGAAAAAGCCCGTTCTTTTCCTCGCGCACATGGATGTCGTCGAAGCGCGGCGCGAGGACTGGGACTTTGATCCCTTCGTCCTCACCGAGAAGGACGGCGTCTTCTTCGGCCGCGGCGTCGTCGACAACAAATACGGCGTGCTGACGCTGACGCAAGCGTTCATGCGCCTCCGGCGCGAGGGCTTCGTTCCCGACCGCGACCTCGTCATCGCCTTCTCGGGCGATGAGGAAACCGGCATGCAGACGACGCGTGCGCTCGCCGAGAAGCTCAAGGACGCGGCGTTCGCCGTCAATTCAGACGCCGGCGGCGGATTCCTGCCAGCGCCCGGCGCGCCCGGCGCTTATGGCCTGCAGGCGGCCGAGAAGACCTATGCGACGTTCGAAGTGACCGCCGTCAACGCGGGCGGCCATTCCTCGGCCCCGCGCCCCGACAACGCGATCTACGAGCTCGCCGGGGCGCTGAAGAAAATCGAGGCGCACAAATTTCCGCCGCGCTGGAACGCCGTCTCGATCGCCGCTTTCGCCGCCATTGCGCCGACGCTCGACGGCGAGCTGAAAAAAGCGGTCGAGCGGTTCGTGGCCAGGCCCGGCGACAAGAAGGCGCTCAGGGTCATGCTCGCCGACGCCTCGACCGCGCGCGACCTTCAGACGACGTGCGTTGCGACGATGCTGCGCGGCGGGCACGCCGAGAACGCGCTGCCGCAATCAGCGACGGCCACGGTGAACTGCCGGATCTTTCCGGGCGACCCGGTCGACGCGGTGCGTGACACGCTCATTCGAGTCATGGCGAACGATAAGTTGAAGGTCGAAACGCTGGGCGAGCCGCTCGAAAGCCCCGTGAGCGACATTCCACCGGAAGTGAGCGCCGCGATCGCCGAAGTCGTGAAAGTGCGCGCGCCCGGCTCCGTGATTTCGCCCTATCTCGAGGCGGGCGGCACCGACGGCCTGCATTTCCGCCGCGCCGACGTGCCGACAGTCGGCGCGGGGCCGATCATTTCACTCAACGGCGACGAATACAATTATCACGGCAAGAATGAACGCCTCCCCACCGCGCGGTTCTATGACGGCCTCGATCACTTCGTGATCTTCATCAAGGCGCTCGCCGGCGCCGGCGCAGGTCAGAGCGAATAGGTCAGGATGACCCTGAGGTCGGCCTCGGGCGCCGCCTTGGAAAGGCCGAAAAGCCAGCCCCCTTCGACGCCGAGATGGCGGGTGATCTTGCTGCGCGCGAAGACGCCGAGCTGATGGCGCTGCTCATCGAAATCGCCAAGATGCGCGGTTGAATTCAGGCCGTGAAAGAGCTGGACGCCGGCGCGCGTTCGTCCCGTTGCGGCGAAAGAGAGTTCTTCGCGCGCCTCAAGCTGCACGCCGGGGGCGGCGTGGTCGCCGATGTCACGGGCGAAGAACAGCACCGATCGCGCCTCGACGCCGCCGCCGAGATCGACGGCGTTGAAGAAGCCCAGCCTGGTCCGGCCCGGTCGTCCGTCGATCGGAATGAAACCGTCGAACCGGAAGGCGCTGTCCCATCCGCCCGACTTTTCGCTTTCAATGAGTTGAAGCTGGATCTGCGGACTGACGAACTGCGTCGCCACGACGCCGTCGGCGCGCTCACCCTGCTGGACCAGCAGCCGGAAGCGGACGGCGCCGCCGAGCGCCTTCTGGACGTGAAACCGCTGCCCGAACCGCGCCGACCGACCGTCGTCCGGCAGCGCGTAGCCGGCGCGATAATCGAACGTCGTTTCGCCCCGGCGAACATCCGGATGCGGAACGGCGGAAAGGGACTGCGCGCGGGCCGCCGCCGAGAGGGTCAGCGCCGCCAGGGCGGCGACGCAGGCGAAGCCGAGACGCTGCAGCATCGGGCGCATCCCCCGCACTTCGGCGACGAAAGCTTTATTTCCCGTTGTCGCTGACGAGAACCGGGCCGGTCGCGCCATTGGTCCCGCCGTCCTTGAGGATGCCGAGCCGCTTGGCGACCTCGCGATAGGCTTCGGTGACGCCGCCGAGATCCTTGCGGAAGCGGTCCTTGTCCATGATCGCGCCGGTTTCGATGTCCCACAGGCGGCAGCTGTCCGGGCTGATCTCGTCGGCGAGGATGAGGCGCACCATCTCGCCTTCATATTGCCGCCCGAACTCCACCTTGAAATCGACGAGCTTGATGCCGACGCCGGCGAAAAGGCCGGACAGGAAATCGTTCACGCGCAGCGCAAGCGCCATCATGTCATCGATTTCCTGGGGCGTCGCCCAGTTGAAGGCGGTGATGTGTTCCTCCGACACGAGCGGGTCACCGAGCGCGTCGTTCTTGTAATAGAACTCGACGACCGAACGCGGCAGTTGCGAGCCCTCTTCGAGGCCGAGGCGCTTGACGAGCGAGCCCGCCGCGACATTCCGGACGACGACCTCGAGCGGGATGATCTCGACATGGCGGATCAGCTGCTCGCGCATGTTGAGCCGGCGGATAAAATGGGTCGGCACGCCGATCCGCTCGAGGCCCTGCATGATGAATTCGGAAATGCGGTTGTTGAGGACGCCCTTGCCTTCGAGCACCGCCCGCTTCTGGTTGTTGAACGCGGTGGCGTCGTCCTTGAAATACTGGATGAGGGTGCCCGGCTCCGGCCCCTCGAAGAGGATCTTGGCCTTGCCCTCATAGACCTGCTTGCGGCGCGCCATTTTCATTAGATCCTTCCCGGCGGGTGACGACCCGAGGCCCCTGGCGGCCGGGTCGGTCGGAGCGGGGCGCTATACGCGCTTCCCTCCCGCTCGAAAACCCCTACATCCATCCTGCCGGCGGCGTCTATCGCCGCAATGCAGCAAATGGACCCTGCGGCGTTGCGGGGGCGGCGGTCGGCCGATAGAAAGGCTTGTGGGCGGTTCTGAAAAACGTAAGGAAATCAACAGCAATGGCCAATTTCGACGAACGGAAAGACGCTTTCGAGAAGAAATTCGCTCACGACGAAGCCCTGAAGTTCAAAGCCGGCGCCCGGCGCAACCGGCTGCTCGGCCATTGGGCGGCCGGGCTGATGGGCCTGACGGGCGAAACGGCCGAAGAGTACGCCAAATCGGTCATCAAATCGGACTTCGAGGAAGCCGGCGATGACGACGTCTTCCGCAAGATCAAGGCTGACCTCGCCGTCGCCGGCGTCGATCAGAGCGACCATCAGATCCGCCGCCACATGGACGAGTTCATGGCCGAAGCGATCCGCCAGCTGAAGGAACAGGGCTGAGCCCTGCGCCGCGCCCTCGCCTCCAGGGCCTGCCGCCGGTAAGCCTTCCCCAAGCGGCAGGAGATCCATGCATGGGACGCGTTTCAGGCAAGAAGGCCTTCATCACCGGCGGCGCGCAAGGGCTCGGGGCGTGCTTCGCCCGCATGCTGGCGGCGGAGGGCGCGACGGTCTTCGTCACCGACGTCAACGCCGCCGGCGCGGAAAAGACCGCCGCCGCGATCGACCGTCAGTTCCCCGGCGCGGCGTCCTTCGCGGCTCATGACGTGACGCGGCGCGAGGATTGGGAGCGTGCGCTCGCTGCGGCGGCGCATTTCATGGGCGGGATCAGCGTCCTCATCAACAACGCCGGCGTCGGCGGCTGGGGCAATATCGAGACGGAGACGATGGAAGGCTGGCGCCGCACCATGGAGATCGACGTCGATTCGATCTTCATCGGCACGCAGGCCGCGATGCCCTATCTGAAAGCGTCGCAGCCCGCCTCGATCATCAACATCTCGTCCGTCGCCGGCATCATCGCCCATGGCGACATGATGGCCTACAATACGGCGAAAGCGGGCGTGTGGATGCTGTCGAAGTCGATCGCGCTCCATTGCGCGCGCGCGGGCTATGACATCCGCTGCAATTCCGTGCATCCGGTTTTCACCCGCACGCCGATCATCGACCCGCTCGTCGCGCTTGGCGGCGGCGGCAAGGCCGGCGAGGACAAGCTGACGCGCCAGATCCCGCTCGCCCGGCTCGGCGAGCCGGAAGACGTCGGCTATGCGGTGCTTTATCTCGCCTCGGACG
Organism: Parvularculaceae bacterium; assembly: GCA_046296195.1. Lineage (GTDB taxonomy): Bacteria > Pseudomonadota > Alphaproteobacteria > Caulobacterales > Parvularculaceae > Amphiplicatus. Next base: position 27,602 of record JBKBLR010000026.1, on the reverse strand, counting down.
AGTCGCGGTTCGTGACCGCCTCTGAGTTCAAGATCGACGGCGGCATCACCGCGCAATAGCGCCTTACAGCCCAGTCCTTGCCTGCTCGCTGGCTGCGCTGTAATGATCCGGTGACGGATCGCCCAAGGAACAGACCATGGCGCGGTTGATCTGCTTGTTGTTCTCAGCAGCTGTCGCTGTGCTTGCGACGCCCGCGGCCGCCTTTGGCGACTGCTCCAATCCGGACTATCGAGGCCGCTTCGACGACCGCTATCGCCTTCTGGCGCTCCATTGCGACGAAGTGTTTCGGACCGACATCACGACACGCACCTTGCGCGTCCCCATCCGCATCCTGAGGCTTCGCGGCTCGACCACGTTGTCGAACGAAACGGCGACGAATTATCTGCGGCAGCTGGCCGCCAAGGCCTCGGCGGCGCTTGATCTGCTCGGCGACGTCGATCTTGCGCGCACGTCGATCCTGATCTCGCCGCTGGAGCCGCCTTTCGCCAGCGCCGACGGCCATCGGGCCTTGGCGGGCGCGGTCGGCTGGCGCGCGCCTGATGAGTGCGCCATCATCTTCTACAAGCCCTCCGGCGAAATTGATATTGAGTACTTCCTTCTATCCATCGCGCACGAGCTATTTCATTGCGTTCAGGGCAAGACATGGCCGGACAAAGCTGCAATCTATCCAAATGGCCGTTGGTGGATCGAGGGGTCTGCCGTCTACTTCTCGCATCTCGTCGTTCCTGATACTGAGCAACTCGATTTCTTCGCACGCGGCTTCGACGAGCTGTCGCCTGAAACGCCGCTGATCGACCTCAGCTATGAAAGCGTTGTTTTCTTCCTGTGGCTGCATCAAAAAGTCGGGCCGCTGACCGGCGTTCGCCGGCTCATCGACGCCATGCCGGCGACCGCCGGTCGGGAGGCGCAGGTCGCCGCTCTCGCCGGCGCCGTAAGCCTCGATCGGTGGACGTCTTTCGCCGAGGATTATCTCGACTCAAAGATCAGGCAGCCTGCCGGCCGCGCGGTGCCGACGACGCCCAGGACGAGTCCCGAAACCGTATTCACCGGTCCGCGCACCAAGACGACAACGACACGCCCGTTCCTGCTGCGGCGGGAGACCCTGACCTTCCGCGAGGGCAAGACCTACGATCTGAAGACCACGGCCTCCGAAGGCGGGCGGGCGCGCATGAAGCCGTTCGACGCCGACTGGACTGATCCGCCGACGGAGATTCTGGCCTGCGACGAGGACCAGTCGTTCATCACCCTGTTCCTGGCGACAGAGTCGGACGCGACCGTCACCTACGCGGTGACGAACACCGAGGAGCTGGAGCGTCTGGCCTGCTGCCTTGTCGGCGACTGGAAGCCCACGGCGGCCTCGCTGCGCGGCTTCGCCCGCGCCGGTCTTGCCGGCGGCGCCGGCGCGATCGGCGCGGCGGGCGGCAGCCTCAGCTGGACCTATCGCACCGGCGACTGGACCTTGCGCTTCGCCCCCGACGGCACGGGGGGCGTCTTCTGGAAGAATTACGCCAATGAAGGCGTCGTATCGGGTCCTGGAGGCTCAATGCACGAGACGATGGTGACCAACGGCGATCATCGGTTCGAGTGGCGGATCTCCGACCGCGGCATTGGTCAATGGCGCGTGACAGACCACGACGTGCGCCATCACATCACGCTGCGCGCAGGCCCCGTGACCATTTCGGATCAAATTTACGCGGACCCCGGTCCCTCGGTCGACAGCGGCGGTTTCGCCTATCAATGCACCGACACTTCCCTGTCGGTGACAGGCATCTACGGCCTCAACCAATATCAAGGTGAACACCTACGCGCGGGGCACGGAACACCCTGACGTCTTGCGCCTCACCCCTGCGGGCCGCGGCCGACGAGGACGAGGAAGATCAGCATCAGGACGATGGTGACGCCCTGCGCCAGCACCCGCAGGCGCATCAGCTTGTTCGAATTCTGCTTCGCGAAAGCGCCGCCCTTGGCGAGCGAATAAATGCCGACGCCGAGCACAATCAAGGTCGCGGCGAGGCCGAGCGGGATGAGGAAAAAGACGAACTTGTCCATAAAGGGCTCCTGACCCGCTTCTACGCCGAAACCGGGCCGGCGGGCCAGCGGCAAGGCGACGCTTTTGATCGGCGCGGCGCTTTTAGGCAAAACTGCGCGCGCTTTTGCGCGCGCCGCTCTAATCCTTCCAGCCGTCGCGCCAGCCGTTCAGGATTTTCGAGTGCCAGGCGGGCAGGCGCGGCTCGGGCTCGATCGGCGAGCCGGCGGCGAGGATGACCATGGGATCCTCGGGAAGCTCGGAGAGCGCGAAGGAATTGATCGAGGCGAGATAGCCGCGAAGATCCGCGTCCGCCGGCGCCTCGACGCCGAGGCCGCCCTTCTCCGGCGGCGCCTCGGCCGGCGATTTCAGCTCCGACGCCGTGAAATCCATTCGCTGGTCATAGTTGCGCTCAGCCTGAAAGCGGAGCCAGCGCTGCGCCTCGTACCAGCGCGTCTTGTCTTCATCATCCGTACACGTCTGAAACTCGAGACCCTTCGCGCCCCAGCGCCGCTCCGGGCAATGCCAGGGATCGAAGGAGAGGTCCCAGAGCCGGTCCTGCAGATGGCCGAGATTGAGCCGGATGCGGCTGTCGTCGGAGCGCCAATAGGTGAAGGTGCACGCTTCCTTTTCCTCGATATAGGCCGACCAAAGGTCGCGCGCGAGGTCGGATCCTTCATAATGGACCGACGTCTCATCGCCCGCCGCGATGAGGTCGTAATATTCCTTGATCGTACGCTTCAATTCGATGAACGAGACCTTGAGGCGCGCATCGCGCGAGGGCGTTGAATACCCCTCCCACGGCCCATAGGTCCCGTAGATGTTCGGCGGCAGGCGCTCGGGGTGCTTCTGCTTCGGCAGGCCCGCAGCGACCGCCATCTCGACGACGACCTTGCGGTCGCGCGCCGCGCCGCACAGCGTCTGCATGCCGTTTCGAAGCTCGGTCACCGGATTGTAGCGAAAGCCCGGCGCAGCGAGCTTGCGGCGCACATAATCGTAGTAATCGACCGTGCGGTCGCCGACGACGAAATCGCCATAGCGCCAGTCGCCCGACGGATTGGGGCGGTTCCCGAGGAACTGCTCCATCGAATAATGCGGGATCTCGCTGTTCTTGGCGGCGCGAATGCGCCCGCCGACATAGTGCCCGTCCGCCGTCTTGCGCGCGCCTTCGAGCCTGATCGGGCGCCAGCCCTTGAGCCCGGCGCCGAGGTCGGGCTTGGCGCGCAGGAAGTTCGGCCCGTAGGTCGTGCGCGTCACCGAGCGGTCGGGGTGCGAGGCGATGACGAGCACGCGGCCGTCGTCGAGAATGTCATAGACGATGCCGACATGGCCGTAGATGTCATAGGCGACGACGCCCGGCCTCACCGCCTCGCGGTTGACGGCGACCGGATAGAAATCGTCATGCAGCGACCCGTCGCCATTGTCGGGATGGATTCGGAACATCGCCGTCGAGACCTCGCCGCCGATGCGCGCGATCCAGCTTCCTGCCGACAAGGGCCGTTCGCCGACCGCGTCGCGCCGCCCGGCGACGAGATTGCCGTTCGTGGAATAGCGCAGGTCCTCCGGCGCGCCGTCGAAGGTGCGCATCGCGTTCTGGTAGGAGAAGGGCAGCCCGTTCTTCCACGCGTAATAGGCGCGCAGAACATAGACCATGTCCGCACAGTCGCCGGTGAACTCAGGATCGTTTGGATTGAAATAGGGATTTCCCGAAATCGCGAGGCAGGATTCGAGCGTGGTGCAGGTCGAGCGGCCGATGATCTGCACGAAGCGCGAATAGCCGTTCTCGTCCGCGTCCGACCATTCGGTCTTGACGATGCGCCACTGGTCGCCGCTGTTGGACGGCGGCGGCAATTCGGCGTCAGCAGAAGGTGACAAGGCGAGCGCCGCCAGACTGGCGGTCGCGGCGGCGGCCCGGCGCATACCCCAACGAACCATGGCGAAAGGTTAACCGCGGGCCCCATGACTCGCTAGAGCCCGGCGGCCGGCCTTGGACCGGTTAGGGGCCGGGCGTTGCAGCGGCGCCGCGCCTTCAACGCCCCCGAAAATACGCATTATTTCGGCCGGCGATTTCTGGAATTTCCTGATTTTCCGCCGGATGCAGCCGCAAAATACGCAGAGTCAGGGTTTTGACGATACGCATTTTTTCGCGCCCGCGCCCCTGCCGGTCCCGGCGCAATCCTGAATTCGGCGGGCGGTTCTTCACTGCGCGCGGCCAACGGAACCGTCGAATCGCGCGCCGAGCCGGACTTGTCAAAACGCCGCCGCGCGAGCGCGGCCGCAAACAAAACGCGCGGAAGCCGTAGCCCCCGCGCGACCATGAAAGCTTACGCCGGACTAACTTCCGGCGTCAAGAAGTCAATCAGGCGAACCCATTATAGTTAATTTCCCCGGCCGGTTGTCCTGCGCGGTCGGGCGGCTTTGATCAGGAGCGGCTTTGCATCTTTCGCCACCGCCCCATCGCCATCAATGGGAAATAGTGCCGGTAGAGATTGTAGTTGATCATGAAGGCGCGGGAGAGTTCCGGGCCCTGCTTCAGCCTCTCGGCGAGCGACGGGTCGCCGAGCTTGATCGTCGCGCCGACGCCGTAGCCTGGAAATCCCGTGCCGGTGTATTCGGGCTCTTTCCAGGTTCCGTTCGACTGGCGCTCGATGAGGAAGGCAAGCCCCCGCTCGATCGCGTCGCGATCGCCGGGGCGGTTCGCCGCGATGAGGCCCATCAGCGCCCAGGCGGTCTGCGAGGCGGTCGCCTTCCCCCGCCCCGACATTTCGGGGTCCATGTAGGACGCGCAGGACTCGCCCCAGCCGCCGTTTTCCTGCTGGCGCGAGAGCAGCCAGTCGCAGGCGCGTGAAACATAGGGTGCGGACATGTCCTCGCCGATCGCTTCAAGCGCCGGCAGCACCGCGCCCGTGCCGTAAATGTAATTGACGCCCCAGCGCCCGAACCACGATCCGTCCTGTTCCTGCTCGCGGCGGAGATAATCGAGCGCGGCGACCATCGAGGGATGATTGCTCCCGAGGCCGAGCTTGCCGAACGCCTCGACGATGTGGGCCGTGACGTCCACCGAGGGCGGATCAAGCGCCTCGCCGAAATCGCAGAACGGGATCTTGGTCAGGAATTTCTTGTCATTGTCCTTGTCGAAGGCGCCCCAGCCGCCGCCTTTTGACTGCATGGCGACGAGCCAGTCGACGCCGAGGCGGATCGCCCGTTCGATCCGCTCCGCCCGCGGACCTCGCCCGCGGAACTGCGACAGCGCGATGAGCGCGACCGCCGTATCATCCGTGTCAGGATAAAAATAGTTCTTGTATTCGAACGCCCAGCCGCCCGGAGCGGTTTTGGGGAGCTTGACGCTCCAGTCGCCCTTGCGCAGCACCTGTTGGTCCAGCACCCAGTCGAGCGCCTTTTCGACCGCTTCGGGATAGCGCTCGTTGAGATGGCAGTCGTCGAACGCAAGCAAGGTGAGGATCGTGTCCCAGACCGGGCTCGTCGAGGCCTGGATCCAGGTCGCATCGCCGACATCGACGCGCCAGCGCGGATCGTCGAGCGCGGCAAGCGCCTTGGCGACGACGGGGTGGTCGAGCGCATAGCCCTCATTGAAGAGGGCCATCGTCGAATAGATCCAAGGCGGCTGGATGCCGCCCCAGACGCCGTCGGCGTCCTGATGCTCGATGATCCATTCGAGCGCACGCTTCACCGAACCGTTGCGGCCGAAGGACAGCCCCGCCGCCGCGCCGAGAGACTGCAGGCCGTGCAGGACCCTGTCGGTGACGCGGAAGAACTTGTCCCAGAAATCGGCGCCCGGCTTTCCGGGCAGTTCATAGTCGAAAACGTCGCGCCCGCCGAGGAAGAGATCGTCGAGCCGGTTTTCCGGCGGCAAGGGCCGCGAGGGCCGGCGCGCGGACAGGACCGCGATCGGCATCAGGGTCGCGCGCGCCCATTGCGCGAAATTGTAGATCGAAAAGATGAACCAGGTCGGGAAATGGATGACTTCGGGGGGGATGTTCGGGGTCTTCTCCCACGGCCATTCGCCGATCAGCGCCAGCCAGTAGCGCGTGAAGACGCGGATGTTCTTGAGGCCGCCCTTCGACAGGATCCAGTCGCGCGCGCGCCGAAGCTGCGGGTCGTCCGCCGGAACGCCGCATGAGCGCAGCGCCGCATAGGCCTCGACCGTCGTGTTGATGTCGCCCGCCGGCGCGTCATGGTAGATTTCCCAGCTGCCGTCCTTGCGCTGCGTCCTGCGAAGGCTCTCAGCAAGGCGCGAGCGCAACGGATGATCCTCAAGCCCCATGAACCAGAGGCAGAGGATCCACTGCGCCTCCATGCAGGCGTTCGATTCAAGGCGGCCGACCCAATAGCCCTCGGGCTTCTGGCGCCTGGCGAGCCAGTCGGCCGCGGCCCTGATCGACTGGTCGAGCTGCGCGTCGAAATTGCCGCGCCGCTGCGCCGGTTTTGCGATGACGCCGTTCTCGCACATGACGCCGCTGAGGCCCCCGCTGTCGCGGCCCTTATGTCGCGGCGGCGGCCCGATCTCAAGCCGCGCGGGGCGCCGGCAAAAAGTCCTTGATCGCCATCCCCGCAAGCATCGCCGCAAGGAAGGCGTAGACGGACGGGCTCCCCAGCACCGCGGCGGAAATCGCCGGCCCGGGGCACAGGCCCGCAAAGCCCCAGCCGGCGCCGAAGAGCGCCGATCCGACAAGAAGCGGACGGTCGATCACTGTCTTCGTCGGCAACTGGAAAGAGGGCTCGAACGCCGGCTTCCCGCGCGCCAGCACCAGCCGGTAGCCGGCGAAGGAGACCGTCAGCGCCGAGGCCATGACGACGAGGAGGCTCGGGTCCCAGGCGCCGGTCACGTCGAGAAAGCCGATGATCTTCGCCGGATTGATCATGCCGGAAATCGTAAGGCCGAGGCCGAAGACGAGGCCGGCGAGGAGAGCGGAAACAACGCGCATGTCAAACTCCGAACAGGCGATGGAGGATGAAGACGGTGAGGATCGCGCTCGCCATGAACATCGCCGTGGCGGCGAAGGACCTTTTGGAGAGCCGCGCAATTCCGCACACGCCATGGCCGCTGGTGCAGCCCGAGCCGAGCCGCGTTCCATAGCCGACAAGGAGGCCCCCAAGGGCCATCATCCAAAGCGGGTGGGGCGCCGCGATCTCGACCGGGCGCCCGAGCGCCAAGCCGGCGGCGAGCGGCGCGAGAAAAAGGCCGATGATGAAGGCAAGCCGCCAGGAAAGGTCCGCCCTTCCCTCCCCGCGCAGGGGCGCCATCACCCCTGCGACGACGCCTGACACCCCGGCGATGCGCCCGTTGAGCGCCATGAACAGCACGGCGGCAAGGCCGATGAGCGCGCCGCCGACGGCGGCTGAGGCCGGCGTGAACCCTGTGATTTCTGGCATTTCGCGTTCCCTCTTGAACTCCTCGCCGATTCATATATATCATATACCGCAATTGACAAGTGTTGGAGACGGAACGGCATGGCTGCGGGCGTCGACATCAGCGAAGTCCAAGCGCGGGCGGCGGAAGTCTCAAGCCTCCTGAAGCTCTTATCCCATCGCAACAGATTGCTCATCGCCTGCGAACTCAGGAACGGCGAGGCGTCGGTCAGCGCGCTTGAAGAAGCGATCGGCGCGGCGCAGCCTAACCTGTCGCGCGACCTCGCCCGGATGCGGGAGGAAGGTCTCCTCGTGGCGCGCCGCGAGTCGAAATCCGTCTTTTACCGTCTTGCCGATGACCGTCTCGCGCTTGTCATCGACGCCCTGTGCGCGGCGTTTGGTCCGCAATCCAGCAAGCAGAAGAGAAGGAGAGCCCCATGACAGCCAAACCCGTCGTCAAGACATTCTTCGACGAACCGACCTTCACCGCGACACACGTCGTCCATGATCCGGCGACGAAACGGGCGGCGATCATCGATTCAGTGCTCGATTTCGACAATGCCGCCGGGCGAACCTCGACGGCGAGCGCCGACGCCGTCATCGCCTATGTGAAAAGCGAAGGTCTGACCGTCGACTGGATCCTCGAGACGCACGCCCACGCGGACCATCTGTCCGCGGCGCCCTATCTGAAGAAGGCGCTCGGCGGAAAGATCGGCATCGGGGCCAACATCACGACGGTGCAGAAGGTTTTCGGCGAAATCTTCAACGCCGAACCGGAATTCCGCCGCGACGGCAGCCAGTTCGACGCGCTGTTCGACGACGGCGCGACTTTCAAGATCGGAACGATCGACGCGCGCGTCCTGTGGACGCCGGGCCACACGCCGGCCTGCCTCACTTATGTGATCGGCGACGCCGCCTTCGTGGGCGACACGCTGTTCATGCCGGACTACGGCACCGCGCGCTGCGATTTTCCGGGCGGCGACGCGGCGACGCTTTACCGCTCGATCCAGAAGATCTTCGCGCTGCCGGATGAAACCCGCATCTTCCTGTGTCATGACTACAAGGCGCCCGGGCGGGATGAGTTCGCCTGGCAGACGACGGTGAAGGAAGAACGCGACTGGAATGTCCATGTCGGCCGCGGCGTGATGGAGGCCGATTTCGTCAAGATGCGCAAGGCCCGGGACAAGACCCTCGCAATGCCGAAACTCATCCTGCCGTCCGTGCAGGTCAACATGCGCGCCGGCGAACTTCCGCCGCCGGACAGCAACGGGGTAAGATATCTGAAGCTGCCCGTGAACGCGTTGTAGAATAACAAAAACCGGAGCGACCGCATGAAGCATCAGATCGTCATCGTCGGCGGCGGGGCGGCGGGCCTCGCCGCCGCCGCCAGCCTGTTGAAGCGCCAGCGCGATCTCGACATCGCCGTCATCGAGCCGAGCGAAGACCACTATTACCAGCCCGGCTGGACGATGGTCGGCGGCGGCGTCTTCGATTATGCGGTCACCGTTCGCAAGGAAGCCTCGCTGATGCCGCAAGGCGTCACCTGGATCCGCAAGGCGGCGGCGGCGTTCGAACCCGATGCGAACGCCGTACGCCTCGATGACGGCTCGCGCGTCGCCTATGACTTTCTGGTCGCAGCGCCCGGCATCAAGCTCAATTTCGCCGCCATCAAGGGCCTTGAGGAAACGCTCGGCAAGAACGGCGTCACGTCGAACTATCAGCCGGGGCTCGCCTCGCAGACCTGGAAACAGGTTCGGGAGCTCAAGCGCGGCAAGGCGATCTTCACCCAGCCGCCGCCGCCCTTCAAATGCGCCGGGGCGCCGCAAAAGGCGATGTATCTTTCCTGCGACGAATGGCGCCGGGCCGGCGTCCTCAAGGACATCAGCGTCACTTTCTGCACCGCCGCGCCCGCCCTGTTCGGCGTCGCCGATTACGTGCCGGCGCTGATGGAATACGTCGAACGCTACAAGGTCGACCTGAAGCTCGGCTCGACGCTCATCGCCGTCGACGGCGCGGCGCGCAAGGCGACGTTCCGCGAGAAGGATGCGAACGGCGTCGAGCTCGACGTCGTGCGCGAGTTCGATTTTCTCCATGTGTCGCCGCCGCAGATCGCCGCCGACGTCGTGCGCGGCGGGCCGCTCGCCGATGCGTCGGGCTGGATCGACGTCGATCCCGGAACGCTCCGTCACAAGAAATACGCCAACGTCTTCGCCCTCGGCGACGCCTGCAATGCGCCGAACGCCAAGACCGCGGCGGCGGTGAGGAAACAGGCGCCGATCGTCGCCGAGAACCTGCTTGCGGCGATGAGCGGCGCGTCCGCCCCCTATGTTTATGACGGATACGGATCGTGCCCGCTGACGGTCGAACGGGGAAAGATCGTGCTCGCCGAATTCGGCTATGGCGGCAAGCTGAAGCCGACCTTCCCGAAATGGCTCAATGACGGCACGAAGCCAAGCCGGCTCGCTTGGCGGCTGAAAGCTCAGGCCCTTCCCTGGGTCTACTGGAACCTCATGTTCCGCGGCCATGAATGGTTTGCGGAGCCGACCAACAAGAATCCTGCGGCGTGAACACGTGAGCGACCTCATCCGGCGCCTGTTCCCCATCCTGCGCTGGGGCCCGCGCTATACAGGCGCGGCCCTCGCCGACGACGCGCTCGCGGCGACGATCGTCACGATCATGCTGATCCCGCAATCGCTCGCCTATGCGCTGATCGCCGGATTGCCGCCGGAGACGGGCCTTTACGCCTCGATGCTGCCGCTGATCGCCTATGCGGTCTTCGGCACCTCGACGGCGCTCGCCGTCGGGCCGGTCGCCGTCGTCTCGCTGATGACGGCGGCGGCGGTCGGCGATCTCGCCGCGCGCGGGACGGCCGACTACGCCGCCGCGGCGCTCGCGCTCGCCTTCCTGACCGGCCTCATCCTCATCGCGATGGGCGCGATGCGGCTCGGGTTTCTGGCGAATTTTCTCAGCCATCCGATCATGTCCGCGTTCATCACCGCGTCAGGCGTGCTCATCGCCGCGGGGCAGATGAAACACATCCTCGGCGTCGAAGCCGAGGGCGACACGCTCGTCGAGATCGTCGCCTCGCTCGGCGGTCATCTCGGCGCGGCGAAGCCGCCGACGATGCTAATCGGCGCGGCCGTCATCGGCTTTCTCGTCTTTTCGCGCAGCGCGCTGAAGCCGCTCCTCGTCCGGGCCGGCGCGCCCGACCGGGCCGCGTCGATGGTCGCGCGCGCCGCCCCGCTCGGGGCCATCTTCGCCTCCATCGCCGCGGTGCGCCTCCTTCATCTCGATGCGGCGGGCGTCGCCATCGTCGGCGACACGCCGAGCGGGCTTGCGCCCTTGGCCTTGCCACGCTTCGACGCCGAGCTCTGGCGTGCGCTTCTCGCCCCCGCCCTTCTCATCGCCGTGATCGGCTATGTCGAATCCGTCTCCGTCGCGCAGACGCTCGCCGCGAAGCGCAATGAAAAGATCGACCTCGACCAGGAGCTCATCGGGCTCGGCGCGGCGAATGTCGCGGCTGGCGTCTCTGGCGGCTTTCCCGTGACCGGCGGCTTTGCGCGCTCCGTCGTCAATTTCGACGCCGGCGCGAGGACTCCCGCCGCGGGCGCCTTTTCGGCGGCGGGCATCGCGCTTGCGGCCCTCTTCCTGACGCCGCTCCTCCACGACTTGCCGAAAGCGACGCTCGCCGCAACGATCATCGTCGCGGTGCTCGCCCTCGTCGATATCGGGGCCATGACGCGGACGCTGCGTTATTCGCGCAGCGATTTCGCCGCGATGATGGCGACGGTCGCCGGCGTCTTCCTGTTCGGCGTCGAGGCGGGCGTCGTCGCCGGCGTCATCCTGTCGATCCTCTTCCTGCTTCACCGCGCCAGCCGGCCGCATTCGGCGATCGTCGGCCAGGTGCCGGAGACCCAGCATTTCCGCAATGTCCGCCGCCACGCCGTCATCACCAGCCCAAACGTCGTCTCGCTGCGCATCGACGGCGATTTCTTCTTCGCCAACGCCCACTTCATCGAAGAGCGCATCTTCGAGGCGCTGCGGGAGACGCCGGGCGCGCGGCATGTCGTGCTGATGTGCTCGGCGGTGAACTCGATCGACACGACGGCCCTCGAAGCGCTTGAAACCGTCAACCGGCGCCTGAAAGAGCGCGGCGTCAGCTTTCACCTCTCCGAGGTGAAGGGCCCGGTGATGGACAAGCTGAAGCGGTCGCACTTCCTCGATGAATTGACGGGCTCGGTGCATCTTAGCGAATTCGACGCCATGCATGCGCTCGATCCGGAGACCTTCAAGGCGCCGAAGGCGAAGGAATCGCAGCCCGCGCGTTAAGCGCGCCCGCCCCCCTCCCGCAACCGGCGCAGGGTGTGGTAGCGCTCCCCGGACATGACCGACGAAAGCTTCTTCACGCTCGTCGCGCCGCAATTTGATGCGGCGCGCGGAAATCCGTTTCTGACCGCGCCTGACGGCGGAACGCGCTCCTATGCCGAAATCGGCGATCTCGCGCGGCGCGTGGCGTCGGCGCTCGCGGCGGCGGGCGCGCGGCCGGGCGACCGCATCGCGGTTCAGGTCGAAAAGAGCGCGGAGAATGTCGCGCTCTATCTCGCCGCTCTTCTCGGCGGCTTCGTCTATCTGCCGCTCAACACCGCTTATACCGACGAGGAGCTTTCCTATTTCATCGCCGACGCCGAACCTGCGATTTTCGTGACGGACCCGGCGCGCGCGGGCTCGGCGCCGGGGGGGCCGCAGACCCTGACGCTCGATGCGCAGGGGCGTGGATCGCTGACCGAAGCGGCGCAGAGCGCCGGCCCGGCCGCACCGGTCACGCGCGAAAGAGACGATCTCGCCGTCATTCTCTACACCTCCGGCACCACGGGCCGGCCGAAGGGGGCGATGATCACCCACGGGAACCTCACATCGAACACGCGCGCGCTGCATCGTATCTGGGGATTTCGACCCGGCGACGTCTTGCTACACGCGCTCCCCGTCTTTCACATCCACGGGCTGTTCGTGGCGCTCGGGACCGCGATGCTGAACGGATCGGAGATCCTGTTCCTGCCGAAATTCGACGCCGGCGACGTGCGCCGCCTGTTGCCGCGCGCGAGCGTGATGATGGGCGTGCCGACGTTCTACTCCCGGCTGCTCGCCGACCCCGACTTCGGCGTGAAGGATTGCCGTTCCGTGCGCCTCTTCGTTTCCGGCTCGGCGCCGCTGACGCCTGAAACTTTCAAGGCGTTCGAAGCGCGCACCGGCCGCCGGATCCTCGAGCGCTATGGCATGTCGGAAGCGGGGATGATCGCCTCCAATCCGCTCGACGGCGAGCGCATCGCCGGCACGGTCGGCTATCCCCTCCCCGGCGTCGAGCTGCGGATCGGCGAGGGCGGCGTCGTCGAGGTCAGGGGCCCCAACGTCTTCAAGGGGTATTGGCGCAACCCGGAAAAGACAGCGGCCGAGTTCCGCGAAGGGGGATGGTTTTCGACCGGCGACGTCGGCGCTTTGTCAGCTGACGGACGGTTGACGCTGTCGGGCCGCGCCAAGGACCTCATCATCGTCGGCGGCTACAACGTCTATCCGAGAGAGATTGAGGACGTTCTCGACGCGCTGCCCGGCATCGCCGAAAGCGCGGTCATCGGCGTTCCCCATCCCGACATGGGCGAGGGCGTCGTCGCCGCGCTTGTTCCGGCGCACGGCTCGGCCGCCGCGCCGCCATTATCCGACGACGACCTGAAGCGCGCCGTCGCACGCCTCGCCCGCTTCAAGCAGCCGCGGAAATTCGTCTGGCTGGACGCCCTGCCGCGCAACGCGATGGGCAAGGTGCAGAAGGCGGCGTTGCGGTCAGCGCATCAGGATGCGTTCAAACGGCCGGATTAGGAGTCACGGCTTCGGCAACAGGGCGCTTCGATCCCGACGCGCATGGAAATGCGTCATCCACCAGCTGTTGAAACAAAGCCCGTCAAGGAGGTCCTGCGTAGGCGCGATCCTTCCAGCGGCTGCCTCGGTGATCAGAGCGCGCCGTTCCGCTTCGACGCGTCGATCATGCTCGACGGACATGAGCCTCACCTGAGGCTCGGGGAATGCGGCGCCGAGCGCATCGCTCTTCTTCAGATCATCAAGCGCTTCGGTGAAGCGGCCGAGTGCGGCGTTGGCGCAGGCTCTAAATTCAAAGGCGGAGGCGTAATCAGCCTGCCCGCGCAGACCTTCATCGAGCGCCTTTAGGGCTCGTTCAGGCTCCCTCATTTTCAGGAGCGTGATCGCCTTGTGATAGTTGGGCGGCATCACGGGCTCCGACGCGTAATTCGCTATCGCCTGATCGAACGCGCTGATCGCGCCTTCATAATCGCCAAGCACACGCTTGATCCCGCCTGCCCTCACAAGCGACCAGAACGGAACGTTCGTCGCGTCCTCAAGTCGCCCCAGCGCCCTTAGCTCCTCGAAGGCCTCTTCGTAGGCGCCGAGCTCGGCATAGACGGTCGCACGCGCGCGCCGGGTCAACTGATTGTTGGCATGAACCCGGATCGCGCGGGTGTAGTCCTCAAGCGCATTGACCAGCGGCTCATCCTCGCCCGGCCGCTCATAGGCGACGCCATGCCACGCCTCGGCCCGCTCGAAATAAGCCTTCTCGAGCGTCGCGCGATCCCTCGCCTCGTCGATGATTTTCGAAAAAGCATCGATCGCTTCGCCGTAATTTCCGCCCTCGCTCAGCGCTTTTGCACTTTCAATCGGACTTGACGCCGCGACGGCGCCAACGGCCGATTGAAGCGCTGCGCAAAAAACCGCCGCCGCTATCGCTCCGGTGGTCTTCATGAGGCTTCCCGTGCGCTGATCGGATTTCGATGGCAAGATTGCCGCGCGCAAGGGGCGCGTTCAAGCGCTGCCTTGGCGGATCGGCGAAGCCCGCCTGAGGGGCTGTCGGGCCGCCGCTCTGAAGCTGGCGCTGCGCCGGGCGCGCAGCCAAAGGCCTCAAACTCGCCGGAAATCCGACGCATCCGCCCGAAACTGCAGGAGGTCGCCGACGCGGACGATCTCGCCCTCCGCCTGAACCGGGTCGGCGACGAGCGGCAGGATTTCATCGCTGAGCGCGCCGCCATTGGCATCCGTCATCAACAGCACGCTTTCTCGGCCGCTGGCGTCCCGCGCCCAGAAGGAGGGCGGAATGCCGCCTCTGATGCACAGCGCCGCGCAGGCCTTGTGCGTCTTGCCGCGCGCAGGGCGCATGACGCCGAAGAAGCACTTCGAATCCATGATCTGCCCGGCGAGCCGGACACGGCCGAGGCTTTCGATCGCCGGCGACGCAAGAGCCCCCGCCCCGCCCGTAACCGGCAGAGGCTCCAGCCAGCGGCCGACCGACAGCGGCACTTCCAGCATGCGCCGGTCCTTGCGTTCGATGAGGACGCCCGACGCCCGCACGGGGCGCCCATCCATCTCGGCGAGCCTCAAGCCGCTCGTGCACTTGCCTTGCGCAACGATAAGCACGCTGCGCAGGCCGAAAGGCGCGGCGCCATCCGCGAGCCGGATCATCGGATAGGGCGTCGCGCTGAGCACGCCGTCGACGACATGCGTCGCGCCCTGCGCCCACCGGCCGGCGCCCGGATCATCAAGCTCCGACGCGACGAGCCAGCCGAGGCCCGTCGTTCCCGCCAGCGTCAGCGGCAAGGCGCCGATCAGAAAGCGCCGGTCGACGGCCGGCGCGCCCGCCCAGCCGATGAACATCTCATCGTCGCGCTGCGGCGGCAGGACGCCGCGATTGAGGGTCATGGCGCAGCCTCAAGGTCGATGAAGGCGCCCGCCTGTCCGAGCGGATTCTTCCGGACTCGGACCGTCACGCGCCCCTCGCGCGTGAGACGCACGTCGTGGGTCGCGACGCGCTCCGAATAGGGCGGCGGCGACACGCCGTCCTCGAGCCGGTACTGCCAGCCATGCCAGGGACAGGTGACAAGCCCGTCCTTGAGACAGCCCTCGCCCAAGGGCCCGTTCTGGTGGCGGCAGGCGTTGTCAATCGCGTGGATGCGCGCGCCCTTCCGGAAAACCGCAACGCGGTCGCCCCGCGGCAAAGGCGCGATGACCGCGCGCCCGTCGGGAATGTCAGCCGGGTCGCAGACGTCGATCCAACCTTCCCTGGCCTTCACGCCTTTCATCCCGCTGTCGCGGCGCCATTCACGCGCGCCGGCAAAAAGGTGAAGGCCCGAGACCAGCGCGAGGCTGATCGCCATCAGCGCCGGGTAGAGCGGCGATTTCTCTGTCATCAGCGCCCCGAACGCGACATGAAGCACAAGGAGCCCGTAGGCCGGATAAAGAAGCATGTGCAGCGCCTTCCACAAGGGCGCCGAAAGATTGTTGAGCCAGAAATCGTGGCTCGTCGCGGCGAGCAGAAAAAGAACCGCGAACGCGGCGAGGCCGAACGCCTCGAACGGAAAGCCCGGCGCCGAATCGTAAAGCGGATTGGAGACGAGCAGCGACACGAAGGGGTTGAGCGGACCTGCGCCGTGGTACCAGAACAGCGCGAGAGCGAAATGCGCCGACGCGACCAGGAAGGTCATCACGCCGAGATGACGCCGGTTATAAAGCATCGGCAGAAAGCGCGGCGAGAGCCGAGCAAGCGGCCCGATCGACAGGACGATCGTCAGCATCAGGAAGGCGGCGCTGCCGAGGGCGCGGATGAGGAGGACGACCGGATCGGCCGTGTGGCCGGAAGGGTGCGTCATCAGGCCGACGCCCATGAAGACGCCGATGAAAACGGCGAGCGCCGCCAGCACGTAAAGATCGTAAACGATCTTGTTGCCGTTCCATTGCACGGCCTTGTAGGTCGCGCCCATCAGGGCGCTCCCAAAGCGGCGGGCAGCTCGGTCCGCGGGTCAGCAGGGCGATTTTGAATCGCGGCCAAAAGGCCCAGCGCGCCCGCAATCCCTACTAGCGGCCAAACGACGAGGTGAAGGCGACGATGCGCGCGTTTCATGCCGCGTCACGCCTGTCGGCGCCGGCGATCCACATCAGAAGCAGCAGTGGCCAAAGCAACGTTGCGCCGGGAATGATCAGAAGCCGGAACAGGAATCCTGCGCCCCGTGTCGCTTGGTCGATCCGACCGGCGCCGGCGAATGCGAAGACGACAGCGACGGCGAGGCCGATCGCGAGATAAATCGCGACCGCCGTCCAATATGTCGTCGCCGACTCTATCGTCATGCCCGCCGCCGTCCCGGCCGTCATCTGACGGGATGGCCGACGCGCGCGCAAGCGGTCCGGCGAAAATGTGATCGTTGTCAGAGGATGCGCGTTTCTGCGCAGGCCGGCGCCAGACGGTGATCGGCTTTCCCTTGTAAACCGCGGTCCGCTCGCGGCGGAAGCCGTTCCGTTCAGCAAGGCGCGCCGAGGGCGTGTTCGCATCATCGATGATGCAAGGAATTTTCGCACCCGGGAAACGCTGGTCGCCCCAATCGAGCGCGGCGCCGAGCGCCTCTGAAGCATAGCCTTTCCCTTGCGCCGACGTCGCCAGCATCCAGCCAAACTCGGGATCGGCCCCGAGCGGGGGATCGATGGCGCGCCTGAAATCGGCGAGGCCGACCTCGCCGATGACGGCGCCCGTTTCCTTCTCCTCCACCAGCCAGAAGCCCCTGCCGGTGAGCGACCAGAATCCTTACATGCGCGCGAACTTGCCCCAGGCGTCCTCCTCGGGAACCGGCGCGCCGGCGATGTAGCGCATCACCTCGCCGTCGGCCTGCACCGCCGCGACGGCGGGAAAGTCGGCGAGCGTGCGCCCACGGAGGATGAGGCGCGCCGTCCTGAGGACCGGCGTCACTTCCCTTTCTCGCGCGCGATATAGGCGTCAATCTCGGCGGCCAGCAGCTCGAGCGGCAGGCCGCCTTTGACGAGAACGGCGTCGTGGAACTTCCGGAGGTCGAATTTCGGCCCCAGCGCCTTTTCCGCCTTGCGCCGCAAGTCCCAGATCGTCAGCTCGCCGACTTTATAGGCGAGCGCCTGTCCCGGCCAGGCGATGTAGCGGTCGACTTCGGTCTCGACATTTTTCAGCGACAGCGCCGTATTGCCGGCGAGATAGTCGAGCGCCTGCTGGCGGGTCCATCCCTTTGAATGAAGCCCGGTGTCGATGACAAGCCGGCAGGCGCGCCACATCTCGTAGGAAAGGCGTCCGAATTCCTCATAAGGCGTTTGATAGATGCCCATCTCGACGCCGAGTTTTTCCGCATAGAGCCCCCAGCCTTCGCCGAAAGCGTGAGGATAGAACTGCGTGCGGAAGTCGGGCGCGTTCTCGACCTCGAGCGCGAGGGCGATCTGCAGGTGATGGCCGGGGACCGCCTCGTGCAGCGTCAGCGCCGGCAGCTCGTAGAGTCCCCGCTTGTCGAGCGCATAGGTGTTCACCCAATATTCCCCGCCCCGGCTCGCCCCGAGCGGCGCGCCCGAATAGCGCCCCGTCGTATAGTTCGGCGCGATTTCCGCCGGCACCGGCTGCACCGAATAAGGCTGGCGCGGCAGCTTGCCGAAATAGCCGGGCAGCTTGCCGTCGATCGTCTTCGACAGCCAGGCCGCGCGCATCAGCAATTCCTCCGGCGTCTTGGCGTAAAACTGCGGATCGGCGCGCAGGAATTC
Organism: Parvularculaceae bacterium; assembly: GCA_046296195.1. Taxonomy (GTDB): domain Bacteria; phylum Pseudomonadota; class Alphaproteobacteria; order Caulobacterales; family Parvularculaceae; genus Amphiplicatus. The sequence goes on along the minus strand of JBKBLR010000026.1, from coordinate 9,613 downwards.
CTGGAACGCCTTGAAATCGCCCTTAAAGCCGGTCTTCCTGATGACGGCGTCCATCTCCTTGCGGATGCGCGCGACCTCTTTCAGGCCGAGCTTGTGGATCTCGTCCGCCGTCGCGTCGTCTCGGGTGGTGAAATAGCGCACCAGCGCCTCATAATAGGCGCGCCCCTCGGGAAGCGCCGCAGCGCCGACCCTGTCTTGCGCGTTCGGCGCGTATTCATCGCGCATGAAGTCGCTCGCCCTTTTGTAGGCGGGAATGACCTTGTCGCGCAGGAGCGCGAGGCCTTCGGCCTTCAGCGCCTCGGCCTTCTTCTTCGGCACGCTCGCCGGGATGCGGGTGAAGGGCTCGTAGAGCGGATGGTCGGCAGGCGCGGGCGCGGCCTGCGCCTCGAATGACGGCAGGACGCCGGCCATGATCTCCTTCGGCTGCACGAAGCCCTCAACGAGCCCTTCGCGCATGTTCGCGATGTTCTGGTCGACATAGGCGGGAAGGCCGGAAAGGCGCTTCAGGTAATTCCGGTAATCGCTTTCGGTGCGGAAGTTCGTCGCAGCGACGACATAGCCCATGGCGTTGTGAAAGCCGCTGTCGGAAAGGAAAGGAATGCGCCAGGGACGGAAGGCGGCGATCGCGATGTCGTGCTTGAGGATGAAGCGCAGGAGCGCGACGTTGAGCTTGTCGTCGTCGCGGATCGAGGCTGCGTCGAGCGCGTCGAGGCGCGCCATGAAGGCTTTCGCCTGTCCGATCCGGCGCTCCTGGTCGGCGGGCGCGACGGCCGGAACCCGGTCGTCATAAGCGCTGACGCCCGCCGAGGTCGCCGCGAAGGGGTCCTCCTCCAGCGTCGTCTCCCAGTAATCATCGAAGATCGCCGAGGGCGCCTCCGCGGCGGCGGCGGCGTGAAGGACGAGCGCCGCGGCGGCGGCGAAGGCGAGGCGCTTCATGGCTGGCGATCCCCTAGCGAAGGAGCGGTCAGCCTAGTCTCCGCCGGGGTTGGCAGAAAAGTGGAAGGCGCGGCGACCCCCTCCCCCGAGCGGGCCGCCGCGCCTTCGGTGTCCCGCGGGAGCGGTTTCGTTGGGCGACTTCCGCCAACGGGACACGGGCGACGCTGACCGTCTGGCGCCCGCGGCCGAGGGCTGCGAGCGCGGGACCGGCGCAGGGCTGAAGTGCGACGGTCCTGCCGGAAGGGGGGCGCAGCTGCGCCAGCGTCAACCAAATGATTTCGATTTCAAAACAAGCCCCGGCCCTCGTTGAAAGCTTTGCATGTCTCATCGGCGCGCGCTGTGAACTAGGTCACAGCGTGCGGCCAAATCCTCGGCCGATCCCTATCGCAAGGTCGTGAGAAAACGTGTTTTGGATCGCGCCAGAGACCGTCGCAAGGAGGGGCTCGCCCGGGGCGCGGCGGCCACGCTGTCTTCGCCTTAGGGCCGCCAACCGAAAGGACCCCCCGTGAAAGCTCTTCTCCTCGCCGCGTCGGCCGCGGCGTTCAACCTGATCGGACAGGCCGCGCTCGCCGGCGCGCCTGAAATCTACACCGGCCGCTTTTCCGACCTCGCCGTCGGCGGCTATGACCCGGTTGCCTATTTCGAGGACGGAAAGCCCGTGAAAGGCGCGAAGGAATTCTCCTATTCCTATGAGGGCGCGACGTGGCTTTTCTCGAGCGCCGACAATCTCGCGCAGTTCAAAGAAGACCCCGACGCCTATGCCCCGCAATATGGTGGCTATTGCGCCTGGGCGGTCTCGCAAGGCTACACCGCACCCGGCAATCCGCAGAACTGGAGCGTGCGCGGCGGCAAGCTCTACCTGAATTACAATGCCAAGGTGCAGGCCGACTGGCTGAAGGACCCCGACGGCTTCATCAAGAAAGCGGATGCGAATTGGCCGGCGGTGCTGGACAAGTAAAGGCGGCGTTCGTCGGGCGCCCGCGTTTGTGAAAAGTCTCGCGGCGTCGCGTTTCCCTGCGACGCCGTTCCCTGCGCCGCCCATTGGGCGCGCCTCGCCTCGTCGATCTTCGGGGAAAGCAAGCCACCGCATTTCGTCCTCGTGATCGCGCCGCGGCGCGCGGAGGACTGGCGCACCCGAGAGGATTCGAACCTCTGGCCTCTGCCTTCGGAGGGCAACGCTCTATCCAGCTGAGCTACGGGTGCGGGCCGGCGCCCGTCTAGCCCAGCCGGGCCTGCGCGGCAATCGCCAGAAGGGACACGGCGCCTTGCCCCGCGGCTTTCGCCGTCGCCCCCATGCGGCCATATTGGCGCGGCAGGAGATGCGATCGCCGCCGGCCATACGGCGACGATAGGGCGAGGAAGAAATTGATGCGTTGGCTTGCGGGAGCAGCGCTCCTGATTGTTTCAGCGTCGGCGCTGGCGCTGGCGCCGGCGGCGGCGAAAGACAAGGCGCCGGCGCCGCTCTCGCCCGCGCTCTGGAAGGTCAGCGACGCTGACAGCGAGATCTATCTCTTCGCCGGAGCGCCCTTCCTGCCGGAAGGAGAGGCCTGGCGATCGCGCGCGGTCGCCGCCGCGATCGACCGCTCGGAGACGATGGTCTTCGAGGCGCCCTCGTCCGACCGCAAGGCGCAGGCCGAAGCCGGCGAAATCTTTCAGAGCAAGGGCCGCTGGCCCGCGGGGCGGACGCTGTCAAAAGCGCTCAGCGAGGACGGCGCTGCTGGCCTTGCCGCGGTCGCCGCCGCGCTCGGCGCCGACATCGCCGCACTCGAACCTTTGAAGCCGTGGGCGGCGTTCGTCGTTCTCTCCGCCGAGCTCGACCGCCAGCGCGGCGGCGACCCGGCCGCTGGGGTCGAGGCCGGTGTTCTCGCCGAGGCGATCGGGCGCCAGCGCCCCGTCCAATATCTCGACTCGGTCGGCGGGACGCTCCGTGTACTGACGGACATGCCCGAGAACGACCAGAAGGCGCTTCTGGAGTTCCTCATCGCCGACTGGCCGCGGCAGAACGCCGAGGCGTCGGTGGAATTCGCGCGCTGGCGCGCCGGCGACGTCGAGGCGCTGGCGCTCGCGCAGGCGCCGCTGCAGGAGGCCGCCCCCGGCGCCTATGAGCGGCTGATCACCGGGCGGGCGGAGACGCTCGCCGGGCGGGTCGGGGCGCTTCTCGCCGCGCCGGACGCGGCCTTCGTTTGCCTCCCCGCGGCGCTCGTCGTCGGCGAGGACGGCGTCGCAGCGCGGCTCGCCGCGCGCGGCTTCACGGTCGAACGGATCGACGCCGCAGCAGAGAAGCGCTGAAGGCCGGCGCAACAAATCTTCGCCCACAAGGGGCCCTGGCGCGCTTGACTTCGCCCGCGCCGGCGCGCCATTCGGGCGCGGTCGAACCAGCAGGATTTTCCATGGCCTATAATGTCGCGGTCGTCGGCGCCACCGGCAATGTCGGGCAGGAGATGCTCGCCATTCTCGACGAGCGTCTTTTCCCCGTGAACGAGGTTTTCGCCATCGCCTCGCGCCAGTCGATCGGGCGTGAGGTGTCGTTCGGCGACAAGACCCTCAAATGCCGCGACCTCGAGACGTTCGACTTCTCGAAGGCCGACATCGCGCTCTTCGCCGCCGGCGGCGCTGTGTCGAAGGAGTGGGCGCCGAAGGCGGCGCGCGCTGGCTGCGCCGTCATCGACAACTCCTCGCATTTCCGCATGGACCCAGACGTGCCGCTGATCGTGCCGGAGGTGAATGCGGACGCGGTGCGCGGCTTTGCGAAGAAGAATATCATCGCCAATCCGAACTGCTCGACGGCGCAGCTCGTCGTGGCGCTGAAGCCGCTCCACGACGCCGCGACGGTGAAGCGCGTCGTCGTCGCGACCTATCAGTCGACCTCTGGCAAGGGCAAAGCGGCGATGGACGAGCTGTTCACGCAAACGAAGGGCATTTACGTCAACGATTCCCCGACGCCGTCGGTGTTCACCAAGCAGATCGCCTTCAATGTCATTCCTCACATCGACGTCTTCATGGAGGACGGCTACACGAAGGAGGAATGGAAGATGACGGCCGAGACGAAGAAGATCCTCGACCCGAAGATCAGGCTCACCGCGACCTGCGTGCGCGTGCCGGTGTTCGTCGGCCATTCCGAGGCCGTCAATGTCGAGTTCGAGCGGCCGATCTCCGACGACGAGGCGCGCGAGATCCTGCGCGAGGCGCCGGGGGTCCTCGTCGTCGACAAGCGCGAGGACGGCGGCTATGTGACGCCCGTCGAATGCGTCGGCGACTTTGCAACCTATGTGAGCCGCATCCGCGTCGATCCGACGGTCGAGAACGGCCTCGCTTTCTGGTGCGTTTCCGACAATTTGCGCAAAGGCGCGGCGCTCAACGCCGTGCAGATCGCCGAGACGCTCATCAATCGCGGCCTGATCAGGAAGGCCGCCTGAGAGCCATGCGGGCGCCGGGGGAGCGATGACAAGATTTCTGGCGGCGATAGCGGCCTTCGCCGCGCTCGGCGGCGCGGCGGGCGCCCAGCCCTGGATCGGGCATGAGGTCATTTACGAAGGGCCGACGCCGGTCAATCTCGCCGGGCGCCCCGTCGTCGCCGACATCGCGCTCCACGCCGACATGAACGCTGCGGCGAAAAAAATCCTGCGCGTCGCGCTCGTCACCGACGTGACGTCGTTCGTCAAGCAGACCGAACGCGATCTCGCCGACTGGGTCGCGACGCGTCAGGCGCGCTGCGGCGAGCGCTGGAAGGCGGGCGAGCCGCTGATTGATTTTCCACAAGGCGCGATCCGTTTCGCGCTCGATCTCGAGATCGAGCTCTGGACCTGCGGCGTCGACGGCAAGGCCGAGCCCTCGCGCCTTGCGCGCGAGACGGGCCGGGTCGACGTGACGCTCATCCCTTATGTCGAGGAAGGGAAACTGCAGGCGCGTCTTGGCGCCTTCTCGATCGCCAACCGCACCGGCGTGTCGAAATACCTGCCGATCGAGTTCGTGGTGCGCACCGCGCTCGACCAGGAGCTCGCGCGCCTCAACAAGAATCCGAAGTTCTACCGCGCGCCGAAGCCTTTCCTCGATCTCGGCTACACCTATGAGTCGATGAAGGGCGAGAAAAAGCCCGACGGGCGCGTCATCATCACCGCGCGCTATCGTGGCGCGGGCGAGGCTGCCGCCTATCGGACGCTTGCGGCCAAGATGCGTGAGGCGGGCATCAGCCAGTGACATCAGCAGGCGCGCAGGGCGGCGCGGCCGCGGAACGCCGGCTCGGCCTTGCCTGCGGCGTCGCCGCCTATGCGATCTGGGGGCTGTTCCCGCTCTATCTCAGGGAACTCGATCCGGCGGGCGCGGTTGAAGTCGTCGCGCACCGGATCGCCTGGTCTGTGCCGTTCGGCGCGCTGATCCTCGCCCTGCGGCGGCAATGGAGCGAGACGCTGACGGCGCTCGTCCGACCGCGCATCGTCGCGCTCCTTGCGCTGTCCGCGGTGCTCATCTCGGGCAACTGGCTGGTTTATGTCTGGGCGGTCGCCAATGAGCGGGTGCTGCAGGCGAGCCTCGGCTATTACATCAATCCTTTGCTGTTCATCGCCGCGGGCGTCTTCGTGCTGAAGGAGCGTCTCAGCATTCTGCAAGGCGTCGCGGTGGCCCTCGCCGCGCTTGGCGTTCTTGCGCTGATCGTCGGCGCCGGCGTCTTCCCCTGGCCGTCCTTCATTCTCGCCGCCTCGTTCACCGCTTATGGCTTCGTGCGCAAGACGACGCCGGTCGGTGCGATGCCCGGCCTCTTCATCGAGACGCTGCTGCTCGCCCCGTTCGCCGTCGCGACCTTGCTGGTCCTCGCGCGGAGCGGCGCGCTCGAGTTTGGGCGCCATGGGGCGAGGCTCGATATGCTGCTCATTGCGGCCGGGCCGATGACGGTCGGGCCGCTTGTGCTCTTTGCGCTTGCGGCCCGGCGGCTGTCGCTGACGACGATCGGCTTCCTGCAATATATCGGCCCCACAGGCCAGTTCCTGCTTGGCCTCCACTTCGGGGAACCGTTCACGCTAGCGCACGCGATCTGCTTCGGGCTCATCTGGTCGGCGCTCGCGCTGACCAGCATCGACGCGATCCGGCGCAACCGCGCGCCACCGAATGAGGCCGTCACCCGAGCCGTTTAAGCGAGCCTGAAAAAGCGAGCAGGATGATGTCGCCGCAGCGGACCTCGCCGCGCGCGAACATGACTGATCTTCCGATCCTCAGCGCCTCGCCGGTCGCATGGATGAAGCGCCCGATCGGGCCCGGCGCGACGAACTCCGCGTTCATCGTCAGCGTGACCGCCTTGAACGGGCCGGCTGCGCGCCGGCAGATGTCCCATAGCGACATGTCGGCGAGCGTCAGGAGCGCGCCGCCATGGATCATGCCCCCGACATTGGCGTGACGCGGCTCCGACAGGAAACCGACGCCGGGACCGTCGCCATCGCGGAAATAGAAAGGCCCCGCCCGCCCGCTGAACGTGTCGCCAAGGGTTTGCAGCGTCCAGCCCGCGGGAACGCTGTCAGGAAGATCGTTTGAGGTTGCCATCCCCGCTCCCTAACAAAAGCCCGGGGTCTCGCAAAGGCGCAGCTGCACGGACCGCTTGCATCGTTTCGTCGATGGCGGGCAGTCTTGTCGCCATGAAGGATTTTCCTCCCCCGCGCAGGATCGACATCGGGACCGCGCAGCTTTCGGTTCATGAAGCGGGCGAGGGTCCGGCGATTGTGCTCGTCCATGGCTGGCCCGAGATCGCCTATTCGTGGAAGAACCAGTTTGGGCCGCTCGTGCGCGCCGGCTGGCGCGTCATCGCGCCCGACCTCAAGGGGTTCGGCGCCTCCGACGCCCCGCGCGACAAGACGCTCTACGACATTCGTCATATGACGGACGATCTCGCCCGCCTTCTCGATGCGCTGGGCGTCGCTGAGGCGGTCTTCTGCGGCCATGACTGGGGCGGCGCCATCGTCTGGCCGATGGCTCAAATTCATGGTCGCCGCGTCGCCGGTGTCATCGGCGTCTCGACGCCGCACCGCGCCCCGCCGCCCGTTCCGCCGCTGACGATCATCAGGAATCGCTTCGGCGAGAAGCATTATTTCATCCAGTTCCAGGAGGAGGGAGTCGTTGAGGCGCTGTTTGCGAGCGACGTCGAGCGGTTTTTCCGGCTGATGTTCCGTCGGCCTCCGACGCTCGCCGAGATCGAAAAGCTGGGGCCCCGCCTTCTCGACCTGACGGGCCGCTTCCGCGACGGCCCGGCGCCCGACAGAGCGGCGACGATCATCGGCGATGAGGATCTCGCGGTCTATGTCGACGCCTACAGGCGCTCAGGCTTTCACGGCGGCGTCAACCTCTATCGCAATATCGACCGCAATTACGAGATCATGGGCGACATTGATCCCGTCATCGACAAGCCGGCGCTGTTCGTCGGCGCCGCGCAGGACGTGTTTCTGCCGCCCTCGGGCGCCGACGGGATGGAGGCGATCGTCCCGCGGATTGAGAAGGCGATCATCGAGAATTGCGGCCATTGGGTGATGTGGGAGCAGCCCGAGGCGCTCAACCTGATCCTGGTCGGCTGGCTGGTGCGACAATTTCCGGAAAAACCGCCGCAAATTTAAGGCGAGGTCAGCGCCTTCTTTTCGGCAAATTGCCGCGCGCGTCGTAAAGCTTCCGAGACGGCCGGCGCCGAGACTTCTCCTCAAGCGTGACGAGGAGAGAGCGCCATGCGGATCATCCTGATCACGGCCTGCGCAAGCCTTGGATGCGCGGCGTCGGCCGCCGCTTTCGAGAATGCCGCGCCAAGCGCGCCGAGCATGCGGCTTGAGGCGCCGGCCCTTCAAGAGGCGGCGCGTCCTGGAAGGATGATCGCCGCTTTCGCGGTCGAGGACCGTGTGGTGACGCTCAGCGCCTATGGCCGCCGCGCGCGGGCGCGGCTCAACGGCGACGTCGAAGGACTTCGGCATGCGCGCGCGATGGGCAAGGTCTTCGACGGCGCGCCGCAGCAGGCGCTGCTGACGGTCGAACTCAGCGTGAAATTCTGACGCAGCCGCGCGCCGCCTGCCGCTCTTGAAACTGAACGGGGCGCTCCCAAATCGACAGCGCCGGCGGGCCCGCCCTTCGGCCCCCCGTCGGCGCAATTCATGACCCAACCATGGAGGCGTCCGCTATGTTCAGACCACTAGCGATTTTCAATCGCAACAACGCCGATAACTCCCCCGCTGCGTTGTCTTCTCCAGACCCCTTTTTCCGGCTTCAGCACGAAGTGAACCGGCTGTTCGACGACGCGTTTTCCGGCTTCGGTCTGTCGTCGCGTCTTGCGTCGGAGTTCCAGGACTTCAGGTCGCCGCGACTCAACGTCCGCGAGACAGATGCGGCCTTCGAGATCGAGGCCGAGCTCCCGGGCGTCGAGGAGAAGGATGTCGACGTCGAGCTGTCAGATAACGTCCTGACGATCCGCGGCGAGAAACGCGCGGGGCGCGAAGAGACGAAGAAGAACGGCGATTACCGCTTGATCGAGCGCTCGTTCGGCTCCTTCGCGCGGTCGATCGAGATCCCCTTTGCGGTCGAGGCCGACGGGGTCGAGGCGACGTTCCGGAACGGCGTCCTGACGATCACCCTGCCGAAACCGGCCGACGCCGTGTCGCGAACCCGCAAGATCGCCGTCAAGAAGGCCTGACTTCCCGCTGAAAGCGGAAGCTGCTAGCGCAATCCGGAAATTGATCCGGATTTGCGCCATGGCCGGGAATACCAATAGATTAGCGTTTTCAAGCCGCGTCATTCACGCGGGGCAGGCGCCCGATCCGCTGACCGGCGCCGTCATGCAGCCGATCTACCAGACGTCGACCTTCGCGCAGGAAAGCCCCGGCGTTCACAAAGGCTTCGTTTATGCGCGCGGCCACAACCCGACGCGCTTCGCCTATGAACGCTGCATCGCCGACCTCGAGAACGGGCAGCGCGGTTTCGCCTTCGGCTCCGGCATGGCGGCGATCGCAACCGCGCTCGAACTCTTTCCAGCGGGAAGCCACGTCGTCGCCATGGACGACGTCTATGGCGGCACGTTCCGGCTGTTCGAGCGCGTGCGGAAATCGACCGCCGCGCTCTCGGTCTCCTATGTCGACCTCAGCGACGCGAGCAACCTCGAAGCGGCGATCCGCCCCGAAACGAAACTCGTCTGGGTCGAAACCCCGACAAACCCGCTTCTGAAAATTGTTGATATCGAGTCGGTCGCCGCGGTCGCGAAGAAGCGCGGCCTCATCCTCGGTTGCGACAACACCTTCGCCTCGCCTTTTTGCCAGCGCCCGCTCGATCTCGGCGCCGATATCGTCATGCATTCGGCGACGAAATATCTCGCCGGCCATTCCGACGTCATCGGCGGCGTCCTCGTCGTCAAGGACAAGGACCTCGGCGACAGGCTGCAATTCCTGCAGAACTCCGTCGGCGCCATTCAGGGACCGTTCGATTCCTATCTCGCGCTCCGGGGCCTCAAGACGCTGGCGCTACGCCTTGAACGCCATTGCGCAAACGCCGCTGAGCTCGCCGAGTGGCTGGAAAAGCATCCCGCCGTCGCGCGCGTTTCCTATCCCGGCCTCAAGAGCCATCCCGGACACGCCGTCGCGCGCCGCCAGATGGACGCCTTCGGCGGCATGATCACCATTTTCCTGAAGGGCGGGCTCGCCGCCGCGCGCACGATGCTCGAGCGCGTTCA
>JBKBLR010000025.1:0-42372 GCA_046296195.1 Parvularculaceae bacterium | reverse complement strand
AACCTTGGGGGGCGATCGCCCCGCGATGACGAGCCCCCGCGCCCGCCAAAAGCCCAGGCGGCGCGGGGGGTCGGGGGTTTCAGTCAGCTTTCAAAAACCTTCGGCTTGACCTTGGGATCAAGGCGGGGATCGTAAGGCGATGGGGCCCGCCTTCGAGATCGCCGTTCGCGTCTATTACGAGGACACGGATTTTTCCGGCGTCGTTTATCACGCCCGCCATCTCCAGTTCTTCGAGCGCGGCCGGACCGAGGCGCTGAGAGCGCTCGGCGTTTCCCACAGCGACCTTCTCGCGCTCGACGAGCCGCTCGCCTTCACCGTGCGGCGGATGACCGTCGAGTGGCGCGCCCCGGCGCGGATCGACGACCTCCTCACCGTCACGACGCGTTTCGGCGAGATCCGCGGCGCCCGGATGATGATCACGCAGGAAATCACGCGCGGCGACACGGTCGTCGCGACCGCTGATGTCGAGGCCGCATGCATGAACCTTGCGGGCCGCCCGCGCCGGTTGCCGGCCGGCGTCATCGGCAAGCTTGCCGGAGCCTGATCGGGGCCGAAACAGCCGAGCCGGACGGGTCGCCCCCGTGGGCTTTGCGGCCCCGGCGGAAGCCGCTAAGGGAGAAACAAAATAACGCGTCGCCGGCGGCGGCCCCGGACTTTCCGCGGGCCGTCATCGGATCGCCGCAAACTTGCCGCAAGGATTTGGGCCCAAGGCCCCGGTCCTGCGAGGGGATCAGCCGTCAGTCCAACCTGTCAGGGATTAGAGGATCAATGGAAACGGAAGTCGCGGTCGCCGCCGGCCAGGCCTTGCAGGGACAGTCGCTCGGCGGCGAGTTCAGCCTCCTGAGCCTCTTCTTGAGCGCCGGTCTCGTGGTGAAGATCGTGATGGCGATCCTCGTCATCTCATCGGTCTGGTCATGGGCCGTCATCATCGACAAGTCGCTGCTGTTCGGAAAGCTGAAGACCAAATCGGCGAAGTTCGAGGACGCGTTCTGGTCGGGCCGGCCGCTCGACGAGCTTCACCGCAAGCTTGGCGACAAGGGCGACCATCCGATGGCCCGCGTCTTCGCCGCCGGCATGACCGAATGGTCGCGCGCCAAGGATCTCGGGCGCGCCGAAGGCCTCGTCGCCGGCGCGCGTGATCGTATCGAGAAAGTGATGAACGTCGTCGTTGCGCGCGAGCTTGAAAGCGCGGAGCGCAATCTCGGCGTGCTGGCGACCATCGGGTCGGCGGCGCCCTTTGTCGGCCTGCTCGGCACGGTGTGGGGCATCATGACCGCGTTCCAGGCGATCGCCGCGACGAAGGACACCAACCTCGCCGTCGTCGCGCCCGGCATCGCCGAGGCGCTCTTTGCAACGGCGCTCGGCCTCCTCGCCGCGATCCCGGCGGTCGTCGGCTACAACCGCTATTCCGCTGCGCTCAATTCCTACGCGGTGCGCCTGCAGGGGTTCGCCGACGAGTTCGCGGCGATCCTGTCGCGCCAGCTCGATGAGAGGACGCGCTGATGGGCGCCTCGATGGGCAATGGCGGCGCGCACCGGCACCGGCCGGGCCGCACCCGGATGCTGGCGGAAATCAACGTGACGCCGCTCGTCGACGTCATGCTGGTGCTTCTTATCGTGTTCATGGTCGCCGCGCCGCTCCTCACCGTCGGCGTCGCCGTCGATCTTCCGGAAACGGCCGCGCAGCCGATCCCGGAACAGGGCGAGCCGCTGACCGTGACCATCACCAGCGACGGCACGATCTTCGTGCAGGAGACGGCTGTCGAGCTTGACCGTCTCGTCCCGCAGCTCGAAGCGATCGCGACCGCTGGTTACGACCAGCGGATCTACATTCGCGGCGATCAGGCGCGGTCCTATGGCGAGGTCGTGCGCGTGATGGGCCGCATCAACGCGGCGGGGTTCCGCCGCATCGGCCTCGTCACCGATCGGGAAGCCGAATGACAAGGGGGTCTTAAGTCGCCCCATGCGATCGGGCCTTGTAGCGTCTCTTGCTCTGCACGCCGGCGCGCTTGCGCTTGCTTTCGTGTCCCTGCCTGAATCCATGCGCACGCGCGTCGTCGAGGCGCCGGTCATCCCGATCGAACTCATCGAAAAGGCCGAGCTCGCGGAGAAGACGAGCGTGCCAGCGGCCGCGCCCAAGCCGAGGCCCGCGCCGGAAAAGCCGCCCGAGCCGCCCACGGAGAAAAAGCCGGAGCCGCCCAAGACCGAACCCGAGCCGAAGCCGGAGCCGGAGCCGAAACCCGAGCCGAAGCCGCAGGAAAAGGTCGCGGACAAGCCGCCGGAGAAAAAGCCGGAAGAGAAAAAGCCCGAGAAGAAGCCGGAGAAGAAGTCCGACGATCTCGATCTCGACGCGCTCGCGGCGCTCATCGACAAGTCAAAGAAGGACAAGCCGACGGGCGGGCCGTCCGAGGCGCGGGAGAAGGCGGACCGTCCGCGCGAAGCGATCGGCGCTGGCGATCGCCTGACGGCGAGCGAAATCGACAAAATGCGCGCGGCCGTCGCCCGCTGCTGGAACGCCAGCGCCATTCTCGGCGCGCCGAATCCTGAAAATCTCGTCGTCGAAATCGACATCGACCTCAATCGCGACGGCACGCTCGCCGGCGCGCCGCGCGTCGTCAACGCGGCCGAGATCGCGCTCTCGGGGAACCGGTTCTGGAAGGTCGCCGAACAGAACGCCGTGCGCGCCGTCCAGGCCTGCCAGCCCTATGATTTCTTCGATCCGGCGCGCTATCAGGAATGGCGCGCCTTCACGCTCAATTTCGACCCCAGCATCATGGCGGGATTTTAAGGAGCGGCGTTGCGAAAAAGCGTCGTGCGGTTTTTCGCGGAAACGCCGCGAAGGAATGGAAAATGCGGCGCGGGTCACGCTCGCGCCCCAATTCAAGGCTTCGAATCGGATAGCGCTCTCACCAGACGGAAATCAGGTATGACGATGATGAACAGTGTGATCCTTGCAGTTCTTGCGGCGCTGGCGGGGCTTGGCGCATTCGCATCCGCCGCGGCGCGCGTCAGGATCGACATCACGCAGGCGAATGTCGAACCGATGCCGATCGCGGTTCCCGATTTCATCGCCGAAACCGACCAGATGCGCACGCTCGGCCGCGACATCACCGGCGTCATCATGGCCGACCTCGACCGTTCCGGCCTGTTCAGCGTGATCGACCAGCGCGCTTACATCGAACGGCTCGCAAGCGTGAACGTGCGCCCGCGCTTTCCCGACTGGCGCATCATCAACGCGCAGGTGCTCGTCGTCGGCGACGTGCGCCCGACGCCCGACGGGCGCATCGAGGTCGCAACCCGCGTCTGGGACGTCTATTCCAACGAACAGCTGGGCGCCGTCTCCTTCAAGACGCCCGCCGACAACTGGCGGCGCGCCGCGCACAAGGTCGCTGACTTCGTCTACAAGTCGCTGACCGGCGAGGAAGGCTATTTCGACACCCGCGTCGTCTTCATCCATGAAACGGGCCCGAAGGAAAAACGCACCAAGCGCCTGATGATCATGGATCAGGACGGCGCCAATCCGGTGCTCTTGACCGACGGGCTCAACTATCAGGCGCTGACGCCGCGGTTTTCCCCGACGCAGCAGCAGATCACCTACATGGCCCTGTTCGACAACCGGCCGGGGCAGGTCTACCTCTTCAACATCGAGACCGGCGAGCAGGAGCAGCTCGGCACGTTCCGCGGCATGACCTTCGCGCCGCGCTTCACGCCGGACGGCACGCGCGTGCTGATGTCGATGGAGCGCGCTGGCAACTCCGACGTCTTCATGATGGAGCTCGCGACGCGCAAGCTGACGCGGCTCACCGACAATCCGGGCATCGACACCTCGCCGACCATGTCGCCCGACGGGCGCCGGATCGCCTTCACGTCGGACCGCGGCGGCTCCGAGCAGATCTATGTGATGAACGCCGACGGCTCGGCCCCGAAGCGCATCACCTTCGGCCAGGGGCGCTACCAGACCCCGGTCTGGTCGCCGCGCGGCGACCTCATCGCCTTCACCCGCCAGTATCAGGGCCGGTTCTATATCGGCGTCATCCGCCCCGACGGGACCGGCGAGCGGCTGTTGACCGAAAGCTATCTCGACGAGGGGCCGACCTGGTCGCCGAACGGGCGGGTGCTGATGTTCTTCCGGGAGGCTTCCCCGGGGTCGGGCCCGGTGCTCTGGTCGGTCGACCTTACCGGGCGCAATCTCCGCCGGGTCAGGACCCCGGGTGACGCCTCGGACCCCGCCTGGTCGCCGCCGCTGCCATAACGCGTTTTTCATTTTGGCCCCGTACCGGTTTTGCTTGATCGAGGGGGCGGCGCAGCTTAGGGTGCGAACGCTAAGTATACCGATAGTTAATCTTTGCTGATTAATTCGGACTTGGCTTTCGAGCGGCCGCCTTGCGTCCGCGCGGGCGGCGTTGGTCACACCAGCGTCGCAATTTGTGTTCACAGAGGGTGATGTTGGGGCCAGCCCCAATGCGTCCGGTAATCGCGCAGCGGAGCTTAAAAATGAAAAAATCCTTCACTTTCAAGTTGATCGGCGTCTTGGGGATGGCGTTTCTCGCCGCCGCCTGCGCCAGCAAGAAGGCGACCGGGCCGGATGTCGTCGCCACCCAGAATGGCAGCGTCAGCACGAGCAGCGTCACGCCGGGCTCCCAGGGCGATCTTGAAACCAATGTCGGGCACCGCGTCTTCTTCGGCTATGACCAATATTCGCTGACCGGCGAGGCGCAGGCGACCCTGCAGCGCCAAGCCCGGTTCCTTCAGCAATACCCGAACGTCCGCATCCAGATCGCCGGCAATTGCGATGAGCGCGGCACGCGCGAATACAACCTTGCTCTCGGCGCCCGCCGCGCCGAAGCGGCGCGCGCCTATCTCGTCAGCCTCGGCGTCGCTTCCTCGCGCATCACGACCGTGTCTTACGGCAAGGAACGCCCGATCGATTCACGCTCGACGGAAGACGCCTGGGCGCTCAACCGCAACGCCACGACGACCATCGTCAGCGCCGGCGCCTGAGGCCCTTGCAGCGACACCAGACCGGCGCGCCGGCGGGAAGCCGCCGGCGCGTTTTTTTGCGCCGCCATATTTCCGGCCGACAAGGGCGCTTGGATGCAAAACTCGGCCGAACGGGTTAGAGGGACTGCGTTGGCCGACGTGCCGCCGAAAGGGATGAAGTCATGCGTTTGCTTCCGCTCGCCGCCGCCGCTTTTCTCGCCGTCGCCCTGTCGCCCGCCCTCGCAGGCACCAAGGAACGGGTCGAGGCGCTCGAGGCCGCCGTCGCCCAGCTTCAGGCGTCGGGTCTTGCGGCGCGCGAGGCCAACGCCAAGATCGACCGGCTCGAGGCGGAAGTCAGAAGCCTCACCGGGCGCGTTGAGGAACTGACCTATGAACTCGACCAGGCGCGCGCGCGGCTCGAGTCCGTCAGCGCGGCGCTCGCCGGCGATGCGCCGCCGGCGCCGCTCGCGGGCGCCCCGTCGGGGCCGAAGGACCTGATCGCCAATGAAATCTCCAGGGCGCAGCCGGCGGCCGGCGACGTCGCCCTGCCGCTCGATCCTGATGCGGCCTTCTCCTACGCCTCGGATTTTCTGCTCGCGGGCGATTATGCGCGGGCCGAGCTCGCCTTCGGGAAGTTCATCGAAGCGTTTCCCAATCATCCGCGCACGGCCGATGCGCGGTTCCGCCTGGGCGAGGTTTATCTCGCGGGCGGGAAAAACACCGAGGCGGCGGATGTCTTCATCGCCTTCATTCGCGCCTATCCGCAAAGCGCGCGCGGCGCCGAGGCCTATCTGAAGCTCGGCACGGCCTTCTCCCGGCTGTCGAAGCCCGATGAGGCCTGCAAGGTCTTCAAGACGCTGAAGTCGAAATATCCGAACGCCGCGCCGGCGGTTCTTCAGCGCACGGACGTCGAGATGGCGCGCGTCAACTGCCGTTGACGGCGGCGCTGGAAGGCCAGTTCGCGGCGCGCTGGCGCGCGGCGGGCGGGCCGAAGCGGCTGCTGCTCGCCGTTTCAGGCGGCGGCGATTCAATCGCGCTGCTGCGTCTGTGCCTCCCCCTGTCGGAGGCCGGCGTCACGCTGCACGTCGCGACCGTCGATCACGGCCTCAGGCCGCAATCAGCCGCGGACGCTGAGTTTGTCAGCGAGGAGTCGAGGCGCTTTGGCCTTCCTTGCGCCATCCTGCGATGGGGAGGGGCAAAGCCTCGAACCGGCGTTCAGGCGGCGGCGCGCGCCCGCCGATACCGGCTTCTCGCCGGAGAGGCGATGCGGATCGGGGCGGACGCGATCCTTACCGCGCACACGGCGGATGATCAGGCCGAGACGATCCTGATGCGGATCGCCCACCGGACAGGCGTCCGCGGCCTTGCCGGCATGGCGCCCGAAAATCTCATCGCCGACGGCGCCGGCCCGCCGCAGCGGCTTTTGCGGCTTCTGATCGAGGAGCGCCGCGCGAGCCTGCGGGAGTATCTTTCCTTGAGCGGCGCCCGGTTTATCGACGATCCGTCGAACGATGATCCGGTTTTCGAAAGGGTGCGGGCGCGCCGTCTTCTTCGGGCCTCGAGCGACACGCTGGCGCCGGCGCTGATGACGCTCGCTGGACGCGCGCGCGCGCTTCAATCCCTGGCGGATCGACTGGAGCGCCGGCAATTCCATCGCGCCGAGGGGAATTTCCTTGCTGATGGCGGCGTCTTGCTCAGCAGTCTCGACGATCCCGGCCTTGCCGCGCGGCTCTTGCGAGCCGTTGGCGGCGGGGATCATGACCCTGACGACGCGGCGGCCGCCGACGCGCTCGCCGCCGCCCGCAACGGCCGTCGATCGACGCTCGCGGGCGCGATCGTCGAGCCTTGCGACGGCGGCCTCCTAATCCGCCGCGAACCGGCCGCGGTTTTGGGCCGCGCCGGTTCGCAAAGCCTGTCGGCGCTCAGGCTGCGGCCGGGGGAGCGGCTGCTTTGGGACCGGCGGTTCAGCGTCACAAACATCTTCAGCGCCCCGGCCGAAGTGCGTCCGCTGGGCCCTGACGCAAAAGCGCTTCAAGCGCGGCGTCTGCCGGGGCTGGAGACCGCGCCGGGGCTCTTTCTCGACGGGCGGCTCGCCGCCTTTGCAGGCGATGACGGGGCGGGCGAAGTCGCCATCGCGAACCTCGTCCCCGAGCGCTTCGCCCGGGCGGTGCTTCGCTTTTGACCTTGGTTACAGATTTGTGAAGCGCCGAGGTGGCGCCGGGCTTCCTTAACTCCTATCTTCTACCAAGGCTTCTCGCTGGCGCGTCTTCCTGAAAGGACCCATGGATGAACGGACGTAACCTCCTGATCTGGGGCCTCGTCTTCGTCTTTTTCGTGATCCTGCTGCAAAGCTTCAAGCTTTCTTCGCCGGGGCCGCAGGCGGAACGGCTGTCCTATTCGGAATTCGTCGCCCAGATCGACGCCGGCGGGGTCAAATCGGCGGAGATCAACAAAGGCAACGTCAAGGGCGTGCTCGGCAGCGGCAAGACCTTCGTGACGGCCATTCCGGACGGCGCGGGCGTTGCGATCGCCGACCGGCTCAACCAGTCGGGCGCGCAGACGAGGATCACGCCGGAGGAGGAGCTGCCGCTCTTCCTGCAGGTCATCTTCAACATCCTGCCCTTCGTCATTTTCCTTGCGTTCTTTTTCTTCGTCGTCCGTCAGATGCAGGGCGCCGGCGGCAAGGCGATGGGCTTCGGCAAGAGCCGGGCGAAATTGCTGACCGAGCGGCAGGGCCGCGTCACCTTCGAGGACGTCGCCGGCATCGACGAAGCCAAGGAAGAGCTTGAGGAAATCGTCGAGTATCTGAAGGACCCGATGAAGTTCCAGCGCCTCGGCGGCAAAATTCCGAAGGGCGCGCTGCTCGTCGGGCCGCCGGGCACGGGCAAGACGCTTCTGGCGCGCGCGATCGCCGGGGAAGCGAACGTCCCCTTCTTCACGATTTCAGGCTCGGATTTCGTCGAAATGTTCGTTGGCGTCGGCGCCAGCCGCGTGCGAGACATGTTCGAGCAGGCGAAGAAAAACGCGCCCTGCATCATCTTCATCGACGAGATCGACGCCGTCGGGCGCCATCGCGGGGCCGGCCTCGGCGGCGGCAATGACGAACGCGAGCAGACGCTCAACCAGCTGCTCGTCGAGATGGACGGCTTCGAATCGAACGAAGGCATCATCCTCATCGCCGCGACCAACCGCCCCGACGTGCTCGACCCGGCGCTGTTGCGGCCCGGCCGCTTCGACCGGCAGGTCGTCGTCCCCAACCCGGATGTCACGGGCCGCGAGAAGATTCTCGCCGTCCACGCGAAGAAGGTTCCGCTCGCGCCGGACGTTAATCTGCGCACGATCGCGCGCGGCACGCCGGGATTTTCGGGCGCCGATCTTGCGAACATCGTCAACGAGGCGGCGCTTCTCGCTGCGCGCCGCGGCAAGCGCTTCGTGACATCGAAGGAATTCGATGACGCCAAGGACAAGGTCATGATGGGCGCCGAGCGGCGCTCGATGGCCATGACCGAAGAAGAAAAGATGCTGACCGCCTATCACGAGGCGGGGCACGCGATCGTCTCGCTGTCGGTGCCGGGATCGGACCCCGTGCACAAGGCGACGATCATTCCGCGCGGGCGCGCGCTTGGCCTCGTGCAGTATCTTCCCGAGCGCGACCGCTATTCGTTCTCCCTCGAGCAAATGAAGGCGCGCCTTGCAAGCGCGATGGGCGGGCGCGTCGCCGAAGAACTGAAATTCGGCCCCGAAAAGGTGACGTCGGGCGCCTCGTCCGACATTGAATATGTAACGCGGCTCGCGCGCGCGATGGTGACCAAATACGGCCTTTCGGAAAAGCTCGGCCCGATCGCTTACGCCGAAGAGGAGGGCGAAGTCTTCCTCGGCCAGTCGATCGCGCGCACAAAGGCGATTTCCTCTGAAACCGCCAAGCTGATCGAGGACGAGATCAAACGCTTCGTCACCGAAGGCTACGAAAAGGCGCGTCAGGTCCTCACCGAGCGCAAAGCCGACTGGGAGCGTCTGGCGCAGGCGCTGCTCGAATTCGAGACATTGACGGGCGACGAGATCGCGGCGCTCCTTCGCGGCGAGAAAATCGTCCGCAAGGAGCCGACCGATCTCGGCGACACGCCGCCGCCGTCTTCAGTGCCGTCGACGGCCGGTTCGCCGCGGCCCGGACCCGACGCCGGCCTCAACCCGAGCCCCGCCGGCGCCTGAGCGACGTCAGGCGGCGGCGATGGCGGCGTCGGTCGCGGCGATCGCGCGCGCGCGCACCAGGTCGTAATCCATTGACGCGTCGAGCTCGATGATCGGTGCGTTGTTGAAGGTCAGCGCCGGCAGCGACGCGATCTTCATCGCGACGAGCGTGCGATCATGGTCCGGCTTGCGCGCCAGCGCCGTGTCGATGTCGATGTGCAATCGTATAATGAGCGTCGGCGCATAGGCGGCCATCTCTTCATAAATCGCGCGTTCCCGGGCTTTGATGCGAACGAGCGCGGGCGTCGTCGCGATCCCGGCGAGGATGGGGCCGTCGTGCAGGCCGGGCGTTTCGGCCTGCGGGTAACGGTCCGTGACGATGACGACGCCGCGCCGCCGTTTCTCCAGCAGCCCTTCGAAGCGCCGGCGGCGCTTCTGCGATCGGTGCAGGGCGTATCGCGCGGCGATGAGGCCCGGGATCGGCGCGGCGGGATCGCGCAGCTGGTCGGCGACGCTTTCAAGCCTTTTCTTCAGCGTCGCGCCGATGATCGGCAGTCTGCCGATCTTTCGCCCTGTGACGCTCGACCCTTCGCCGAGGTAGCCGGCTTCTGCGGGACGCGTGCGGCGGATGTGGTCGATGAGATCGGCGGAAAGCGTCGACTTCCCGGCGCCGTCCGCGCCGACGATAGCGATCAAGGGGGCGAGTTTCTCGCTTTCCGCCATCAGCGCATGTCTTTGAAGTATCCCGCCATGCTGAGACCGGCGATCAACAGCCGCAAGGCGATCACGGCGCCGAAGGCGAAGACCCATATCATTTCGGACGGCGCGATCGCCGACATCTCAAATCCGCGCCGGGCGAACCAGGCGAGGAAGATCCCGGCGGCCATCTGGAACAGCTTGTGCTGTTCGCGCCAGACCATGCGTTTCCACCAGAAGGCGTATTTCGGTTTCACCCAACCGGTCAGCCGGGGAAGCAGGAGCGGCGTGCTGGCGGCCCACCGCTCGAACTGCTCGCCGAATTTCGACTTCAGGAAGGCGGCTTCGTAGTGCGAGATGCGGACATAGATCAGCACCGACAGCACGAAGACGACAATGCTGAAGACTGAGCTTCCCGAGAGCATCGCAAGGCCGGTGTAGTTGACGATCCGGCCGACATAGAGCGGGTTTCTGACGAGGCTGTAGGGCCCGGTCGTGTTCAGCTCCGCAGCCTCCGGCGCGCTCTTGACGCGGCCCGATGTGCCGAGCGCGGCGAAGCCTGAGGTGATGATGCGGATGAGCGCGCCGGCTGCGGCGACGCCGATCGCCGCCCCTATCCAGGCGCGATCAGCCGCGGCGTCCGCGAAAGGGCCGGGATCGCGCGTGATGAAGGCGATCAGGGTCGCGACGGCGATGGTCAGATAGATATAGAGACCGCGGAAATAGAAAAGGTAGTAGCCTAAGCGGTCGGCGTCGTTCCGAGACATGCGATCTCATCGATTTGGGGGAGACTGGCGCGCGCTTCCGCCCCGCCAATGGGGCGTCCGGCCCCCGCGCGGGGGGTGTTTAGCGATGCGCCCACGGACCGTCAACTCGGCGGCCCGGCGCGGACGAGGCGCAAACCACGTCCCGCCTTGCCGAGCGATAATCGGTCTCCAAGCGGCAGCGCAAAACGCGCCGACGTCCAGACGGAAGCGAGGGCGATCGCCAAGACTAAGGGAATCGCAAAAGCGTCCGGCAGGCTGCGCGCAGCGAAGGCCAATGCGCCGCCCGCCGCCGTCGCCCCGAGAGAGATCAGGGCGACGCGGGGAAACGCCGCCGTGAAGGGGTGCAGCGCCTCGAACCGCCATAGCTGCAGCATCGGCACGGCGGCGGTCGCAACCAGGGCGGTCGCTGCGGCGATGGTGACGGCGATGAGGGGCGGCAAGCGGTCGATGAGCGCAAAGCCGGCGATCGATGCGACGGCGAGCCCGACAAGGCTTGCCGTCAATTGATGGCGGAACGCAGCGACGACCTGCAAGACGGGAAGCGAAACGCCCATCACCGCTTCTGCAGCGCGGGCGACGAGCAGAACGACGACGGCGGCCTCAGCCGCCTCCGCGCCGCGACCGAACAGCGAAAGCAACGGTGCGCTGCCGGTCGCGAGAACGACGGCGAGCGGCACGGCGATGACGAAAATCAGCCGAACGGCGTAGGAGTAGATCATGCGCACTTCCGCGCGGCTGCGGCGCTCTGAGCTGGAGGCGAGAGGGGCCAGCACGTAGGAAAAGGCGATGTTGACGAGCTGAACCACGCTCGAGAGTTTCCTCGCGATGATGAAGAGGCCGCCGGCCGCGGCGCCGTCCGCGCCTGGAAGCAACTGGTTCACCGCCAGCGCCGGGGCGTCGCTGAATATCCGCGCGACGATGTTCGACGGAACGATGGTGATACCGGCGAGCGCCGTATCTCCAGCGATCCTCGGCCAGAAGGGCCCTTTCAGAAGAAGCGGCAGGCGGTAATGGCGCGCCAGAAGGCGCAGGCAGAGAGCCGCCGTCGCCGTCAGCGAAAAGAGATGCGCGATGAAAAGGCCCAGAAGACCGAATCCCGCAAAATAGAGGATCGTCGCCCCGCCGAGCCGGATGATCTGCTCCCAGACGACCCGAAGGCGGATTTCGGCGCCGAAGAGCATCCGGGCCCGCAGCGCCGATGTCGCAACCTCGACGAACGCCCACATCGGCAACGTCCAGATGAACAGGCGAAGCGCCGGGACGGCTTTGTCGGCGTCGCCCGGCGACACGTTCAAGAGCGGCGCGATCGCCGGCGCCTGCCAGGCGATGAAGGCCGCGGCGACGAGGCACGGACCGACGCCGAGCAGCAACGCGGTGCGAAGCGCCGCCGCGGCGTCCGCGTCGTCTGAAGAGCGCGGCACCGTGCGCTGCATTGCGCTCGTCATTCCAAGGTCGAAGACGTTTTCGGCGAGATTGATGGCGGCCCACAGGACGGCGTAAAAGCCGTAGCCGGTCAGCCCGAACATGAGCACGTAGACGGGCTGCGCGACGACCTCGACAAGCGCGCCCAGTCTCGCGAGCGCCGTCGACCCGATGCCCTTGGCGACGCGGCGGTGCGCCTTGAATGCGCCGTCGGCTTCTTGGTCGGTCATGGTGGCGCGTGCTATAGCCATGCGCGCGAGGTGCGGCAACGACGTTTCGCGCCGCCGCCGCTTGTTGAAGCCGGCGCCGCGCGCAGGCAGGGGAAGCGATTTGATCAGAGGCGCCTTGACCGTCCTTCTGGCCGTTGTCGCGGCGGCAGGCTGCGCAGGAGCGCCGAAACCGGCCCAGTCGACATGGGCGGCCGCAAATCCGGCATGGGCCGACCCTGTTGAGCCCTTTCTGATCGAAGAGAATGTTTATTATGTCGGCACCCGCGGGCTTGCGAGCTATTTGATCACGACCCGGGAGGGGCATTTCCTTCTCGATGGCGGCCTGCCTGAAAACGCCGAGATCATTGCGCGCAACATCGAAGCGCTCGGGTTCAAGCTGCGTGACGTCAGATTCCTTCTCAACAGCCATGCGCATTTCGATCATTCGGGCGGGCTTGCATCGTTGAAGAAGATCACTGGCGCCGCGCTGGTTGCGACCGAACAGGATCGTTCCGCGCTGGAGGGCGGCTTCTATCTCGGGTCGGAAGATGATGACACGCTAAGGGCGCCGCCGGTCATGGTCGATCGAACGATCGCCGACGGCGAGGCTTTGGTCCTCGGCGATGTCGCACTCATGGCCCGCCTGACGCCCGGTCATACGCCCGGCTGCACCTCATGGACGATGACGTCGGGCGGACGCGACATTCTCTTCTTTTGCAGCGCGACGGTCGCGGCCAACAGGCTCGTCGATCCGCCGCAATATCAAGGGATCGTCGATGATTATCGCGAGACCTTTCGGAAGACCCGCGACTGGCGGCCGGACATCCTGCTCGCAAACCATCCCGAGTTTTTCCAGATGGAGGACCGTCGCGCACGTCAGGTCGGCGGCGATGAAGCGGCGTTTGTCGATGCCGACGCGTTTCCGATGCTGATCAGGAAGCTCGAAGCGGATTTTGAAGCCGCGCTTTCTAGACAGGCGGCCGACGCCGCGACCAACCGATGAGCGCGCATAGGCCGCCGCTGCTGATGGGCGTCGTCAACGTGACGCCTGATTCCTTCTCCGACGGCGGGGCGTTCCTCGATCCGGCGCATGCGATCGATCACGCGCTGAAGCTCGTCGACGAGGGCGCGGCGATCATCGACATCGGCGGGGAATCGACGCGCCCCGGGAGCGACCCGATCGACGAAGCGACGGAGCTTGCAAGGATCCTTCCGGTCGTTCGCGGACTCAGCAGCCAGACGGCGGCGGTGATCTCGATCGACACGAGAAGGCCGGCGGTCGCGCGCGCCGCCGTCGAGGCCGGCGCTTCAATCTGGAACGACGTTTCCGCGCTGACCTTCGCGCCGGAGAGTCTTTCCACCGCTGCAATGCTGCCTTGCCGGGTCGTCCTGATGCATGCGCAGGGCGATCCGAAAACGATGCAGGACGATCCGCGCTATGACGACGTCGTCGCTGAGGTGAAGGGCTTTCTCGCTGACCGGATCGCGGCGGCGGCGGCGGCCGGCGTCGACCAGTCGCGCCTGATCCTCGATCCCGGCGTCGGTTTTGGAAAGACGCTCGCGCATAATCTCGCGCTCATCGCGGGGCTTGCGACGCTGGCGGATTTCGGCCTGCCGATCCTGCTCGGCGCTTCCCGCAAGCGGTTCATCGCGGCGATCGACCGGCCGGGACCCGCCGCGGGGCGGATCGGCGGATCGATCGCCGCCGCGCTCGCCGGCGCCATGCGGGGCGCGTCGATCCTCAGGGTCCATGACGTCGCCGCGACCCGGCAGGCGCTCGCGGTTCATTTCGCCTTGGAAAAGGCCGATTCGCTCCGTTAAGGCATTGTCCGGCTCCCCGATGCTATAGGGGGAACGGAAAGGGAGGTCGCGACCATGCGGGGAGACGAGGCGGGCGGCCCGGATCCGTCGGCGGGTATGGCCGAGCGCAAGATATTCGGAACCGACGGCGTCCGCGGGCTTGCAAACGCCGGCGCGATGACGCCGCAATCGATCCTGCAGCTCGGCATGGCGGTCGGTCGCTATTTCCGGAATGGCGACCATCGCCACCGGGTCGTCATCGGCAAGGACACGCGCCTGTCGGGCTATATGATCGAGCCGGCGCTGACGGCCGGCTTCGCCGCATCGGGGATGGACGTTTTCCTGCTGGGGCCGTTGCCGACGCCGGCGATGGCCATGCTGACGCGGTCCTTGCGCGCCGACCTCGGCGTGATGATTTCAGCGTCCCACAATCCGTATCATGACAATGGGGTTAAGTTTTTCGGTCCCGACGGTTACAAGCTGTCCGATGCGGCCGAGCTTGAGATCGAACGCCTCATGCGCGAGGGCGCCGACAGCGCGCTCGCCGCGCCCGCTGATCTCGGCAGGGTCAAACGCATCGACGACGCCGGCGCGCGCTATATCGAATTCGCCAAGAACGCGTTCCCCCGCGGCCTGTCGCTGGATGGCCTTCGCGTCGTGATCGATTGCGCGAACGGCGCTGCTTACAAGGTCGCGCCGACCGTGCTTTGGGAGCTTGGCGCAGACGTCAAGGCCATCGGCGTCGAGCCCAACGGTTTCAACATCAACCAGGATCGCGGCTCCACCGCGACGAAGGCGCTGCAGCAGGCCGTCGTCGAATATCGCGCCGATCTCGGCATTGCGCTCGATGGCGACGCGGACCGCGTCGCCATCGTCGACGAAAAAGGGCGGCAGATCGACGGCGATCAGGTTCTGGCGCTCATCGCGCGCTTCCTCAACGCCCGCGGCATGCTGCGCGGCGGCCGTGTGGTCTCGACCATCATGGCGAATTTCGGCCTTGAACGCTATCTCGGCGGTCTCGGACTGAAACTTGAGCGCACCAAGGTCGGCGACCGCTATGTCGTCGAGGCGATGCGCGCGCTCGGTGCAAATGTCGGCGGCGAACCGTCGGGACACGTCATACTGTCGGACTATTCGACGACGGGGGACGGCCTCGTCACGGCGCTTCAGGCCCTGGCCGTGATCGCGGGCGAAAAAACGCGTGCGAGCGAGGCTTTCTCGGTTTTCACGCCGACGCCGCAAGTGAACCGCAATGTTCGAATAAATTCGGTCGATCCTCTCGCTGACGCCGCCGTCAAGGCGGCGATCAGCGCCGCGGAGACGGGCCTTGGCGCCGCGGGCCGCATCGTGATCCGAAAGTCCGGCACCGAACCGCTCGTTCGGGTGATGGTCGAAGGCGAAGACAGGACCCGGATCGAGCGCGTCGCCGAAGACCTCTGCGCGGCGATCAGGACGGCGGCGCGCTGACCTTGGCTCAGGCGCCCGGCGATTCCGCGCTGAAATGCGCGATGAAGGCGTCGATGACATCCGCCCAGCGCGCGATGTTCTTTGCAATGTGATCGGGCGCGACGCCGCCCTCCAGCTCGATCACATAATCGACGCCGACCTCATTGCGCTGGGGGAGAATATAGGCCCGGCCGAAGACCTGACGATCATTGAACGCATTGACCGCCTCGAAGTCTTTCGCCGCCGGCGCGCGGCCGAGATCGAAATTGGCGAAGAACATCAGCGTGGAGCAGGCCTTGGGAACGCCCTTGCAATCAAGGGCGCGCACCCAGAACTGGATCGATCCCGCCTGCGCCGAGGCGACGGGGTTGCGCGTGCGTGCGTCCTCTGTCACCTCGGCCGCCAGTCCCGCCCTCTCCAGGACGGCGCCGAGCTCCGCCCCGGTCAAAGCGCTTTTCGTCTGAGCCAGCGCCGCCGACGACAGCCCCAAGAACATGAGCAGCGCCGCACCCGCCGCCAACACCAGCTTCATCGCCAGACCCCGCATTTCCCCAGTCGCGATACTGCCGACCAACCGGCGCCCTTGGCAATCGTTAAAGGCTGACGGGGAAGGGATTTTCCGTCGGGGATGACAATTTGGCCGCGTTGACAGGGGGGCCGCCGCGCCTATTGTCCGGCGCAATTCCACGGGGTCCCCGCGCTGCAGGACCCGGCTCGCCGAAGGACATTCATGGCATCGCCAGCCCCGCAAAGACCGCTGTCGCCCCACCTCCAGATCTGGCGTTGGACGCCGACCATGGCGGCCTCGATCACCCATCGCGCCTCGGGCGTTGCGCTCTATTCGGGCACGATCGTGCTCGCCGTGTGGACGGCCTCCATCGCGGCGGGCGCAGACGCCTTCCGGCCCGTCAGCGCAATTCTGTCCTCGCCCATCGGCGTCGTTGCGCTCGCCGGCTATGCGTGGGCGCTTCTCTTCCACGCCTTTAACGGGCTCCGACACCTCTATTGGGATCAGGGCCGCGGACTCGACGTCAGATCAGCGGGCGCGACGGCGATCGCCGTCTTCGCAGCCTCGCTGGGTCTTGCTGCCGTCCTCGTGGCCGCGGGCCTCATGAACCGCGCCGGTTGAAAGCATCCCCTATGACGCACAAAGGCACCGCGACCTTCATCGCCCAGCGCGCCAGCGCCGTCATCCTGTTGCCGCTCACCCTTTGGTTCCTTGCCGGCGCCGTCGCCCATGCCGGGGCGAGTTATGAAGAGGTGAGGGCCTGGCTCGCCGCGCCGATCAACGCCGGGCTGATGGGCCTCTTCATCCTCACCGGCGCGTTCCACATGCGCATCGGCGTCAACGAGATCATCGACGATTACATCTCCGCCGGCGCGCGCGGACTGTGGAAGCTCCTCAACGCCTTCACCGCAACGGCCGTGGCCGGCGTCGCCCTCTATTCCCTCGTCAAGCTTGCAGCCTGAGAAAGCCCGTTCATGTCCAAGGCCTACGAGATCGTCGATCACGAATATGACGTCGTCGTCGTCGGCGCCGGCGGATCGGGGCTTCGCGCGACGCTCGGCGCGGCGCAGGCGGGCCTGAAGACCGCCTGCGTCACGAAAGTGTTCCCGACGCGCTCGCACACCGTGGCGGCGCAGGGCGGCATTTCGGCGGCGCTCGGAAATATGGGCGCCGATGACTGGCGCTGGCACATGTACGACACCGTCAAAGGCTCTGACTGGCTCGGCGACCAGGACGCCATCGAATATCTCTGCAAGAACGCGCCGGCCGCCGTTTATGAGCTTGAGCACTGGGGCGTGCCGTTCAGCCGCACCGAAGACGGCAAGATCTACCAGCGCGCCTTCGGCGGCATGACGAAGAACTTCGGCGAGGGGCCGATCCAGCGCACCTGCGCCGCCGCCGACCGCACCGGCCACGCGATGCTCCACACCCTCTACGGCCAGTCGGTGAAGAGGAACGCCAAGTTCTTCATCGAGTATTTTGCGCTTGACCTTATAATGGACGATGACGGCGCCTGTCGCGGCCTGATGGCCTGGCGCCTTGATGACGGGTCGATCCATCGCTTCAACGCCAAAATGGTGGTGCTGGCGACGGGCGGCTATGGCCGCGTCTATTTCTCCTGCACGTCGGCGCACACCTGCACCGGCGACGGCAACGCCATGGCGCTCCGCGCCGGTCTGCCGCTGCAGGACATGGAGTTCGTGCAATTCCATCCGACCGGAATCTACGGCGCCGGCGTCCTCATCACCGAGGGCGTTCGGGGCGAAGGCGGCTATCTCACCAATTCAGAGGGCGAGCGCTTCATGGAACGCTATGCGCCCTCGGCGAAGGACCTCGCCAGCCGCGATGTCGTCTCGCGCGCAATGACGATCGAGGTGCGGGAGGGCCGCGGCGTCGGGCCGCACAAGGACCATATCTATCTCAATCTCAACCATCTCGATCCGAAGGTCATCCACGAGCGCCTGCCGGGCATTTCCGAATCGGCGCGGGTCTTCGCCGGCGTCGACGTGACGAAAGCGCCGATCCCCGTGCAGCCGACCGTGCATTACAACATGGGCGGCATACCGACGAATTATCACGGCGAGGTCGTGACGAAGCGCGGCGATGATCCCGACGCCGTGGTGCCGGGCCTGATGGCGATCGGCGAGGCGGCCTGCGTCTCCGTGCACGGCGCCAATCGTCTCGGCTCCAACTCGCTCATCGACCTTGTCGTGTTCGGCCGCGCAGCAGGCCTTCGTTGCGGTGAGGTCGTCAAACCGGGCGAGCCGGCAAGGCCGCTGCCGAAAGGCGCCGGCGATGAAGCGCTCGCGCGGCTCGACCGCTTTCGCTACGCGAAGGGGTCGACGCCGACGGCGAAGCTCCGCCTCGAAATGCAGAGGGTCATGCAGTCGAACTGCGCCGTCTTCCGCACCGGCGAAGTGCTTGAGGAAGGCCGGGAGAAGATCGGCAAGGTCTATGCCGGGCTCCCCGACATCGGCGTCGCCGACCGGACCATGGTCTGGAACACCGACCTCGTCGAAACGCTGGAATTCGACAATCTGATCGCGCAGGCCGTCGTCACGATGGAATCGGCGGCGAACCGGAAAGAAAGCCGCGGCGCGCACGCCCGCGAGGATTTCCCCGACCGCGACGACGAGAACTGGATGAAGCACACGGCGGCCTGGTTCCAGAACGGCAAGGCGACGATCGATTATCGCCCGGTCCACGCCTACACGCTGACGGACGATGTCGCCTATATCGCACCGAAGAAGCGGGTCTATTGATCCTCCGCTCTTGATCCGTAAGCCGACCATCGCTTCGGATGGCGCACCTGTGGCGCGCGCGCCGCGGGCGCCCGAAAGACGCACGGAATCGGCGGGCCCGCTTTGCGCCGCGGCGACGGGACGTGCTATCCGGCGCTGATGGGGATCTTGGATCAGGCGAAATCTGGAACGGATCGGGCGGGCGCGTCCTTGCGCCGTCTCCTCGGCGGCTTCGTCGCCGCGGTCACGCTGCCCGTCGCCCTTGTTTTCGCGCTGACCGCCCAATTCGCCGTCGGCTGGCTGATCATGACGCTCAGCCCGCCGCCCGATCTGGAGGCGCCCTCTGACATCGATGGCGCGCTCTGGGCGCAGGTGCTGACGCTGCTTGCGCAAGGCGCCGCGCTCGTCCTCGCCGTGTCGCGCTCAGGCATTCGTCCGTCGAGGGTCTATCTGGCGCTCATGGCGCTCGTCTGGGCGGCGGCGTCGATGCTTCTGATGTTTGTCGCGCTTCAGTGCGATCTTGCCGGCGTCTGCCTTTGACCGGGTCATCGACGTTGACGATTTCCGGCGGCGGGATGCGGGCCGATCTTGCCCCGGCGCTTGGCGGGGCGGTTTTGTTTCTCGGCGATCGCCGTGGACCGATGCTGCGGGCGGGCGCGGCCGCGGCCGTCGCGGCCGACCCGCGGGCGGCCGCGATCTTCCCTTGCGTTCCCTGGTTCGGACGGCTTCAGAGCGATCTCGCGGCGCAGGGGCGCGCCGCGTCTTTGCGCGCGACGCTGCCCGACGCCTCGCCGCTTCCGCTTCATGGCGACGGCTGGATATCGCCGTGGACGGTCATCAGGCATGACGAAACGGTCATCAGGCATGACGAAGATCGGCTCGTCTGCAGGCTGACTGTTCCCCCTTCCCCAAGCCGCTTCCCGTTCGCTTATTCGGCTCAGCAGGAATTCCGCCTCGAGGGCGCAGCGCTTCGCATCGCCCTGTCGCTCCGGAACGAGGATGACGTTCCGATGCCGGCGGGCCTCGGCCTTCATCCCTATTTCGTCCGCACGCGGTCAACGCGCGTCTCGTTCCAGGCGGCAGGGTTCTGGACGCCCCCGGGGTCGTCGGCGGGGCGCCTCAGCGCGCTGCCCTCGTCGCTCGGGGCCGGCGCGCCGGCTGTGTTGCCGGACGAAACGCTCGACCATTCCTTCACCGGAGTTGCGGGAAAGGCGATCGTCAGCGACGCAGCGAACGCCGTCCGCCTGACGTCCGATGCGCCGTTCCTGCACGTCTATGCGCCGGCCGGGGAGGCGTTCTTCTGTCTAGAGCCGGTGACGCACCTGCCCGGAGAGTTTCTTGGCGCCTCGACGGACTTCGGCGCGCGCCTGCTCGCGCCCGGCGAAGAGATGTCCTTGCGCCTTGTCATCGACCGGCCTTTTTGATCCAGTCCCGGCGCAGGGCGCCCGCCTTGAGGGAGACCGCAGATGAGCTACGCCTGCTTCACCGTCACGCTCGCCGATCACATCGCCCACATCCGCCTCAATCGCCCCGAAAAGGCGAATTCGATGATCCCGGAATTCTGGCGCGAATTTCCGGCGGCGGTCGACCGCATCTCCAAGGAAGGCGAGGCGCGCGTCATCGTCATCTCGGCGGAGGGCAAGCACTTCACCGCCGGCATGGACATCTCCGTCTTCATGGCGGGCGCGCTCGACGGCGACGCGGCGAACGCGCATGTCTCGGCGGAAGCCTTCAGGCACAAGATCCGCATGCTGCAGGACACCTTCTCGTGCCTTGAGCGCGCGCGCCAGCCGGTGCTGGCGGCGATCCAGGGCGGGGCGATCGGCGCTGGCGTCGATCTCGCGACCGCCTGCGACTGCCGCTATGCGAGCGCCGATGCGTTCTTCTGCGTGCAGGAAACGGCGATCGGCATGACCGCGGACGTAGGGACGTTTCCGCGCCTCGTCCGCGTGATTCCGGAAGGCTGGGCGCGGCAGATGGCCTACACCGCCGAGCGCGTCCCCGCGGCGAAAGCGAAAGAGATCGGGCTCGTCAACGAGGTCTTTCCGGATGCGCAATCCCTCCTTGAAGGCGTGATGGCGATCGCGCGCCAGATCGCCGCGCATTCGCCGCTGGCGGTGACAGGCTGCAAGGCGATGGCGAATTACGCGCGCGACCATTCGACGGCGGACGCGCTCGATTACATCGCGCTGTGGAACGCCGCGATGCTGCGGCCCGAAGATATTCGCGAATCCTATATTGCGAAGTCTGAAAAGCGGGCGCCGGCGTTCGGCGCCCTCAAAAAGATCGGCGAGGGGATGTGAGTTCCGCCAATTGAGCGGACCGGCTTAACGCCCGGTTCATCGTCTCTCCGGTACTTTATCGGGGCAGGGGAGGCGACCTCAAATGATCACTGTCTTCGACATTTATTCGATCCTCTTGCTGATCGTGTCTCTCGCCATGTTCGTGATCCGGTATATGCGCGAGGAGCCGCCCGTCGCGCCCTATCTCGTCATCGCCTCGACCTGCGCCGTCGGCAATTTCCTCGGCGACAATGGCGGCGGGACGGGCGCCTTGATGCTCCTTGTCGCGGCCTCGTTCCTTTTTCTCGGCTGTCTCCTTTATCCGCGGGTCCACGGATCGCGCGCGCCCGAAGCGGCGGCGGATTAGACTGCGACCGAGTTTCGCAGCTCCATCGCCGCCTTCCCGCCTCCAGCGCCTTTGCAGCGGCGCATCGCTGATATATCTGCCTTTCAAGGCCGACGACTACCAGCGAAAACGCAGCGAGAACAGGCGATGGTGCAGCTCACCCTTCCCAGGAATTCGAAGATCACCGGCAAGGGCAAGACCCATCGCGCCGCCGCCGGCGGCCCCACGCGCACGTTCAAGATTTACCGCTACGACCCGGAAAGCCCCGAGAACCCGCGGATAGACACCTATGAGATCGACGTCACCTCGGTGTCGATGGTTCTCGACGCGCTCCTGAAGATCAAGAACGAGATTGATCCGACGCTTGCGTTCCGCCGCTCCTGCCGCGAGGGCGTGTGCGGCTCATGCGCCATGAACATCAACGGCGCCAACACGCTCGCCTGCACAAAGGGCATGGACGAATGCGGGTCGGGCGACATCGCGATCTATCCGCTGCCGCACCAGCCGGTGATCAAGGACCTCATCACCGATCTGTCGAACTTCTTCCGCCAGCACGCCTATGTCGAGCCGTTCCTGCAGGCGGACGCGTCGGCCAAGGACAAGGAATTCCTTCAGTCTCCGGAGGAACGCAAGAAGCTCGACGGGCTTTACGAATGCATCCTTTGCGCCTGTTGTTCGACGTCGTGCCCCTCTTACTGGTGGAACGGCGACAAGAACGGCGAGGAGGAATATCTGGGGCCTGCCGCGCTCCTTCAGGCCTATCGCTGGCTCGCCGACAGCCGTGACGAGGAGAAGAACGCGCGTCTCGACAAGCTCGAAGACGAGTTCAAGCTCTATCGCTGCCACACGATCATGAACTGCGCGCAGGTCTGCCCGAAAGGCCTCAATCCCGCCAAGGCGATCGCCGAGATCAAGAAGATGATGGTGAACCGGCCCGCCAGGACGCCGGCGTAGCGTGTCTTGAATCCATTTCCGGCTCACTCGTCCCTCTCCGGACGAAACCCGCGGGCGTTCAGCGCGGGCAGCCGCAGCGACGCCCCGTGGCCGAGGCGAGCGTCCCGACGCCGATGAGGAAAAGGCCGAAGGCGAAAAGTCTTGATGCGGCGGCGACGTCGGCGCCGGCGGCGAAGGCCGCCGCAGGAAAAATCTGGATGAAGAGCGCCAGCGTGCAGGCGATAAGCCCCGCGGCGAAAAGATGGCCTGTCGTCATCAGGCGGTTCCTTCGGTAAGGTGCGAGCGTCGCCTGATGCCGCGCGATGAGGGCGCGAGCAGGGAGGGAATGCGGCGGTGAAAGGACGTGTTCTCGTCATCGCGGGCTCCGATCCTTCAGGCGGGGCCGGCGCGCAGGCGGACATCAAGACCGTCACCGCGCTCGGCGGCTACGCCGCGGCGGCGATCACCGCGCTCACCGTGCAGAACACCAAAGGCGTCAGCGCCGTTCATCCGGTGGCGCCGCAGGTCATCGCTGCGCAGATCGCCGCCGTCCTCGACGATATCGGCGCGGATGCGATCAAGATCGGCATGATCGGCGACCGCGCCGCAGGGCTCGCCATCGCCGATGCGATCGCCTTTCACGCGACGGCGATTCCCGTCGTCGTCGATCCGGTGCTCATCGCCACCTCGGGCGACGCGCTCGCGGGCGAGGGCGTCGCGGCGCTGATCCTTGAACGCTTCGCCCCGCTGGCGGCCGTCATCACCCCGAACGCCGATGAGGCGCGCGCCCTGACAGGAATCGACGTGACGTCGGCGGCTGACCTCGTCGCCGCCGGGCAGGCGCTGATGCGGCGCGGGGCGACCGCCGCCCTCGTCAAGGGCGGGCACCTGAAAGGCGACATGATCGAAGACGCGCTTGTCACCCCGGGCGGCGCCGAAATCTTCCGTCACCAGCGCATCGGCGCCGGCGCGCTCCACGGCACGGGCTGCACGCTCGCCTCGGGCGTCGCGACGGGGCTTGCGCAGGGCCTTGCGCTCCGCGCCGCCGTGATGCGCGCCCTCGATTATGTCGAGGGCGCGATCGCTCATGCCGAAGGGTTCGGGGCCGGCGCGCACCCGCTCGACCACGCCTATCGGGCGAAGCGGCAGGACCGTTGATTGGGGCGCTCGGTTTTCTCGGTTGTCCGCGCGGAGCCGGACGCGGACGTTCTGGTCCGGATGGTGGTCCCGCAGGCAGGCGTCAGCATCGGCGGCGAGGCCGTGCCGGCGATAAAAGGTCAGATCGACCTCTGAGGCGCGGCGACGGCGCAGGCGGACGGCGCCGGCTTCGCGCGGCGCTGGCTGACCGCAACGCCCGCGAAGATCAGCGCCAGCGCGATGAAGACGTTGAGGCCGAGCCGCTCGCCGAAGAGGAGCGCGCCCGCCAGCACTGCAAACAGCGGCACGATGTAGTTCGAGATCGCCATGAAAGACGGCCCGGCGCGCCGGATCAGGATGATGATGATGACGCCGGAGAGCGCCGTCGGCCCGGCGCCGAGCGCCAGGATGCTGAGGACGCTTCTCGCCGACCACGACGCCGGCTCGATGGCGTTGAAGAGAAGGCCCGGCGTCGCGAAGACCGCGCCCGCGAGAACGATGCCGGCGGAAAACACGATGCGCCGCGCCGGCGGAGCGCGCCGCGACATCACCGCCGAGGCGGCGTAGAGCATCGTCGCGAGCAAAAGGCCGGCTTGCGCGAAGATGTCGGCGCCGGAAATCCCCTCGATCGCTTCAGGGCCCATCAGCACGAGGACGCCGCCGGCAGCGAGGGCGAAGCCTGCGAGCCTCGCCGCAGTGAGCCGCTCGTCGACGAAGAACGCCGCGAGCAGCAAGGTCCAGATCGGCATGAACGCCATATAGACGCCGGCGAGCCCCGACGGCAGGAACTGCTGCGCCCACGGAAAGATGTAGAACGGAATCGTGTAGCCGACCATGCCGACAGCCGCCATCCACGCCCACAGGCGATGCGGGCGCAAACCCTCTTTCGTCCGTACAAGGAGCGGCGGGAAGCGCCGTCCTTTGGCGCGCATGGCGACATAAAGGGCGAGCGCCGCGACCCACAGCCGTCCGATCGTTACGACCGCGGGCGGCGCCGTCTCGAGCCCGATATGGATGAACGTGAAGGCGGAGCCGCCCATGACGACGAGCGCGGCGAGCAGCATCCAGTCGAGCGGCCCGGCGGCGGCCGGGCCTTTCCCCGTCGCCGGGGCGGCGCGTGTCATGGGTCACCTGAAGCGGCAGGCGGGATTGGGAGCGGAAAATGCTCCGCGTGGCGTTTTGTTGCAATGCAAAAAATCTGTTGACCGCCAAAGCGTTTCTGGATGAGAGTGCCGGTGGGCCACGCCTTCCCAACGAGGCGCGACCCATCTGCAAGGATGGGAGACAGTGATGACGACGAGACCGGGCCGCTTGCCAGCGCGCCCTTATTTTTCTTCCGGCCCCTGCGCCAAGCGCCCCGGCTGGTCCCCTGATGCTCTTGGCCGTGAGACCCTTGGACGCTCGCATCGGGCCAAGGTCGGCAAGGCGCGCCTCAAAGAAGCGATCGACCGCACGCGCGCGCTGCTCGAGGTTCCGGCTGACTATCGCATCGGCATCGTGCCGGCCTCGGACACCGGCGCCGTCGAAATGGCGATGTGGTCGATGCTGGGGCCACGGCCGGTCACCATGCTCGCCTGGGAAAGCTTCGGCGAAGGCTGGGTGACCGATGTCGTCAAGCAGCTGAAGATCGACGCGGCGGTGATGACGGCGCCCTATGGCGCTCTGCCGGACCTTCGCAAGGTCGATCCCGATACGGACATTGTCTTCACTTGGAACGGCACGACCTCCGGCGTGCGTGTGCCAGACGCCGGCTGGATCGCCGCGGACCGCAAGGGCCTCGCGATCTGCGACGCGACCTCGGCCGCCTTCGCGCAGGCGCTCGACTGGCCGAAACTCGACGTCGTGACGTTCTCGTTTCAGAAGGCGCTCGGCGGCGAGGGCGGCCACGGCGTTCTCATTCTTTCGCCGCGCGCGGTCGAACGGCTTGAGACCTACAAGCCTTCCTGGCCGCTGCCGAAGATCTTCCGCATGACCAAGGGCGGCAAGCTGATCGATGGCATCTTCGAAGGCGAGACGATCAACACGCCGTCGATGCTCGTCATCGAGGACTGGATCGACGCGCTCCGGTGGGGCGAAAGCCTCGGCGGGCTCGCCGCGCTCATCGCGCGCGCCGACGCGAACGCCGCCGCGCTCGCAGACTGGGTGACGCGCGCCCCTTGGGTCGATTTCCTGTGCGCTGATCCCGCCGTCCGCTCCAACACCTCGGTCTGCCTCAAAATCGTCGATCCCGCCGTTGCGGGGCAGTGCGAGGAGGCGCAGCGCGCGATCGTGAAGGAGATGGAAACGCTGCTCGCGAAAGAGAAAGCGGCGTTCGACATCGGCGGCTATCGCGACGCCCCGCCCGGCCTTCGCATCTGGTGCGGCGCAACGGTCGAGCGCGCCGACATCGAGGCGCTCGGCCCCTGGCTCGACTGGGCCTTTCAGGAAGTGCGCGGCGCCTGAGGCGCGGCGCGCTGAACGCTAGTTTTCACGCCCTTCGCACGACGGGCCCCTGCTCCCAACCTCTTAAGCAATCGAACCCAAGAAGCACCATGCCGAAAGTCCTCATTTCCGACGAACTCTCAGAAACCGCCGTCAACATCTTCAAGGAGCGCGGCGTCGACGTCACCTACGAGCCGAAGCTCGGCAAGGACAAGGACAAGCTCCTCTCCGTCATCGGCCTCTATGACGGCCTCGCCGTGCGTTCGGCGACGAAGGCGACGGCGCCGGTGATCGCCGCCGGCAAGAAGCTGAAGGTCATCGGCCGCGCCGGCATCGGCGTCGACAATATCGACATACCCGCCGCGACGGCGGCAGGCGTCGTCGTGATGAATACGCCCTACGGCAACGCCATCACCACGGCCGAGCATGCGATCGCGCTGATGTTCGCGGCGGCCCGCCAGATCCCGCAGGCGAGCCAGTCGACGCATCTCGGCAAATGGGAGAAGTCGCGCTTCATGGGCGTCGAGCTGTTCGGCAAGACGCTCGGCGTCATCGGCTGCGGCAATATCGGCGGCATCGTCGCCGACCGCGCGATCGCGCTAAAGATGCGGGTCATCGCTTTCGATCCCTATCTCACCGACGCGCGCGCGGTCGAGCTCGGCGTCGAAAAGGTCGATCTAGACGCGCTTCTCGCCCGGGCCGACATCATCACCCTGCACACGCCGCTGACCGAGCAGACGAAGAACATCCTGTCGGCGAAGGCGCTCGGCAAGACGAAGAAGGGCGTCATCATCGTCAATTGCGCGCGCGGCGGGCTGATCGACGAGGCGGCGCTGAAGACGGGCCTTGATACCGGGCATATCGGCGCGGCCGCGCTCGATGTCTTCGCGACGGAGCCGGCGACCGAGCACCCGCTCTTCGGCCATGAACGCGTCGTCGCGACGCCCCATCTCGGCGCCTCGACCAACGAGGCGCAGGAGAACGTCGCCATCCAGATCGCCGAGCAGATGGCCGACTACCTCATGCGCGGCGCGGTGACGAACGCGCTCAACATGCCTTCGATCACGGCGGAGGAAGCGCCGCGGTTGAAGCCCTTCATCTCGCTTGCGGAGAATCTCGGCCGGTTCGCAGGCCAGCTCACCGAGACGAGCGTCAAGGCGATCGAGGTCGTCTATGCGGGCGGCGTCGCCAAGCTGAACACCCGGCCGATGACGGCGGCGGCGGTCGCCGGCGTTCTTCGCCCGATGCTGTCCGAGGTCAATATCGTCAATGCGCCCCTGATCGCGAAGGAGCGCGGGATCGCCATCGCGGAGACTTATCGGGACGATGCGGAGAATTTCGAAAGCGTCATCCGGCTCCGCATTGTCACCGAACGGCAGGACCGCACGGTGTCGGGCGCGCTATTCGGACAGACGCCGCGCATCGTCGAGATCAAGGGCGTCGAGATGGAGGCGTCATTCGCGCCGTTCATGCTCTACGTCACCAACGCCGACAAGCCGGGCTTCATCGGCGCGCTCGGGCGGACGCTCGGGGAAGCGAACGTCAATATCGCGACGTTCAATCTCGGCCGCTCGGCGCCGGGCGCGGACGCGATCGCACTTCTCGCCGTCGACGAGCCGGTGACCGACGCGACGCTCGAGAAGGTGCG
Source organism: Parvularculaceae bacterium (assembly GCA_046296195.1). Classification (GTDB taxonomy): domain Bacteria; phylum Pseudomonadota; class Alphaproteobacteria; order Caulobacterales; family Parvularculaceae; genus Amphiplicatus. Next base: position 14,849 of record JBKBLR010000025.1, on the reverse strand, counting down.
CTCTCTGCCGAACGTCAAGCAGGCGAAATCGCTGCGATTCTAGCGAGAATCGCTCAGGCGCCGACCATCCGAGCGAGGATGACGAGCATCGCCGCGGCCATGAGGAGGAACGGCGTGCGGCCGCGCGCCTTCGCGCGCCGCGCGGCCTCGCCGGCGGCGAGCGGCGGCGCCGACCACTCAGGAACGCGCGCGCCGGCGATGAGGAGGAATCCGGGATCGCCGTCGACCATGCCGCGATCGACGAGCGCAACCGTCCCGCGCGCGGTGATCGCCGTCGCGATGCGGCCGAAAAAGGCGGGCAGCATGGCGCGGTCGGCGCCGAGAAAGATGTGGTCGCCGCCCTTCAGAAAAATCTCATAAGCGCGCTGCGTCGTCGTCACGCCGAGCGAAGAGAACGCTTCCTCGCGCGTTTCGATGCGGTCGATATCAGCGAGGGCGAGCGACACCTCCTCGCGCGCGCCAACGATGAATCCGCGCCGCCGCGGCAGGAAGGCGGTTAGCCGGCCGGCGTAAAGGGTCGCGGCAAGACGCCAGCGCGCCGCCGCCTCGCGGCTGACGAGGCTCGCCATCGAGCCGGCGACGAGCCCCGCGCCGCCGAGCACGATCGCGACGACGGCGTTGTCGGCGAAGAGCGCGACGGCGCCCATAAGGGCGGCGAGCGCGAGCGCGATCAGGAACAGCGCCGCCGCCGCGACGCCGAGCCGCTCCGGCAGGGAGGCGCGGAATTCGATCGGCGGCGGCACGCCGACGGACGGAGGCTCGCTCATGTGTCGCCTCGCCCGCGGCGGCGGCCGGCTGCTGCAGCGCTCATCGGCGATTCCTTTCTCCCGCAGCGGCGGGATTTGCGGCCCCGGACGGTCGACGCGCCCCCGGCTTCATGCGATGACCCGCCCGCGCCCCGCAGGGGGCGCCTTGAGCGGAGCAAGGCATGGGCGACGTCGCGGTCATCGGCGTTCAATGGGGCGACGAAGGCAAGGGCAAGATCGTCGACTGGCTGTCGGCGCGCGCCGACATCGTCGTGCGTTTTCAGGGCGGACACAATGCCGGCCACACGCTCGTCATCGGCGACAAGGTCTACAAGCTCTCGCTTCTCCCCTCGGGCGTCGTGCGCGAGGGCCGGCTCGGCGTCATCGGCCCGGGCGTCGTCGTCGATCCGGCCGCGCTGCTTGGCGAGATCGCGCGCCTCGGAGAGCAGGGCGTCGCGGTGACGCCGGATAGCCTCGCCATCGCCGAGAACGCGACGCTCATCCTTCCCGTCCACGCCGAGCTCGACGCAATGCGCGAGGGCGCGGCGGCGGGCGTGAAGATCGGAACGACGAAGCGCGGCATCGGCCCCGCCTATGAAGACCGCGCCGGGCGCCGCGCGATCCGCGCCGTCGATCTGAAACACCCCGAGACGCTGCGCGAGAAGGTCGACAATCTCCTCGTCCATCACAACGCGCTACGGCGCGGCTTCGGCGCGCCGGAGGCGGATGCGGCTGCGCTCACCGCCGCGCTGACCGATATGGCGCCGCGCGTCTCGCCCTATATCCGTCCGGTCTGGAAGCTGCTCGACGAGGCGCGGCGGGCGCGAAAGCGCATTCTCTTCGAGGGCGCGCAGGGCGTCTTGCTCGATGTCGATCATGGCACTTACCCTTACGTCACCTCCTCGAACACCGTCGCCGGGCAGGCGGCGACGGGATCGGGATTGGGCCCCCGCGCGGTCGGCTACGTCCTCGGCATCGTCAAGGCCTACACGACGCGCGTCGGCGAAGGCCCGTTCCCGACCGAGCTCACCGACGAGACGGGGGAGAAGATCGGCGCGCGCGGACGCGAATTCGGCACCGTGACCGGCCGGAAGCGCCGCTGCGGCTGGTTCGACGCCGCGCTCGTCCGCCAGTCGCTGAAGGTCGCCGGCGTCGACGGCGTCGCGCTGACGAAGCTCGACGTTCTCGACACTTTCGACACGATCAAGGTCTGCGTCGGCTATGACATCGACGGCGCGCGCTTTGATCACCTGCCCGCGGGGATCGATGCGCAAAGGCGGGTGAGGCCCGTCTATGAGACCTTCGAGGGCTGGAAAGGATCGACCGTCGGCGCGCGCTCCTGGGGCCAGCTTCCCGCCGAGGCGGTCAAATATGTCCGCCGCATCGAGGAGCTCATCGAAACTCCGGTCGCGCTCGTCTCGACGAGCCCCGAACGCGACGACGTCATCCTGATGCGCGACCCGTTCCAGGACTGAGGCTCTTTCCGCGCGGGGCGCCCAAACCGCGCCGTCGCCGCTTCGGTCATCCGTAGAAGCACCGGTCACGTCGTGAGCCTCCTTCAGCGCAAGGCGGCGGTCTGGAACGACGTGAAAGACGTTGGAATTATAAGGTGAAGACGACATTCGGCGGGTTCCGAAAAACCTTCTCCGATCGACGGCTTGATCGGTTTTGCGAATGGCGGTTTTGATCAGCGGGGAGCGGGTTCGCAAAATCCGCCAGAAAAATTCTTCAGGCGAAATCCGAAGGAATCAATCGCCGAACAAGTCCGGCGAAAGTCCCCTTGGCGCGGCGAGCCCCAGATGTTTCCACGCGCTCGCCGACAGAACGCGGCCGCGCGGCGTGCGCTGGATGAGGCCGCACTGGAGCAGGAAGGGCTCGACGACGTCCTCGACCGCGTCGCGCGCTTCGGCGAGCGCTGCTGCGATGGTCTCGACGCCGACCGGACCGCCGCCGAAATGCTCCGCAATCAGACGAAGATAGCGCCGGTCGAGCGGATCGAGTCCGAGATCGTCGATCTCGAGCCGGGCGAGCGCGGCGTCGGCGATGCGGGCGTCGATCATCCCCGCGCCGTCGACGGTCGCGACGTCGCGCACGCGCCGGAGAAGCCGTCCGGCGACGCGCGGCGTGCCGCGCGAGCGCCGCGCGATTTCCTTCGCGCCGTCCGCCGACATGGCCGCGCCGAGCTTTGACGCGCCGCGCAGGACGATCTTCATCAAGTCCTCGACGGCGTAGAAATCGAGCCGCACCGGAATTCCGAAGCGGTCAAGCAGCGGCTTGGCGAGGAGACCTGAGCGTGTCGTCGCGCCGATGAGCGTGAAGCGCGGCAGGTCGATCTTCACCGAGCGCGCGGCGGGGCCTTCGCCGATCATCAGGTCGAGCCGATAGTCCTCCATCGCCGGATAGAGCACTTCCTCGACCGCCGCTGAGAGGCGGTGGATCTCGTCGATGAAGAGAACGTCGCCCGGCTCGAGATTGGTGAGGAGCGCGGCGAGATCGCCCGGGCGGGTGATGACGGGCCCGGAGGTCGAGCGGAACCCGACGCCGAGCTCATTGGCGACGATCTGGGCGAGCGTCGTCTTGCCGAGGCCCGGCGGCCCGTGAAAGAGCACATGGTCGAGCGCTTCGGCGCGCGCCTTCGCCGCGCCGATGAAGATGCGGAGATTTTCTTTCGCCTGCCCCTGGCCGACGAAATCGTCGAGGCGTTTGGGGCGCAGCGCGGCGTCGGCGTCCTCCGATGCGACGGTGCCGTCGATGAGACGCTGTCCGGGCGACGCGTTCACGCCGCCAGCTCCTTCAGCGCCCGCTTGATGAGGTCGGCGACGTCGCCCTCGCCGGCGGCGTTGACGGCGCGGCGCGCCTCAACGCCGTCATAGCCGAGATTGACGAGGGCGGAGACGGCGTCCGCCTTGGCGTTCGACCCCGGCGCCTCGCCCGCCGCCATCTTGCGCGCGACGACCTTGAGCGCCGGGCCCTGCGCGCCCGCGAGCGCGCCGAGCTTTGACTGCAATTCGCTGGCGATGCGCTGCGCGAGCTTCTTGCCGACGCCATGGGCGCGCGCGAGCGACGTCACGTCTTCGGCCGCGATGGCGTCATAAAGATCGTCCGGCGGCAGCACCTGAAGGACGGCGAGCGCATGCTTGGCCCCGACGCCCTGCACGCTGGTGAGGAGACGAAAGGCGCGCCGTTCGGCCTCGTTCTCGAAGCCGTAGAGGCGGATCAGGTCTTCCCGCACGATCGTCTCGATACTGAGCGTCGCGGCTTCCCCGAACGCGAGATGCGACAACAGGCGCCCGTGCGCATGGACCTCATAGCCGACGCCCATCACGTCGATCAGCGCGGCGTCGGCGTCGATCGCGACGACGGTTCCTTTGAGGCGGCCGATCATGCGCTCACCTTCAGCTGCGCGGCGTTTCGGTGATGCGCGTGGCAGATGGCGACCGCCAGCGCGTCGGCGGCGTCGGCGGCCTGCGCGCCGGAGGCGGGCAGGAGGACGCGTACCATGGCGGCGACCTGCGCCTTTTCGGCGTGGCCCTTGCCGACCACCGATTTCTTGATCGTGTTGGCGGCATATTCAGCGACGGCGATCCCGGCGCGCGCCGGCGCGAGCAGGGCGACGCCGCGCGCTTCGCCAAGGACGAGCGCATCGCGCGGCGAGGCGTTGACGAAGGTTTCCTCCACCGCGGCCTCGTTGGGGCGGTGATCGGCGATCAGCGCGGCGAGCGCGTCGTGAATGGCGGCGAGCCGGCCGGCGCGCGACAGCGCCCGCTTCGGGCGCACGACGCCCGCGGCGACGAAGGAAAGCCGCGCGCCGGCGCAATCAATGAGGCCCCAGCCGGTCGCGCCCGAGCCCGGATCGACGCCCAAAATCCGAATCACCCCTGTCATGCAGGGAGGCTAGCGGCTTCGGAACAAAAGGGAAACTCGCCCGCGCCGGGGGTTTACAGGGTTCCCGACAGCATCGGCCCGAAGACGACATGCCAGACGGCGTAAAAGGCGAAGCGCGACAGGATCGGCGCCGGCCAGCCGAACCGGCGCCACAGCGCGGCTTCGCTGAGATTGAACAGGAAGATGAAGCCGAACAGCACCCAGACGAGGCCGGGCTCGGCGCCCGCCAGCGGCGCCTGGCTCAAGGGCTCGCTGAGCGAGCTCAGGAACGCCAGCCCCCAGAACACGGTGCCTTCGCCCCTTCCTTTGAGAAGGAGCCGCGCGATGAGCGCGTAAAGGATCGACACCGGGATCAGGCGGTAAAGACATTCAACGGCGATCGCCCCGGCGGCGTAGACATAGGCGGACGCCGGAAAGGCGATGTGGATAGATGCGATCCCGAGCCTGGCGGCGATGAGGTTCGAGAACCCCGCGAAATGGTCGGCGGCGAGCGCCGCGCCGCCGAAAAGGGCGCCGCTGACAACAGAAAGGAGCAGCATGCGCGTGAAACCCGATCGCGTCGGATCCGCGGTCATGCGGCTCGCAATCGACAGGTAAACGCCGATCACCCCGCCGATGAGAAAGGGCGCAAGCGCGCCGAGCTGCAGCGCAGCGGCCTGCGAGGGATGCGCGAAGTCAGGCGGATCGGCGGCGACATGAAGCGCGATGCCGACCGCCGCAGCGGCGGGAATGAGAGCGAACAACAGCGCGTTCAGCGCCGGGCGCGGCCGGTCCATTTTCCTCTTCCCCGTGCAACTCCTCCTGAAGGGTATCACGCCGCCGCCGCCGCCGGCCATGACGGCAGCTCATGCCTTCGATTGCGATGCTGCATGTGCGCCGTCTGATCGTGCGCAGGGCCTAGTCCCGCAGCGTGATCGGCCCGTTCACCTGCCGCGCGAGGGTTTGCTCGAGGCGCTTGGCCTGCGCGCGGATGGCGTCCGGCGTTTGCGGCTCCTCGACGAGCTTACGCGAAAGGCGCATCGCACCCGCGGCGTCCTTCGGACGGCCGTCGCCTTTCGACAGCGCGACTGCGTAAAGAAGCGTCGCCTGCGGATCGCCTGCGGCAGCGCCGCGCTCGAACCAGTCGGCGGCGACGCCTTCAGCGTCGCCGCGATGGACGATGAGACCCATGGCGGCGAAGGCGGGCGCATATCCGCCTTCGGCAGCCAGGCGCATCAGCCGCGCGGCTTCGGCGGCGTCGGGGCGCCCGAGCACGGTTGAGTCATGCATCAGCGCGAGGTGATAGGCGGCCTCGGCGTGACTCTTGGAGCTCGCTCCTTCGAAATAAGTCGCCGCGCGCTGATAGCTCTGCGGAACGCCGTCGCCCCTCAAATTGGCGAGCCCGAGATAGAATAATCCGTCTGCGTTGTTTTTCGCCGCCGCCCTCGCGAAGTGATTGACGGCGGCGACGCTGTCCTGCCGGACGCCTTTGCCGTCGGCGAACATGCGGCCGAGCCGCACCTCAGCGCGCGCATCGCCCTTCGCAGCGGCGAGGCGGAACCAGCCCGCAGCGCGCTCATAATCGGGATAGACGCCGCCGCCCTCATAGGCGAGCCGGCCGAGCGCCAGCTGGGCGTCGGCGCTGCCTTGCGTCGCGGCGGCGCTGTAATGCTCGAGCGCAAGGCCGATATTCGGCCTGACGCCGAGACCGCGTTCATAGATACGCCCGAGCGCGACATGCGCGCCGATGTCGCCCTGCGCCGCGAGCGGCTCGGCGAGCGCGAGGGCCCGCGCATGATCGGCGGCCTCGAGCGCGGCGAAGACATCGTCGGCCGGCGTTAACCCTGTCGCCGCGCGCACCGGCGCCGCGATGGAACAGAAGGCGCAGACAAGGGCGAGGGCGGCGCGCATCGGGGCTCGGCTCGGGTCGCTGGACCCGGCGCGCCGAGCATCATTCGTGCCGGGATGTCTCGATCGCGGCGGCAAGGCGCGCGATCGACCTTGCGGGCCCGTCTTCGGCGCCCCAGACCGCGCCCGAGACGGCGAGGAAATCGGCGCCCGCCCGCACCAGCGGCGCGCAGTTCTCCGCCGTGACGCCGCCGATGGCGACGCAGGGGACGGTCGTCATCGCCGACCAGTCCTCGATGAGGGAGATCTTGGCGCGCGCCGGCGCTTCTTTCGTCCGTGTCGGGAAGAACGCGCCGAAAGCCACATAGTCGGCGCCGCCTTCGCCTGCTTCCATGGCGAGATGGTAGGAATCGTGGCAGGTGACGCCGATCGTCCTGTCGGGACCGAGAAGCCTGCGCGCCTCGGCGAGCCCGGCGTCTTCTTGGCCGATGTGAACCCCGTCAGCGCCAGCCTTCAGCGCGAGGTCCGGCCGGTCATTGATGAGAAAATGAACATCATGCCGGCGCGCGACCGGCAGAAGCGCCGCCGCCGCTGCTAGGACGTCGTCGTCGCTGACGTCTTTCAAGCGCAGTTGCAGACAGGCGACGGGCGCTGCCGAGAGAGTCTCATCGAGCAGCGCCGCGAAAGCGGCGACATCCATGATCGCCGGCGGCGTGATGAGATAGATCGCGGAGGTCCTGCTCATCGCGCCCTCATAGAGCCGGCGCGGACGAGAAATCCAGAGCGGCGTTTCGCAAAAGCGCGCGCGGTTTTGCGCGAGAACGCCGCGAGAATGAAAACCTTGGCCGGGCGCCTTGATCCCCAATCAAGGCTCGATGATCTAGGCCGCCTGCGGCAGGCCGCGCTCTTCCTCGCGCTCGGTCTGCGTCTTTTTCACCTTCGGGCGCAGCACCGAATGTTTCACCGCATAGGGAATGGCGTCGTAGATTTCCGGCCTGAAGATGCCGAGCCGCGCCCGGACCGCGTCGAGCGGCTCTTCCAGCATCGCCTCGACGTCATGCTGGAGAAGGAAGTCGACCGCATCGCCCATGCGCCGCGCTTCGGCCGCCGCCTTCAGCGCCGGTAACGACCAGCTTTCGAGCTTCAGGGCGAGAAGCCCCATGCGGATGATGAGCTTCAATCCCGGATTGCCGGTCTGCCGGCGCGTGAAGACGAGATTGCAGATCTCGCCCAGGGGATCGCGGCCATAGCCAGTCAGTACATGCCAGAGATCGTGGCTGATCTCGAGATGGCGGAAGGCGCGGGAAAACGCCTTGAGTTCGGGGTAATCCATGAGGCCGACGCCCGCCTCGTCGGCGGCGTCGATGAGGCCCTGCGGGGTGAAGCCTGCTTCGTCCATGAAATCGACATAAGCGCGCCCGAGCGTTCCCGGCGCCATCGCGCGAAGGCGCGGGAAGTCGCCGAGAATTTTCTCGAGCTCGATGGGCTCGGTGACGACGCGCCGGCCATAGGGCGTCGCCATGAAGCGCTTGAAGAGGCGCCGGGCGGAATCGCGCGACAGGGCCGTCACGACCTCAAAGACCTGCCGCGTGTCGTCCTTGTTGAGGATGAGCTTGATCGAGGAGACGAGCGCATGCAGCGGCCGGTATTTCGCCGCCGGCGGCGTCGCGAAGCCGTCGACATAAACGAAGTCTTCCGGGCGGAGCTCAAAACGGGGCCGGTTCATGAGCAAGGGTCCTTCGGAACGCGGGTTAAGGCTGCGCCGGTCTTATTACACTGACCGGTTTACTTTTAGATAACGCCGGTTTCCCTTGTCTTCAAGGGGCGCCCGCGCCCTCCCGCGCGCGCTTCAGGCGCAGCCGTCGGAGGCCGGCCTCAAGGGCGGCCCTGATGCGGCGCGCCGCCACCGCCTGCAGGCGGTTTTCAGGGTTCGCGGCCGGGTCGATGGCGAGGCCGACCGTCGCCACCCGTCCCGCCTCGTCGACCGAGTGGACGATGAGGTCGATGTCGCCGATCGACAGCCGGTCGCCGCGCTTGGGCGGGCTCGAATGCTGGGCCTCGATGAAAGCGCCGATCTCGACTGCGGGATCGTCCGAAAACGGAGCAAGTCCGTATTCGCGGGCGAGATCGCCGGCCTTTGTCTCCCGGCGCATGACGAAGTCGCCATAAATGTCGGGATCGTCGCTGTCGCTCGCCCGCGCATAGATGCGGTCGAGGCTGTCGATCGCGCGCGGACGGGCGAAGAGATAGACCTGATCGTCGGGCTTGAGCGCGCCGGCGCTGTGGACCGTATGCATGACGCCGCCGCGCAGGATGAGCGCCGGCCGCGCCCAGCGCGGGATGCGCTCGCCTTTCGCGACGGCGCTGTCGGGATGAATTCGGTAGCCGAGCAGCTCGAGCTCGCCCTCGCCCGGAAGCTCGAATTCGATGCGTTTGACAGCCCCGGCGTCGGGCGCGGCCACCATGTTGAGGACGCGCGCCGAGACGCCGATCGTCCAGCCCTGGACGATCAGCGAGGTGACGACCATCACGAAGATGATGTTGAAGAACATCTGCCCGCCTTCGACGCCGTTGAGGCCGGGCAGAATAGCCAGCATGATCGAAACGGCGCCGCGCAAGCCGACCCAGCCGACGAACAGCTTCTCGCGCCATTTGAACCCGTAGGGCGCAAGGCACAGCCACACGGCGAGCGGGCGCGCGACGAGAATGAGGACGAACGACAGAACGAGGCCCGGAACGATCGCGCCGCCCATTTCCGACGGCGTCGCCAGGAGCCCCAGCGTCAGGAACATGCCGATCTGGGCGAGCCAGGTCATGCCGACCTGAAAGCGCCGGATGCGGTGCGCGAAGCGCACGCGCCGGTTTCCGGCGACGACGCCCGCGACATAAGCCGACAGAAATCCGCTGCCGCCGAGCAGGCCGCTCAATGCAAACACGATCAAGGCCGCCGAGAGGCCGGTGATCGGGTAAAGGCCGGCGTCAAGATCCTTGAGCCGCGCAAGGAGCGCCGTGACGCCGAGCCCGCCGATAAGCCCGAAGACAAGACCGAGACCGATCTGCGTGATGAAGACGCCGAGAAACTCGAGGCCGGCCCCGGCGCTGAGGCCCGTCTTGCTCGCGGCGAGTTCGACGAGCGCAATGGTGAGGAAGATCGCCATCGGATCGTTGGCGCCGGATTCGATCTCCAGCGTCGCCTTCACCCGGTCGCGCAGGTTCAATCCGCCGACGCGCAGCAGGAAGAAGACGGCGGCCGCGTCGGTCGAGGCGATGATTGCGCCCAGCATCAGCGCCTCGACCCAGCCGAGGCCGAAGAGGAAATGCGCCGCCGCCCCGACCAGCGCGGCGGTCAGGGCGACGCCGGCGGTGGCCAGCGTCAAAGCGGGCCGCGCCGCCAGGCGATAGCTTGAAAGCGGCGTTTCAAATCCGCTGTCGAAGAGGATGATCGCCAGCGCCAGCGATCCGATGAAATAGGCGAGGCCGCCCGAATCGAAAGCGATGCCGAGGATTCCGTCCTCGCCGGCCAGCAGTCCGATCGCAAGGAAGATGAGGAGGAGCGGGGCGCCGAGCCGGCGGGAGATGAGGCTTGTCAGCGTCGAGAACGCCACAAGGCCGGCGCCGATCAGGATGGCGAGATTGATCGTGTCGGCCAGCGCGTCCTCCGTCCTTCAAGCGGAAACTTAAGGACTGCGCGGCGCGGCAAGGCAAGCCCCGGAGCTTCAACCCAGGCGACGCCCGAGCGGGCGCTTGGCACGCGCGCGTTCGAGCGCCTCGACGAAGAGATGGCGCTGCGCGTGGCTGCCGCCGGCGCGGTGGAGCTGCGGCAGGGCGCGCGCGAGCCCTTCCGCGGCGCGCTCATGCTCGCTGCGGGCGAAAGCGGCGACGCCGTCGGCGGCGGAGAGGCCGACCGAACGCCAAAAATCCTTGCACGGATCGCAAGCGGCTTCCGCATGCGCCTTCAGCGAGTCGAGGAAAGCGTCCGCCTCGCCCGGCGCGCCGGCGCGGGCGAGCGCGTAGAGGTAGTGAAGATCGTGAAACGGCAGAATGTGCTCGCCGGCGCGCCGGCGCACCTCGGCGAGCACCGGCGTCCAGCGGTCGCCGACGTCGACGCCGCGCCTTTCAAGCCGCCACAGCATGGACACGGCGCCGATCTGCTCCTGCGGGAATTCCGGCCAGGCGCCCCACAGGCGCGCGTCATAGATGCGGAGCGCCTCGTCCTCGCGGCCGAGCGCCAGCCGGAACAGCGCCGCATGCCACCAATTATGGTCGCGAATGAAGACGCCCTTCTTTTCCCAGGTGTGCGAACAACGGTTGAGCCAGCGCGCGCCGTCGCGGGCGCGCCCCTCGGTCTCCATCACATGGGCGACGGCGTGGTGCGCCCAGGCGTCATCGATGGCGAGTTCAGTCGCGGCGAGGCCAGCCTCTTCCGCTTCTTCGAGGCGATGGTTCTGCTCGAGCGCGAAGGCGAGGAGGCCGTTCGCATAAGGCTCGTTCTCGAATACGATGCGCGCGCGCTCGCCGAAGCGGAGCAGGGCCTCGGCGTCGCCGAGATTGAAGGCGTGATACTGGCCCCATTTGATGGCGCAAAGATCCGCCGGCCAGCGAACCGTCAGCGCGTCGAGCAGATCGCGTGCGCGCCAGAAATCGCGCGCCGCCCACGCCTCTACGGCGGCGCAGAAACAGCGTTCGCGCTCGCTCGCGGCGGGGGCTGCAGCGCGCATGCGCGCAAGATAGGGCGTCGCATGCGCCCAGCCCTCGGTGCCTTCAAAGGCAAGATGGAGCGCGGCGGCGTGCGCATTGAGGAGCGCCGCGTCCGGCGCGCCGTCGGCGACCGCGAAGAGGTCGCGTAGGCCCGCGCCATAGGACAAAAACTCACGCACATAGGCGTCATAGCCGGCGGCGGCTTCGGGCGAGGCGTTGGTGATGGGAAGGCCGTAGCGGTCTGTCGCGGTCATGGGCGGGCTTTGAGCATGGCGCCGGCGCTGCGGGGAAGCGCCCCCGCCGCTCACGATCCTTCACGTTCCGTTGCTGAAAATGATGCCGCCCGCGCTTGGCGCGCGGGCGGTGGGAAGTCTCGCAGCTGCTGGAAGCCTAGTCGTTCCGCATGATCCCCAGAATGTTGAGGATATGGACGAACAGCGTGACGAAGGAGCCGTAAAGCGCAAAGGCGCCGAATATCGAGGCGCGCTCGTTCGACTCGCTGCCTTCGCGATACATCTCCTTGATCATCTGCGTCTCATAGGCGGTGACCGCCGAGAAGACGAGCACGACCGCGCCCGAGGTCACGAGGCTCATGATCGTCGACTTGAAAATGAGGGCGTTGAGCACGATCGCGATCAAAAGCCCGATCGACGCCATGAAGAGGAATGTCCCCATGCCCGACAGGTCGCGCTTGGCCGTGTAGCCGTAAAGGCTCGTCGCGCCGAAGGTTGCGGCGGTGATGAAGAACGCCTTGTAGATTTCCTGCGCAAGGCCGGCCTGGTTGAAGGCGAACAGCATCGGCGCGATCATCGCGCCCCACGCTGCGGCGTAGATCCAGAAGAGGCCATGCGCGGCGGTCTTCGACCCCGAGAAGATGATCCGCGGCGCGAAGAAGCCGATGCCGAGGATGGCGGCGAAAAGCACCCATTTGAGGGGGGTCGCAGCGATCGTCGTCACGAGACCCGGGTTCGACGCGACGGCGAGCGAGACGAGGCCCGTGCCGGCCACCGCAAGCGCCATGTAGTTGTAGACGCCGAGCATGTACTGGCGCAGGCCCTGGTCGATGGCGAGCGCGCCGCCGCGGGCGAGCGTCGCGCCGGCATTCCTGCGAGTGTCGTTCATGGGGTGTCATTCCTCATGGTTGCAAAAGCTGAGCAAGAATATCGGGATTTCCGCCGCCCTTTACAAGGGTTTGCCCCGCCCGGCGGGAAGGTTAACGCCGGATCAGCCGCGCGGCGAAAAAGCCGTCGATCCCGCCCTGATCGGCGAGCATCGAGGGCAGCGTCCTCAGGTCGCCGTCGCGATTGATCGCTGCGAGGCCGCCGATTTCACCAGGGCTGATGGGAAGGCGCTCCAGCATCGCATGGCGGGCGAGCGCGGCGCCGATTTGCTTCTCGCCTTCTTCGGGCTGCAGCGAGCAGACGCAATAGACGATCATGCCGCCGGGCTTCGTGAACGCGACGGCGCGGTCGATGAACGCCGCCTGCCGCGCGGTCGTCTCCTTCAAAGACTCTTCCGACTTCGCCCACAGGATGTCGGGATTCCGGCGAATGGCGCCGGTCGCCGTGCAGGGCGCATCGAGCAGCACGGCGTCGGCCGGCGCGTCCGGCGTCCATTCCAGAAGGTCGGCCTTGACGGTCTTGGCGGCCAGCTTTGTGCGCGCGAGATTTTCCTGCACGCGCTGCAGCCTTTCGCCGGAAGCATCAACCGAGATGACGTCGGCGCCGGCGGCGGCGAGCTGCATCGTCTTGCCGCCGGGCGCGGCGCAAAGATCGAAAACGCGCTTGCCGCGCACATCGCCGAGAAGGCGCGCTGGGATCGCCGCAGCAGCGTCCTGCACCCAGAAGCGGCCGTCATCGAAGCCGGGAAGGGACGCGATCCGCGCGGCGGCCTGAAGGCGCACCGAGCCTGTCGGCAAAAGCGCGCCGCCGACATCGGCGGCAAGGCGCGCGGCGTCCGCCGGATTGCGCGGCGTCAGATCGATGGGCGCCTCGGCGGCGTTGGCGCGCGCGATTGCGCGCGTCGCCTCGGGGCCGTAGGCGCGCTCCCAGCTCCGCCACATCCAGCCGGCGGTGTCGATGCGCTCCGGCAGTTTCGCGAGGGCGTCGGGGCCGATCGCGGCGATCTTGCGCGCGACCGCATTGACGAGCGCGGCGTAGTTCTCCGTCTCGCGGAAGGAATCGGCGAGCGCGACCGCGGTTGAGACCGCCGCATGGGCCGGCGTGCCGAGAATGAGGGTCTGCGCGGCGGCGAGCCGAAGGATGTCGGTGGCGCGCGCCGACCGCTTGGGCAGCGGCTTATCGATATAAAGCCCGATCACGTGGTCGATCGCCCCGCGCCGGCGCAGGACCGTCGCGGCGAGGGCGTGGGCGAAGCCGCGGTCCGGCCCTTCGAGGGCGTTGAAGGACCGGCAATCCTCGAGCGCGTCGTCGAGGGTCCTGCCGGCGGCGACGAGCGTCAGGATGTCGAGCGCCGACCGGCGGGCCGCAAGCCCCGGAACCGGTGCCGCTTTCTGGGGCGGTAGGCGCGCCGGTTTCGCTTTTCTGGGGAGCCTTTTTTCCATTGCGCCGGGTGAACCATGGCCGAAAGATAAAGTCACGCGCCATTTGCGGAATCGGCTTTTGCGGTTAGGATCACGACCGGGTTTGGCGGGGTCGGCTCGCGCCTTGCAAAGTCGGGCCGCAGCACAAGTCGGGGATTTTCGATGAACAAGATGATCGGCCGCATGGCCGTCGCCGCCGTCGCCCTCGCGGCGGGCATGGGCGCGGCGAACGCCCAGAATCAGGAAGTGATCGCCAATCCGCGCGGGATGGTGGCGAATTTCGACCCCGTCAATCTGGGGCCGGTGCTGACCGAGCTCGGCGTCGTCTGGCAGGAACGCCGCACTTCGGACGGGCAGGCCTTCATCGCCGCCTCGATCGGCGGCGCGCTCAATTTCAACATCGTGCCGCTCGCCTGCCTCGGGCCGAACAACACCGGCTGCGTCGGCGCGAACATCGTGACGTTCTTCACCGGCGGCTATGCTAACCCGCAGTCGGTGTCGGCGTTCAACCAAAAATACGTCTTCACCAGCGCCGGCGTGTTTTCAGATAATTCCGGCGCCTATCTCAGCCGCTACGAGATCGCCGATTACGGCATCCCGCGCGGCAATATCGCCTCGTCCATCGGCAGCTATTTTGCGCTCGCACAGCGCTTCCGCGACGAGATCGCGGCGCGCACCGTCTCGGCGGACGGCTTCGTCGAGGACCTGTCGGCGGGCATCTTGAACGTCAGGTCGGCGGAAGCGGTCGGTCTCGACGCGCGCGGCCAGACCGATGGCACGACGCTCGCGATCCATCAGGCCGAGCTTGAGGCGACGCCGGAGCTCGTCCGCAAGCTGATCGCGTCGGAGAACGCGCCGCGCAACAAGATCGCCAATGTGACGAAGAAATAGCGTCGACTGAAGCGGTGTTGCGCAAAGGCGTGCGCGGTTGGCGCAGAAACGCCGCGCCAATCAAACAGGCGAACAAGCGCCGTGATTTGAATTCAAGGCGCTGCGCTCCAGAGGTCTTAACGAAACCCCGGCCCTTGGGCCGGGGTTTTCATTTCAGACGCAGGAACCGGGCGCGACGCAATAATACTAACTCGCGCTGATCGTGACTCATTTGGGATTCACAGCGCTCGCGAATGCTGATTCGATATGGCGAACGAGGG
>JBKBLR010000024.1:0-42590 GCA_046296195.1 Parvularculaceae bacterium | reverse complement strand
AGCAACGTCACCGAGAGCAGCCGGATGTAATGCGCCACGCCGGCGTAAGCGTCCGAGTAAAGAAAACCGATGGCGAGGTCGGCGAAAGCGACGACGGCAAGGAACAGCCCAAGACATCCTCCTTCATACACGAGCCGCATGCGCTGATAGACACGGCTGAGATCGTGCGGCCGCTCGCGGTGGATTTCCGACATCGCCGGATAGGCCACCCGCCGCTGCACCGTCTCGATAAGATTGCGCGCGCTGAAGATCCAGATCACGGCGATGGAGTAAAGGCCGAACGCCGTCGATTCAAACAGCCAGCCGAAGAGCGCCTGATCGCCGCGCTGCACGAGCCAGCCCAGCGTCGACGCCAGCAGAAGCCATTTTCCATAGCCGAAGATCTCGTCGAAATGACTGCGGTCGAAACCGAAGCGCGCCGGCGGACCCGAAAGAAACACATGCGACCCCGCCGCCTTGGCGGCGGCGCCGATCACCGCCCCGAACGCGAGCGCATAAGCGCCGAACCCCGCAAGGGCGCCGGCGACCGTCGCGACGACGCCGACGGTTTGCGACCCGAGTTCAAGGCGAATGACCGGGACGAGATTGAGCGACCGGTTATGAAGCGCGACGCGCATGGCGTTGAAGCCGGTGACGGCGACCGACAGCGCCATCAACGCCATGAACAGCGGAAGCCTCGGGTCAGCATAGACTGTTCCCGCGGGAACGACGCCGGCGGCCGCCAGCGCCGGCAGGGCCGCCGCGATCGCGACCATGACGAGGGCGATGAAGAGCGATCGCGCAAGCTGCATCGTGCGCGCTGTCGCCAGAAACGCCGGATCCGCGCCGTTCTTGGACCGCATGATGCTGGCGTCGAGACCAAGGTCGCTCAGCATGCCGATGAGAATCTCGATCGACAGGACGATCGCCATCAGGCCGAACGCGTCGGGCGCGAGCAACCTCGTCATGATGAGGTTCGACGCAAGGCGCAGCCCCTGCGCCGTCCCGAAACCGCCGACCGCGACGACGCCGCCCTTGAGCGCCCTGCCTTTCAGGGACGCGCCCGGCGAGAACAACGCACGAAGGCGGGACAGCATGATGGTCCTTGGTTAACGGCCGGCCTTTGCGGGCGGCCAAGGCGATACGTCAACGCCCGCGCAATGCAAGGGTCATGGCGCCGCGTCGCGGATTGCTGGCGCCGAAGGCGCGAAACTTGATAGGAGACGCCGTGCCTTGGCGGCAGGGAGCGAGGAGTTTTCCCATGGAGCGTTACGCCCTGATCATCGGCGCGATGAAAGCGGGCACGACGACGCTTTTCGACCACCTCGCCGGCCACCCGGCCGTCGCCCCCTCGCAACCGAAAGAACCCGGCTTCTTCGCGTTTGACGAACTCTATTCCAAGGGACGCGAGTATTATCACTCGCTGTTCAGGGTTGAAGACGGCGCGCACCGGATCAGGCTCGATGGCAGCACGGATTACGCCAAGCATCCTTACTGCGGCGATGTGCCGGCGCGCCTGAAGGCGTTCGGCGGGGAGTTCCGCCTGATTTATTCCCTGCGCCATCCGCTGCGCCGGATCGAAAGCCATGCCCAGCATGTCCAGCACAAGCGGCGGGAGGTCGGGCGGATCGATTCCGACCGCGCCGACCATAGCCTCGACAGCGGGGTTTCGCCGGTGTCGCTGGCGATCTCCCGCTACGCCGCGCAAATTGACCAGTATGCGGACTATTTTGACAAGGGCGCGTTGCTGATCACGTCGGTCGAGCGCATGGCTAAAGCCCCGGAAGCGGCGATGCGGGAGATATGCGCGCATCTCGACCTCGACCCCTCCGGCTTGCCCGCGTCGGTCGAGCGCAAGAACGCCGGCGCGCGGGTCCGGCGCGGGCGCGACGTGCACCCCCTGTGGCGGGCGGCGTCCGCGATCGGACCGCTGCGCAGCCTGGCGCGCGCCGTGACGCCCAAAGAATTCCGCAATCGCCTGCGCGACGGGGCGCGCGTGCAGACCCAGGCGAAGGGGCGGTTCACGCTGACGCCGGGGGAGGAGGCGCAGATCCTCGAGATGCTGACGCCGGACCTCAGGCGCCTGCGCGACCGCTACGGCTTCGACGTAGAAGGCGAGTGGGGCATCAATCTATGAGCGCGCGCCGATGACCGAGGCGATCAAGGCGCTGATCGTGGTCGCCGCCCTGTCGGCCGGGGCGTTCGTCTATGCGCGCATGGCGTTTTCCGACATCGTGCCGCCGGCGACCATCACCCGATGGCGCAATCTCTATCTCGCCGTCACCGCCGTCGCTTTTCTCGCTCCGAATTATTGGTTGATGCTCGCCATGCTGGCGGGCGCCGTGCTGGTCTTCGGGGCCGGCGAAAAATTCAAACCGGCGCTCTTTCTCCTTTTGTTGTTCGCCGTTCCCGCCGCCGGCAAGACCGTGCCCGGCTTCGGCGGCATCAACAATTTTCTCGATCTTTATCCCTACAACGTGCTTGCGATCGTCCTTCTGTTTCCGATGCTTCTGCGGCCTAGCGAGGCGCGGGGCGCAGGGCGCGGCGATCTCGCCGTCGCCGTCTTCATCGCCTACGCGCTTCTCATGCTCGCGCTCGCCTTTCGCGAAGCGAGCTTCACCCATGGCGTCCGGCGGTCGACGGCCTTCATCCTGACCGCCGTCGCGCAGTATTTCGTCTTCAGCCGCGTCCGCTGGACCGTCGAACGCATCCGCCTCGCGACAGCCGCGCTCGTCATACCGCTCTTCGCCCTGTCGGTGATCGCCGTTGCGGAGGCGGTCCTCGGCTGGCATTTCTATGCGGCCGCGGTCCAGAACTGGGACGTCTCCACGATCCTGCGCTACACGGAAAGATCGGGTTTCCTGCGATCCTACGGCTCGGTCCTCGGCCCGATCGCCTTCGGGCTTTTCCTCGCCGCCGGCCTCGCCCTCGCCCCGGCGCTCATCAGGAGCGCGGCGCGGACCTCGCTCGCGACTATGAGTCTTCCCGCCATCGCCGCCGGCCTTCTCGTCACCTTCTCCCGCGGGCCGTGGATCGGCGGCGCGATCGCCGTCGTGCTTTATGTCGCGACCACCCGGCGGGCGATGGGCAATCTCGTGCGTCTCGCCATGGTCGGCGCCGCCGGCTTTGTCGCGCTCGCCGTCACGCCTTTCGGCTCGGCGGTCATCGGCATCCTTCCTTTCATCGGAGATGCGGAAAGCAACTCGATCGACTATCGCCAGGACCTGTTCGACATCGGCTGGAGCGTCGCCATGCAGACGCCCTGGTTCGGCTCCGAGGGCTACATGGAAAGCGCGGCGATGCAGGAGCTCGTCCAGGGGCAGGGCATCATCGACATCGTCAACGCCTATCTCCGCATCACGCTCGATTCCGGTCTTGTCGGCCTATCACTCTATCTCGGCGCGGTCGGCCTTGCGATCCTCGCCGCATTCCGCGCCATCGGGCCCGCGCGCAAGATCGGATCCGAACTCGAATCCTATTGTCAGGGCTATTTCGCGGCGCTCCTCGGGCTCAGCATCATCCTGGCGACGACCGCCAACACGATCGCGCAGATCAAGGAGTTCACCTGGATCCTTTGCGGGATTTGCGTCGGCCTTGCCCGGTCTGTGGCGCTCGAAGTCAAGGAACGGCAGGGCGTTCCGACGGCGGCGCCGATCGCCGCCCCGTCTTCAGACGCGCCGGATCCTGAAGCGCCCGCGTTGGTTCGCGGGCGCCCTCTGCCGCCGCATTTGCGGCAATATGGGCCCCGTTGAACCTTGCGAGAGGTTAACGCCGCTGTCCCATTCTGAACGCCGCAAGGCCGTTACGGTTAATCGTTTGTCTACAAACGCGCTTTAATCGTCGCCTTCCAGGACTGTTTGTTCCGGCTTGGCGACAACCGACGCCGGGAGTTTAGGGCGAAGGGCGAGCGATGAACCATCCGCTTCGAGGAATTCTCCTCGCCGCCGCGCTCGCCGCGCCGTCGCCCGCTTTTTCAGCCCCGAAACCCTATCCAGGATCGGCTTATCCCCCGGGGGTCGGCGCGTCGAAAGCCGTAGCCGCTGCGCCCGTCGCATCGCCGGCGACCCCGACGCCCCGCACCGCCGACTTTGACGCCCTCATCGCCCGCGCCGTCAGCCGCCATCCCCTGCTCGCCGCCGAGGAATCCCACGCTGCGATCGCGCGCGCGGAGATGCGGGGCGCGCGCGCCGCGCTTTATCCGCGCCTGTCAGCAAGCGTCGACGCGGATTATGTGATCGACCGCGAATTCGGCGCATCGACGCCGAATGTCGTTGAATCCCTGCGCCCGAACAGCCAGGTCAACGCCGGCTTGACCGCCAGTCAGCTTATTTTCGACGGCGGCGCCGCCTTCGCGCGCATCAAGGCGGCGCGCGCGCGCACCCGTGAGCGCGAGCGCACGATCGAGGCCCGCATCAACGATCTCGCCTTGCGCGCGCTCTCCGTCTATCTTGACGCCGCCGTGCAGCAAGGCATGGCCGCGCTCGGCGATGAATATGTCGCGCGCCATGAACGGCTTGTCCGCGACATGAAGGAGCGCGAGCGCCTCGGCGCAGGCGCGCAGGCCGACGTTCTTCGCGCCGAGGCCCGCCTCGCCGCCGCGCGGGCGCGGGCGGCGGATTTCGCTGAAAGCGCCCGGGCGGCGGAGATCCGCTACATCGAGTTCTTCGGCGAAGCGCCTGGCAAGCTCGACTTTCCCGACTTTCGCCCGACCGGCGTGCCGACCCGTGAGGCCGCCGTCGCCCTCGCCTTCCAGAATGATCCGTCGCTCCTGGCGATGATCGCCCGCACCGACAGCTTCAAGGCGGAAGTCGGCGCCGCCAAGGGGCGCCGGCTGCCGGAAATTCGCGCCAATGTGTCGAGCGTCAGCTACAACGTCTTCAACGGCGCGGACGATTATGACATCCGCGCCGGCGTCAATCTTAATTATGATCTTTTCGCCGGCGGGGCGCGCGAAGCCGAGATCCGGCGCGCAAAGAGCGCCGCCGAACGCCAGTCCCATGAGGAGGACCTCCTTCGCCGCGAGATCGAGCGCGACGCCGCGATCGCCTTTGAACGTCAGGCGACGGCGGCGGCGCGGCTTGAGGCCTTCAATGCGGCGCTCGCCGCCAACCGCGCCGCGCGCGATCTCGTCGCTGAGCGCTTTCGCGCCGCGCGCGGCACGCTTCTCGACCTTATCGAGGCGGAGAACGACTGGTTCGAAGCCGGCGTGCGCCAGCTTTCGGGCCGGGCCGACCGCGACATGGCCGCCTTCGCGATGATGGAGTTCACGGGCGATCTGCTGCGGCGCTTTTCCCCGCGCGAAGAAGATAGAAAGGCCGCCCGATGAGCCGCATTTCCACGCTGATCGGCGATGTCGCTGCGACGAAGCACTGGCTCGCCGGTCCGATCATCGCCAACGCCCGCGTTTACGGGCAGACGGCGCTCGCGGCGTTCTTCGTCAACGTCCTGGGGCTCGTCTCTTCATTCTACATCATGACGGTCTATGACCGCGTGATCCCGAATAATGCGCTGTCATCGCTCATTGCACTGACGATCGGCGTGGTGCTGGCGCATCTGTTCGATTTCATTCTGAAGTCTCTGCGCGGCTACTTCATCGACATCGCCGGCCAGCGCCTCGACGCTGTCGTCGGCGCGAGCGTTTTCGACAGCCTGATGGCGATGCGCCTCGACGCCCGCAAAGGCGGCGCGGGCGCGACCGCGGGCCTCGTCAGGGAGTTCGAAAATCTAAGGGACTTCTTCTCTTCGGCGACGCTCACCGCCGTCATCGACCTGCCCTTCATCTTCATCTTTCTTGGCGCGGTCGCGCTCGTCGGCGGGCCGGTCGCCATCATCCCGCTGATCGGCGTTCTCGCCGCGCTGATCGCCGGCCTCTTGACGCAGCCGCTGATCCTTCGAAACACCAAGTCGGCGCTCGCCGAGGGGCGCGAGAAGCACGGCGTCCTCATCGAGGCGCTGGCGGGGCTTGAAACCGTCAAGAGCGTCGCCGCCGGCCCGATGATGCGCGAGCGCTGGCGCAAGGGCGTCCTGCGGCAGGCGCGGATCGCCGTCGCGGGGCGCTTCATCAACCAGCTCGCGGTCAATTTCGCGGGCTTGGCGCAGCAGGCCGCGCAAGTCGGCGGCGTCGTCGTCGGCGTCATACTGGTCGGCGCCCATGACATGAGCATGGGCGCGCTGATCGCCAGCGTGATCCTGACCGGCCGGGCGATGGCGCCGCTCGCCCAGGTCGCGAGCCTTCTCGGCCGCATCAGCGGCGCGCTTTCTTCCTACAAGGCGCTTGACGAGCTGATGTCGTCGAAATCCGAGATCGATCCGGCGCGCACCTATCTCCGCCGCAGCGATCTTTCGGGCAAGATCGAATTCCGCGAGGTGAGCTTTTCCTATCCCGGCCAGAAGGCGCGCGCGCTCGACCGCGTCAGCTTCTCGCTGGGCCAGGGCGAAAAGCTCGCCATTCTCGGCCGCAACGGCTCCGGCAAGTCGACCATCATCAGGCTTGCGCTCGGCGTCTATGAGCCGGCGGAAGGCCAGGTCCTGATCGACGACACCGATCTGCGCCAGATCCACCCGTCCGACTTGCGCGCCCATGTCGGCGCGGTGCTGCAG
Source organism: Parvularculaceae bacterium (assembly GCA_046296195.1). Lineage (GTDB taxonomy): Bacteria > Pseudomonadota > Alphaproteobacteria > Caulobacterales > Parvularculaceae > Amphiplicatus. The sequence goes on along the minus strand of JBKBLR010000024.1, from coordinate 36,011 downwards.
GACGTCTGCCTGTTCTCCGGCACGGTTCGCGAGAACATCGCGCTCGGCCTCGACCGCCTTTCCGACACCGACATTCTCGAGGCGGCGAGGATCGCGGGCGTCCATGATTTCGTCGGCGCGACCGACGCCGGTTACGACCAGCGCCTCGGCGAGCGCGGTGAAGGTCTTTCCGGCGGCCAGCGGCAGGCGATCGCTCTTGCGCGCGCGCTGGCGCCGAAACCCGCCGCGTTGCTGCTCGACGAGCCGTCGAGCAATCTCGACGCGCAGGCCGAAGCCCACCTCATCGCGCGATTGAGGGACGCGTCCGCCGGTCGCACGCTCGTCCTCGTCACGCACCGCCTGTCGATGCTGACCCTCGTCGACCGCGTCATCGTCGTCGATCAGGGACGCATCGTCCTCGACGGGCTTCGCGACGAGGTCTTGCGGTCGATGACCGGATCGCCGCCGGTCGCCGCCGCCAATGTCCGCGAACTGCCGCGCCATCCCCGCCGGATCGAGGCCGCCTGATCATGACCCTCGCCTTCGCCGCCGACATCGATTCCGAACTGCCCATCGAGCCGTCGAAAGCGGCGCAGATGCTGCTTTATGTCATCGCCGGCCTCGTATCGGTCGCGCTTGTCTGGGCGAGCGTTGCAAAGCTCGACCGCGTCACGCGCGGCGAAGGCCGGATCGTTCCCTCCAACCACCTCCAGAAGGTTCAATATCTCGAAGGCGGCATCATCAAGGAGATCCTCGTGCGCCCCGGCGACCGGGTGAAGAAGGGCGACGTCCTGGTGCGGGTCGATCCGACCCAGATCAACGCCAAGCTTTCCTCCGGCGAGGGCGGTTATCACGCGCTCGCCGCGCGGATCGCGCGCCTTGAAGCGGCCGCGGCCGGAACCGATCTCGACTTTCCTGCGGATCTCGCCGCTGCAGCGCCCGACGTCGTCGCCAATGAGCGCGTCCTCTACGAAAATCGAAAGCAGGAATTCGCCGCGGCGCTGACGATCGAGCAGGGCAAGCTCGACGAAGCGGTCGCCGCGCGCGACTTCGCCCGCGAAACGCTGGCGCTCGCCGAGGAAGAGCTCGCAATCGTCGAACCCCTCGTGAAAAAGGGAATCGAACCGCGGATCGAACTCATCCGGGCGCGCCAGCGCGCCGCCGCGGCGCAAAGCGAAAAGCAGCGCGCCGAGATCGCCGTGGGCAGCGCCGAAAGCGAAGTCGCCCGCATTCGCAACACTTTCTATGCGTCGATCGCCGACGAACTCGCCAAGGCGCGTGCGGAAATGACCGGCGTCGCCGGCGACCTACCAGGGCTTCGCGACCGCGCGGGCCGCACCGCCGTCCGCGCGCCGATCGACGGGGTCGTTCACCGCGTCCTTGTCCAGACGGTCGGCGGCGTCGTGCAGCCCGGAGAGACGATTGTCGAGGTCGTTCCCGCCGGCGACACGCCGCTTGTCGAAGCGAAAGTGAAACCCGCCGACATCGGCCATATCAGGGTCGGCCAGAAGGCGCGCGTGCGCATCAGCGCCTATGACTCGCGCGCCTTCGGAAGCCTCGACGGCGTCATCGAGACGATCAGCCCGGACGCGATCGAGGACCAGAAGGACGGCGCGCGCCATTTCCTCGTCACCGTCAGGCTCGACCAATCGTCGAACCCCGGCGCGCCGACGCCTTCGCCCGGCATGGCCGCCACTGTCGACATCCTGAACGGCAAGCGCACGGTGCTCGCCTATCTCATGAAGCCGGTCGCTGAAGCGTCGCAAACCGCGCTGCGCGAGGACTGACCCGCCTTGCGCCGGCTATCGCGGCAGGCCGGCGAGATGCTTGCCGAGCCGAAGCGCGAGCGCGACGACGGTCGTCGTCGGGTTGGCGCCGCCGCCGGTCGGAAAGACGCTCGACCCGGCGATGTAAAGGTTCTTTGTGCCATGCACGCGGCAATTCTCGTCGACGACGCCGAATTTGGGATCGGCGGACATGCGCGTCGTTCCCATCTGGTGGCAGTGAAAGCCCGGAACCGGCGCGCCGGCGAGAATTTCGTCAGCGATCCTGAAGCGGCCGTGATTCTGCTCGGCGATCGCCTTGCCGATCTCTTCGGCGAGCGCGGCGATCGTCTTTACGTCCTGCGGCGACAGGCGCCAGTCGACATTGATCCTGAAATGGCCGAATCGGTCTTTCGATTTTTCATCCAGCGTCACGCGGCTGTCGCGGTTCGGCGTCTGTTCGATGATGTCGGTCGCGACGCCGTCGCCGGCGCAGATGTTCCCCCGCTTGTCTGACGATCCGACGGCGCACTGAAAGTCGTTGATCAGGCTGCGGATCGGCGCGAGTCGCCCATAATGACGCGGCTCGCCGTTCGGCTGTAGGGAAATGACGGCCGACCCGATGCCGCGCCGCTTCGCCGCCTCCGGCGTCAACGTCACGGACAACGCGTCCTCGCGCAGCCAGATCGGGCTCCTTTCCGCCGAAAAGCGCCCGAGCACGATGTCGAAATGCTCCATGAAGCAGCGGCCGACGAAGCCGCCCTGATCGCCGAGCGGCGCGCCCTTCAGCGCCGCCATGTTTAGCAGGAACCGCGCGTTCTCGAGCGATCCGAAGGCGATCACCGTTCGCCGGGCGGCGACCTTGAAACGCCGCCCCCGCCAGTCGGCGACCTCGACCGCCGTCACGGCGCTTTTGTCTTCAGAAAGTTCGAGCGAGACAACATTGGCGTTGAGCGCGACCGAGAGGCGCGGCGCCGATTTCAGCTCTTCACGGAATTTTTCGCCGAACCGCGTCGGCGCCGAGCGTGCGAACCCCGACGTTTCGAAGCGATCGCTGCGCCATCGCGGTTCGCGCCGCGGCGCGAGGCTCTGGTCCGCGATGTCGAGAATGTCGCGTGCATCATCGAGCCGGCGATAGGCTTCCTTGTGGCTGATCGGCCAGCCGGGAAGGCCGCCCCAGATATCTCGGTCTTCAAAGTCGAGCGGGTCGAGGATCGCGCAGCGCCCCGCCCAATGACCGGACGTGCCGCCGAACACCCGAAGGCGGCAGGATTCGACGCCGTAATAGGTGAGCGGGCCGACCGACGTCGCCTTGTAAATCTCCTGCGAGCGCTCCGCCAAATCGAAACCGCCGGCCTCAAGCAGGACGACGCGCAAGCCGGCGGCCGCGGCTTCGCGCGCCACTGTCATCCCGGCGGGACCCGATCCGCAGACGCAAAGATCATAGACGCCCTCGAACGGGTCGGCCCCGGCGACATCGAGGTCGATAATCATGAAGCGCGAGCCCCTTCGCCTGCTTAAGGACTCGCCGCCGGCGCGGCGGACTTCAGGGCTTCGAGATCCTCCGCGGTCAGCACCCAGCCGTCGACGATGAAGAAGCCGTCGCCGAGATTGCGGGCGGAACCGAGATTGACGGTCGCGGGGAGCCCGTCGCTGCGTCGCGGGCGCCTCGCCAGCGCGGCCGCCGTTCCCGCCAGCGCAAGGCCGCCGCCGGCGAGAAGGAGGGTCCGCCGCCTGAAAGATTGGCCGAGCGGCGAGGGGGACACGTTGGACGACTCGACTGACATCGGGTTCCGCCTCGGCGCTTGACAGCAATGCTCGCGTTTTAGGCGCCCGCGCCCGGTTGGCAAGCCGGGCCGGCGGGCGGCGCCATGCCCAAGGGCGCACTACGTTCCGATTTTCGCCGAACCCCTCGGGAATCAGCCGATGAATTTGGGGAAAGATGCCATTTCGCACGCCGTTGTCGGGTCGCCCGAAGCGCTGCATGAGAATCGGTCCGTTCCGACGCACGCCGCTGGCGCGCAACGCCCTTTGCGAGGACAAGATGCCTGACGCCTCCGCTCCCGCCCTTGTCGGCCTTCTGACGCCGTCGCGCGCCTACAAGCCGTTCCGCTACCCTTGGGCGCATGAATTCTGGAAACGCCAGCAGCAGATTCACTGGATGCCGGAGGAAGTTCCGCTCGGCGAGGACTGCAAGGACTGGGCGAACAAGCTCTCTGACGCCGAGCGCAACCTTTTGACGCAGATCTTCCGCTTCTTCACCCAGTCCGACGTCGAGGTGAACGACAACTATATGGAGCGCTACGCGCGCGTGTTCAAACCGACCGAGATCAAGATGATGCTCTCGGCGTTTTCGAACATGGAGACGGTGCACATCGCCGCCTATGCGCTCCTCCTCGAAACGATCGGCATGCCGGAATCGGAGTTCGCCGCCTTCCTCGAATACAAGGCGATGCGAGACAAGCACGACTTCATGCACCGCTTCGGCGTCGACACCAACGAAGACATCGCGCGCACGCTCGCCATGTTCGGCGCCTTCACGGAAGGGCTGCAGCTGTTCGCCTCCTTCGCGATGCTGATGAATTTCCCGCGCTTCAACAAGATGAAGGGCATGGGCCAGATCGTGACCTGGTCGATCCGGGACGAGAGCCTTCATTGCGAAGGCATGATCAAGATGTATCACGCCTTCGCGCGCGAGACGGGCTGCGTCACCAGGGCCGTCGCCGAGGACATCGTCGAGTGCTGCCGGACGGTCGTCGCGCTCGAGGACAAGTTCATCGACCTTGCGTTCGAGATGGGCCCGGTCGAGGGCATGACCGCCGAAGACATCAAGAAGTACATCCGCTACATCGCCGACTGGCGGCTCGGCCAGCTCGACCTGCCCAAGATCTACGGCGCCCAGAAGCACCCGCTGCCTTGGCTCACCGAAATCCTCAACGGCGTCGAGCACGCCAATTTCTTCGAAGCGCGGGCGACCGAATATTCGAAGGCGGCGACGCGCGGCGAATGGCACGGCGCCGACGGCGTGTGGGCGAATTTCGACCGTCTGATGGAGAGACGCAAAGCCAATGCCTAGGGCGCAGGAAGTAAATCCTTCCCTTCGCTCAGCGCCTGGGGCTCACTTTCCGAACATTCGCCACAGCGCCGTCGCGACGACCGATGCAAGGATCATGGTCGTCACCGGGAAATAGAAGGTGACTCCCTCGCGCCGGATGACGATGTCGCCAGGCAGACGCCCAAGCCCGAGCTTTGAGATCCACGGCCACAACAGGCCGACGAGGAGGATCGCCGCGCCGGCGATGATGAGGGTCCTTTGGGTCATCGCCCGCAGAACATAGACAGCGCGGGCGAGCCCCGCCATAGTGATTCGGTTGCAGCATTTTTAGCCGGACCCTGAGAGCCATGTCGAAAGACCCTGAACGCATCACCATCCTCGCCCGCGAATTCACCGCCGCTGCGCTTGAGTTCCACCGCGGCAAGATGGCTGAGAAGGGCTACCGCATGGAGGGCTCGATCACGCCGCGCTGCTTCAAGATGATCGAGGGCGCCGCCCCGCCCGCGGACCTTTTCGACGGCGAGCCCCTGTTCGCGGTGACCTTCGTCAAGCGCGACGCGATGCCCTAAGGCGCGGGTCCCGAGGCGGGCGCGGCGGCCGGCGCGCCTTAAATTCTACGCAGAATTTTTTGCGCCGCTTTCTGGTTTTCCGAGCCCTTTCGCGGCTTCCAGCCCCGAAATGCGCATTTTCGCGGTTCCCGTCATGCGCATAATTTCCGCGCCGACGCGGCCTCGTCGCCGCGATTTCATGATCGGCGGACTTTCCCTGCCCGTCGCGCGGCCAGCGGGAACCCGCCGCGCCGTGCGACATTCCGGACTTGTCAAAAGCCGCGCACCCGCAGCCATGAACGACAATCGCGCCGGGCGAAGCCGCGGCGCGATTGGGAAAGAGTAGCCGGAACGGGGCCGCCGAGTCAACAAATCAATAAGGCGAAACCAGCATGGTCAACGCCCCTTGAAGTTGTGCGTGCGGCCCTATTCGGACGCCGGCGCTTCCGTGGCGGCGGCTTTCTCCGCGCGTTCCTTGGCGCGTTCCTGGGCCTTGGCCTTCGGCTGCGCCTTCGCCGGGTTGTTCCCGTGCTTCCAGGCGATAAGACCCTGCGCGGACAGGAAGCGCGCGACGCGGTCGGTCGGCTGGGCGCCCTTCGACAGCCAGTGCTTCACACGCTCGAGGTCGAACTGGACGCGCTTTTCGTCGGTCTTGCCGAGCAGCGGATCATAGCTGCCCACTTTCTCGATATATTTTCCGTCGCGCGCAGAATGACTGTCCGCGGCGACGATGTGATAGAAGGGGCGCTTCTTCGCGCCGCGGCGGGCAAGGCGTAGCTTCACGGACATTCCGAGGTTCCTTTCAGTTTCGGGATTGGGGTCAGTTCTTCTTTCCAAAGCCCGGCAATCCGCCCAATCCCGGCGGCGTCGGACCCAAACCTTTCATCGCGCGTTCAAGCGCGTCGAAATCAATATCTTCCTTAGGCGGAGCTTTTCCACGTCCGAGAGCGGAAAGATCGGGCCCGCCCCGGCCCATGCCGGGCGTTCCCGGCATTCCGCCCATTCCGGCCATCTGTGCGGCGAGGCCCTTCATGCCGCCCTTGCCCAGCTTCTTCATCATGTCCGCCATCTGGCGGTGGGCTTTCAGAAGCTTGTTGATCTCCGGCACCGTCGTGCCTGAGCCCGCCGCGATGCGAAGCTTCCGCTTGGCGTTTAGGAGGGCGGGCTTTCGCCGCTCTTCTTTCGTCATGGAGCTGATGATCGCTTCCTGACGCTTGATCTCCTTGTCGTCGAAGCCGCCGGCGGCGTCGAGCGCCTTCTTGATTTTGCCCATGCCGGGCAAAAGTCCCATGATGGCGCCCATGCCGCCCATCTTGCGCATCTGGCGGAACTGCTCGGCGAGATCGTCGAGGTCGAACTCGCCCTTCGCCATCTTCTTCGCGGCCTTTTCGGCCTTTTCGGCGTCGAGCTCGCTCGCCGCCTTCTCGACGAGGTTGACGATGTCGCCCATGCCGAGGATGCGGCCCGCCATCCGGCGCGCGTCGAAGACGTCGAGCGCATCGAACTTCTCGCCGACGCCGATGAACTTGATCGGCCGGCCCGTCACCGCACGCATCGAGAGCGCCGCGCCGCCGCGCGCGTCGCCGTCGACGCGGGTGAGCACAACGCCGGTCAGCGGCAGGCGTTCCTTGAATTTCTCAGCGGTGTTGACCGCGTCCTGGCCGGTCAGCGCATCGACGACGAGCAGGGTTTCGATGGGCTGGGCGATGCGGTGGATCTCGGCGACCTCCGCCATCAGCTCCTCATCGATCGACAGCCGGCCCGCCGTGTCGAGCATCACGACGTCAAAGCCGCCGAGGCGCGCGGCCTCGATCGCGCGGCGCGCGATCTGCGGCGGCGTCTGCCCCTCGACGATCGGGAGCGTTCTGACGCCCGCCTGCTCGCCGAGCACCTTCAGCTGCTCCATCGCCGCGGGGCGGCGGGTGTCGAGCGAGGCCATCAGGACGCGCTTCTTCTCGCGCGTCTGCAGGCGGTGCGCGATCTTGGCGGTCGTCGTCGTCTTGCCGGAGCCCTGCAGGCCCGCCATCAGGATCGGGGCCGGCGGCGCCATGACGAGGTCGAGCGCGCTGTCGCCTTCGGCCGCGCCGAGCGTCTCGGCGAGCACGTCATGGACGATCTTGACGACCTGCTGGCCGGGGGTGACGGAGCGCAGCACCTCGGCGCCGACCGCCCGCTCGCGCACCTTGGCGATGAAATCCTTGGCGACGGAAAGGGCGACATCGGCCTCAAGGAGCGCGACGCGCACCTCGCGCAGCGCCGCGTCGACGTCTTTCTCCTCCAAGGCGCCGCGCCCTCGGAGCTTCTCGAAGATCGAGCCAAGACGATCGCTCAGGCTTTCGAACATCAGTCCTCTCAAACGGCATCGGCCGCCGAGAGGGCGTTACCCCGTCGGCGGCGGCTCCCCGGCCCCGTCCCTTTTTCTTCTCAGGGGGTCGTGCCGGCGAAGCCTGGAAGCGAACTTCCGGATTTCGGGGCGGGGTATAGGCGGGCGGTAGGGGGAAGGCAAGGCAGGCCTCCGAGCGGGGCTCAGGCCGCCGGGCGGGCCCTGAAAACCGCCTCGTCAAGCTCGCCTTCCCATTTGGCGACGGTCGTCGCCACGGCGGCGTCGCCGGTGACGTTGACTACGGTGCGCATCATGTCGAGCGGGCGGTCGAAGGGGAAAATGAACCCGACGACGAGGGCGACATGCTCGGGGCTGACGCCGAAAACGTCGAGCACGGTCGCAAGGAGAAAGAGCGAGGCCGAGGGGATGCCGGCCGCGCCGATCGAGACGAGGCCCGCGGTGAGCGCGATCAGCGGATAATGATGCGGCTCGAGGGAATAGCCGAAGGCCTGCGCGGTGAAGAGCGCGATGATGCCGAGATAGAGCGCGGTGCCGTCCATGTTGATCGTCGCGCCGAGCGGCAGCACGGAGCCTGCGACCGACTTCGAGACGCCGAGATTGCCGGTCACGCTCGCGATCGTCACCGGCAGCGTCGCCGAGGAGGACGAGGTGGAAAACGCGACCATCATCGCATCGAGGACGCCGCGGAAAAAATTCATGAACGGAAGCCGCAACACGAGCTTGATGAGGCCGCCATAGACGAGGCCCATATGCAGGAAACAGCCGAGATAGACGGCGGCGGCGAGGCTCGCGACCGCGGTGAAGGTCTCAAGCCCCTTCGTGCCAGCGACATAGGCGATGAGGGCGAAGACGCCGAACGGGGCGAGCTCCATCACCCAGTGCGTGACGACGAGCACCTTGTCGGAGGCGAAGCCGAAGAATCGCGCCGCCGCGCCGCTGCGCAAAAAGAGGAGAACGACGCCGGCGAGGAGCGAGGCGACGATGACGACGAGAATGTCGGCCGATGCGCCGGCGACGCCGAGGGCGAGGAGCAAAGCGAACAGGACGGCCGACAACGCGCGCTTCTCGTCGGCGCGGATCGACAGGACCGCCGCAACAGCGCCCGCCGCCATCAGGACCGCCGTCAGCGCGAACGTCACCGGATCGCCGGCGAGGAGCCCTGCGAAGGGGTCTTTCGTCGCCATCGCGGCGAGGCGGTCAAGAAGGCTGCTTGATTCCGTTGGAACGGCGCGCGGCGCCGTTCCCCCGAGATCGACGCCCCTGCCCGGCTGGAACAGCGCGCCCATGCCGAGGCCGATGATGTTGGCGAGAACGGTGGTGCCGAGATAGAGCGCAATCGTCTTCGCCCCGATCGTGCCAAGCCGCGCGGGATCGCCGAGCGCCAAGACGCCGGCGACGAGCGTCAGGAAGATGAGCGGCACGATGAGAAGGCGGATGAGCCGGATAAAGACGTCGCCGGCGATTTTCACGTCAGAGAGCAGCGCCTCGGCGCTCGCCGCCTCCATCGTGCGTGACACCAGCGCGCCAAAGAGAACGCCCAGGATGAGCCCCAGAAAGACACGCTTCCAGAGCTTGATCCTGAACCAGCCCGCCATCCGTCGACGTTCCTTCCCGGCCGCCCTCGGCGGCCCCGATCTTACGGCTTCATCAGCTGCCGTGCGAAATAGGCGTATTCAAGCGCCGTGCGATAGGCGAGCTGGTCCTGGTTCGCCGTGCCCCCATGCCCGCCTTCGATGTTCTCGTAATAGAGAACTGGATAGCCGAGACTTCTCAGTTTGGCGACCGCCTTGCGCGCATGGCCGGGATGCACGCGGTCGTCCTTGGTCGACGTATAGAAGAAGACCTCCGGATAGGGCTTGCCGGCGGCGAGCTTCTGATAGGGCGAATACTGAGAAATATACGCCCATTCCTCCGGCTTGTCGGGATCGCCATATTCGGCCATCCACGATGCGCCGGCGAGCAGCTTCGAATAGCGGCGCATGTCGAAGAGCGGCACGCCGATGTCGAGCGCGGCGTAGAGCTCGGGGCGCTGCGTCAGGGTCGCCCCCATCAGGAGCCCGCCGTTCGAACGCCCGACCGCGCCCAATTTCTGCGGGCTGGTGACGCCCGTTTCGATCAGGTGCTCAGAGATCGCGATGAAGTCGTCAAAGGCGCGCTGGCGGTTCTCCTTCAGCGCGGCTTCATGCCAGCGCGGCCCGTATTCGGAGCCGCCGCGGATGTTGGAAAGCACGAGCACGCCGCCGCGGCTGACCCACATCTTGCCGGCGAGCGCGCCATGCTGGGGGCGGGCGGGATCGGCGTAGTAGACCGGCCGCGTCGCCACGAGAAATCCTCCGTATCCGTATTGCACGGTCGGGGCGTTTCCCCCAGCGAGCACATCCCGCTTCGCCATGACGTAATAGGGAATGCGGGTTCCGTCCTTCGACGTCGCAAAGCGCTGCTCGACGACGACATCGGCGGCGTCGAAGAAGGCCGGCGCCGCCATGATCCGCGTCAGCCGGTTTTTCCCGTCGACCCAGTAGATCGTGTCGGGCGTCGTCAGGCTTTGATACGAAAGGAGCACCTCGTCCGACCCGCCGCCGCCCGAGACGATGTCGATGACGCCGTTCCCCGGCGCATCGATCGCCTTCGCGCGCCAGAGGCCCTTCTTGTCGCGCTTGAGGCGCACGGCCTTGCCGGAAACGTCTTCGAGATACTGGACGATGAGGCTCGTCTTGTTGACCGTGACCTGCTCGATCGACTGGTTCTCCGCCGCCGCCATCACGAGTTCGGCGCCGCCGACCGCAAGATCATAAGCGACGATCGCCCCTTGCGGATATTCGGCGCCCTGGTGCGTCCACGACTCGCGCAGAACGAAGATCGCCCTCCCCCCAAGAACGCCCTGGAGATCGGCGTTCTTCGGCAGCGGCAGGATCTTTCTCTCGCCGTCGGCGCCGGCGGCGTAGTGATATTCGGATTCGAAGAAGCTCACCGCGCGCTGCGCGAAGACATGCGCGACGCCGCCGTCCTGGTCGACCCGGCCCCAGATGGCGACGTCCTTCGCGTCGCCCTCGGCGAATATGAGCGCCGCAGCGAGCGACGTCCCGCGCTTCCATAAGCGCGAGAGGCGCGGATAGCCGCTGTCGGTGAGCGAGCCCGCTCCTGTGTCCGCGCCGACGAGCAACGTGTCCTTGTCGATCCAGGCGACGCCCGATTTCGCCTCATCGAGGGCGAAACCTCCGTCTACGAAGGATTTGGCGCTGGTGTCGAACTCGCGCCAGTAACCCGCGTCCTTGCCGCCGTCGGAGAGCTCGACCATGCAATGAACATAGGCGGGAGCGAGGCACACGATGTCGCCGTGAATCCAGTTGCGCCCTTCATCCGCGGCGAGCTTGTCGAAATCGAGGACCGTCTCCCAGTCGGGGGACCCCTTCCGGTAGGAAGAAACGCTCGCCCGTCGCCAGAGACCGCGCACATGGGCCGCGTCCTGCCAGAAGTTGTAGACGTGGCCGGCGTGGATCTCGCCATAGGGGATGCGCGCAGTCGAATTGAGAATCGTCCTCGCTTCCTCGACCATTGGTTGGAACCGGGGGTCGGCCTCGAGAACGGCGAGGCTTTCCGCGTTGCGCGCCTTCACCCAGTCGATCGCCTTCTTGCCCTCGATATCCTCGAGCCACAGATAGGGATCGGCCGCCGCGGCGGTGATGCTCGCCGCCAGCGCCGTCGCCGCGACCGCGAAATATCTCGACTTCATCAAGCCAGCCCCATTTTTCTTTCGACGCCGCGCCGGCGACGTCTCGTTTGAACGATGAGCGTTAACCATGATCGCCCGCCTGTCAAAACAGCGTGGCGCAATCGACTGTCGGGTCGCCTAAAGTTTTAGACAGGCGCTTAGCAAAGGTTTGAGCGTCGGCGCCTATCCTGCAGGGCGGGGGCGGCAAGTGACCTCGTGGGTAAGTTTCCGTGCTGGTTAAGTCCATGAACAAGGCCGAGCAGCGCCGGTTCAAGCGCATCGCGCTCGATCTCCCGGCCCGCATCATCGTCAACGGCATCGACGAATATGACGGGCGCCTCGTCAATATTTCGCCGGGCGACCTTGCCGTCACCGTCAACGCGCCGGTCGTCAAGGGCGACGCCGCCGTCATTTATGTGAGCGGCCTCGACGTCATCGAAGGGCGCATCGCCCGCACCTTTCCGGACGGCTTTGCGCTGTCCTTCCTGTTGTCCCGGCGCCGGCGCACGCTGCTGACCGAGCAGCTTATGCTGCGCGCCAATGGAACGCTCGCCGCCGGTCTTGCCGACCGCCGCAGCGCGCCGCGCCATCCCGGCGCCGAGCAGCGCCTCGTCTGCCGGCTGCCCGACGGCGGCTCGCTGTTCGTGCGCACGCTCGACATGTCGGTCGACGGCATTTCGGTCGAATCGCCGCGAAAACCCGCTGTCGGCTCCGCGATCCATGTCGGCCGCCAAAAGGCGATCGTCATCCGGCACACGGCGCGCGGCTTCGTGGCGCTCTATGAGCGCGCCGCGAAAGCGCCAGGCGCGACCGACCTGCGCCAGACGGCCCAGACGAAACTGCGAGCCGTTTAGGCGAGCCGGTCAGGACGACGCCGGCGGCGCGACGACATAAGCGCGCAGATTCTCGACGACGGAGCGCGCGTCGAACGCCTGCGGATCATCAGCGGGCTTTTGCCCCTTGAACATCTTGATGAAGGCGACCGCCGAATAGCGCGTGATCTCGCGCGTGCTGTAATCGAGGTCCGGACCGAAGGGCGCGCCCCAGCCCCAGCCATAGGCGTAATAGGGGAAGGCGCAGCAATAAGGCCCGTAGCCGTAATAATAGCGGCCGAAGAAGGCCGGATTGCCGGTCGTCGAATAGCGCCGGCTCGTTTCGGTGTCCTGTTCGGTGACGACGAAATAGTCAAAGCCGTTTTCGATCGTCAGCTCGGCGGCGCGATAGAGAAGATAGGTCTCGACCGTTTCGCGGCCCGTCGAGGAATTGCCGCGGAAGACGATCCGGTAGCGGCCGTCCTCGATTTTCTGGTCCGTGAACCCGTAAGGATTCTTTGATGTCGCCGGCCCATAGGGCGTCGACGTGGCGCAGGCCGCCAGCGAGAGCGCGGCAAGGGCCGCAAATGCGAAAGCTCTTTTCATAGGTTCATTTCCTCTACCCCAAAACCCGCGCCCAGCCCTCGCGGCGTCTGAATTACCGTAATTCCGGGATTATAGCGTCGGCGCGCAGGCGGCGCCAATCGCTCTCTCAGAGCTGCGACGGAAGGCCCGGCGGCAGGGTTTTCAGATGGATATCCCGTTGCGGATAGGGAATTTCGACGCCCATCTCCTTCAGCCGGTCCCACAGGGCGAGCATCACCTGGCTCGTGACATTGGCGACCCCGTTCGCGGGGTCGTTGATCCAGAACCTGAGGTCGAATTTCACTCGGCTGTCGCCGAATTCGACGAGATTGCACATCGGCGCCGGCGTCTTGAGCACGCGCTCGACGCTCGCCGCCGTCTCCTCGGCCGCCTTTTTCACGGCGCGAAGATCGGCGGTCGTGTAAGCGACGCCGAACTGCGCGTGGAGGCGCACGGTCCGGTCCGCATGCGACCAGTTGATGACGCCCTCCTCGATGAAACGGTCATTGGGGATAAGATGCGCCTTGCCGTCGCGCGTGCGCACGGTGACGTAGCGCGCCGTCAGCTCCGTCACCCAGCCGAAGGTCTGGCCGACCTCGACGACGTCGCCCGGCTTGATCGACTTTTCGGCGACAAGCGTGAAACCGGCGAAGAAATTCGAGATCGTGCGCTGCAGGCCGAAGCCGATGGCGAGGCCGAGCGCGCCGCCGAAGATCGCCAGCGTCGCGAAATTGAACCCGACCATCTGCAGCGCGATGAGAAACGCCATCGACGGCAGGATGATGTCGAGGATCTTGATCAGCAGCGTCTGGAAGGACGGCGTCAGATCGGCGCTTGCAGCGATGCGCGCCCTGAGGAAGCGGCTGATCGCGCTCGCGATCCAGAACAGCACAAGAAGCAAAATGACGACGCGGATGAAATCGTAGAGCGAGAAGGCGCCGGCGGCGCCCTGTCCGAAGGGCAGCGACACCTGGTCGAGAAAGCGGATCGCGTCGTCGAGAAGGCCGAAGACGTCGAGCGCCGCGACCGGCCAGGCGATGTAGAAGGCGATGCGCGACCAGAAGGGCGAGCGGATGACGAGCGTGACGAGGCGGATGACGATCCACGCCATGAGGAGGCTGATGCCCGCATTGACGACGCCATTCGGTCGTCCGAAGGCGTCGAGAAGGAAGCTCGCCGCCTGCCAGATCAGGAACAAGACGATCGGGCTCGCGATGTGCGCAAAGGCGTTCGCCGCGCGGCGCAGGACGCCATAGGGCGCGCGTGGCGCCACCTGCGCCATGATGAGTTTTCGCAGCTGAGAGCCGAAGATCAGCGCCGGAAAGAGCGCGATGGCGATGATCGCGGCCTGAATGCTGACATCGACCGAGGCGAGCTGGCGCGCCAGCCAGTCGAGTCCGGCGGTGAAGCGGTCGCTGAAATCAGATGCGCCGATCAGCGCGCCGATCGCGCTGTCATCCGGCGCCCCGGCGGGCGCGTCAGGGGGCGGCTTTGCGGGCGCTTCCTGCATCGCCTGCGGCGCCTATCAGGCTTCGCCGGCGATGACAAACGGCGGATCACTCTTCGGCTGGCGCGGCGGCGAAAGGAAACTGTCGCGGACTTCCCGGCAACGCCGCGCGCAAGACCGCGGCGGCGTTCGCCCGCCGGCCGCGCATCAGGCGCCGCGCCGCCTGCGCCCCGCCGGCGATCATGGCGAGCGGGGCGAGCGGCGGGCGCCATTTCGCCGCGAAGAGAATCCGCGAGCGCGTCATGTGATAATCGGCGAGCGCCGAGCGCGCCGAGGCCTTCCCCGCCGCGCGCCGCTCGCTTTTCGAGGCGGCGCCGTAGCGGTGATAGACGACGGCGTCCGGCGCCCAGACCGGAGGATGCGCCGCACCGCCCGCAAGCGCCCAGTCGATCTCCTCGTAGTAAAGAAAATAGCGTTCATCGAGATAACCGGCGCGCGTGAGATAATCCTTTCGCAGCGCGATCGCCGCGCCGAGCGGATAATCAAGCCTCGCTTCGACGCTGCGCCGGTCCGGCCTTTCCGACAGCAGACGGCCTTCGCCGATGTTGCACCCCGTCAGCAGAACAGGATCGAATTCGGCGCCGCCGAAGGCCTGCGCGGCGTGCGGCGACTCGAAGGCGACGACCGAAGCGCCGCACAGGCCCGCCGCGTCTTCATTGAGGCGTGCGGAAAAGGCGGCGAGCGATCCTTCGGCGAGCAACGCGTCAGGATTGAGAAGGAGCAGGCGGTCAAGGCCGGGAGAGGCCGCGATCGCGCGAAGGCCGATATTCGAGCCGGCCGCAAATCCCCTGTTCGCCTTCGCGCGGATGAGAACGAGCCGGCCCGGCGCAAGGCGAGAGAGGCCTGCAAAGCGCACGGCGCGGCCTTCGACCGGATCGGGCGGCGACGTCGGCGCATGGTCCTGCCGCCCGGCGATCACATCGGCAATCATCTCCGCCGAGCCGTCCTCCGACGCGTTGTCGACGATGACCGCTTTCGCCCCGCCGTCGCCGAGGAAGCTAAGGGCGGCATCGAGCGCGAGGGGCGCGCAGCGATAATTGACGATGACGGCGCCGAAGCGTGCGCCGGCGATCATGCTTCGTCCCCGAGCAGGAGGCGCCGCGCTTCGGGCGACAGAGCCGCCGTGAACGCCTCGATGAAGTCAAGATTGAGATCGAACTGCGGGCGGTCGGCGCTTATCGTCGACACGCGCACCAGCGCGCCGTCGGGCGCGGCCGCGAACCCGCGCAGCAGGCGGCGCCATTGGGAATCGCCTGCGCGCACGGTGAAGCCCTCGCCCTCGCGCAGCCAATAGGTCACGGCCTCGCGGCGGGCCGGGCTTTTCGCGTCGAGATTGACGACCGGAACGCCGGCGGCCGCCGCGATCATGCGTGTTTCGATCGTGAAGCCTTGCGCGCCGTAGCAGGTCTCCGGCCGATGAAGACGCACGGAATCTCCGAGCGGGGGTCCGTAGGCCGCGACCAGCGTGACAAGGCGCCCGAGATCGTCGGCATAAGCGCGATATGCGACAGCGTCGCCGGGGCCGCGCCGCGATTCCGGCGGCAACACCGCATCGGCGAGCGGCACGCGGCGCCAGCTTCCGAATTCCTCCGGCAGCATCGATTCGAGGTCGGGCGCGGCGCCAGGGCCTTGCTCGATCGGCCGCACCACCGCCGACGCCGCGCCAGCGAGCGCCATCAGTGCGGCGATAAAGAGCGTGCGGGAAAGCGCGCTCATGCAGCGCGCCTGCGTTGCAACAACATGACCGCAAGGCTGTCGATCGCGAAAACGAGCGCGAGCGCGATGGCGAACATCATGAGGCCGGCGCCGTCATGCAGAAAGCCCTGTCCGGCGTCGAAGCCGAGGAAATAGGTGATGAGGACGAGCAGCATCACCCGGCAGATATTGGCGAGGACGGCGATCGGGATGAGGCAGGCAAGGACGACGACGTTCACGCGCCAGTCTTGATGCCTGATCATGTAGAGATAGACGGCGCCGACCGCGGTGAGCGCGATTAGCGAATTAAGGCCCGCGCAGGCGTCGGCGACGAGGAGCTGATAGGGTCCCGCCGCAATGACGGCGCCGGCATGCGCGATAGGCAGCCCCACCGCGTAAAGGACCGTCGCCACGGACTGCGAGACGGCGAGCTTTAACGGGCCCGTCAGCGCATCGAGCAGCCAGCCCGGCCAGATGATGAGATAAAGCGTCAGCGCGATTGGAAACCACAGGCGGCGAGCGCCCGCCCGGCCGAACAGCGCGAGCGCAGCGCCGAGCGCCAGCAGCGTCTGCGAGGCGGAGGCGAGGAGATCGGCCTCCGTCGCCTTGCCGAGCGTCGCCGCAACGATCCCGAGAAGGACGAGGACGGTCCCGGCGAGGATTTCCGCCGGATTGCGCGTCAGCGTGAACTCCTCCGTCGCAAGGCGCACGCCGGCCGCGCCGACGGCGATCGCCATGACGATGAGCGCGTGGGCGTTTTCATCCCGCCGCCAGGGGCCTTCGGCGAAGCCAAGATAAACGGGGAGATAAAGCGCGAGCCAGCCAAGCGCGAAGATGACCCCCGGCGCGATGCGGCCGAAGTCCGCTCTTGCTGCGGCCGCCGGACGCGCGCGCATCGCCTTACCCCGCGAGCGCCGCGCCGATGACGCTGGCGCCGGTCTGCCGCAGCGCGGCGTTGAGGCTCTTCAATTCGGGAAGACGATCCTCATGACGGCGCGCGACGACGAAAGCCTTTTCCGCCGCCGCCCAGACGAACTGCGCATCGGCGACGGGTCCATAGGGCGCCGTCATCACGATGACGACGTCATGGGCGCAACGCAAATATTCGAGCGTCAGCCGCAGCGCTTCGCTGGCGAGGAGTTCGTGGCTGTCGGCGTTGACGGCGCCGGCGGTCAGCACGCTGAGATTGGCGACGATGGTCGGTCGGATCGCCTGGCGGATGTCGCAGTCGCCATTCAACGTCTCCTTAAGGCCCGGGGCCGAGGCAAGCCCGAAGGCGCGCGCAAGCCGGTCCGCGCGCAGGTCGGCGTCGAGAATGATGACGCGTTTCCTCAGTTGCGCGAATGAGGCGGCCATGTTGAGCGCGACATGGTCCGCGCTTGCCGCCGCGCCCTGGGCGGCGATCGCGAAGAGGCCGATCTGCTCGCCCTCCTTCGACGTCAGAATTCTCGTCCTTAGGGCCCGGAACTGCTCGGCTTCGCGCGAGGCCGGGCGGCGCACGATGACGAGCCCTCTCGGCAAGCGCCCCTCGCCCTCACCCTCGCGGATGAAGCCATGCTGGACGCCGATCGCCGTTTCAATGTCGTCGCGGGTGAGGAGTCCAAGCTTCGAGGCGGCCTTCGCGAAGGGCGCGCCGAGCTCGCGCTGCATGGCGGCGATGCGCTCGACCGCCTCGTCATTGAGGCGCCCGATGCGGACGAGCGTCTCGCGCAGCCTTTCCTCACGCGCGCGCTTGCGCTCCGCGGCGGCGAGCAGCGCTTCGGCGCTGACGGGCGGTTCGGGCTCGGCGCCGACGATCTTGAGGAGCGGGCTCATGCGGCGGCGCTCAAGGCGTGCGGCCGCGTCTTCATCCGGCGCTTCTTACGTTCCGAAGTCTCGGCGGCGATCTCGGCGACGACGCCGGTCCGGAACGTCTGCCGGAGCGCTGCAAGCGTGCGCAGGCGCGCTTCGAGAAGCTCGACCGCGACCGCCGTCGTCGCCCCGATGAGCGCGCCGGCGATGACGCCGATCAGCGTGATGAGGAGAGGGTGCGGCGTCGCCGGCCCTTCCGGCGGCCTCGCCCGCGCCAGCAGCATGACGTCGATGGTGTCGACGCGCGACTGCAACGCTTCTTGCAGCGAGCGTGTCGTCACGAGCTTGTAGGTTTCCTGGCTGGTCGCGACCTTGTCTTCGAGGAGGTCGTAAATCTCTCGCGTCTTTTGCATTTGCGACAGCGCCGTCTTCAGCGTGCGCGCCTCCGCTTCGAGCGCGGCGAGCCTGTTTGCGGCGTAGGCGGCGCGGTCGCGCACCGATTGAAGAATGCTCGCCTCCAGCGCGGCGCGCTCATTTGCCGCTTCGATATAGTCCGGGTAGCGCGGCCCGTAGCGCTCCTCGATCCGCCCCAGCGCGGCGATGACCGCGGCAAGGCGCGCCTGCGCCTGCAGCGCGGAGAGCGCGTCCTGCGGCAGCGGGAAGTTCACGAGGCCCGCGCGCGGCGTCGCCTCGGCCTGCCGGAGCAGCGACTGCGCTTCGGCGTCATCGGCGCGCGCCTCGGCGAGGCGCTGCGTGAGCGCGGCGAACTCGACCTCCGCCGCTTCGATCTTCTGCACGCCGATCGGCAGCACGCCCGATTCTTCTCGGAAACGCGCAAGGTCGTCCTGCGCCGACGCGACATTCCGCGCGAGCTCCTTCGTCTCGTCGGAGAAACCGGCGGCCTTGGCGGCGAAGCGCTGCTGCTTCTGGTCGAGGACCGTCGCCATATAGGCGGAAGCAAAAGCGTTTGCGATGCGCGCCGCCTCGGCGGGCGCTGTGCCTTCAAAGGCGATCTCGAGCGTCGAGCCGAGATCGGTCGCCGTGACCTTGAGGTCTTTCAGAAGCTGGTCGGCGGCCCACAGCCGCAGATCATTGCCGGCGACGAGTTCGCCGCCCGTCTCCTTTCGCCAGCGGGGCTCGTAATCGGAAAGAACGAGGAAGCCTTCCGCTGAAAGGTCGTCGATCACCTGCAGCGCGACCGTGCGGCTCGACGCCACCGCCGCCTGCTGGCCGAGGAATTCGGCGACCTTGACGCGCGGTTCGACGAGGCCGGTGATGGCGTTGCGCTGGATCGAATCGACTTGAACGATCGAGGAGGACACATACCGTTTCGGCAAGACGAGCGCGAGCGCGGCGGCGCTGAGGAACCCGACGACCAGCGACCACAGGATGATCGCCTTGCGGTATTTGAGGACGGCGAGCAGCTCGAAAAGACCCATGTCATTGCGCCTTCGACGTCGGAGCGGCCTCGGCGAGCGGCGCTGCGGACGCGCGGAAATAGGCGAGGCCGCCTTCCTTCTTGAGGCGCGCCATCAGCGCCTCGGCGCGCTTTGCCGATGCTTCTTCCAGGAGAAGGCGCCGCGCGAACGGACCCCAGCTCGCTTCAGCGCCGGGATCGTCGCGCACGGCGACGATCTTCATGATCTGCGTTTCCGCCTCGCCACGCAAAACGATATTGTCGCGCACGCCGTATTGCGCGAGCTGCAGGCGGATCGGCGTCGGGAAAGCGGCGCCTGACTGCGTCAGCGTCGACAACCGGTATGAGGCGCCGGCTTTGTCGAGCAGGCCCGCAAGGCGCGCGAAATCCGGTTCCTTGTCGAACAGCGGCGTCAGCGTCTCGGCTTTGAAGTTCTTCGATTCCAGCGTAAGGATCGTGAAGTCATAGGTCTTGCGGGCGGCGAACAAGGTCGGGTTGGCGCGGATATAGGCGGCGATTTCCTCGCGTGTCGGCTCGGGCGGCTGGCTCGCGATCGACAAATAGAGATCGGCGAGCGCCTGGTCCTGCGCCGCATACATGCGCGCGATCGCCTCCGGCTTCTTGTGGAGACTGGAATCGCGGGCGGCCTTCGCAAGCAAGGTGCGCGCCATCAGGCTTTCGAGCGCGATCCGTTCCGCGTTGGGGTCCGTCGGCGAAAGCCCGAGCCGGGACATCTCAAGGCGCAGATCGGTGAGCGTCAGCTCGCGGCCGGCCGCCCGCGCGACGACCTGGGTCTGACCGCTGACGACAGATTTCTTTTCTTCCGCCGCTGACGAGGCCGACAGGCTGGCGGCGATGATCGCCGCAGCGATGACCGTTCGAACCGGCGAGACCATTCTCATCACGTCCCTCACCTTCATGCGCGCCTTGCGCGCAAGAGCGCCGTCATTCTCGCCGCGCGCCAGAACCTGATGCGCGCCAGCACCCCCGCCGCCGCCGCCCTGTCCTTCAGCTTTTGAAGCTCAGGACTGAACGCGACGCGAACGAGGTGCGGACCCGCCGAAAGCGCCGTCGCCGCCGCAAGGATCAGCCATTGCGCGCGGCCGCCCAGGGAAGTCCGCGAGAACCCGTTCCAGCGCTCGAGAATGATCCGGTCCCATTTCCGGACAAGCTCGCTCCAGTCGCGCCGGGCGGGGTGCGAAACGATTGACCTATCGTTAAATGCTAAACGAAGCCCTAGCGCTGCGCCGCGCCGGCACCAGTCGACGTCTTCCGACAAGCCGTTCGTAAACGGACCGATCCGCTCGGCGGCCTCGCGGCGGGCGAAGAGATTGGCGGTCGCAGCGAAGCCTTTTCGTTCGACGTAATCGCGCTGGCGGAAGGCGAACACCCGCTCGAACGCCTCAACGGCGGTCAGGCGCTCATCGCCCGCGGGTGTCACGACGATCCGCCCGCCGCAAAGGTCGGCGTCGGCGAGCGCGGCGAGCCCGATCTCGAGCCAATCCGGGGCCGCGACGCAGTCGGCGTCGGTGAAGGCGATCGCCGCGCCGCGCGCGATCGCAAGGCCGGCGTTGCGCGCCGGCGCGGCGCCGCGTTCGAGCGCCGTCGTGAACACGACGCCCGGAAAGCGCGCCTTCAGCGCATTAAGACCGCCGGGCGTGCCGTTGTCGGCGACGATGATTTCATAGCGGGCGCGATCAAGAGATTGGCGCTCGAGGCTTGCAAGGCAGAGTTCCAGCAACTCCGACTGATCGTAATGGGGAACGATGACGCTCGCCTCAACCATGCCGCCTCACTCTCCGGCGGCGACGGCGCGCGGCCGGTCCGCGGCGACACGCGGCGCGGCTGCGCGAGGCTCGAAGGCGGCGGCGTAGGCCCGGAGGAGCGCCGGGACCGAATGCGTCCAGCTGAACTGCGTCATCACGCGTTCGCGCCCCAGGGCGCCCATGTTGCGGCGGAGCTCAGGGTCGTCGAGCAGCATGGCGATCTTGTGCGCGAAGTCGGCGACATTGTCCGGGCGCGCATAGAGCGAGGCTGCGCCGGCGGAGCGCCGGCCCTCGGTCATCTCGAACTGGACGATCGGCTTGCCGAGCGCCATATATTCGAGAATCTTGTTCATGGTCGACTTGTCGTTCATCGCGCAGGCGCGGTCGGAATTGACGCAGACATCCGCGGTGTTGAGGACCTCGAGAAAGAGCGCGTCGTCGACGTGGCCGTAAAAATCCATGTAGGACGCAACGCCTTTCGCCTCGGCGAGCGCCTTGACGGCCGCGAGCTCAGGCCCGTCGCCGATGATCGCGAAGTGAACATCCGTTCGCCCGATATGGTCGACGAGGTGAGCCACGGCGCCGACGAGAAGGTCGAGGCCTTCCTGTTTTCCGATCACGCCGACATAACCGACCAAAAATCGCCGGCCGCGTCTTAAGACCCGATTGGGCGCCGCCATCTTCATCCGCTCGAGGCGCGGGCCGGAGCGGACGATGAATACGCGGTCCGGCGTCATGCGGCCGCGGGCGATGGCGACGTCACGGAAGGACTCGTTCGTCGCAATCGAAACGTCGGCCAGCGCAAAGGTCGCTCTTTCCGCCGCCAGAAGCGCGGCGTGGGCAAGGCCCCTGCGCCCAAACTTCGCCTCATAGAGCTCCGGGCAGAGATCGTGATGGTCGAAGATGAATCGCACGCCGAAAAGCTTGAAGATGGCGGCGACGAGGAAAATGAGATCTGGCGGGTTGCAGGCGTGGAGGACGTCGAAGCCGCGCTCGCGCCGCACCTTCAAGGCGAGCCGGAACTGATGGAAGAGCGCGCCGAGATATTCGCGGAGATAGCCGGCGCCGGACCCCGCCTCGCTGAGCGGATGGCGCCAGACGTGAACGCCGTCGATCACCTCATAAGGCGCCGTGAAGCCTTTCATCATCGGCGAGATGACGCTCACCTGATAGCCGGCCTCGACGAGCGTCGTCGCCTCCGCCCAGACACGGCGGTCGAAGGGCACGGGAAGGTTCTCGACGATGATGAGCACGCGCCGGCCGGCGCGCGCGGCGTCGGCGTTCACCATCTCGATCCCCGATCAGGGTTAAAATCAGCCGGTCGGCGGCGGCGAATGATCGCGGCGCATCTGACGGCGGCAAGGGGTCCCATCGCGCATTAATCCCGAGTTAATCGAGCCCCCCCACACTTCGTCAGGAATTAAACCAGCCGATGATTGCCGTTGTCTGAACGGGCGTTAGGCAAATGCTGCGGTCGCTGAACCTCACCAAAGCTTCACGCGCGCTCATCGGAGCGCTGGCGGCCGGCGTCCTGTTCTCTGCGCCGGCGGCGGCGCGCACGGCGACCTTTTATTCCTCGACGCCTTATGACGATGCGGCGCTGGCGTCCCTTTCCTCGGCGACGGACCGGGCCGGACCCACCGTCTCGCTCAACAACTGGATCGCGCTATTGTTCGAGACGCCGTTCGGCACGTCGAGATCGGACAATGTGTCGATCTTCACCCTGCCCCCACGGGTCGGCGACGCCCGCATCACCGTCAGCTTTGGCCGTCTCATCGCCGGCCTGCCGGTCTTCGTCGAAACGAAGTCCTTCAACGCCGGGAACACGTTCAGCATCGGCAATTTGTTCCAGCAAGGCTGTTTCGCGCTCGGCGGCTGCAATTACATCTTCATCCGGACGACGCGTCAGCGCGGCGGCGCGCCGGGCGCTATTATCGACTCTGCCCGCGACACCGGCGAGCCGCCCGCGGTCGTCGCCCCGACGCCGGAGCCGGCCGCCTGGGCGATGATGATGCTGGGCTTCGCCGGCGTCGCCTGGCGCATGAAGGCGGCGCGGCGGCGGCGCCGAACCCTGCCCGCCTAAAGCACGTCGCGATCGTCTTCGGCGAAGGGCTCGCCGGCGAGGTGCATCAGATAGAAGGCGCCGGCGACGAGGAGGAGAATCGCGCCGACGCCGCCGCCGTGATTGCCGAGCCAGTTCGACACTGCGCAGACGAGCGCGATCAGCATATAGGGGGCGAGCG
The DNA here is from genome assembly GCA_046296195.1 of Parvularculaceae bacterium. Taxonomy (GTDB): domain Bacteria; phylum Pseudomonadota; class Alphaproteobacteria; order Caulobacterales; family Parvularculaceae; genus Amphiplicatus. The sequence goes on along the minus strand of JBKBLR010000024.1, from coordinate 12,794 downwards.
GCGGGTCCTCATTGCGGAAACGATAGAAAAACATCGCCGCCGTCGCGATGAACAGCGCTGTCGCCATGAAGTCGTAAAGCGTTTCCATACGCAGATCCCGGTCGGTTCCTACATCCGGGAAAAGCGTTAATGCGGCGCTAGGGCGCGCGCTAAAATTGCCGGCGCGTTCCGGGCCTCATTCGCCGGCGCGGCTAGTGTCGCGGATGGCGCGAAACTCGTTGCCGGCGCGCCAGGTCGGCCAATCGGAGGAGTTCGCGACTTCCGCCCCGACAGCGTGGAGGATCTCCATCGACTGGACCATGCCTGCAAGGTCCCAGCTCTCTTCGAATTCATCCGATGGTTGATGATAGCGGTTCGCGGTGTAGTCGTCGCCAATCGCCTTGCCGGCCGCCTCGCCGCCCTCGACGAGGTCGGAGCCCGCGTCGGCGTAGAGCATCGGCACGCCCTTCTTGGCGAAGCTGATGTGATCGGAGCGGTAGAAATAGCCCTTTTCGGGCTCCGGGTCGGCCCGCAGATATTTGCCGGCCGCCGCAGCGTGCTTTTTAAGGATGTCCTCGAGCTCCGAGGCGCCATAGCCGACGACGATGATGTCCTTGGCCGGCGGGGCCGGCAGGACGCCGTCGATGTTGATCCCGGCGGCGATATCCTTGAGCGGCACGGGCGGATTCTCGGCGAGATAGGCTGAACCGAGAAGGCCCGATTCCTCCGCGGTCACCGCGGCGAAGATGACCGAGCGCCGCGGGCGCGGGCCGCTTGCAAACTTGCGCGCGATTTCGAGAATGCCGGCGACGCCGGTCGCATTGTCGACCGCCCCATTGAAGATCTTGTCGTCGCCCTTCTGCGTCGGGTCCATGCCGAGATGGTCCCAGTGGCCCATATAGACGACATATTCCTCCGGCGCTTCCGCCCCTTTGAGAACGCCGAGGACGTTGGCGTCGCTCGAACGCTTGATCGCCTGCGTGATCTTGGCCGAAGCCTTGAGGCCCGTCATCGGAACGGCCTTGAAGCCGCGCTTGTTCGCCGCGAGCATTTGAGCCTCGAGATCGAGCCCCGCCGCTGCGAAAAGCGAGGCCGCCGTCTCCTTGGTGATCCAGCCCTCGAGCGCGACGCGCGAGGCGCCGTTGTCCGCGCGCTGCAGATCGATCTGCGGACCCGACCACGACCCTTCGACGACGTTCCAGCCATAGGCCGCCGGCACGGTGTCATGGACGATGAGCGCCGCCGCTGCGCCCTGGCGCGCCGCCTCCTCATATTTGTAAGTCCAGCGGCCGTAATAGGTCATCGCCTTGCCGCCGAAGAGCGTCTCGTCCTGGGTGAGGAAGCCGGGGTCGTTGACGAGGATGACGACGGTTTTTCCTTTCACGTCGACGCCCGCATAGTCGTTCCATTGGTGCTCCGGCGCGACGACGCCATAGCCGACGAACACCATTTCGCTCGCATCGAAGGAAACTTCGGGCAAGGCGCGCTTGGTGGCGAAGACCGCATCGGTCCTGTAGGCGAGATCGCGCACCGCGCCGTTGACGTCGATGCGCAGGAAGGACTGCGCCGGATCGAGCGTCGATTCGACCATCGGCACGTCGTGAAAGTAAGAGCCGCCGACGGGTTCGAGCCCGAGGCGCTTGAATTCTCCGGCGATATAATCGCGGGTCTTCGCCCCGCCCGGCGTCGTCGGCGCACGCCCCTCGAAGGCGTCGGAGGAAAGCGTGCGGATATGCCGTTTCAATTCCTCGGCGGAGATGCCGCCAGCAGCGCCCAGCGGCGCGGGGGCCGACGCGCCCATTGCCGCCAGAACGCCGGCGTCGGGGGCCGGGGCGCCGCCATCGCCCCCACACCCGGCGAGGGCGGCAAGGCTCGCGGCGATCAGGACAATCCCGGTTTGACGCATTTGATGGCTCCCATGAAGCGGGGCGACCTGTCGCACGGGCGCCGAGCCCGGATCAAGGCGGCGTTTCGCCTTCGAGCGCGGCGAATTTCGCCCTTTTTGGCTGTCGCCTCCGCAAGACTTTTGCATTAAGGCTCGCCGCGCGCGCCGGGCCGGGACCCCGGCTGCGCCGTCGCGTCCCATCAGTCCCAAGGCGTCTCGGGAGGACCCTTGTCATGAGCGTAACCATGAAGGCGGCGAACGCCGCCCTTTCCTCGTTCGAGGACGCAGCGCCGAAGACGCTGCGCAACCTCGCCGCCGCCGCCTATTACCAGATCGCGGTCGAACGCGGCGAGGGGCTGATCGCCGCCGAAGGACCGCTTGTCGTCCGGACCGGCGAGCACACCGGCCGCTCCGCACAGGACAAGTTCACCGTCCGCCGCCCGGAAATCGAAGCGAAGATCTGGTGGGACAATTCAAAGCCGATGACGCCGGAAGCGTTCGAGACGCTCCGCGCCGACATGCTCGCCTATGCCGCCGGCCGCGACCTCTTCGCGCAGGACCTCAAGGGCGGGACCGATCCTGATCACCACATCAAGGTGCGCGTCTTCACCGAGCTCGCCTGGCATGCCTTGTTCATCCAGCACCTGCTCGTGCGCCCGCCGATGGAGGAGCGCGGCTTCGTGACCGGGAGAGCGCCCGATTTCACCATCGTCGACCTGCCGGGCTTTGAGGCCGACCCCGCCCGCCATGGCTGCCGCACGAAGACCGTCATCGCCGTCGATTTCGTCAAGCGCATCGTTCTCATCGGCGGCACGTCCTACGCCGGCGAAATGAAAAAGTCGGTGTTCACGATCCTCAACTTCATCCTTCCCGAGGCCGGCGTGATGCCGATGCACTGCTCGGTGAATGTCGGGAACGCCGACGACGCCGCGGTGTTCTTCGGCCTTTCCGGCACCGGCAAGACGACGCTGTCGGCCAACCCTCAACGCACGCTCGTCGGCGACGACGAGCATGGCTGGTCGCCCAACGGGCTCTTCAATTTCGAGGGCGGCTGCTACGCCAAGATGATCCGCCTGTCGCCTGAGGCGGAGCCCGAAATCTACGCAACGACGAAGCGCTTCGGCACCGTGCTCGAGAACGTCGTGATTGACCCGGTGACGCGCGCGCTCGACCTTGACGACGCCTCGCTCGCCGAGAACTCACGCGGCGCCTATCCGATCCATTACATTCCGAACGCATCGGCGACCGGGCGTGCGCCGCACCCGAAAAACATCATCATGCTGACGGCAGACGCCTTCGGCGTGCTGCCGCCGATCGCGCGCCTGACGCCCGAACAGGCGATGTATCATTTCCTTTCCGGCTTCACGGCGAAGGTCGCCGGCACCGAGAAGGGCCTCGGGAAGGAACCGCAGCCGACCTTCTCGACCTGCTTCGGCGCGCCCTTCATGCCGCGCCATCCCTCGGAATATGGAAAGCTGCTCGGCGCGCTGATCGAGAAGCACAAGGTGACCTGCTGGCTCGTCAACACCGGCTGGACCGGCGGGCCTTATGGCGAGGGAAGCCGCATGCCGATCAAGGCGACGCGCGCGCTTCTCGCCGCTGCGCTCGACGGCTCGCTGAAATCTGCGGTGATGCGCCGCGACGAGACCTTCGGCTTCGATGTGCCGACGAGCCTTGCCGGCGTCGATGCGAAGATTCTCAATCCGCGCGACACCTGGAAGAACGCGCCCGCCTATGACGCGCAGGCGAAGAAGCTCGCCGGCATGTTCGTCGAGAATTTCCGGAAGTTCGAGCCCTATGTCTCGGCCGGCGTCAAAGCCGCCGCGCCCAAGCCTTAAGGCCCTTCAGAGTCAAAAATCGACGGCGCGGCCCTTGCGCTCCCAGTCGCCATAGCGCGTCGGCTCGGGGCCCGCGGGCCCGCCTTGTTCCGGCGGCGCTGCGGCGGGCGCGGCCGCCTTGCGGCGGGCAGCGGCTTCAAGAAGCGCGCGGCGCGCCGCCGGCGTCAGCGTGACGCCGGGCGCGGCGCCCTCGATATCGTCATCATCATCGACGGTCATATTGAAGCGCCTTTCTGAGCTTCACATATAGGCGGCATGCTATTTCGTCGCAAAGGGACAAGATGAGCCATCTGCGAACCTATATCCTCCTCGCCGCCCTGACGGCGATCTTCGGCGTCGTCGGTTATGCGATCGGCGGCTCGGGCGGGATGCTGCTTGCCCTCGTCTTCGCGGCGGCGACCAACATCTTCACCTATTGGAACGCCGACAAGATCGTCCTGCGGATGTATCGCGCCCAGCCGGTCGACGCCGCCCACCCGTCGGGCGCGGTGCGCCGCTATGTGCAGATCGTCGAGCAGCTCAGCGAGCGCGCCGGCCTGCCGCGCCCCGTCATCACCATCATCGACAATGACCAGCCGAACGCCTTCGCGACGGGCCGGAACCCCGAGAACGCCGCCGTCGCGGCGACGACGGGCCTCCTTCGCATGCTCAACGAGGACGAAATCGCCGGCGTGATGGCGCATGAGCTCGCGCATGTCAAAAACCGCGATACGCTGACCATGACCGTGACCGCGACGATCGCCGGCGCGATCACCACGCTCGCCAATTTCGCGATGCTCTTCGGCGGCAATCGTGACAACAACGGGGGCGGGAACCTGATCGCCTCGCTCGCCATGATGATTCTCGCGCCGCTGGCCGCCGCGCTCGTGCAGATGGCGATCAGCCGCGGGCGCGAATATGAGGCGGACCGCGTCGGCGCCGAGATCCTCGGGCGTCCCGAAGCGCTCGCCTCCGCGCTCGCCAAGATATCGAATGGGGCGGCGCGCATCCCGAACGAGATCGCCGAGATGCACCCGGAAACCGGGCAGTTGATGATCATCAATCCGCTGTCGGGGCGCGGCGCCGACAATCTCTTTTCGACCCACCCGTCGACGCAGAACCGCATCGACCGCCTGATGGCGATGGCCGGCCGCGCCGGCGCCCCTTCGACGCGCGGGCCGTGGGGTTAAGCGCGGGTTAACCGGCCTCGTGACGCCGCCAATTTTAGACGTGCTTTAAGCGCTCCCTTTACGCCGCGGCGACTAGGGTCCGAGGCGGTAGAGGGAGTGCGTCGTTCATGCGCATCGATTTCGCGACGATCGGCGGCATCGTCGCCGGGCTCTTCGTCGTCGGCGTGGCGATCGTGCTGTCGGGCTCGGTCGTCATTTTCTTCAACGCCCCGAGCATCCTCATCGTCGTCGGCGGCGCTGCAGCCGCGACGCTCTTGCGCTTCCGTCCCGATGTCGTGCTGACCGCGCTCGGCGTCGGCGCGCGCACGGCGTTTTTCGAGCATTCGCGCGACCCCGGCGCGCTCCTCGACGAAATCCGCACGCTGGCGCAGGTGATCCGCCGCCAGGGGCCGATGGCGCTCGAGCGCACGCCGGTTTCGGAGCCCTTTCTCGCCCGCGGCAAGCAGATGATCGCGGACGGCCTTCCCGCCGCGGAGCTGCGCGCGCAGCTGACGCGCGAGCGCGAGCTTGAGATCCAGCGCCTCGTCGACGGCGAGCGCATCTTCCGCGCCATCGGCGAGGCCGCGCCCGCCTTCGGCATGATCGGCACCGTCGTCGGCCTCGTGCAGATGCTGTCGATGATGGAAGACCCCTCGACGATCGGTCCGGCGATGGCGGTCGCGCTCTTGACGACGCTTTATGGCGCGCTCATCGCTTATGTCATCGCCCTGCCCATCGCCGACAAGCTCGCTTCGAAGCTCGAGACGCAGGAGACGACCCTCTCCCTCATCATCGACGGCCTTGCGCAGGTCGCCGAGCGCCGGTCGCCCGACGCCATCACCGACATGCTGATCGTCTACCTGCCTGAGAAGGCGCGCGGCGCCTTCGCCCCGGCGCCCGCATGAGCGCCCGTCCGGCCGCGGTCAGCAACCGCCGCCGCAATGCGGCGTGGATCGTCACCTATGCCGATCTGATGACCTTGCTCGTCTGCTTCTTCGTGCTGATCGTGTCGTTCTCCGTGCAGGACCGGACGAAAATGCAGGTCGTCACCGGCTCGATCCGCGAAGCCTTCGGAACCACTAAAGAGCGGCGCTACGCCGGCGAACGCGAGCTGGTCGGGACGCCGGATCCGCGCCAGCCGGCGTCGATCATGCCGAGCGATGCGCCGTCGGGACAGGCGATCGGCGAAACGCTGTCCGCGCGGCCCGCCGCCGGCGCCGAAGGCGCGCGCGGCAATTTCGAATTCGCGCCCGCCGACCAGCGCCGCTTTGAAGCGGCGAAAGAGCGCCTCGAGCACGCCATTCTTCTCAATCCCGTCACCCGCGGGCTTGACGATGCGATCACCATCAACCTGACGCCCGAAGGCATTCAGGTCGTCATCGTCGATCGCGACGGACGCGCGATGTTCGAAAAGGGCCGCGCGGAGCCGACCCCCGCAGCCGCCGCGCTCCTCGCTGAGACGGCGCGCGCGCTCGCCCCCTTGCCGAACCGGCTCTTCATCGAGGCGCACGCCGATGCGAGCGGATCGGGAAGCTATTCGCCGTTCGATCTCACCGCCGCGCGCGCCAACGCCGCCCGCCGGATCATGGAGCAAGCGGGCCTGCGCGCCGACCGCATCGCCGGCGTGACGGGCAAGGGCGAGGCCTTTCCTCTCTACCCGGAGGATCCTTACGCCGCCGGCAACCGGCGCATCGAGATCACGCTCGAGGCCGCCGCGCCGCTGCTTCCCGAGAAGCGGCCGCTCTGAGGCGGCTTAATGCGCCTCGTCCCAATTCTTTCCCGCGCGCGCGTCGACGACGAGCGGCACGGAGAGGGCGACGGCCGGGTGCGGCGCGTCCTCCATCACCTTGCGCGCGACCTTGATGGTCGCCTCCGCCTCAGCCGCCGGCGCCTCGAAGACGAGTTCGTCATGAACCTGAAGGAGCATCTTCGCAGAGAGCCTCGCCTTCTTGAGCGCCGCTGGCATGCGGATCATCGCGCGGCGGATGACGTCGGCGGCCGCTCCTTGTATCGGCGCGTTGATCGCCTGGCGTTCGGCATAGCCGCGCATCGCCTGGTTCTTGTCGTTAATGCCGCCGACATAGGTGCGCCGGCCGAAGATCGTTTCGACATAGCCGGCCTTTTTCGCGAAGGCGACGGTGTCGTCCATGTATTTGCGGATGCCCGGGAACTTCAGGAAATAGCTGTCGATATAGGCTTTCGCCTCTGATTTCTCGAGCCCTAGCTGGTTGGCGAGGCCAAACGCCGAAATGCCGTAGATGATGCCGAAATTGATGGCCTTCGCGCGCCGGCGCACCATCGGGTCCATGCCTTCGACCGGCACGCCGAACATTTCCGAGGCCGTCATCGCGTGAATGTCGACGCCTTTCGCGAAGGCGTCCTTCATCGATTTGAGGTCGGCGATATGGGCAAGAAGCCGCAATTCGATCTGGCTGTAATCGGCTGAGATGAGGACATTGCCCTTTTCCGGAATGAAGGCCGTGCGGATCTTGCGCCCGTCCTCCGTCCGGATCGGGATGTTTTGCAGGTTCGGATCGGTCGAGGCGAGCCGGCCTGTCGTCGTCGCAGCGAGCGAATAGGAGGTGTGAACGCGTCCCGTCTCGCGGTTGATGGCGGCGGGAAGCGCGTCCGTATAGGTGGATTTCAGCTTTGAGAGGCCGCGCCAATCGAGGATGGCGCGCGGCAGGGCGTGGCCTTCCGCGGCGAGGTCTTCGAGAATGTCAGCCGAGGTCGACCAGGCGCCGGTCGATGTTTTCTTGCCGCCGGGCAGGCCGAGCCGGCCGAAGAGGATGTCGGCGATCTGCTTCGGCGAGCCCATGTTGAAAGCGCCGCCCGCAAGCCGGTGCGCCTCGGCCTCATGCATCGCCATGCGCTGCGCGAAATCGGCGGACAATCGCGAAAGGACGGCGGGGTCGATCTTTACCCCTTCGCGCTCCATCGCGGCGATCACCGGCACGAGCGGGCGTTCCAGCGTTTCGTAGACGGTCGTCTTGCCTTCCGCGGCGAGGCGCGGCTTCAGCGCCTTCCAGAGGCGCAGCGTGACATCGGCGTCTTCCGCCGCGTAGGCCGTCGCTTTGTCGATCGGCACTTCGTCGAAGGTCTTCTGGTTCTTCCCCGTTCCAACGACGTCGGCGAACGTGATCGTCTCGTGCTGCAGGATGCGCGCGGCGAGCTCGTCCATGCCGTGCCCGCCGGCGCCGCAGTCAAGCGCGTAGGAAATGAGCATCGTATCGTCGAAGGGCGTGACATCGATCCCCCGCTGCGCGAAGACATGCGCGTCGAACTTGATGTTATGGCCGATCTTCAGGACCGCAGGATCCTCAAGCAGCGGCTTCAGGAGCTTCAGCGCCTTTTCAGCCGGCATCTGTTTCTGGGTTTGCGCGTCATCGAGGGCGAGCCCTTTCGCCCCGTGCCCGAGCGGAATGTAGCAGGCCCCTGCGCCCTCGACGGCGAGCGAGACGCCGACGAGCGCTGCGGTGAGAGAATCGAGACCGTCGGTCTCGGTGTCGACGGCGACCTGTCCGCGCATCTGCGCCGCGGCGATGAAGCGGCGGAGCGCGGCCTCATCGAAGATCGTTTCATAATCGCCCGGCGGCGACGCTGGCGGCTCCTTGGCTTCCTCACGGGGCTTTTGCGCCGGCGCCGCGGCGGCGTGATCGCCGCTGACGCGCCTGAGGAGCGTTGAAAACTCCATCTCCTTCAGGAAGGCCTCGACGCGCGGCAGGTCGAGCGGGCGGATGACGAGAGCGCTGATCGGCTCAGGCAGCGGCGCGTCGTCCTTCAGCGTCACGAGTCGCTTGGAGAGCCGCGCTGCCTCGGCGTGCTCGATGAGACTCTCGCGGCGCTTCTGCTGCTTGATCTCGCCGGCGCGGGAAAGGAGCGTTTCTAGATCGCCATATTCCTCGATCAGCTGCGCGGCCGTCTTGACGCCGATGCCCGGCACGCCCGGGACATTATCGACGCTGTCTCCGGCGAGCGCCTGGACGTCGATCACCTTCTCCGGCGGCACGCCGAACTTTTCGATCACCTCGGCGCGCGCGATACGCCTGTTCTTCATCGTGTCGAAAAGCGTGACGCGGTCGCTGACGAGCTGCATCAGGTCCTTGTCGGATGAAATGATCACGCACTCCCCGCCCGCTTTTTCCGCCGCGCGCGCGTAGGAGGCGATGAGGTCGTCCGCCTCGAAGCCTTCAAGCTCGATCGACGGCACGTTGAACGCGCGCGTCGCATCCCGCACCAGCGCGAATTGCGGGACGAGGTCTTCCGGCGGCTCGGGCCGGTTCGCCTTGTAGTCGGCGTAGATCTCGTTGCGGAAGCTCTCGCCGGAATAGTCGAAGATGACCGCAAGATGCGTCGGCTCGTGCTCGTCGGTCATGTCGCCGAGAAGCTTGTAGAGCATGTTGCAATAGCCGGAGACCGCGCCGACAGGCAGGCCGTCGGACTTGCGCGTCAGCGGCGGCAGCGCGTGATAGGCGCGGAAAATGTAGGCCGACCCGTCGATGAGATAGAGGCGGAGGGGCGTCGTCATGCGCGTCAGGTCCGTTGCGGGGGTGCTTTCGCTCCCTATCGGATCATGCGCGGCAAATGTCTAACCGCTGGGCGCGGCGACTTTCCACAAGCCGTCAGGTAGGCTGGCGGACGGAGCGCTCGAGCTCCTTCTGAAGCGCCTGCTCCTCGCTTGCGCGCGGCTTTGAGAGGCGGGCGAGCATCAGAAACGTCACCGGCGTCAGGAACAGGGTGAAGACCGTCGCAAAGCCGAGCCCGCCGAAAACGACCCAGCCGAGCGCGGCCCTCGATTCAGCGCCTGCGCCCGAGCCGAGGATGAGCGGCAACCCGCCGAGAAGGGTCGAGATCGCCGTCATCAGCACCGGCCGCAGGCGCGTCATCGAGGCGTCGAGGATCGCCTCCTTCACGGACAAGCCTTCATCACGCCGCTTGTTAGCGAATTCGACGATGAGAATGCCGTTCTTCGCCATGATGCCGATGAGGAGCACGAGCCCGATCTGGCTGTAATAATTGAGAGAGCCGCCCGAGAGCTGGATCGCGAACACCGCCGCCGCAAGCCCGAACGGCACTGTCAGCATGATGATGAACGCGCTTACAAAGCTTTCGAACTGAGCGGCGAGCACCAGCAGCACGATCACCGCGGCGAAGGCGAAGACAAGACCGGTCGAGCCGGTCGATTCCGACAATAACTTGGCTTCGCCAAGCAGCGTCGTCGCCATGCCGGGATCGAGCGCCTGAGGGGCGACGGCGCGCAGGACCTCGATCGCATCGCCGAGGCGTGCGCCCTCGACGAGACTCGCGGTCACCGGCACCGCGCGCCGGCGGTCCTCGCGGGCGAGAGTCGCGGCGATCGGCGCCTCGACGACGCGCGCGACAGAGGACAGCGGCACGAAGGCGCCGCCTGACGTGCGCAGGAAGAGGTTCTCGATGTCGGTCGGGTCGTCGATCGGGTCGCCGCCGGCCGACACGAAGACGTCGATCACATTGTCGCCGATGAAGAGCTCGGCGGCGCGGAATTCATCCGACATAGCGGCCAGCGTCGTCGTGATCGCCGAGAGCGGAATGCCGAGCTGCGAGGCGGTCTCGCGGTCGACCTCGATCGACAGTTGCGGACGGGAGAACCGGAAGTTCGCCCGCACATCCGTGAACATCGGATTTTCAGCGAGCGCGGCCGAAACCCGTTCGGCGGCGTCGGCGGCCTTGTCGTAATCATCCGCCAGAACGGCGAACTGAAGCCCTTGTCCGCCGCCGCGAATGCCGAGGCTGTTTCCGCCGCGCACCATCGCGGTCACGCCTGGAATAGAGGACAGCGCCGGCCGGATCTTCGCTTCGAAGTCCTGCTGCGAGTAATCGCGCTCGGCCCAATCGGGCAGGGTGACGATGACAAACGCCGCATTGCCGCCGCCGCGTCCACTCAGCGAAATAACGTCTTTGGCTTCGCCCGACTCCCGGAAGGGCTCGAGCCGCCGCTCGACCTCGCGCACCTTGTCGTCGAGATAGGCGAAGGTCGATCCTTCCTGCCCCTGCACGATGGTAAAAAGGCGGCCGCGATCCTCAGTCGGCGTGATTTCGCTCGGCAGCGACCGGAACGCCATGACGCCCGCCGCCGCAAAGCCCAGCGACGCGATCACCGGCAGGATCGGCCGATTGACGACAAATTCAAGAACACGGCGATAGCCGCGCGTCGTCCGCGCCATGAAGCCTGACGGCTTCGCGGCCGCCCTGGGCGCCGCATCCCGGCCGAAGCGGATCGACAGCATCGGGCAGAGCGACAGAGCGACGAAGGACGACGTCAGCACCGCGAAAGCGAGCACGAAGCCGAATTCGGAAAAAAGCGCGCCGGCCTGGCCGGGCAGGAACGAGATCGGGATGAAGACGGCGGCGAGCGTCGCCGTGGTCGCCACCACCGCGAACACGATCTCGCGCGTGCCGAGCACGGCCGCGGCGCGTTTGCCGGCGCCGTTCGCCTTCCAGCGCTCGATGTTCTCCATGACGACGATCGCGTCATCGACGACGAGCCCGGTCGCCATCACAAGCGCGAGCAGCGTTAGGATGTTGATCGAGAAGCCGGCGAGATAGATCGCCGCCACGGTGCCGAGCAGCGAAATCGGGATCGTCACCGCCGGAATGATCGTTGCGCGCCATGACCTGAGGAACAGGAAGATGACGCCGATGACGATCAAAGTCGCCAGCGCGAGCGTCATCAGCACCTCCTCGATCGAGCGTTCGATGAAGATCGAATCATCGCTCGACACCTCGACGCTGACCCCTTGAGGCAAAGTGGGCCCGAGCGCCGCGATCGCCGCCCGCACGCCCTTCGACACCGCGACGGTGTTCGATTGCGCCTGGCGCACGATGCCGACGCCGACGCCCGACTCGCCGTTGACCCGCGCCGTCGTCGTTTCGTCGGCGTAGGACCATTCGACGAGGGCGACGTCGCCGATCCGGGTGTCGGCGTTGAGGCGCAGTCTTGCGATGTCCTCGGGCGTCCTCGCCGGCGTTTCCGCGCGAATGAGAATCTCCTGCGTCGCATTTCTAAGCCGACCGGCGGGCGCGCTCGTCGAGGCGGTCGAGACGAGCTGCGCGACATCGGCGACGGTGAGGCCGCGCGCGGCGAGCGAATCCTGCATGATCCGCACGCGGATGACGCGCCGGCGATCGCCATAAACCTCAACCTGCGCGACGCCGTCGACCGCCTGCAGCCGCGGCGCGATGACGTCTTCCACGAGATCCGCAAGCGCGCCCGGATCCATCGCCTTCGCGGAAACCGCAAGACGCATGATCGGCGATGAATCGTTGTCGGCCTTGACGACTTGGGGCTCCTCGACGTCGTTCGGCAATCGCCCTGTGACGCCGGCGACGGCGTTCTTGACGTCGGTCGCGGCGATGTTGATGTCGACGCTTTGCGAAAATTCCGCGACGATCCGGCTGCGTTCGCGCGAGGAAGAGGAGGAGATCGCCGAGACGCCGTCGACGAGCGCGACCGCGCCCTCGATGATCGACGTCACTTCGGCGTCGACCGCCTCGGGCGTCGCGCCCGGATAGCGCGTATCGACGGTGACCACGGGGCGGTCGACATCGGGAAGCTCGCGCACCTCGACGCCACCGAAAGCGGCGAGGCCCCCCAGCACAATGAGCAGGTTGACGACGATGGCGAGGATCGGCCGCTTCACCAGCGAGGCGATGAAGCCGCCGGTCGGCGGCGCGCTGTCCGCGGCCCCGGATGTCGGATTTGGCGCCATGGTCAGTTGGCCGCGGCCGCCGCCGGCGCGCCCGTGCGCCCCTGACGGTCGGATCCCGCGCCCGGAAACTTCATCCCCGGCCGCACCCGGTCTGCGCCCTCGACGATCACGCGGTCGCCGGCCGCGACATCGCCGGCGATGATCGCCATATCGTCATTGCGTTGAAGGATAGACACGCTGGCGCGCGCGGCGGCGC
>JBKBLR010000023.1:0-45236 GCA_046296195.1 Parvularculaceae bacterium | reverse complement strand
GCCCAACACGGCCTATTTCGACGCCATGGCGAAGACGATCATCGACAAATATGACGAGGAGAGCCGCGCGTTCTTCGCGACCGCAAGGCTCTGGGACGACGGCCTCATCGACCCGCGCGACACGCGCAAGGTGCTGGCGTTCTGCCTTGACACCGCAGCAGAAGGCGCGAGGCGCAAGACGCGGCCCAACATTTTCGGCGTGGCGAGGCTCTGAATGGCGGACCTCCTCATCGAACGGCGACAGTCGGTCGTCTTCGCGACGCTCAATCGGCCGGAAGCGAAGAACGCGCTCAACGCGGCGATCGTCGACGGGCTCTTCTCGCTCGCCGACCTTCTCGCGAGCGAGGGCTCGGCGCGCGCGCTCGTGCTGCGCGGGGCGGGCGGCAGTTTCTGCGCCGGCGGCGACATCAAGGAGTTCGCAGGCCAGATGATGGCTGCCGATCCCTTGCCGGGCGAACGTGACCCGGTCGAGATCTCCAACCGCCGCTTCGGCGACCTGCTCTTGAAGCTCGACGCGCTGCCGCAGGCGGTCATTTCCATCGTCGAGGGCGCGGCCTTCGGCGGGGCGATGGGCTTCATCGCGGTGTCGGATGTCGCGATCGCCGCGCCGGACGCCAAATTCTCGCTTTCCGAGACGACGCTCGGTCTTGCGCCGGCGCAGATCGGGCCGTTCGTGGTCAGGAAGATCGGGCTCTTCAATGCGCGCCGGCTCGCGCTCACCGGGCGACGCTTCGGCGCCGATGAAGCGGCAAGAACCGGCTTCGTCGACGAGATCGCCGCCGATGTCGACGCCGCCCTCGCTGAAACGCTGAACGCTGTCGGCCGCTGCGAGCCCGCCGCCAACGCCGCGACGAAACGCATCTTCAACGCGGCGGCGCGCAGCGTCGATCCACAAGAGCTCGATGCGGCGGCGAAGGAATTCGCGCGCTGCCTTCGCGGCGCCGGGCGGCGCGGCGCGGCGGCGTTCGCGCAGAAACAGGCGCCCGACTGGGTTGAAACCTACGCGGCAGAGACGAAAGCATGACGACGATCCGCAAGGTCCTGATCGCCAACAGGGGCGAGATCGCCGCCCGGGTGATGCGCACGGCGCGGGCGCGGGGCGTGGCGACGGTCGCCGTCTTCTCCGACGCCGACGCGCGCGCCTATCATGTGCGCTGCGCCGACGAGGCCGTGCATATCGGCCCGCCGGAAGCGGCGCAGAGCTATCTGAAGATCGAGCGCATCATCGAGGCCGCGAAGGCGAGCGGGGCCGACGCCATCCATCCGGGCTATGGGTTCCTCTCCGAACGCGCGGCCTTTTCGGCGGCCTGCGCCGAGGCCGGGATCATCTTCATCGGGCCGCCGCCCGCTGCCATCGCGGCGATGGGCGACAAGGCGGAATCAAAGCGGCGCATGATCGCCGCCGGCGTTCCCTGCATTCCCGGCTACCAGGACGAGGACCAGGCGGAAGCCCGCCTGACGGCCGAGGCGCAACGCATCGGCTTCCCGGTCATGCTGAAGGCCTCGGCCGGCGGCGGCGGGCGCGGCCAGCGCATCGTGACGCGTGCTTCCGCTCGCGCCGCGCCGCCCCCCCCCCCGCGACGGGAATCTGAAAGCGCTTTCGGCGACGGGCGGCTGATCGTCGAGAAAGCGATCGTCGGCGGACGCCATGTCGAGATCCAGGTGCTGGCGGACACGCATGGCAAGGTTCTCTATCTCGGCGAGCGCGACTGCTCGCTGCAGCGCCGGCGCCAGAAGGTGATCGAAGAAGCGCCCTCGCCGGTCATCACGCCGTCGACGCGCAAGGCGATGGGCGAGGCGGCGGCCGAAGCGGCGCGCACCGTCGGCTATCGCAACGCCGGCACGGTCGAGTTCCTGTTCGAGCCGTCGTCGGGCGAATTCTACTTCCTCGAAATGAACACGCGCCTGCAGGTCGAGCACCCGGTCACCGAAATGGTCACCGGGCTCGACATCGTGGCGCTGCAATTCGACATCGCCGAAGGAAAACCCTTGCCGCTGGCGCAGGACGACGTGCGGCTGAATGGCCATGCGGTCGAGGCGCGGCTATACGCCGAAGACCCGGCGCGGAATTTCCTGCCCCAGACCGGGCGCATCACGCGGTTCATCCCGCCGGCGGGCGTGCGCGTCGATCAGGGCGTCGAGACGGGCGATGAGGTCTCCGCCTTCTACGATCCGATGATCGCCAAGGTGATCGCTCATGGCGCGACGCGCGATGAAGCCTGCGCCAAGCTTGCGAGCGCGCTGGACGGCATGACGCTCCTCGGCCTCACGGCGAATGCGCCTTTCCTATCGGCGCTGCTGCGCGACGAGATCTTTCTCGCCGGCGGCGCCGACATCGGCCATATCGAGCGCCATCTCGGCGCCATCAACGCCGCGGCGACGACGCCCGTTGAGCCCGTCGACGTCGCGCTTGCGGCGGCCGCGCTCCTCGATCGTCCGTTCGGCGATCTCCTGACGGGCTGGCATTCGCGCGGGGGCGCTTCGTTCCCGATCAAGCTCCAGCAGGGCGAGGAGACGATCACCGCCGTGATCGACGTCGGGCGCAACTGGATTTCAGCGAAGACGCGCGCCGGCGAGGCCTGCATCGAAATCCTCGCTGCAAGCGCCGATGAGATCGTCTATCGTCAGGGATCGACGCGACTTTCCGCGGCGATCGCCCGCGACGCGACCATCGTCGACGTCAAGCGCGGCGCCCATGCGCGCCGCTTCATCGACATGACCTTCGCGCCGGCGGCGGAGCAGGGCGCGGGCGCTGACGCCGTCATGGCGCCGATGGCGGGCGCGGTCACTTCGATCGCCGTCAAGCCCGGCGACAGCGTCGCCAAGGGCCAGACCGTCGCGACCATTGAAGCGATGAAGATGGAGCATCAATTGAAAGCGCCGCGCGACGGCGTCGTCGCCGAGGTTCTCGCCAAGGCGGGCGACCAGGTGGCGATCAGGGCGAAGATCGTCGCGCTCAAACCGGAGGCATGACCGATGACGGACAAGGCGATCATCACCTGCGCGCTGACGGGCGTGCTCACCAATCCGAAGCAGCATCCGGTGCCGGTGACGCCTGAGGAAATGGCGGCGGAGGCGCGGCGCGCCTATGACGCGGGCGCTGCGATTATGCATGTCCATTACCGCGACCAGCGCGAGGGCATGGGCCACCTGCCGACCTGGGACCCGAATATCTGCACCGCGATCAACGAGGCGATCCGCGCCGCATGCCCAGGCGTCATCATCAACATGACGACCGGCGTCGTCGGGCCGGACTACCAGCATGTGCTCGATTATCTGCGCGCCTGCCGTCCTGAAATGGCCGCCTGCAACGCCGGCACGCTCAACTATCTCAAAACCAGGAGCGACGGGTCCTGGGCGTGGCCGCCGATGACCTTCGACAATCCGGTGTCGAAGGTGACGGACTTCATCAACGTCATGAAAGAGATCGGAACGCTGCCCGAATTCGAATGCTTCGATCTCGGCATCGTGCGCTCGGTCGGGCTCTATATCGAGAACGGCATGACCGATCACGCCGACTATAATTTCGTCATGGGCGTCGCCTCCGGCATGCCGGCGGATCCGGACCTGTTGCCGATCCTCATCAGATACAAGAAGCCGGATTGCCCGTGGCAGGCGACGGTGATCGGCCGCGAGGAAGTGTGGGCTGTCCATGCGCGCGTCGCCGAGCTCGGCGGAAACCTGCGCACGGGGCTCGAGGATTGCTTCTATCTCCCCGACGGCGCCAAGGCGAGGTCGAACGGCGAGATGATCGCCGCGCTCGCGGGCTATGCAACGCGCGCCGGCCGCAAGATCGCCTCGCCGGCCGAGGCGCGCGCGATGATGGGCCTTGCCGCCTAGAACCGCGCCGCCAGCGCCGCGCGCACGTTGCGCGGCGCGCCCGGCGTAATGTTGTTGTCGTTGTGCGCGGTGGGGAAATAGAGCGCGTTGGTCAGGTTCTCGACATTGACCTGCAGGTCGATTGAATCGCTCAGCGCGTAATAGACCGCTGCGTCGACGCGGGTGAAGTCGGGCAGCGTCACCGCGTTCGACAGCGTCGTGAAGCGGTCGCCCTGATGAATGACACCGGCGCCGATGCGCCAGCGCGGCAGCACCTGATAAGTGCTCCAGATCGAGAAGGAATGCGTCGGCACGAGCGCAAGCGCCCGGCCCGCCGGCGCGGCGGTCGTCGTCGCGGTGATTTCGGCGTCCTGATAGGCGTAGCCGGCGATCAGCTCCCATTTGTCGGTGAGGGCGCCGGCGATCGACACCTCGACGCCTTTCGAACGCTGCGCGCCGGTAAGCACGAAGGTTCCGGGCGCGGGGCCGTTCGCGCGCGTGTTCTCGCGGTCGAGCCGGTAGAGCGCGGCGGCGAGTTCGAGGCGCTCTGACAGGTTCCACTTCGCGCCGATCTCGAGGTTCTCGAAAGATTCAGGCTCGAGATCGGCGGTCACCGGCGTCAGCGCGTTGAACTGGTCGCCCGCCTGCGGGAGGAACGATTTCGAATAGCTGAAATAGAGCGAGGCGTTCTCCGCCGGCTTGAAGATGACGCCGCCGCGCGGCGAGACCGCCTCGTCGACGCGCGCCGCATCGAGCCCGCCGATGATCTTGTTGTCGAAATCGAGGTCGAAGCGGTCATAGCGCACGCCGGCGATGAGCTGGAAATACCGACCGATTTCGATCTGGTTCTGCAGGTAGACGCCGACGACCTTGAGATCGACCTCATTGTCGTTCTGGACGCCGGTGAAGACGCCGGGCGCCGCGGTCGTCGGCGCGGCGATGTTGACCGTTCCGTTGGCGTTGTTCGGCGTACGGAAATTGTCGGTCTTCTGCACGCCTGCCTCGACGCCGAAGAGGACCGTGTGGCGAAGGTCGCCCGTATCGAGCTTCCAGACGAGGTCGGTCTGGTTGAAGAGGTTCTTGCGGTCCTGCGAGGAGGCGTAGGAGATGAGCGCGACGTCGCCCGTCAAGGCGTTGACGGCGCCGCCGGCGAACACGTTGGCGTAATATTTGTCGTTGGCGGCGAAAGAGAGGCTGTTGCGCAAGGTGAGGGCGTCCGAAAACGCATGCTCCAGCGTCGCGACGGCGCCGTGGCGGTCGAAGATTGAGACGCTTTCATCCGGGTTGCCGAAAAAGGCGCGCCGGTCGCCGTCAAAAGGAAGGCCCGCCAGCGAGGGCACGCCTCGATCGATTGTGCGCTCGTCGTTGAAATATTCATAGGAAAGCCGCAGCGTCGTCGCCGGCCCGAGCTTCAGGGCCGCCGTCGGGTTGAGCCCGAAAAGCTCCGCGCCGACGAAGTCGCGATAGCTGTCGGCGTTCTCGTAAAAGCCGTTGAAACGCAGCGCGAGACCGTCCGTCGCCGCGCCGCCGATGTCGGCGCCGATGCGCCCATAGCCGAACTGGCCGCCTTTGAGCTCGACCTCACGGTTCGACTCGAACTCGGCCTTGCGCGTCACACGGTTGATGAGGCCGCCGCCCGCGCCGCGCCCGAAGATCATCGCATTTGGGCCTTTGAGGATCTCAACGCGCTCGACATTATAGAGATCGCGGAAATATTCCGCGTCGTCGCGCACGCCGTCGATGAAAAGATCGGCGGTCGATTGATTGCCGCGCAAGACCGGCGCGTCGCGGTGGCCTTCGCCCTGGCCGAAGCCGAGGCCCGGCACGTAGCGCGACAGGTCGGCGAGCGTGCGCATAGACTGGTCGTCGATGAGGTCGCGCGTGACGACTGAGATCGACTGGGGAATGTCGACAAGGGCGGTGTCGGTCTTGGTCGCGCTCGTCGTGCGTGTGTTCGCATAGGCGGCGCGTTCCCCGTTCACGAGGAGCTGATCGTCGATCATCGCCACATTGACCGCCGTGATCTCTCCGGCCGCGGCGGCGCCTGTAAGCGCGCTCGTTGTCGCCAAAGCTGAAAGAAACGCCCGATAACGCATAGGCCCCGCTCGCTCCTGTAACTGCGAATTATTCGCAACAAAGCCTCATTAGCAGCGATGAAGGCTTCTTGCAAGTCATTATCACTCACAATCTGGGCGGAAATTCGTCGGGGAATCCGGGCCTCCGGCGCGGGTAGCGAATCGATCGCCCGAAGACCTGCTGCGCCGGGCCGGATTTCGCTGGCCGGCAGGTCCACATAGAGAGGAGAAAGATGAGGCGCGAGCGTTCGCGCCCTCGGAAAGGAAACCGGACGTTGCGTGAGATCGTGATAATGGCGGCGCTGGCCTCGGTGTTTGCAACCGCCGCGCTGGCGCAGTCAAAGAGTTCGATGACGCTCGATCTCCGCGATTTCGATGCGATCGAGATCGGCGGCGCCTACAAGCTCGACGTCATCGTCGGGGAGGATTTCTCGATCGAGCTTTCAGGGCCCGCCGCCGAGATGGAACGCGTCGAGGCGACGCTGAAGAACGGCGCGCTCGTGCTCGGCTCGCGCAAACGGCTGCGCGGCGACACCAAGGGCGTCAAAGCGGTTGTGACGATGCCGGCGCTCAATCGGCTCGCTGTGTCGGGCGTCGCCGACGCCGAAATCAGCGGCGTCAGGGCCAAGGACTTCAAGCTCGATCTGTCGGGCGTCGGCGAGGTGAACATCGCTGGAAGCTGCGACAAGCTCGTCGCGCGCGTTTCGGGCGTCGGCGAGGTTGACGCGCAGTCGTTTCAATGCAGGGCCGTGGACGTCAAGGTCGCCGGCGTCGGCGAGGCGCGCGTCTATGCGAGCGAAACCGTCGCCGCCGAAGTATCGGGCATGGGCGGGATCATGGTCTATGGCTCGCCGAAATCGGTCGACAAGCGCGGCGGCTTCTTTTCGGAGATCAAGGTCCATTAACGGGCATCGCCATCAAAAGGGCAGGAGGGGCGCATGAGACTGTTCCTGGGATTTCTGATCGGACTGGCGCTCGCCGGGCTGATCGCTGCGACTGCGGTGAAGGTCGCCTGGGGCGACTTGACCGATGTCAGCGAGCGCGACCGGGGCGCTGACGTCTCGCGCACGGCACCGGTTGCGGATTTTGACCGCATCGACATTGCGGGCGTCATCGAGCTCGATGCGACGGTCGGCGGCGACTATGCGCTGACGCTGTCCGGGCGGCAGGAAGATCTCGATCGCGCGCGCGCCGAGGTCGTCGACGGCGTCCTCATTCTCGACACCGCGCATCAGGAAGGCCGCATCGGCCGCAAGATCGTCCGCCGCGGCGTCACCGCGCGCCTTACGGTTCCCGCGCTCGTCGGCGTGTCGGCGGCCGGCGTCGTCGACGGCTCGGTGAAGGGAATCGCCGGCGGGCCCTTCAAAGTGTCGATCTCAGGCGTCGGCGATCTCAACCTTTCGGGAACCTGCGACACGCTGGAGGCTGACGTTTCGGGCGTCGGCGATCTCGACGCCGAAGAGCTCAAATGCCGCGTCGTCAAGGTCGAGGTGTCGGGCGTCGGCGGGGCGAGCGTCTATGCGAGCGAAAAAGTCGACGCCGACATCGCGGGCGTCGGCAAGATCGACGTCTACGGCTCGCCCGCTGAAGTCTCGAAGACCAAGTCGAGCCCTCTTGGGCGGATCACGGTGAAATAGATCCGGCGGCTCAGCCGGCGAGTTCAAGGAGCGGCTTCGTCCGCGCGGCGCGGATGCCGGGAAGGGCGCCGCCGACAAGGCCGATCGCCAGCGCGACGATGAGCGCGCTCGCGATGAGCGCCGGCGACATCTCGAATCTGAAGACGAGCTGGGTGAAGCCCGAGCCGAGCGTCGAGGTCGTCCGTCCGTTGAAGAACACGAAAGCGATGAGAAGACCGACGACCGCGCCCGCGGCCGCCAGGAACAGCGCCTCGATCAGCGTGCCCATGAAGGCGGCGAGCCCCGAAAAGCCGATGATGCGCAGCGTCGCGATTTCGCTGGCGCGCGCCGTGACCGAGGAATTCATGGTGTTGAGCGCGCCGGCGAGCGCGCCGATCGCCATCATCGCGCCGAGGAACCAGGCGATGCCGATGAGCGCGCCGGTCGATTGCGAGGCCTGCGCCGCGAAATATTCGCGCTCGGAAAGCGCCTGCAAATCCTTCGTGCGCGCATCCGCCTTCACGTAAGCCTTGAACGCCTCCATGTCGGCGGCCGAAATGAGCTTGATCCGCATGGTCTGGAAGACGTTCGGGCGGTCGAAGAGGCTCTGCGTAACGCCGATGTCGGCCCAGAGTTCTGATTCATAGACCGTGCCGGGCGCCTCGAAGACGCCGACGACCTGCCATTCGCCGCCGCGCAGCCGGATCGACTTGCCGAACTCGAAGCCGGCGAATTCGCGCAACAGGCCGGCGCCGACGACGATCTCGTTCGTGCCCGGCGTGAACATCCGTCCTTGCGTGATCTTCACGTTGCGGCGGATCGCGAGGCCCTGCGGTCCGAGGCCGCGGAACGGCATATTGGCCTTGGTGCCGCTCGATTTCTTGATCCCGTCGACGATGACGAGAAGCTCTCCCGACGCAAGCGGCGCGCCGTTCGCCGTCGCAACGCCCGGTCCCGTCGCCAGGATGTTGAGCTGCTCGCGCGTGACGACGCTGTTGATTTCGGCGACCGACCCGTCGCGCAGCGCGACCGCCACGTCGTCCGAGCCCGAGCCCTTGATGGTTTCTGAAAGCCCGTTCGAGAGGGCGAGGAAGAAGAGCAGAACGGCGATCGCCAGCGCCACCGCGACGACCGTCGCAATCGACATCGCCGCACGCTGCGGGATCGAGCGCACATTGAGCGCGGTGACGGTCGCAATCTGGTTGAGGATCGTCGGCATGGGGCGTGTCCCTATTTCCGGCCGAGTGCGTCGACGATGCGCATCCGATAGGCTTCAAGCGCGGGCAGGGCGCCGGTGACGAGCCCGAGGCCCAGCGCGAAAAGGAAAGCCGGCAGAAGCGCCTGCGGCGCGAACCAGATCGGCGGTCCGGCGCTCCCGCCCTGCGAGGCCATGGCGGCGAGCATCGCCGCGGCGGCGCCGACGCCGAGCCCGGCGCCGAGAAAGGCGAGGAGGAGCGATTCGCCGAGAACGAGGCGCAGGATGCGCGGGGAGGAGAAGCCGAGCGTCTTCATCACGCCCATTTCCTTCGTGCGCTCACGCACGGCGAGCGCCATCGTCGTGCCGACGATGAGGAGGATCGCTGCGAAGGCCGAGCCGACGACGAGCGTCGTCACAAGGCCGATGTCGCCTAATTGCGCGGCGAAAGACTTGTTGAAGGCCGCCTCGTCCTGCGTCGAGGTTTCGTCGGAGGAGTTCGCAAAGCGGCCGTCGATGGCGTTGATGACCTGATCGTTGATCGCCGCCGACGTCGTCAGGAAGGCGATCCAGCCGATGCGGTCGCGCCCGAAGCTGATCGTCTCGTTGAAATAGTCGTAATTGATGAGCACCGCGCCGGTCTGCGAGCTGCCGGGCGGGGTCGGGATCACCCCGACGAGCTTGAAGTCCCAGACGCGGCTGCCGTCGGTCTTCGAAAAGATGTTGCTGTTGAGCGGAATCGTGTCGCCGACTTTCCAGCCCCATTTCTCGGCGACCGGTTCGGCGGCGAGCATGGCCGTGCGCTCGGTGAAGAAGGCGATCTTCGCCTCCTCCGTGATCGGCATGTCGTCCTTGTAGACCTCGTAATAGGTTCTCGGCTCGACCGCGAAAGTCGGCATGAAGCCCTTGACGGGATCCTGATAATAGCCGCCGAACCAGTTGAGATGGGTGGCGACCGCGACCCCTTCGGTGCGCGCGATTTTTTCGTAATGGGCGCGCGGCAGGCTTTCGGTGAAGTTGATCTTCGACAGCGTGACGAGGCGGTTCGGCAGCGAGTTGAAGTTGTTGATCGCGTAATTGAAGCTGTAAAGCACCGAAAAGATCAGGAATGCGATCATGATCGACACGATCAGCAGGGTCGTTCTCGCCGGCTTGCGGAAAAGGTTCTTCCGCATCAGGAAGAAGTCGTTCACGCGGCGAGCTCCCTCTCATTGAAGCGGCCCTTGTCGAGATGCAGCGTGCGCTTGGCGAACTTCGCCGCCTCGGCGTCGTGCGTCACCATCATGATGGTCTTGCCGAGTTCGCGGTTGAGAAGCTGCAGCATCGAGAGGATTTCATCCGCCGTCGTCCGGTCGAGGTCGCCCGTCGGCTCGTCGCAAAGAAGGAGCTTAGGGTCGGCGACGATCGCGCGCGCGATGGCGACGCGCTGCTGCTGGCCGCCGGACATTTCGCGCGGGCGGTGCCGGGCGCGGTCGGAAAGGCCGACGACCTTCAGCGCCGTCTCGACATTCGCCTTGCGCTTGGCGGCGGAGAGGTTGGTCAGCATCAGCGGCAATTCGACGTTCTGCGCGGCGGTCAGCGTCGGCATCAGATTGTAGAATTGGAAGATGAAGCCCACATTCGTCGCCCGCCACTTCGCAAGTTGTCCCTCGTTCATCTGGTCGAGGCGCCGGCCCGCGAACTCGATTTCGCCGGCGTCCGGCTTGTCCGTCCCGCCGAGGAGGTTGAGGAGAGTCGTCTTGCCCGACCCCGACGGCCCCATGATGGCGATGAAGTCGCCTTCAGGGATCGTCATCGTCAGCTTGTCGAAGATCGTGATCTTCTCCTTGCCGCGGGCATAGCCCTTGTCGACGTTGGTCAGGCGGATAAGGTCGGTCATGGAAGGCTCCGGGGACGAAGGCGGGGCTCAGGCGACGGGGTCGAGGAACCGCACGCTGATCGCCATTTCGGGCAGGATGCGGGGATCGAGCTTGTCAAAACCGATCCGCACCCGGACGGTCGCCTTGGCGCGGTCGGCGGCGGGAATGGCGGCGATGACATGGGCGGGCAGGCGCTCGTCTGGGTAGGCGTCGAGCACCGCTTCGACCTTCTGTCCCTCAAAGACGCGCGCGATGTAGGCCTCGCTCACGTCGACCTCGATCTCCAGGCTCGCCATGTCGACGATGGTGCACACGCCGGTGCGCGTGAAGCCGCCGCCGGCGGAGACGGGCGAGATGATTTCGCCGGGCTGGGCGGCCTTGTTGATGACGACGCCGTCGAACGGCGCCTTGATCTCGAACCGGTCGAGCTGGGCGCGCGCGCGGTCGGCGTCGCTCTTGAGCGCATTCCGGGTCGCGAGCGCGGCGGCGTAGCGCGCCTCGGCGTCGGTCAGCGCCGCATTGCTTGCAAAGCCCTGCCTGGCGAGTTCGCGCGTGCGGTTGAGGACGCGCCTGGCTTCGGCGAGATCGGCGTCTGCGGAGGCGGCGCGCGCGATGGCGGCGTCGGTGTCGGCGCGGGCGAGCGTTGATTCAAGGACGGCGAGGGTTTCGCCGGCCTTCACCTTCTGGCCTTCCTCGACGCGCACCTCGATGAGAAGCCCCGTCACTTCCGCCGCGACGGTCGCCTGCCGGCGCGCGACGACATAGCCCGACGCGGTCAGCGAGCCCGCGGGCGCGGCGGTCGCCGGCGCGGAAGGAGAGGATGCGATCACCGGCGCTGCTTCCGGCGCGAGCGGGGCCGGCTTCAGGAACCAGCCGAGCGCGGCGCCCGCGAGCAGCGATCCGCCGGCGAGCGTCATCGCAAGCGCCGGCGACAGGCCTGCGCGCGCCCCAGCGGCTTCGCTGCGATCGATTTTCAGCGATTTCAACAGATCGGTCTTGTCGTCCAAGGGAGCGCCCGCACGGAATACCCCTTGATTCTAGAGAGGAAAGCCCCGCCGGGCAATGCGGTCGCGGAGGCTGGAAAAGCGTTAATGCCGCGCGCCCCGGCGTCCGCCCCATCGGTCCGCATGCAAACGATCTCGCGGGCGCCTTCCTACGAGGGCGATGCAACGGGGCAGGCGCGGGGCGCAATCGGCTTGCTATTTCCCGCCACGGAGCCCATAGGTGGCCACGAACCCTTGCTTTGGGCTGTCTAATCGGTCTCCCGGAGAGCCCTTTTTCACTTCTCGAACCAACGGTTTTCGGCTTGCGCGAGGATCGCGCGGCCGACCTTTTCATGCCTGCAAGGGAACTCAAGATGCCTACTGGAAAAGTCAAATGGTACAATTCGCAAAAGGGCTATGGCTTCATCGCGCCCGATGACGGCGGCAAGGACGTGTTCGTCCACGCGACCGCGCTCGAGGCGGCGGGCCTGCGCTCGCTCAACGACGGCCAGGCGCTGAGCTATGAGCTGACGAGCGATCGCGGCAAGACCTCGGCGACGCAGCTGAGGACGAAGTGACAGGCGCCCTCGCGTGACGCCTCGAACGCCGGGCCATGAGGTCCGGCGTTTTGTTTTATCGCCGACCGACAGAAGGAAGCGCCGCCATGCCGTTCAGCAAAATGCCGACGACGGACAAGAAGACCGCGCGCGCCAGCGCGGAGACCGCGGCGTTGTCGGAAGTGCGCCGCGCCGCGGAAAAGCAGCGTGAGAAAACCGAGAAGCTGAAACAGCTTCGGCTCGAACGGGACGCCGCGCTGCCGCCGAAGAAAAAGCCCGCCGCGCGGAAAAAAGCGGCGGCGATCCCCAACCTCGCCAAGGCGCAACGGAACGCCAAGCGGTAGCGTTCGATTTTCGGCATCTGCCGGCAGGCGGGGCGCGGGCGCGCCGGCGCCCGGCTAAATATCCAATTCGCCCCGAACGAAGCTCGCATTCTCGGCGATGAACTGGAAGCGGAGCTCCGGCTTCTTGCCCATCAGCCGGTCGACGATGTCGGAGGCGTTCTCGCGCCGGTCCTCGGCGATGACGACGCGGGCGAGCGCGCGCGTCCGCGGGTCCATCGTCGTTTCCTTCAGTTGCGCCGGCATCATCTCGCCAAGGCCCTTGAAGCGCCCGGTCTCGACCTTCTGGTGCGACTTGAATTCAGACTTCAGGAGGCGCTCGCGCGCGTCGTCGTCCATGGCGTAAACGGTCTTGCCCCCGGCGGTGAGGCGATAAAGCGGCGGCTGCGCCATGTAGAGCCGGCCCGCGTCGATCAGGCCGCGCATCTCCTGATAGAAGAAGGTGATCAGCAGCGAGGCGATATGCGCGCCGTCGACGTCGGCGTCGGTCATGATGATGATTTTTTCGTAGCGCAGGTCTTCAAGGTCGAATTTCGGCCCCAGCCCGACGCCGAGCGCTTGCGCGATATCCTGGATTTCCTCATTCGCCATGATCTTGTCGCGGGTCGCGCTGGCGACGTTGAGGATCTTGCCGCGAAGGGGAAGGATCGCCTGCGTCGCGCGGTTCCTGGCCTGCTTGGCGCTGCCGCCGGCTGAGTCGCCCTCGACGAGGAAGATTTCGGTTCCCTCGCGGTCCTTCTGACTGCAATCGGCGAGCTTGCCCGGCAGGCGGAGCTTGCGCGTCGCCGCCGCGCGCGAGACTTCCTTCTCTTTCCGGCGGCGCAGGCGCTCGTCGGCTTGGCTGATCGTCCATTCGAGAAGCTCGTTCGCCTGTTTCGGATGGCTCGCGAGCCAATGGTCGAAAGCAGGGCGCACGGCGTTCTCGACGAGGCGCTGGGCTTCCGCCGTCGCGAGCTTGTCCTTCGTCTGGCCCTGGAATTCCGGATTGCGCACGAAGACGGAAAGGAGTGCGCCCGCCGTCGTCATGATGTCTTCGGGCGTCACATTGCCGGCGCGCTTGTTGCCGGCGAGATCGGCATAGGCCTTGAGGCCCTTCGACAACGCCGCGCGCAGGCCCTGCTCATGCGTGCCGCCTTCCGGCGTCGGGATGGTGTTGCAATAAGAGCGGGTGAAGCCGTCGACATCCTCGCCGTCGCTTGAAAAGCCGGCCGCGCCCCAGGTGACGGCCCACTCGACGCTGCCATGCCCGCCATCCTCGCGGCGGTCGATCCGGCCGGCGAAGATCTCGTCCGTGACGGTCGGCTTGCCGTTGATGAGCGAGGCGAGATAGTCGGTGAGGCCCGCCTCGAAATGAAAGACCGCTTCGGCCGGCGTCTCGTCCTTGATGAGTTCGGCTGCGCAGCGCCAGCGGATCTCGACGCCGCCGAAGATATAAGCCTTCGAGCGCGCCATCCTGTAAAGCCGCGCGGGCTTGAAGGCGGCCTTCGGCCCGAAAATCTCGGGGTCGGGATGAAAGCGCACGCTGGTGCCGCGCCGGTTGGGCGCAGGGCCGGCGTCGACGAGTTTCGTCTTGGGAGCTCCCCGCGCATAGGATTGGCGCCACATCTGGCGATTTCGGCACACCTCGACGACGAGATCGTCGGAGAGCGCGTTGACGACCGAGACGCCGACGCCGTGGAGGCCGCCGGAGGTCTGGTAGGCCTTGCCCTCGAACTTGCCGCCCGAGTGCAGCGTCGTCATGATGACTTCGAGCGCCGACTTGTTCTTGAACTTCGGATGCGGATCGACGGGGATGCCGCGGCCATTGTCGGTGACGGTGAGATAACCGTCGGCGCCGAGCTCGACCTCGATGCGCGTCGCGTGCCCGGCGACGGCCTCGTCCATCGCATTGTCGAGCACTTCGGCGAAGAGGTGATGCAGCGCCTTCTCGTCGGTCCCGCCGATATACATGCCCGGGCGCTTGCGCACGGGCTCGAGGCCCTCGAGCACCTCGATGTCCTTGGCGGTGTAATCGCCGGCGGCGCCGGAGAAGAGGTCGGCTTCGGGTAACTTCTTCGTTGGGCGGCTTGCCATGCGGAAACGCTCAATTCACCATTCGGGCGCGACCCTTAGGCCGACTCAGCGGGTGAAGCCAAGGCGGGGGCTCGCGCCAAGCGCTTGCGGAAAGGGGCTCTCGGCGATGCCTTTCATGGTCGATGACATCGCGCTCTGCGAGAGGGTGCTGGCGCTCGCCGAGGAAATGGCCGGAAAGCCCCGTCCGCCGGAAATGGCGCTTCAGATCGCCGAGGAAATCTTCGGCATGGAGGACCGCTTCGTCACCGAGCTCGAGGCGAGCCCCGTGCCCTTCGTCATCGAGCGGCGCCAGAAGCGCGCGGCGAATTTCGTCGTCCGGCGCGGCCTCATCTACATCCATGTAAAGTCGCGCCCCAATGTGGCGATCGTGGTGCCGCCGCATTTCGTGACGGATTTTGCTTCCGTGCCGGCGGCGTTCCGCCGGCTCGTACCGCAAGCGGGGCCCTATTCTGCGGCGGCGGTCATTCATGACTGGCTCTATTCGATCGCCGAGCCGCCGAAAGAGCCGCCGCAGTTCCGCAAGGAGCGCTTCCGCGCCGACCGGATCTTTCTCGAGGCGATGCGCACCTCGGGCGTCAACGCCGTGAAGAAAAGCCTGCTCTACCGGTCGGCGCGCCTCTTTGGCGCGGGCGGTTTCGGCGCGGTGGAGGAACTTCGCTTCATCGACCCGAAGGCCCCGGACCGGCTCATCGACCCCAAGCGCTTCGACAAGGCGGCGCTCAGAACCTTCACCATCATTCCGCGCCCTGAACGGCTGAAGACGCGGGCGCGGCTCTTTTTCTAGAGGCTCTTGCCGCCGCGGCCTTCGCCGGAGGCGAATTTCGTCGCGCCGGCGAGCGTCTCGCCGGAAGCGAGCGTCTTCAGTCCCAGCGCAAATTCGGCGGCGAGCGCTTCTGTCTCGCTGAGCGACCATTGGGTCAGCGCCGACAGACGGTCATGGCGCAGGCAGGTCTGCGGCAGGCGCGCGAGGTCTCTGGCGAGCGCCTTTGCTTCCTTGAGCGCCGCGCCGGGCTCGACAAGCCGGTTCGCAAGGCCCCACGCGAAGGCTTCATCCGCGTCGACGCCGCGCCCCGTCAGGATCATGTCCATCGCGCGCGACGCGCCGATGAGGCGCGGCAGCCTGACAGTGCCGCCGTCGATGAGCGGCACGCCGAAGCGGCGGCAATAGACGCCGAAGGTTGCATCGCGCGCCGCGACGCGCAGGTCGCACCACAAAGCGAGCTCGAGCCCGCCCGCGACAGCGTTGCCTTCGATCGCGGCGATGACCGGCTTTGACAGCATCATCCGCGACGGGCCCATCGGGCCGTCGCCATCTTTCGCGACGCGGTTGCCATCGCCTTCTGCGACGGCTTTGAGGTCCGCGCCGGCAGAGAAATTCCCGCCGGCGCCGGTGAGGATCGCGACGGCGAGGTCGGCATCGGCGTCGAAGGCGCGGAAGGCGGCGCTGAGCGCGTCGGCCGTCGCGCGGTCGACGGCGTTGCGCCGTTCCGGGCGATTGATGGTGACGACGAAGACGGGGCCGTCGATTTCGGTGAGGAGGCGGGGCGCGTCGGTCATGACGGAAAGACTTGCGCCGCACGCGCCGAAAAGAAAAGGCCGCCCGATCGGGGGCGGCCATTCCGGCAGGAGTCCGGTGCAAGGACTGAACTGTCTTCCGCCGACGCAATGCAAGCCGGATGCCGCCGGAATGATCATGCGGCGCGCGAGGGTTAACGCCGCGCCGTCAGATGCGCCGCGATCGCGCGATAGGCCGGCAGCGACGTCGGATCGAGGTTGACGTTGCCGGCGAGCGGGTGGGAGGCGAAGCGCGCGATCACCATCTCGGCCTTCGGATCGATATAGATCGCCTGGCCGTGAATGCCGCGCGCCATGAAGGCGCCGTGGTCGTCATGGGCGATCCACCACTGGTTCCGGTAGCTCCAGCCCGGCAGCGTCGGATAGGCGCCGTTCTTGGCAAAGCCCGCGCGGTCGCCGCCCTTGAGGATGTCGGCTATCGCAGCCTCGGGAATAAGCTGTTCGCCTTTCCATTTTCCGCCGAGCCGCATCAGTTCGCCGAAGCGCGCAAGGTCACGCAAGGAGAGCGCCAGCCCCCCGCCCCAGAACGGCGTGCCGGTGCCGACGACGACGACGCTTGCATCTTCCTCCATGCCGAGCTTCGACCAGAACCGCTCTTCAAGATGCTGAAGGACGGTCTTGCCGCTCGCCCGCGCGACGATCCAGGCGAGAAGGTCCGTGTTGACCGTGCGATAGGCGAAGCGCTCGCCGTGTTCGCCCGCCTTCGGCAGCGTCGCGGCGAAGTCGAGCAGGCCCTCCGGGCCCTGATAATTGACGGGCCGCGGCAGCAGCCGTCCAGCGACGCTGTAAAGGGCGATCGTCGAGTCGGGCGCGCCATAATGCTCGTCGAAGGCGACCGCCGTCGTCATGTCGAGAACGTGGCGCACGCTCGCATCGCCGAAGCCGCTCGCGGCGAGCTCCGGCGCGTAGCGCGCGACGGTCGCCGTCTCGTCGATGACCCCTTCGGCGATCAGGCTCGCGGCGATCACGCCGACGAAGGACTTGGCGACGGAGAAGGCGATGTGCTGCGATTGCGGCGCCGTCACGCCGAAATAGCGCTCATAGACGATGCGGCCCCGGTGGAGCACGACGATCCCGTCGGTATAATTGGCGGCGAGCGAGGCTTTCCATGTCATGGGCGCCGTTCGCCCGAGCGGGGTGAAGGTCACCGCTTCGAGATCGCCGCGCTCCTTGCGCGGAAAGAAATGAGCCTTGGCGGCGCCGCGGCGCACGGCCGCCGTGGGGTAGAAAGTCCGCCAGTTCGAAAAGCTCCAGCGCGTCTTCGGAAAGGTGAAATAGGACCCGTCCGCGAAGGCGATTCGCTTCTCCGCCGCCGGCGGGGTCCCTTGCATCCAGCCAAGGCCTGCGGGGTCGCTCGCGGCCGCGTCCGGAACCGGCGTCTCGGCTCGTGCGGCCGAGACGGCGAGGGCGAGCAGAACCGCCCCGATGATGATCGTTTTTCTCATGGCGCCCTCAATTGCAGCCCACCCTAACAGCGGTCCGATGCGTCAGGCGAGGACCCGTCGCAGCGCGAATCAGGGTGAGTAGCAGGGCTGTTCCGCGCTTGCTCCTGATGGCAATGACGACGATCGCCGATCCCCTGACGCTTCCCTGCGGCGTCCGCCTGAAGAACCGGCTCGTCAAGGCGGCGATGACGGAAGGCCTCGCCGACGCTCGCAATCACGCGACGGTGCGGCATCAGACGCTTTATGCGCGCTGGGCGAAGGGCGGGGCCGGGCTTCTCATCACCGGCAACATCCAGGTCGACCGGCGCTATCTCGAACGTCCCGGCAATGTCGCGATCGAGGGCGCGGAGAGCCCCGAGGCGCTCGCCGCGCTCGAGGCCTATGCGCAGAGCGCGACGGCGAACGGCGCCGAGATCATGGCGCAGCTTTCCCACGCCGGGCGGCAGACGCCCGTCTATGTGACGAAGACGCCGGTCGCGCCCTCCGCCGTCGCCGTCGATCTGCCCGGCGGGCAGTTCGGCGCCCCGCGCGCGCTCGCAACGGACGAGCTCGAGGACGTCATCGCGCGCTTTGTGAATGCGGCGTCGGTCTGCAAGGCGGCGGGCTTTTCCGGCGTGCAGATCCACGCCGCGCACGGCTATCTCATTTCCGAGTTCCTCAATCCGCGCGTCAACCAGCGCAATGACGAGTGGGGCGGCGCTCTTGCGAACCGCGCCCGGCTCCTGCTGAAGACCGTCTCGGCGGTTCGCAAAAAAGTCGGGTCGGGGTTCCCGGTCGCCGTGAAGCTCAATTCGTCGGACTTCCAGAAGGGCGGCTTTTCCTTCGACGACTGCCTCACGGTCATCGGCTGGCTGAATGAGGAAGGCGTCGATTTTCTCGAAATCTCGGGCGGCTCCTATGAGCAGCCGCGGATGATGGACATCGACGGGATGGAGCCGCCGGCCGAAGAGCGCAAGCGCGACTCGACGCTGCGGCGCGAGGCGTATTTTCTTCAGTTTGCGGAGGAATCGGCGCGCGTTGCGAAAATGCCGCTGATGGTGACCGGCGGCTTCCGCAGCCGCGCCGCGATGGATGAGGCGCTCGCCGCCGGCGCCGCCGACCTCATCGGCCTCGCGCGGCCCCTGTGCGTCGATCCCGACATTCCCGCGAAACTGATTTCCGGCGCGCTTGCGGCGGCGTCCTCTTATGAAAAATCGCTGCGGCTGGGGCAGGGCTGGTTCGGGCCGAATTCTCTCAATCCCCTGATGAAAACCCTGAATGGCTTCGCCGCAATGGCGTTCTTCTACCAGAACATCTACCGCCTCGCCGACGGCCTGGAAGCGCAGGAGAAAATGGCGCTGCTGCCGGCGTTCATCCGCCATCAGATGGGCGAGGCGAGGGCGGGGCGGCGGCTCGAACGCGGTCGGGGAGCGCGATGAACAAGACGGTCTTCGATCTTGTCGGCAATCTCGATACGCTGCTCGCCGTCACGGTCGGAGCGGTGCTCGCGACGCTCGGCGCCCTGTTCGCCGAGCTTATTGAAGACCGCATGAACCGGCGCCGGCGCGAACGCGACGCGGCGCGCTTCTTCGGCGAAATCCTGACGACGATGGGCCGCACCATCGACATGGCGCTCGCCTCGCAGAAGATCGGCGATCCGTGGGGGCCGGTGACGCAGCGCATGTTCCGCATGGCCCAGCGCGAGGCGGGCGTTTATGAACGCAACCGCGAACGGCTCTTCGACATCAACGACATGTCCTTGCGGGCGCGCATCCACCAGCATTTCCTGATCGAATATTTCCCAATCGAGGCGATCGTCGACAATTCGGCGGCGATCGACGAGCTCCGCCGCGCGATCGAGAATGAGCATGCCGCCGACGCCAAACGCCGCCAGCGCGAAGAAGCGCGCCTCGCCGAACAGGTCCTCATGCGCCAGCGCGCGCTCGATCTCCTGACGCACGAACGCGAAAAGACGCGGGCGATCTGCACCGATCTCGAGCGCATCGCCAAGGCGAGCTTCGCCGCGCCCGCCGCCGCGGCAGGACCGGCGGTCGATGAGACAAGCTGGCCGCCGGGGCCCCCGCCTACGGCGCCCGTTTCATCCTGACGAGCGCGGCGTCGAGCGCTTCGAGAAAGCGCGCGCGGTCTTCCTTTGAAAAGGGGCGCGCGCCGCCGCCCGCCGTCGGGTCGCCGGAGCCGCGAATGTCGGCCATGATCGCGCGCATGGCGATCGCCGCGCCGATCGAGCTTGTCGTGAAGGGCTTTCCGTTCGGCGCGATCACGACGCCTCCCGCCTTCAGGCAGCGCTCGGCGAGCAGGATGTCACCGGTGATGACGATCGCGCGCCCGTCCGCGCGCGCAGCAATATAGTCGTCGGCGGCGTCGAAGGCCTCTGAGACGATCTCGCGGCGGATGAGAGGGTGCTCCGGAATGCGCACGCCGCCATTCGTCACGATGACGACCGCAACGCCATGGCGCAGCGCGACCTTGTAGACCTCCTCCTTCACCGGGCAGGCGTCGGCGTCAACGAGGATGCGGGGGACGCTCATGTCATCGTGTAGCGCACCGGCATCTTCTTGATGCCGGAGACGAAGCTCGCCTCAGTGTAGTGAACGGGGCCTGCGCGCTCGATGCGGTGAAGGCGCGGCAGCAGCCGGCGGAAGAAGACCTCGATCTCCATTCGGGCGAGATGTTTGCCGAGGCAGACATGCGGGCCATGGCCGAAGGCGAGATGCTGGTTCACCGGGCGATCGACGGTGACGCCGTCGGGCTTTGAAAACTGGGCCTCGTCGCGCGCGGCCGACGCAAAGGCGAGCATGATCGTGTCGCCCGCCTTGACCGTCACGCCGGCGATCTCGACGTCGCGCGTCGGCGTCCGCAGGAAATGTTTCACCGGCACGGCGAGCCGCACGAATTCGTCGGCGGCGGTCGCGCAGAGATCGGGCTCGGCCTTCAATCGCGCCATCGCGGCGGGATCGTCAATGAGGACGTTCATCCCTTCGGCGATCGAAGCGCTCGTCGTGTCATGGCCGGCGGTCGTCACGAGAATGAAATAGGAAAGCTGCTTGAAGGCGTCGATCGGCGCGCCGTCGATCTCGGCGGTCGCAAGCACGGTCGCAAGATCGTCCGTCGGCCGCGCCCGCCGCTCGGCGATGAGCGCGTTCACATAGTCGGAAAAGTCGCCGATGACCTTGAGGACGCCCATCTCGCCCATTTCCTGCCCATAGCCGAGCTCAGGGTCCATGAAGCCGAAGAGCTGCTGGGTGAGCTTCAGGATATGCGCATCGTCCTCCGGCGGCACGCCCATGATGGAAAGGACGACCCGAAGCGGAAACCAGAAGGCGATGTCGGCGGCGAAGTCGCACGCGCCCCCCATCGCCGCCATCTTGTCGATGAAATGATCGGCCTGCTCTTGCGTCTGCGCGCGCAACTTGTCGATGTTGGAGCGGTTGAAGTAGCCCTGTGCGATGAGCCGGTGCTTGCGGTGCTCTTCGCCGTCCATGTGGACGAGCGTCTTGAGGCCGTTGCGGTCGCCGAGCCGTTCCAGATTGACCTGTTCCTGCGCCAGCGACTGGAGAATGGTGCGCGGTCCGGCGAGGAAGGTCTCGGGATCGTTCTCGATCGCCTTGATGTCGTCATGGCGGGTGACGAGCCAGAAGGGCGGAAAGCCCTCGATCTCGACGCGCGCGACCGGTTCTTCGCGGCGCAGCCGCGCGAACATTGCATGGACGGCCTTTGGATCGGCGAACGCCTTTGGGTCGGCGACGGCGGCGGGGGAAAGCAACGACAAGGATCGCTCCGCATGCGGCTCTGACCGCCTTTACGGTGGAACGCCCGCCCATCAAATGGCGATGCGCAGGCTCGGTCGTTGACAGGGGCCGCGCGCCGGCAATAATCTTTTCGTTGTGCGCGTCAGTCGCCTACGTCTCGC
This sequence comes from Parvularculaceae bacterium, assembly GCA_046296195.1. Classification (GTDB taxonomy): domain Bacteria; phylum Pseudomonadota; class Alphaproteobacteria; order Caulobacterales; family Parvularculaceae; genus Amphiplicatus. Next base: position 23,788 of record JBKBLR010000023.1, on the reverse strand, counting down.
TGACCTGGGGGTGGCATCATGTTTCGTCGCACCTTGGGGATTGTGGCGGCTGCGCTGGTGCAGGCGGCGCACGCGGCGGATCCAGCCAAAGGCGAGGCTTCTTACGTCCCGGCTCCGTGCGGCGACACGTTGTTCGACGATCTCACCTTCGTCTGTAAATCGCTGCAAAGCCTTGAAGCCTATGGCGCCGTCGATCTCGGCGGCTTCAAATGCGGGCCGGCCCCCGGGCGACCCAACGCCTGCGTCGTCGCGACACAGGAGCTTTTCACTGGGATTGAATTCACCGGGGTAGAATTTGCAGGCGCGGCCGCCGGTGGCGGCGCGCGTCGGTCGGCCAACCCGAAATTCTCGCTCCCGGGCAGCGTCGTCGCATTGGCGCCGAAGGCCTGGAACGGCCTTGGCGGACAGGGCGTCGAGATGCAGGATGCGGCGATCTGTCTGGCGCGCGACCTTGAGACGGCCCCGATCTCGGCGGAGGCGAGTTTCGCCGATGCGCCGGTCGATCTGTCGCTCAAACAGGCGATCCGCTTCACGCATTTCGACCCCAAGGGCCGCCGCGTCGAGGGCTATCATTCGGCGCGCCTCAAGGCGCCGCTGATCGGCGATATCGAATTAGTGCGACAGAAGTTTCAGATCGCCGCGGTCGACAGCAATGTCATGCCGCTGAACGCGCGCGCGCTCGACCGGCGCATCGCCTCGTCGCACGCCGTTTTGCTCGAAGCGGAAGGCGCCGGTCAATCTTTGCTTGTCGAGCTTCCGTCGATCCAGGTCTCGACGCCGGTCGGTCCGATCAACATCAAGCCGGAGATGTTCGTCGGACGCTCGGCCGGCTGGGTGATCGCGCCTTATTCGAACGGCGCCGATCCGTTCAAGCGGACAGTGTTTCCGCCGCCCCCTGACGGCGCGCTCGACATGCGCGACGTATACGGAAGATTAGGCGGACTCGATTATGTCAGCAAAGTGGGCGGAGCCGCTGCGCCGATCGTCGCCCCGGTGATCGACAAGGTCGTCCTCAGCGGCAATGAATTCGTGTCGGTTGCAATGATCCGCGGCGCGGGGTGGACGAGCGATGCGGGTCTCGGATCGCGCGACCCCAGCCTGTCAGGCAAGGCGTGGACTCTGACCGATTCGGAGGATCGGCCGGACGCTGATTTTTCCAAGGCCCGCAACGACGCCGAGAAACTGCCGACGGCGAGCGCGATCGCCGGCGCGGATGTGCGCTACAGCCCGCTCAACCTTCTGCCGGCGTCCATTCGCAATAACCCCTATATCGACATCGAGTTCGAAATTTTCGTGAAGCCGGCGATCGGCGTGCAGGGGTCCTCGCAGCTGCATTTGGCGTTTGAGGAGGGCGGTTATTTCGAGATCGGCGAACATGAGACCGAGCCGGGACCGGCGCCCAAAGAGCCCATCCCGGGCGTGAAGCCGGGTTCGCTCGTCGCCAATCACGCTGATGAACAGGCGCGTTTTTCGATGCGATCGGGGGCCCAGATAGCGGCTGCGATCGGCATGACCGGCGGGCTCGATCTCAAGGTCGTGCTCGATCCGCCGGTGATTTCTTCGAAAACGCTGGTCAACAAACATCCGCGTTTCGGCGTCGTCGCTTACGAAAAGACCTCCGGCGTCGCCGCCGGCGACAGATCTGCAATGGCTATTTCGAGATTTGGAACGGGCAAATCCTACGCAGCGATGACGAGACTCACTGGCGGGGCCCTGTCGGATGGCGGGGCCTTCATCAAGGCCTGTTACGCCGCCCAAGAAACCTCTGTCCCGATTCCCGAGGAACCGTATTATCAACCTGGCGGACCTGAAGAAATTCTCGAAATCACCGAGATCGAGTGCAACATCTGCGTCGGGCTCGCCGAGGACGAGACGTTCATTGACGCCCTCGGCAAGCCGCAGAAGATCGAAAAGTTCTATGAAACGATCTTGCCGGCCACGAACAATCCGAAGCCTCCGGCGCTGCAAACGAAATGCATGGCGGCGCACCATATCGGCTGCCATGATGTGTGCCGCGTGAATTGGGACAAGGTGAAGGCGGGCGGCGACATGGATCTGACGGTGACCTGGACCGCCGCCGAACTCGCCGCCAAAGGCAACGCCGATTATGCGGCCTGTTCGCGGCCGTGAAGCTCAGGCAGGGGGTGATGCGCGCGGGGGACCCTTCGGATATCGGGGCTTCGTAGATCGCCGATTTTGCGTCCATCGACGCCGGAAGCGCGGGGGACCCTTCGGATATCGGAGCTTCGTAGAGGGCGCCGGGCGTCCCCTTGGCGGCGCTATGGCCTAGCGGCGCCGGTCCCCGTAAAGATTGAAGGCTTGGAAAAGGGGATGGCCGCATGGCGGAAGGCGCGCAAAGGACTTCATGGTGGCTGTCCGGCAATTTCGCGCCGGTCGAGACGGAGGTCGAGGCGTACGACCTCGCGGTCGACGGCGCCCTCCCGCCGGCGCTGTCCGGCGTCTTCATGCGCACCGGGCCGAACCCCGCGCGCGAGCCGAGCGCGCACTGGTTTCTCGGCGACGGCATGGTGCACGGGGTCCGGATCGAGAACGGCCGCGCGCGCTGGTATCGGAACCGCTATGTGAAAACGCCGCTGCGCGAGCGCGGCCTGTCGACGCGAGATCCGGCGGTGTTCGGCGACCGGCGCGCGTCGACCGCCAACACCAACATCGTGCGCCATGCGGGCCGCATCCTGGCGCTCGAGGAGGCGCATTTCCCCTATGAGATCACAGGCGACCTTGCCACCAGGGGGTGCGTCGATTTCGACGGCAGGCTGACGACGGCGTTCACCGCGCACCCCAAAATCTGCCCCGTCACCGGGGAGATGCTCGGCTTCGGCTATTCCTTCATGCCGCCCTATCTAGTCTATCATCGCTTTGACCGCGAAGGCCGCCTCGTCCAGTCGACGGAGATTGCGATCCCGGCGCCGGTGATGATGCATGATTTCTGCGCCACGCGCACGAAGGTCGTGTTCATGGACCTGCCGATCGTCTTTGACATGGCGACGGCGATGCAGGGCGGCATGCCCTACCGGTGGAGCGAGGAGCATCCCGCGCGGCTCGGCGTCATGCCGCGCGAGGGGACGGCGGCGGACCTCAAATGGTTCGACATTCCCGCCTGCTATGTTTTCCATCCGTTGAACGCCTTCGACGATGGCGAGGCGGTCATCCTCGACGTTGCGCGCTATGAGAAGATGTGGGTGAGGGGCTTTGACGTTCCCGCGCACCTGCACCGTTTCCGCCTCGACCTTCAGAGCGGGACTGCGCGCGGCGAACAGCTCGACGATCATCCGGTCGAATTCCCGCGCCTGCGCGATGAGAAAGCGGGCCTTCCCTACCGCTATGGCTACGCCGTCACGACGCATGGCGGCGACGACGCCGGCTTTAACCTCGGCAACGAGATCGTGAAATTCGACCTTGCGCGCGGAGGGGCGGCGGTCTGCGCGCTCGGCAAGGGCCGGTTCCCGAGCGAGGCGGCGTTTGCAAGCGCCGGCGCCGGCGAGGACGAAGGCTATCTTCTCGCGATCGTTTATGACGCGGCCCGGAACGGATCGGAGTTCATCGTCCTCGACGCGCAGGACATCGCGAAGGGCCCGATCGCGCGCGTCGCGCTGCCGCAGCGCGTGCCCTTCGGCTTCCACGGGGCGTGGTTCGCAGATTGAGAGCGCCCGCGCGCGCCCTGACGGACGGGGAGCGCTCGCTCCTGCCCCCGCCGCTCGAATCGGGCGTTGATCTGTCGGCCGTGCGCATCCTTTCTCATCCGCATAACCCTTACGCGGCGATGAGGCGGATCAGCGTGGTGCGCGGCGCGCGCATTTTCTGGCCCGACGCTCCGGCGGAGGCGAGAACGACGGCGGAGCGCGCCCATCTCGCCCATGAACTCGTCCATGTCTGGCAGTATCAGGCGCTTCAACGCACCGGCATCGAGCTGCTTTTCTCGCGCGTCTATCGCTACCGGCTCGACCCTGAGCGTCCTTTCCGCGCTTACGGCTTTGAGCAGCAGGCGGCGATCATCGAGGATTATCTGCGCCTCAAGTCTTCCCTTCTATCGCGACACGCTCGGCCTGCCGCTTCTGGCCGAAGACCCCTTCGCCGCAGTGCTCGGCCTCGACGGCGCGGTCATGCGTCTCACGACGATCGAAGACTGGACGCCGCACGCCCACACGGTGTTCGGCTTCGAGGTCGCCGACATCGCCGCGGCGATGCGCGCGCTTTCGGCGAAGGGCGTCACGTTCATCGTCAATCCGGGATTCGGCCAGTCGGCGGACGGGGTGTGGACCTCGCCTGACGGCAAGGCGAAGGTCGCCTGGTTCAACGACCCCGACGGCGACAATCTCAGCCTCGCCGAGATCGGCGGCTGAGGAAGCGCGGCGCCGGCTTCTCACGCCGTCGGCGCCGTCATGCCCGATCGGCCGGACCGCGGCGGTCCGCGATCCGCCGCGTCAGTTCTGCGCTTGCAAGATGTCGGCGACGCGGCGCTGCGCGATCGGATGATAGCCTGCTTTCGCCGTCTCGAAGATGCGCTCGGCGGTCGCCAGCTCGCCCTTCTCCTTCAGCGCGCGATAGAGCGGATAGATGAACTTGCCGCGCCCGACATGGGTGAGGAAATTCTCAACCGCCGGCATGGCCGGCGCATAGCCGGCGCCGATCGCCTTCATCTGCCAGGCGAAGGCGATCTCCGCGTTGCGGCTGTTCGTGAGATCGAAGGCGACATCGAGCTCTTTAAGGCGGGACGGGGAGATGTCAGCGGGCAGGCCGTTGATGAAATGCAGCCATTCCTGCGCGGTCCAGGCCGCTGTTCCAAGGGATGACGGCGCGGCGGCGCCGTCGAGGAAGGCGCGGCGCGGCGCGGCGTCCGCGTCGATCTGCGCCGAGTTGGGCGGGGGCGGGGGGGCGGGCCGCCCCCGCGCGGCGGGCCCATAGTCGAGTTAGGGGAGGCTGACGGCGCCGGGGTTCGCTGCGACGAGCCGCTCGAGAAGAAACGCGCGGAAATCATCCGTCGTCGCCGCCTTGAAGGCGTAGGTCTCGAACCAGTCCTTGAGAAAGGGGTCGAAAGCCGCGCGCCCGTAGCGCTCCTCGAGGAAGCGCAGGAAGAATTCGCCTTTCACATACGCTATGTCGGAAAAGGCGTCGTCCGGATGATCGAGTTTCATCGGCAGGCGCAGCCGCGTCAGCTCAGGCTTTGTCTGCCCGGCGATCTCTTCCTGCAGCGACTTCAGCGACAGCGACTGCTCCATCACCGCGCGACCCGTTCCGTAGACCGCTTCCATCAGCCGGTTCTCGACATAGGAGGTGACGCCTTCATTGAGCCAGGCGTCGCTCCAGGTCGCATTGGTGACGAGATTGCCCGACCAGGAATGGGCAAGTTCATGCGCGACGACGCCGGTGAGGCTCTTGTCGCCGGCCAAGAGCGTCGGCGTCATGAAGGACAGGCGCGGATTCTCCATGCCGCCGAACGGGAATGACGGCGGCAGGATGAGGAGGTCATAGCGACCCCAGCGATAGGGTCCGTAGAGCGACGAGGCGGTCTTTTCCATCGCCGGCGTGTCGGCGAATTCCGCCGCCGCAGCCTCGACGACCGAGGGTTCGGCGTAGACGCCGATCGTCTCGCTCAAGGGCTTGAAGGCGATGTCGCCCGCCGCGATGGCGAGGAGATAGGCGGGAACGGGTTGCGGCATGCGGAAGGCGTATTCACCGTCCGTCGGCCCCATGTCGTTTTCAGCGCTCATCACGGCGCGAAGATCCGCCGGCGTCCGAATGACCGCCGACCAGGTCATGCGCACCGCCGGCGTGTCCTGCACCGGCGCCATCGAGCGCGCATTGATCGACTGGTTCTGGCTGTACATGAAGGGGCGCTTCTTGCCGGCGGTCTGCTCGGGCGCCAGCCATTGCAGCGCTTCAGCGCCGGGGCTCGTGCGATAGGCGATGCGCACCTTCGTCGCCCCCGCCGGCAGGTCGACCGCTAGCTTCGAGCCGAGAACGGGATCATCAGGTCCGAGCCGGTAGGTCGCGGGCGCGAAGGGCTCGCCGTCGCCGGCCTCGACGCGGCGGATGTCGAGATCGTTGGCGTCGAGGACGAGCGTCGTTGCGGCGGGATCGACGCGCTCGACCGTCAGCGTCGCCACGGCGTCGAGCGTCTTTTCGTTGAAGAGGACCGTCGCTTCGAGGGCGAGATCGGTGACGCGGACCGCGTCATAATTGGCGTAGGTGAAGGGGTCGCGGCGGCGGTCCTCCGCCGCGGCCGCGCCTGCCGCATCCTGCACGGACGGTTGAGCGGCCGCCGGGGACGCCGATGGCGCGCCCTCGTCCTTTTTTCCACAAGCGGCGAGGGCGAGGAGGGCGAGGAGGGGGAAGGCGGTTTTGGTCATGGGAGATCCGATCCTGCGTCTTTCCGCCTTTACCGCCGGTCCCGCCCCGATTGCCAGCGTCCGGCGTCAACAACGGTCCGGTTGCAGCGGCAACCCTTTCACCCCAGAGGAGTGAATTAAGTCACACGATTTCAACAAGATCCGGCGGAAACCGATTTTTCAGCATGAACTTGCTCTGAACGGCTTGCGCGGCACTGGAATTGCACTATTGACAACCGTCGGGACTGGGGTGTCCAGCGTTTGTGCAATCGGGGGAGGACCCTATGCGTTATCTTGCTGCCGTCGCTGCCGCGGCGCTTTCTTTCGGAGCCGCAACGGCGGCCAATGCCAATGTCATCACGATTGACGGCGTCGCGACCGTCACCTGCACGCCGTCCTGCCAGGGCGTCGTTGGCGGTTCGATCACGGACATGCCGGGGCCGGGCCTTACCGGCACGCTCGGGTCGCTGTCGAACATGATGGCGGCCCGTTATTCGTTCAACCCGGACAACCCGGCTGAAACGGCGCTGGCCTTGAACGCTCTCGCGGGGACGAGCTTCACCACTGGCGCGCGCACCAATGTTCCGTCTTCGGGCGGCGATGCGCTGTCGTTCACGACAGCGGCGGTGTGGATCGCCATGAAGCTCGGCAACACGCAGATTTTCCTCTTCAACAACAGCGGCGGCGCGCTGACGATCGACTGGGCCAAGAACGGCCTCCGGGCGGCCGGCCTCAGCAACTACACCGAATTCGGTGAGACCGAGGTCATCCCGGTTCCGGGCGCGATCTGGCTGATGGGCGCGGGGCTTGCCGGCCTCGGCTTCGCCCGCCGGCGCAAGTCCGCTTGAGCGATCGAGACTCTGGTTGGAAAGGCCCGGCCCGCGCGCCGGGCCTTTTCCTTTGCGGCGGTTTGACAGGGGAAGGGCCCGCCGCTACAGACGCCGCCTTTATGACGGGTGGCGCGCCGCCGCCGTTGGAATCGCGAGGGAAATCCATCCCCCGCCGGAGCGCGCCGGACAGAGAGAGACGATGACCAAGCGCCTCAACGCGAAATACAAGATCGACCGCCGGATGGGCGAGAACATCTGGGGCCGTCCGAAATCTCCGGTCAACAAGCGCGAAACCGGCCCCGGCATGCACGGCGCCCAGCGCAAGGCCAAGACCTCCGACTACGGCCTGCAGCTCAAGGCCAAGCAGAAGCTCAAGGGCTATTACGGCAATATCACCGAGAAGCACTTCGAGCGGATCTACAACGAAGCGATCCGGCTGCGCGGCAACTCGGCGGAGAATCTCATCGGCCTTCTTGAAAGCCGCCTCGACGCCATCGTCTATCGCGCGAAGTTCGTGCCGACGGTGTTCGCCGCGCGCCAGTTCGTCAATCACGGCCATGTCAAGGTCAACGGCCGCCGGACGAACATCCCCTCCTATCGCTGCAAGCCGGGAGACGTGATCGAGATTCAGGACAAGGCCAAGAACATGGCCCTCGTTCTCGAGGCGCTTCAGGCCGCCGAGCGCGACATTCCCGATTATATCGACGTTGATCCGAAGAAGATGACGGCGACCTATGTCCGCGTGCCGGAACTCGCTGAAGTTCCCTACGCGGCGAAAATGGAACCGAACCTCGTCGTCGAATTCTATTCGTCGTAGTCATTTCGGCTAAGTAAGCAGAAAACCGCCCGGCGACGGGCGGTTTTGTTTTCAGTCGGCTCTTTCACTTCCAACTGCGCATGGTTTCGACATTTTCATGCCGATGCGGCGTCTTTACTTGAACGAATCATTGGCGGACCGTGTATTGGCGGGTTAGCATTTCCGGATGGCTGGCGCTCACCCAGCCGCCGGGGTCGTAATTCAGCTGGAGGGATCAATGCAGACGCTGCTCGCAGCCCGTCGCGGGCCAAACGCCGCCCTGATGGGCGCATCATTTCTTGCGCTGGCCGTCGCTGCGCCGGCGGCGGCGCAGGACGCGTCCGCGCCGACCGACGAAATCGTCGTAACGGGCTCGCGCATCGCCCGCGACCCCAACATCGAGGCGCCGAACCCCGTCACCAGCCTCGATCAGGAGGCCGTGACCCTCTCCGGCGACATCAATGTCGTCGACATCGTCAATGACGTGCCGGCGCTGATCACCTCCTCGAACACCGCGGACAACGGCTCAGCCGGCTCCTCGATCCTCAACCTGCGCAATCTCGGCATCGACCGCACCCTCGTTCTCGTCAATGGCCGGCGCCATGTCGCCGGCGTCGCCGGAACGGCGGCGGTCGACGTCAACACCATCCCCGCCGCCCTCGTCGAGCGGGTCGACGTTCTGACCGGCGGGGCGTCGGCCATCTACGGGTCGGACGCGGTGACCGGCGTCGTCAATTTCATCATGAAGGATGATTTCGAAGGCTTCGAGACCCGCGTGCAGGCGTCGGCGGATCAGGAATTCGACGCGCCGATTTATTTCCTCTCGACGACGGCGGGCCTCAACTTCGCCGGCGGGCGCGGCAACATCGCCGGCAACTTCACCTATGAACGCGCCTCGCTGCTGCGGCAGGGCGAGCGCGCCCACACGCGCGGCGACCGCATCGCGACCGACGGCGCCAACCCGGCGCTGCGCGTGCAGGCGGCCGACATCCAGGCGTTCGGGCTCAACCCGCTGCTTCTCGGCGACACGATCCTTTCCTATTGCGGCGCCGGCGATCCTACGCTCGGGGCCGGCTTCACGGCGCTCTGCAATCGCGCGTCCAGCGCAAAACCCTTCATCGTCGCCGACAATTTCCGCTTCGGCGTGTCGAACTACGGCAGCATCATCGGCGTCGATTTCTACGGCGACGGATTCTTGAGCTTCTATCCCTTCGTCGACGACGGGGCCGGCGGGGCCATTCCCGACCCGTCATTCAATTTCGGCGCGGACGGCGTGCTCTTCGATTTCGACAACAATGGAATCGAGGACTGCCTGCAGACCGCGAACGGCACGATCAACCAGCGCTTCGGCGGCTTTGCGGGATGCCATGTAGTCGACACGCCGGGCGGGCCCGCGCGGCCGTTCCGCGACGGCCTCATCTCGTCAGACATCGACCAGTTCGGCGGCGACGGCACCTTCACCGGCCGCGACAGTCAGACCATTCTGCCGCAGGATCAGCGGTTCAACTTCAACGTCATCGGCAAGTTCGAGTTCAGCCCGGCCGCAGTGTGGTTCGGCGAGGCGAAATATGTCCGCTCAAAGACCTACACCGAAGGCGCGAGCGTCAACAGCTTCTATGACTCGATCCCGATCCCGATCGACAACCCCTACATCCCCGCCAATCTGCGCACGGCGATCGAGACCTTCGTCAACGACAACCCGGCCGACTTCGATCTCGACAACGTGCTCGTCTTCGTGGGGCGCGACCCGACCGACTTCGGGAACAACAGGGACGAGACAAAGCGTGAGACGATGCGCTTCGTCACCGGTTTCCGCGGCGACCTGACCGAGACGCTTCGCTATGAGATCTCCGGCAATTACGGGCGCACGGAGTTCGATTCGTTCGACGGCAACGCGATCCTCCTCGACCGGCTTTACGCCTCGATCGACGCCGTCGATGCGGGCGGCGGCAACATCGTCTGCCGGTCGGAGCTCGATCCGACAGCCGAGCCCGGCGCGGCCTTCCTGCCGAACCGCGGGGTCTTTCCCGGCTTCAACACCTTCACGCCGGGCTCCGGGGCGTGCGTTCCCGTCAATCTCTTCGGCGTCGGCGCGCCGAGCCAGGCCGCGGTCGACTTCTTCACGACGACGCTGCGCCAGCGCACGGAGCTTGAGCAATATGTCGTCTCAGGCTTCGTGTCGGGCGATTCCTCGCCGCTCTTCGAATTGCCGGCGGGCGCGATCGGATTCGCGGCCGGCGCCGAATGGCGCAAGGAATCGAGCGACTTCCGGTCCGACGATCTCGAAAAGCCGCTCTGCAATCCCGGCGAGATTTTCATCGTCGGCGTCACTGATCCGGGGACTTGCTCGGTGCCGTTCATTCGCGGCAATCCGCAATCGGCGGTGTTCGATCCGACGCTGCCGATCGTCGACGCCGGCGGCTCATACTCCGTCTGGGAAGTGTTCGGCGAGATTTCGGCGCCCTTGCTCCGCGACAGCGTCATCGCCCGCGAGCTGACGATCGACGCGGCGGTGCGCTTCGCCGACTACACGACCGTCGGCGGCACGCTGTCCTGGCAGGTCGGCGGCCGCTGGAAGCCGCACGACAATCTCACCTTCCGCGGCACCTTCTCGAAGACGGTGCGCGCGCCGAACATCGACGAGCTGTTCTCCGGCGCGACGGCGGCGACCGCGCGCCCGCAGGATCCCTGCGACGCCGGCGCGATCAACAACGGCAGCACGTTCAGGCCGATCAACTGCGCCGCCGACGGCCTGCCGCCGGGCTTCACCGATCCGCTCACCGCGCGGATCTCCGGCACGCAAAGCGGCAATCCAAATCTGTCGGAGGAGCGGGCGACGACGTGGACAGTCGGCTTCGTGCTTCAACCGGACGCGGCGCCGGGCCTGACGATCACCGCCGACTGGTACGATATCCGCATCAAGGACGCGATCGTCGCGCCGGGCCTGCAGGAGATCGTCAACGCCTGTTATGACCTCGAGACGTTCCCGAACCAGTTCTGCGACCTCTTCGAGCGTGACACCACGTCCGGATCGCCGACGCTGGGGGGCCTCTCGACCTTCCGCATCAGCGAGCTCAACTTCGCTGCGATCGAAACGAAGGGCGTCGATTATCAGGTCCGCTACGAGTTCGATCTGCCGTCCGTTCCCGGCGATTTCGCCGTCGGCGTGATCGGCAACTATACGGACCGCATCGACCGCTTCGAAGACCCGCTGAACCCGGCCGCGGTTAACCCTGAGCTCTACGAGAACGGACAGGCGCGCCATTCCTTCAACCTCAACGCGGCCTGGCGCATCAGCGGGCTGACCTTGAACTGGCAGTCTCAATATCTCGGGAACATCCTGCAGTTCGCCGGGGCCTCGCTGCAGATCGAGAACGCCGACCAGTTCGAGAACGCCTTCGCCGGCGACACCTGGCGGCATGACCTTTCCGCGATCTATCGATTGAGCGACCGGGTTCAGATCTTCGGCGGCGTGAACAATCTGCTCGACCGCAACCCGATCCAGTCGAGCGCGACCTATCCGGTCGGCATCCTCGGCCGGCAATTCTTCCTCGGCGCCGATCTGCGCTTCTGATCGGCTCCGGGCCGCTGAAAGCAAACCGGCCCCGTCACGGGGCCGGTATCGTTTTCTGCGGAGAGCGCAGGAGAGGGACTCAGCCGCCGACCTTCGATTTCAGGTCGGCGATCAGCGCGTCAATCCCTTTCGAGCCGCCGCCATTGTTGGCGATGATCGTCTTGAAGGTCGATTGCTGCTCGATGGCGAGCCAGACGCCCTCGGCGCCGGCGTCGACGATCTTCTGCGCGCCGTCGGGCGCCCGGTAGACGCGCCAGCTGACGACGAGATTGGCGTACTGGTCGCCGGGCTTGGCGCCGACGACCTTCGAATTGACGATGAAGTCGCGCTCATTGCGGTCGACCGATCCCGTCACGGCGAGCTTCTGGCCGGAATAATTGGCGAGCGTCGACTGATAGACGTTGGTGGCGTAGCGCCGGAACAGGGGAATGTAGACCGCCATCTGCTCAGGGGCGGCCTGGCGCACATACTGGCCGAGCGCAAAGCGCGCGACGCGCTCCATGTCGACATATTTGTCGACCAGCCTTTCGATGCCGGCGTTGCGCTGCGCCTGATCGCCATCGTCGAAGATCGCGTTCGACTCTTCGAGAACGCCGGCGATGAAGGTCTCCGCCAGCTTGTCCGCATGGGCCGGCGCGATCATTGCGGCGGCCGCGACGGCGGCGAGCCCAATATGACGGACGGACGGCCAAAGACTCATCGGCAAGCTCCTCAACGATCCTCACTCGATGTCGTTCAATTCGTCGAATTCGGGCAAGGCGTCAAAATCGTCGACGCCGTTCCTGATCTCCCGCGCGCGCGCCTGGGTGTAGAAGCTGCGGAACGAGGAATAATAATCGAGGGAGTCCTTCTCGATCTGGGCGAGCGGATCGAGCACGTTCTCCCGCGCCGCGAGGAGATTGGCGCCGGCGAGGGAGAAGCGGGCGTAGGTCGCCGGCGGCGTGCGCACATAAGTGAGGGGCTGAAACCCGAGACCGATGAGCGCGCCGAATGCGTCGCGCGGCGAGGACGGGCCGAAAAAGGGAAGCATGAGGTAAGGACCTGAATCGACGCCCCACACCGCGAGCGTCTGGCCGAAATCTTCCTTGTGCCCGTCGATGCCCATCTGCGCGGCGGGATCGGCGAAGCCGCCGGCGCCGATCGTCGAATTGATGGCGAAGCGCGACAACGTCTTGCCGGCGCGGCCGAACTCGCCCTGCAGGATGTCGTTGATGAAGGTGCTCGGCGCGGAGAAATTCGCTAGGAACCGGCGAAGCCCGCGCCGTCCCGCTTTCGGCGTCGTTGCGCGATAGGCGCGCGCGGCCGGGGCGAAGAACGCCCGGTCGATTGAATTGTTGAGCCCGAAGACCTTGCGGTTGAACCCTTCCCAGGGGTCGGCGCTGGAGGTCTCAGCGCCGGCGGCGGACGCCTCTCCGACCGGCGGCGAGAGGTCCTCCCCGGTCTCGGCCGCCGCGCCGAAGGCCGGCAGGGCGAGGCCCGCCAACAAGCCGATCATTCCGGCGCGCACGCCCTTCTGCGATTTTTTCATCGCCATCGCCTCTACCCCGACAATCGGCCCGAACCTTGGCGGGATTGCGGTTTCCTGTCCATTCCGCCTGCGGCTGCCCGCCCGCTTCCCACGGTAAAAAGCTCGCGCCCGTCGCCTTGAGGTCGATATAAGGATATGTTTATATCTGAGTTGATTAAACCGGGCCGCCATGTCTCTCGACCGCCAGCTCACCATTTTTCGCGCCATCGGCGAGGAGACGCGCCTCAGGATCATGGCGCTGCTCGTGCGCGGCGAGCTGACAGTGACCGAGATCACCCAGATTCTGGGGCAGAGCCAGCCGCGCGTCAGTCGGCACCTCAAGATCCTCACCGAGGCGGGCGTCGTCGACAAGTTCCGCGAAGGCTCGTGGATGTTCTACCGCGCGGCCTCGCCGGCGCCGGCGCCGATGGGCGAGATCGTCGCCGCGCTGAAGGCGCTCAACCGATCGGGCGACCGCGTCATCGCGCGCGACGGCGAGCGCTTTGCGCAGAGCCGCGAGGCGCGCGCGGCCGCCGCCGCCGCCTATTTCGAGAAAAACGCCGCCGAATGGGACCGCCTGCGCGGCCTGCAGATCGAGGAGGAGGCGGTCGAGGCGCGCATGCGCGCGCTCGCGCCCGAGCGCGTCGGCCTCTTCATCGACCTCGGCGCGGGATCTGGCCGTATGCTGACGATCTTCGCCGACGCTTACGAAAAAGGAATCGGCTTCGATCTCTCGCGCGAGATGCTGGCGGTGGCGCGCGCCAATCTCGACCGCGCCGGCGTCAGCCACGCGCAGGTGCGCCACGGCGACCTCTTTGCGCTGCCGCTCGAAAGCGGCGTCGCCGACGTCGTCTGCATCCACCAGGTGCTGCACTATCTCGCCGAGCCTGCGGCGGCGGTCGCGGAGGCGGCGCGCCTCCTGAAGCCGGGCGGGAAGCTGCTTCTCTCGGACTTTGCGCCGCATAATCTCGAATTTCTGCGCGAGGATCATGCGCACCGGCGCCTCGGCTTCTCCGATGAAGAAGTCGCCGACTGGTGCGCCTCGGCGGGGCTCGACCTCGTTGCGACCGAAACGCTGACGCCGGGAAAGAAGGGCGCCGACGCGCTCACAGTCAAAATCTGGCTCGCGAAGTCCCGCGAGGGCGTGCGCGCCCTCAAAAAGCGCGTCGCGTAAGGAGAAGCGATGTCAGACCTTCACGTATCCTTCGAGTTTTTTCCGCCGAAGACCGACCCGATGCAGGGAAAGCTCTGGGCGGCGGTCGAGAAGCTGCGTCCCCTGGCGCCCGACTTCGTTTCGGTCACTTACGGCGCCGGCGGCTCGACGCGCGAGCGCACGCACGAAACGGTCTCGCGCATCATCCGCGAGGCGCAGTTGCCGGTCGCGGCGCATCTGACCTGCGTCGCCGCGACGAGGGAGGAAGTCGACGCCGTGCTGCGCGACTACTGGGCGGAGGGCGTGCGCCACATCGTCGCCTTGCGCGGCGATCCGCCGGGCGGTCCGGGCGAGCGCTACACGCCGCACCCCGGCGGCTATGCGAACGCCGCCGAGCTCGCCGCCGGCGCAAGGAAGATCGCCGATTTCGAGATCAGCGTCGGCTGTTATCCGGAAAAACACCCGGACAGCCCGTCGCCGGCCGCCGATCTCGACATGCTGAAGAAAAAGATCGACGCCGGCGCGACGCGCGGCATCACGCAATTCTTCTATGACAACGACGCCTATTATCGCTATCTCGACCGCGTGCGCGCGGCCGGCGTCGCCATTCCGATCGTGCCGGGCATCATGCCGATCACGAATTTCGCCGGCGTGCGCCGCATGGCCGACACCTGCGGCGCGACCATTCCGGGCCGCCTTGTGAAGCTCTTCCAGAATCTCGACGAGGATCCGGCGACGCGCCAGCTCATCGCCGCGACCGTCGCAGCCGAACAATGCCTCGCCCTCGCCGAACAAGGCGTCAAGCATTTCCACTTCTATACGCTCAACCGCGACGATCTCGCCTTTGCGCTGTGCACGATGCTGGGCGTCCGGCCGAAGCAGGCGAAGAAGCCGGAAGCGGCGGCATGACGACCCCGGTCTTCGTCAATATCGGCGAGCGGACCAACGTCACCGGCTCGGCGAAGTTCAGAAAGCTCATCCAGGAAGAGCGCTACGACGAGGCGCTCGCGATCGCGCGCCAGCAGGTCGAGGCGGGCGCGCAGATCATCGACGTCAACATGGATGAGGGGATGCTCGACGGCGTCGCGGCGATGCGCCGTTTCCTGCGCCTCATCGCGTCCGAGCCCGATATTTGCCGCGTGCCGGTGATGATCGACAGCTCCAAATGGGAGGTGATCGAGGAGGGACTGAAAAACGTTCAGGGCAAGGCGATCGTCAACTCGATCTCGCTGAAGGAAGGGGAGGCGGCCTTCGTCGCGCAGGCCCGCAAGGTGATGCGCTATGGCGCGGCCGTCGTCGTCATGGCCTTCGACGAACAGGGGCAGGCCGATACGGCGGCGCGCAAGATCGAGATCTGCACGCGTTCTTATCGTCTCCTCGTCGATGCGCTCGGCTTTCCCGCGGACGACATCATCTTCGATCCGAACATCTTCGCTGTCGCGACCGGCATCGAGGAACATGACAATTACGCCGTCGATTTCATCGAGGCGACGCGCGCGATCAAGGCGAGCCTTCCCGGCGCGCGCGTTTCGGGCGGGGTCTCCAACATCTCCTTCGCCTTCCGCGGCAATGATCCGGTGCGCGAGGCGATGCACTCGGTCTTTCTCTACCATGCGATCAACGCCGGCATGGACATGGGCATCGTCAACGCCGGCCAGCTCGCCATCTATGACGAGATCCCGCGCGCGCTGCGCGATCCGGTCGAGGACGTCATCCTCAACCGCCGCGCCGACGCGACCGAGCGCCTTCTCGAGGTCGCCGCGCAATTCAAGGGCGGGGCGGGGAAGAGGACCGAAGCCGATCTTTCCTGGCGCGACGCGCCGGTCGAGGAGCGCCTGAAACACGCGCTCGTGAAGGGTGTGACCGAGTTCATCATCGAGGACGCGGAGGAAGCCCGGGTGAAGCTCGGCCGGCCGCTTCACGTCATCGAAGGGCCCTTGATGGACGGCATGAACGTCGTCGGCGACCTCTTCGGGTCGGGCAAGATGTTCCTGCCGCAGGTCGTCAAATCGGCGCGCGTCATGAAGCAGGCGGTCGCCTATCTGACCCCCTTCATGGAGCAGGAGAAGCGCGAGCAGGGGCTCGATCAGGGCAAGGCGAACGGCAAGATCCTGATGGCGACGGTCAAGGGCGACGTCCATGACATCGGCAAAAACATCGTCGGCGTCGTCCTCCAGTGCAATAATTACGAAGTGATCGACCTCGGCGTCATGGTTCCGGCGGACCGGATCCTCGAGGAGGCGAAGAAGCATCGCGTCGACATCATCGGCCTTTCCGGCCTCATCACGCCGAGCCTTGACGAAATGCGCCATGTCGCCGCCGAGATGAAGCGGCGGCGGTTCGACATTCCGCTGATGATCGGCGGCGCGACGACGAGCCGCGCGCACACGGCGGTGAAGATCGCGCCGAACTACGATCACGGAGTCGTCTATGTGACGGATGCGAGCCGCGCGGTCGGCGTCGCCGGCGCGCTCGTATCGCCGGAACGCCGCCCGGCTTTCCTCGCCGAGACGCGGCATGAGTATGACCGCATCCGCGAGGAACATGCGAAGGGGCGCGAGCGCAACCCGCGCATCGACCTTGCCGCGGCGCGCGCCAACGCCCTTAAAATCGACTGGCGGACCTATGAGCCGCCGGCGCCGTCCTTCACCGGCGTGCGCGCCTATCGCGATTACGATCTCGGCGTTCTCGCCGAACATATCGACTGGACGCCGTTCTTCGCCTCGTGGGACCTTGCGGGGCGCTATCCGCGCATTCTCGAAGACGAGATCGTCGGTGAGGCGGCGCGCGGCCTCTTCGCCGACGCGCAGAAATTGCTCGCCGAGGTGATCGCGAAGAAGCGCCTGACGGCGCATGGCGTCGTCGGCTTCTGGCCGGCGAACGCGGTCGGCGACGATATCGAGCTTTACGCCGATGAAACGCGCGCAGCCCCGATCGCGACGCTCCACGGGCTTCGCCAGCAGATCGCCAAGCGCGAGGCGGGCGCGCCGAATTACTGCCTGTCGGATTTCGTCGCGCCGAAAGAGAGCGGCAAGCGCGATTATGTCGGCGCCTTCGCGGTGACGGCGGGCGTCGGCGAGGAAGCGCTCAGCGCCGCCTTCGACCGCGCGCATGACAATTATTCGGCGATCATGGCGAAGGCGATCGCCGATCGCCTTGCGGAGGCTTTCGCCGAGCACCTCCACGCGCGCGTACGGCGAGAGCTATGGGGATACGCGAAAGGCGAGGCGATCGGCGTCGAGGAGATGATCGCCGAAAAATATCAGGGCATCCGCCCGGCGCCCGGCTACCCGGCGCAGCCCGACCACACCGAGAAAGCGACTTTGTTCCGCCTGCTGAACGCCGGCGAAAACGCGGACATGGCGCTCACCGAAAGCTTTGCGATGACGCCGCCGGCGTCGGTGAGCGGGCTCTATTTCAGCCATCCCGAGGCGCTCTATTTCGGCGTCGGCGCGATCGCGCGCGATCAGGTCGAGGATTATGCGCGGCGAAAAGGGGTTCCCGTTTCCGAAACGGAGAAATGGCTCGCGCCGATCCTCGGCTACGGCGCCTGACTGAGGTCAGGAATAGACGCCGCTGAAGGCGAGTAGGATCAGCATGAAGGCGGCGCCGCAAAGAAATCCGCCGCTGATGATGCGCAACTGGTCGAGAAGCGTGCTCATCGATGGCCCCCAAGGTCATCGCCCGGCAGTCCGGACGGCGGAGAGTGGCGCGAAGAGCGACGGGGTAAAACCCCGCTCCTTAGGGCGTCTGCGCATCTTTTGCGCGCGCCCGCCCGCAAGCGGTTCAAACTGTTCGCTGAAAAAAGTTTCCCCCAGCCTTCTCTCGTCAAGCGAGGGAAGCCGGGCTATGAGCCCGTCATGAAATTCACCAGCCGCCTCGCCGACGCGCTCGACATCGCCCGCAAGAAAACGCTTGGCGCGGCGTTAGACGCGTTGTCGGCGGCCAAGGCGCGCCGCGACGAGGAAACCTTCTCGATCGCGCTCATCGCGCTGTCGGCCAAGATCGCCAAGGCGGACGGGGCTGCGACCGACGCCGAGTTCGCCGCCTTCCGCCGGTTCTTCGATTTTCCGGACGCGGAGGCGACGAAGGTTCGGATGATCTATGATCTCGCCAAGCAGGATGTCGCGGGTTTTTCCCACTACGCGGGCCAGGTCGCCAAGCTCTTCGACGATGATCGCGCCGTGCTCGAAGACGTCATCGACTGCCTGCTTCACGTCGCGCTTGCTGACGGCGCCGCTCATCCCCAGGAATTGTCGCTGATCGAGGCGGCGGCGGAAACCTTCGGCCTTGCGCCTGCCTGCTGGCGGCGCCTCAAGGCCGCCCATCTCGGCGTTGAGAAGGACGATCCCTACGCCGTGCTCGGCCTTGAGCCCGGCGCTTCGCCCGCCGCCGTGCAGGCGCGCTATCGCGAGCTGATGCGGCAGAACCACCCCGATTCGCTCATGGCGCGCGGCGTGCCGGCTTCGCTCGTCAAGATCGCCGATGGGCGGGCCGCCGCCATCAACGCCGCCTATGAGGCGATCCTTGCCGAGAACCGGCGTTAACCACGGCGTCGCAGGTCCTTATTTTCGCTTAAGCCGGTCCCCATAGAGTGATCGGTGAGGGCCCAGCTTTTGCTGGACGCTGGCTCATAAAGGCGCCTATCCTCGGCGCGGTGGCGTAGGGTCTGGTGACGGGAATGTCGGCTCAATCGGAAAAGCTCGGAAACGATCTGATGCGGGATGAGGAAAGCGGCGCTCTTTCAAGCGCTTATGACGCAATCCTGTTCGTCGCCGTGCTCGGGTTTTCAGCGGTCGCCCTGCTGGCGTTCGCGCTTGCCGCGCCGCTGGCGCTTGCCGTCTCGGCCGTCTCCGGCGCGGCTTCGGCGCTCTTCGCCGGTCCGGGCCGTCGGGGCGGCTGGCAGACGGCCGGCCCGGCCTGAGGGAATATGCAGCGCGGTTAAGGCCTGCTCGATTGTCGCCCCTTACGGCGCAGCGTAAGGCTCGGTTCTTCCATTAATCCTCCTCCGGGGCCCTCAGTTGAGCGCGCGCGAGCTGATCATTCTTCTCGCCATGTGCGTGATCTGGGGCTTTCACTACGTCGTCATCAAGGCGGCGATGGCGGAGATTCCGCCCGTCTTTTATGCGGCGCTGCGGATGACGCTCGTCGCCGCCGTGCTCGCGCCCTTCCTGCGCTGGCGCCCCGGCAAGATGGGTTTCGTGCTGCCGGCGGCGCTCTGTTTCGGCGCGTTCAACTATGTTTGCCTTTTCATCGGCGTGTCGCTGGCGAGCGCGTCGGCGAGCGCGATCGCCAACCAGCTCTACGTGCCCTTCGCGACGATCCTGTCGGTGCTGTTCCTGAAGGAGCGCATCGGCTGGCGGCGCATCACCGGCATCGCGCTCGCCTTCGCGGGCGTCGCCGTCATCGTCTCCTCTCGGGGCGAGGCGCCGCCCGAAGTGCGCCTCGGCGTCGGCGTCGGGCTCGTCGCGCTGGCGACGCTCATCGAGGCGACGGGATCGATCCTCGTGAAGAAGGCCGCCGGCTTCAAGCCGTGGGAATTGCTCGCCTGGTTCGGCGCGGTCGGCGCGCCTTGTCTCTGGGCGATCAGCTTCGCCATCGAGCGCGAGCAGTTCGCGCAGCTCGCCGCGAGCGATCTGAGGCTCGTCATCGCGGCGATCCTCTATTCGGCGCTGCTCGCCTCGATCCTCGGCCATTCGACCTATTACTGGCTGTTGCAGCGCCGGCCGGTGTCCGAGGTCGCCTCGTCGAGCCTCCTCACAACGTTCCTCGCCGTCGCCTTCTCGATCCTCATCCTCGGCGAGCCCTTGACGGCGGCGATCGTCATTGGAGGGGTGATGACGCTGTTCGGCGTCGGCGTCGTCGTCCTGCGCGCGCCGGCGACGGCGCCGGAGCCCGGCGCGCCGGAGGCGGTCGTCGTCCGCGCGGAGGCGAAATCATGAAGAGGCCGAAGATCGTGGAAAAACCCTCGCCCAATTTCGACGAGCGTGGACGCGCGGTCGACATGATCGTGCTGCACTACACAGGCATGATGTCGGGGGCTGAGGCGCTCGATCGTCTCACCGATCCGGCGGCGAAGGTCTCCTGCCATTATCTCGTCGAGGAGGACGGAACGATCCACGCCATCGTGCCGGAGGCAAAGCGCGCCTGGCATGCGGGCGTTTCCTTCTGGCGCGGCGAAACGGAGACGAACGCCCGCTCGATCGGGATCGAGATCGTCAATCCGGGCCACGAATGGGGCTACCGGAAGTTTCCGAAAAAGCAGATCGACATGGTGATCGCGCTCCTGAAGGACATCCGCTCGCGCCATGACGTGCCGCTGACCAACATCGTCGGCCATTCAGACGTCGCGCCGCAGCGCAAGGAAGACCCCGGCGAATTGTTTCCGTGGAAGCGCCTCGCCGCCGAAGGTCTCGCCATCGGCCCCTATGAGGGCGCGCCCGATCCCTCGATCACCTACGAAGACGCGCTCGCGATGCTGCGCGCCATCGGCTATGACGCGCCCGACAAGGCGCATGCCGCCGCGCTCGTCGCCTTCCAGCGCCGCTTCTGCCCCGACGCGCTCGCCCAAGGCTTCAGCCCGCTGACGAAAGCCGCGCTGAAATGGGCGGCTTCCCGCTTCGCTTGACCTCGGGACTATCGCGGCCCACATCTACCCCCGCGTCAGGCGGCCGGACGGCTGCGGGGCCGAAAGCCCTGAGGAAAGTCCGGGCTCCAGGAAGACAGGGTGCCGGGTAACGCCCGGCCGGGTTGCGCAGCAATGGGCGGCCCGAGGGATAGCGCCACAGAGATCGAACCGCCCCGGACTTGATCCGGGGTAAGGGTGAAAAGGTGCGGTAAGAGCGCACCGCTGCGCCGGTAACGGCGCAGGCATGGCAAGCCCCGCCCGGAGCAATGCCGAATAGGGACCGCGCGCCCGCCATGAGCGGGCAGGGGCGTCTTACCCCCGAGCGGTCCGGGTTGGCAGCTGGAGGCGGCGCGCAAGCGCCGTCCAAGAGGAATGGCCGTCCCTTCCGCAAGGATGGACAGAACCCGGCTTACAGGCCGCCTGACGCGTTTGTTTCGACCGCGCAGCATTCTATGACCGTCGGAATGCGCACGACGCTTAAAGCTTGGCCCGTCGCCGACCCGTTCGTTCATCGCCGCGTCGCGGCGCCGTCCGACATCGACGGCTTCAACCACGTCAACAACGCCCGCTATATCGATTGGGCGAACGAGATCGCGTGGGCGCATTCGGACGCGCTCGGTCTTTCAATGGAGGATTATCGCCGCCTCGGGACGGGATGCGTCGTCTGGCGGCATGAGTTCGACTATGTCGCGCCAGTGATGCTGGGCGATGCGATCGACGTCGCGACCTGGATCGCCGCGAACGACAACCGCGTGCGCCTCACCCGCGCCTATGAGATGCGCAACGCCGCGACGGGGCGCGTCGTCTTCCGGGGACGGACGGTCTTCGTCTCGATCGACATGGCGAGCGGCAAGCCGGCGCGCATGCCGAAAGAATTCATCGACGCTTACAAGCCCGCAGAAAGAGCCTGACCCATGCCCTCCTTCGACATCGTCTCGGACATCGACATGGCGGAAGCCGAGAACGCCATCGCCAATGTGATGCGCGAGATCGGCACGCGCTACGATTTCAAGGGCTCGAAATCGACCGTCGAGATGAAAGAGGGCGTCATCACCATCAACGCCGACGACGACCTGAAACTGAAACAGATGCACGAGCTTTTGCAGGGCCACATGCAAAAACGCGGCATCGCGCCCGGCTCGCTCGACTACCAGAAGGTCGAGAAGGCGGCGGGCCAGTCGGTGCGCCAGCTCGTCAAGCTGAAGCAGGGGATCGACAAGGAACTCGCGAAAACGATTGTGAAGGCGGTCAAGGACGCGAAATTCAAGGTCCAGATCGCCATCCAGGGCGAGGAATTGCGGGTCACGGGGAAAAAGCGCGACGACCTTCAGGAGGTGATCGCCTTTGTGCGAGCCCTCAAGAACGAGCAGCCCTTGCAGTTCAAGAACTTCCGCGATTAAGGAAGGAACGGCGCAGCGGGAGGAAGCCATGGCCGACCTCGACCAGGGGATACTCGACATCATCAAGGACCACGCGGTCGGCCTCACCGCCCCGCCGACGCGCGACACCCTTATCACCGATCTCGGAATCGACAGTTTTGCGGTCGTCGAGATCATTTATGAGATCGAGGAGAAGCTCGGCCTCGAAGTGCCCTTCAACGCCAACGAAAATCCGCTCGAAGGCAAGAAGACGGTCGGCGAGCTGATCGACGTCGTGAAACAGCTCGCCGGGAAGGCGTAGATGGCGAGGCGCGTCGTCGTCACCGGTCTTGGCGGCGTTTGCGCCACGGGCGCCGACGTCCCTGAGTTCTGGGCGAATGCGAAGCGGGGCCATTGCGGCATCTCGCGTCGCACGCTGACGGCGGGCGATGATTATTCGATCACGCTCCCCATCGCGCCGATCGACGGGTTCGAGGCGCGTATTGAAGGGCTTGGCCGTGAGATGACGCGCGCCGACCGCTTCACCCAGCTCGCCGTCGCGGCGGCGGACGAGGCGGTTAAAGACAGCGGCGTCGACTTCGCAAGCGGTTTGGGCGCGCGCACGGCGGCGATCATCGGCACCGGCATCGGCGGGCAGACGACCTTCGACACCGCTTATCTCGCCATGCTGAAGCACGGGCGAAAGCCGCACCCCCTCTCGATCCTCAAGATCATCCCGAACGCGCCGGCGAGCCATCTCTCCATCCGCTTCGGCCTCAAGGGCCCTGCTTTCGCGATTTCCTCGGCCTGCGCGTCGGGCGCCCATTCGATCGGGGTCGCCGCCGACCTGATCCGCTTCGGCGCGGCGGACGCCGCGCTCGCCGGCGCGTCGGAGGCGCTATTGACCTATGGCGCGATGGAGACGTGGAAGGCGATGCACATCATATCGGATGAGCTCTGCCGCCCGTTCTCGAAAAACCGCAAAGGCCTCGTCATCGGCGAAGGCGCGGGCGTTCTGGTGCTGGAAGAAATGGAGGCCGCGAAGAAACGCGACGCCAAAATCTACGCCGAGCTCGCCGGCTTCGGCATGAACGCCGACGGCAAGGACATGATCAACCCCGCGGTCGAGGGCGCGGCGGGCGCGATGAAAACGGCGCTGGCAGGGCTTTCGGGCGTCGATCCGGCGCATGTTTATATCAACGCGCATGGCACCGGCACGCTCTTGAACGACCCCACCGAGACAAAGGCGATCCGCGAAGTCTTCGGCGCCGACGCCGACGCGCTCGTCGTCTCCTCCACGAAGTCGATGCATGGGCATCTCCTCGGCGCCGCCGGCGCCATCGAGGCGATCGCGGCGGTGAAGGCGCTGGAAGAAGGCGTCATCCCCCCGACCATCAATTACGAGGAGCCCGACCCCGCCTGCGACCTTGACTATTGCCCCAACGAAGCGCGCGCGCGGCGCGTCGATCTCGCCGTGTCGAACTCGTTCGCGTTCGGCGGGCTGAATGCGGTGGTGGTGTTTCGGAGGGTGTGAGGGGAATGCTTTGTGTCCTGAGATCGTAATCACCTGACAGTTTGGCCCGCCCGGCCGGCGC
>JBKBLR010000022.1:0-45779 GCA_046296195.1 Parvularculaceae bacterium | reverse complement strand
CGGCCAAAAGATTCTGGTCGTTTAGGAAGCGAAAGAGACAAAGCTGGCTTGCCGGCGTCGGCGATCCAATCCGCTGCGTAGGCGAAACTCATTTCGCCATAGCGGTCGATGGCAAGGGCTCCGACGATTTCACCGGCCCACCAGACATTGAGGGTTTTCGTCATCTGCCGTCCTCGTCAGGACTGAAAAGCGCGATCCTGCAGCCGAGAGCGTTCAAAACCGCCAGCGTCTTGCCGAGTTGCGCGGTCTCTTTGCCGGCCTCCAATTCGATGAGGAACCGCAGGCCGACGCCGGCGGCGCCGGCGAGCTGGTCCTGACGCAAGCCCTGGCGCTTGCGGAGTTCGCGTATCTTCGAGCCGATTTCCTGAGGTGTCATAAGATAATCCCGAACGGGAATATATGGCCTACAGAATAGGAAATCAACGAAATTATTCCCGAAAGGGAACTTAATTGGTTGACGCGACCAAGAATGGAGAATTGTTCCCGTTCGGGAATATTACCGCTTTCCGCTTTTTCTAACTCTGCCAACCAAGCCCAGTCAGGAAAGGCTAACGGCGAGGGAGCACAAACGGCAGCTTATAGCCCACTCATCTCCAACAAAATCGCCCGGAATTCAGCGCTCGGCGCCCGGCATTGCGTTCGATACGTACGCACAAAGGGGAGCCATTGTCCGGCGCGCGGTCCCTTGCGTAACTTTGGTTACGGGGCGGGCCCCAAAGGAATCCTATGATTGCCCGTCAGGAATTCCCCAGGGAGCGCGATGACCAAGGATGTCGACGTCGCCGAGCGATTGCTGGTGAGCGCCGCGCTCTTCAGCTCCCTGCCATCGAGCGCCCGGGCCGACCTTGCCGCCTCGCCGCGGGTCATCCTGGCCAAGGATGAGATCCTTTTCGCCGCCGGGGATCCGGCGAGCGCGGTTTATCTGGTGCTGGGCGGCGAAGTCGCCATGGAGATCGACGGAGCCGACGGGAAGAGCGTTTGCGTCGCGGCGGTGGGCGCCGGCGGCGTATTCGGCGAGCTCGGCGCCCTCGATGGCCAGCCCCGTTCGGTCGGCGCCCGTGCGACAGCGCCAACCACTCTGCTGAGCATCAAGGCCAGCGCGTTCCTCGCGCTTATTCGCAGCCATCCTGAATTCGCGCTGGCGATCGCCTCCGAGCTCGCAGGCAAACTTCGCCGGACAAACGCCCAGATCACCGGCCTTACCTTTCACTCGCTGCGAAACCGCGTCGCCGGCTTGCTTGATGCGCTCGCCGCCGGCCAGGACGGCGACAGGCCGTCGCTTCAGATCACTCAGACCGAGCTCGCCGCGCGGATCGCCGCCTCCCGGGAAAAAGTGAACGGTCACCTTCAGGCGATGCAGGCCGCCGGCGCGATCCGCCTGGGGCGCGGCCGGATTGATGTGATCAACCGCCGCAGCCTGCAGCGGTTTTCAGGCCAGACCTTCGACTGAAACCGGCGGCGCCAACAGGCTCAAAAGAGCGGTCGCGCCAACGGCCGCCACAAACGCGCCGCGGGGCGTCAACGGGCGCATGATCGCCACGCTTGCCGTGCCGGCGACCGCCAAAACCGGCCACGCCCAGATTGGCGGAACCTCAATCATCGAGAAGATGGCGCCAAGCTTGCCGGCCCCGGACGAGGCGCCGTTCACGAGGGCGTCTACGCACAAGGTCGCGACAGCCCCGAACGCAGCGGCGCACCGAAGCTCAGCTTTGGGCGAGAGGCGCATCGACTGCTTTGCTCTGGTCGCCGATCTCATTCGACGACAGACTGCCCTCGATAGTCGCTGCGATACTGTAACATCAGTAACAGCGCCGAAATCGTTTGCTTCTCTGCAAGCGATGCCTCGCTGGTTGAGTCCCCCTTCAACCGGCCCGTTCCAAGCTGTAGGGTCCCACCAGCATGCGGGGGAGACCATCGTGGCGGGAACCGCCTTGGGTGGGAGTTCGACAGAGCTGAGTCGCCGGCTGACGACGGTCGTCGCCGCTGATATCTGCGGCTATTCCCGGCTGGCGGAAGTCAACGAAAGCGCGGCGATCAGGACCGTTCATCTTGTGCGCGCCGCGTTCGAACAAGCCGCGGTGCGCCGCCGCGGACGGGTTTTTCACGCCGCCGGCGACGGCTTTCTCGCCGAGTTTCCAAGCGCCGCGGACGGCGTGCTCGCCGCTCTCGATTTCGTCGCCGACATTAAGGCGCGCGATGCGATCTCGCCATCAGGCGCCGGCGCGAAAGTGCGCGCCGGGGTTCATTCGGGCGATGTCGTCGAGCAGCCGAACGGCGATCTCCTCGGACACGGCGTCAACATCGCCGCGCGTCTGCAATCATCGGCGGACCCCAACGGGGTCCTCGCCTCCCAGAGCACGGTGAACCTCATCCGCGAAGACATCGGCGCAAGATTTGAGCGGCGCGGTCCCCTGACGCTTCGAAACATCGAAGAACCCGTCATGGCCTTCGATCTTTCGCGGGCCGCCGTGTCGTTGCCGCGCGGCCTGGCGTTCCGGCGGCTTAAGCGGTTGCGCGAAAGGCTTGGATGGGCGGGCGCCGCCGGCATTGCGCTCGCGCTCGTGGCGAGCACCAATTTGTTCGCTGTGCTGGTCGATGCAAAACCGCTTCAAAGGTCGACGCCGGCCATCGGCGCGGCCTCTCTCGAGAAGGCGGATGACGCCGGCCAGCCCCTCGCTCTTGGCGGCGCCGGGCGCGTCCGAACGCCTGATCTCGACGATCGTTACCTGTTGCGCGTCCTCGGCGACCTCGCTTCGTCAAACATCAGCGCCGATCAGGCGATTTCGGCTCTGGTTCAAAGCGGCGACATCGACCGGAGCCTCGATTTTCTTGAGCGGACCCTGAGGTCCGCCAATCTCAGCGATCAAGCCAGAATGGAGACCCTGCATCAGATCGGCGCGTTGTCTTCGGAGCGGGACCCGAGCCGATCGATCGCCGCCTATGAGGAAATCGTTCGCATCAGCCCGAATGACTTCGACGCCAATGTCCGTCTTGGCCGCGCTTACGTCCAACAGGACAAGCTTGGGAGCGCGCGCGCGCGATTCCAGACGGCCGAGGCGATCGGCGCTCCAGACCGGCGATCAGCAGCAGAGTTGGCGATTGATTTCGCAGCGCTCGACCTTCATGCCTACAAGTTGGAAGACGCCGTATCGAAACTGTCGTCCGCCATCCTTCCCGGCGACGATCCTCGCCACTCTTCAACGAATGCGCGAGCGCGGACGCTGCTCGGGCTCGCCTTTTTCTCATTAGGGCGCCGCGATGAAGCGAAAGCCCAACTGATCGCGGCAATGGCGACCCAACGGGCGTTGGGCCTCAACAGCGAACTCGCTCGCGCCCTCAACATAATGGGCCAGATCGAAGCCGCCGACGGCCGCTTCAAAACCGCCGTCCACTATTTCAACAACCAGCTTTCTCTGGAACGCACACTTCAAAGCGCCACCGGCGTCGTCGACGCGTCATATTTTCTCGGAGACGCCTATCTCGCCATGGGCGATATCAGCCTGGCGGAAACGCATTTCCGGGAAGGCGTTCTAATTGCGACGTCAAAGGGCATTCTGGACGGGCGGTTCCTCAATCTCATAGGAATGGCGAAGGCGGCAAGCAGCAAGGGCGATGCCGATCGCGCCTGCGATTATCTCGGCGAAGCAGCCGCGCTAAGATCCATCGAGTCGACCGTCGGCCCGAAAACCCGGGCGGAAATCGCCTCAATCCGATGTTCGCGGCTATTCGTTCAAGCTGACTGAGAACTGGTTTTGCTTGCAGGCGAGAACGATGTCCTTGCCGAAACGCGCCAGTATCTGGTCGATGTCCGCAGTGTCGAGCAGGCCTGCGGCGGGGCGCGGCGGAATGATCATGAACTTGACGCCGCCGGCATTAAATGCGCCGCCCTTGTGAATTGACGCGTTGACGAGAGCCATCTCGATGCCGGTCAGCGCAATGAGTTCGGACTCTGAAACGGGCGGATCGCGTTCTTGCTTCGTCAATATCAAGTGATTTCGCGCTCTCAGCATCAGAACCTGGAAGACGGCGTCTTTGAACCCCTCCAGTTGACGAATGTCGCCTTCGGTGAATCCCGGCGCGTTGCTTCGTTCGTTATCCGGCTTTCCGGGAGTCGACCGGACATGCGCGATCGATGCAAGTTCTGCGAACAGCTCGGCGCTCATCTTGCCCATATGCCCACTCCTGACTTGGGAACAGACATGACTCTCGGTTGCTCATCGCCTCCTTGCTGTGACGCTGGTCACCATCAGGGCCCCTTATTGCGAAATTCCTTCGCCAGCCGACGGGGCCCACAAGCATGGTGTTGCTCAACGCCGACTCTTCCCCGAAAGCGCCAGCCCGATCGCCGGGAGCCCTGCCCTGAGGCCGGTGAAAGGCCGCCCCGGCCGCTATTCGATCACCGCCGCTCGAGCAGTTTGCCGCCGACATAGACATCGCCCCCGCCATGGCGGTTGAGGCGGCCCTCGACCGCGCCAAGGCGGACGATCGGCGAGCCGTAAAGGCGCAGTTCCGGATTGACGGCGGTGCCCTCGACGACGACTTCGCCGGAGCCGTCGATCGTCGCCGTGAACTTGTTCGCGCGTCCGCCCTGCGCGATGGCGACGCCGGAGCCCGCGATCCTGACGGTCATCGGCCCGTCGACGCGGCCCGTGCGCGCCACGCCGGAGCCGGCGATCGAAATGTCGACCATGCCGTCGATGGCGCCGAGCGTGACGCCGCCGGGGCCCGCGATGTCGATGTCAGCCATGGCGGCGGCGGCGCCAAAGACTTCCGCGTCGCCGGAAACATCGAGTTCCAGCATCGATTTAACGTCCCCGAGGGCGAGACGGCTGCCGGCGATGACGCCGATCGTGGCGGACCCGAGGGTTTCCGTTTCGCCGTAAACATAGCAGGCGTCGAGCATGAGCCGGCCGTCGAGCGCCCCCAGTTTCAGGCGGATGCGCGCGTCCTCGAAAAAGAGGTCGTTCTTGCGCGGCATCGAGATTTCAATGACGGGATAATCGGCGAAGATCGACTCCGGGCTCGGCGCCGGCGCGGCGGTCGCGCGGTTGCGAACAAGGCTTTCAGAGCGGCGAATGCGATCATTGCAGCAATCGCGGAAATCTGCATCCGCCTGCGGCTCGCCGGCGATGATGAGGGTATCACCCTCCATCCTCACGGAGATCGGGCGGTAGACTTTTCCTTGCGTGATCTTGAGATCGACGTCCTCGCCGCCCGTCGTCGTCACGGTCACGTCGCCCGTTATGTCCTGAAACGAGACTTTCGCCGCCTTGTAGCGCGCCGCGAGCGCCGGATCGGCGGCGAGCGCCGCGAACGCCGCCAGAAACGCAGAAATGACCCTCATGATGCACCTTCGGAATGGCCCGGTCCGCCGATAGCGGAGCAAGCCTTGCGCCCGCCGGAGCGTATCACTTCGGGACAGCTTGCGAGAGGGCTGCGGCGTCGGCCTCGGCGATCAGGCTTTCCAAGGTTCCGCGCACAGGCGCATCCGCCGGCATCGCCGCCAGCAGGCGCCGCCACAGCGCGGCGGCGCCGGCGGGATCGCCGGCCTCGCGCGCAGCCCCGCCGCGGTAAAAGAGGGCCATCAAGTCGTCCGGCGCCCTCTTCTCGATCTCGCCGAGCGCCCTGAGAAATTCAGGCGCGGCTGGGAACTGATCATCAGGCGAGGCGGCCGCCAGCGCCGTCGCAAAATTGCGCCAGTCGTCGAGATCGCCCTCCACCAGCGCCAGCAATTTTCGATAGCTCGCCGCGCTGTCGGCAGGGCGGCCGAGAACCATCTGCGACCGGGCGAGCATGCGCCACCCGTCAGCATCGCCGGGTTCAGCCTCAAGACGCGCCGAAAGGCCCGCCACCATCGCTTCGATCATCGCCCGGCGCTCGTCTTCAGGCATCGCGGCGATCGCCTCGGCGGACGGGGCCGCCCCAGCCGGCGGCGGATTGATGAGCGCCGGGGCGCCGATTGCGAGATAAAGCATCGCCGCCGCCAGCGGCGCCGCGCCTAGAAATGCAAGCGCGCCAAATCGCAAGACGCGCGCAGATCGGTGGGACGCCGGCGCATGAGCGGCCGCCGCCAGCGCCTGACGCTTCGCCTCGGTCTCGGCGTCGGCGGCCGCCTCGGCGTCGATCAGTCCGGCCTCGCGGTCACGCGCAATGCCGGCCAGGCGTTCACGCAGGATCGCGGCGGTCTCATCGCGTCGGGGATCGGCGGCGCCGGCGCGGAACATCGGCGCGCCGATGGCGGCGAGCGCTGCAACGGCGATTGCTGACGCCGCAATCAGAAATATCGTCATGCTCATTCGTCGAGCGCTGCGAGCGCGGCCTGCTCTTCCGCCGTGAGGGGCGCTGCGCGGCCCTCGTTGCGCTTACCGCGCAGGAACAGAACGGCGGCGCCCGCCGCCGTCAGCGCCGCCCCGATGGGCGCGAACCAAAGCAAAAGCGTGTTCCCGCGCATCCGCGGCTTCAGCAGCACGAAATCGCCATATCGCTCGACCAGAAAAGCCCTGACTTCGCTGTCGCTGTCGCCGGCGCTGATCCGCTCACGAATGAGGATCCGCAGATCGCGCGCCAGGGGCGCGTTTGAGTCGTCGATGCTCTCGCTCTGGCAGACGACGCAGCGAATCTCGCGGCTGAGCTCTCTGGCGCGCGCCTCGAGCGCGGGGTCGGGGAGAACCTCGTCCGGCTCGATGGCGGCGGCCGCGCTCGCCGCGAGCAGGAGGGCGCTAATCAGCAGGCTGCGCATTTTTCTTGAGATCCTCGATCATCGGCTTCAGGACGCGCCGCCAGTCGTCACGCGTGATTTCGCCGACATGCTTGTGGCGCACGCGGCCCGTCGCATCGACGATGAAGGTCTCCGGCGCGCCGGTGACGCCGAAGTCGATCGCGACGCGGCCGTCGGCGTCATCGCCGATCGCCGCATAAGGATCGCCGCGCGCGGCGCGCCAGGCGGCGCCGGCGCCTGGCTAGTCCTTCCAGTTCAACCCGTAAATCGGCGCGACGCCTTCGCGCGCCATTTCCATCAGAACCGGATGCTCGATCGCGCAAGTGGCGCACCAGGAGCCGAAGATGTTCACCATCGACACCCGTCCCTTCAAATCTTCCGTCGAGAAGCCCCGCTCGCGGCCGGCGATCGGCGGCAGGTCGAAGTCGGGCGCCGGACGGTCGATCAGCATCGACGGGAGATAGCCCGGGTCGCGCTCAAGGCCTGCTGCAAACCAGACCAGCAGCGCCGCGAAAGCCGCGACGGGAAGAACGAAGGCAAGCCGCGTCATGCCGGCGCCGCTTCCGCCGCCGGAACCGGCGTCGGCAAGCGCCGCCGCTCGAACATGCCCAACCCGGAAAGACCGCCCAGCGCGATCAACCCCGCGCCGATCCACATCCAGACCGTCAGCGGGTGACGCCAGGCGCGTACGACCCAGCCGCGCTCAGGGTTGAATTCGCCGACGGTGAGATAGAGGTCGCCGGCGAGATCGGTCGCAATGGCCGCTTCCGTCGTCTGCATGCCGCGAACGGGATAAAAGCGCCGCTCCGCCGTCATCGCGGGCATCTCCGCGCCGCTCCTCGAAACCGAGAAAACCGCGCGGTCGGCGACATAGTTCGGGCCTTCAATCCGCCGGACCGAGTCAAGCCGCGCCGCAAACCCGCCGACGCTGACGACGTCGCCCTCGCGCGCATAGGCGATCGTTTCGCTTTTCCAGACGCCCGCGCCGAGAACGCCGATGGCGACGACAGCAAAGCCAAGATGGGCGAGCGTCATCGCGACATAGCTCTTCGGCAGAGCGGCGGCGCGCGCCAGCGCGTTTTTCTCGCGCAGGCGGATGCGCTTTGAGAACTCGACGAGGGTCCCTGCGCCCGCCCATGCCGCAAGGCCGGCGCCCAGCGCCGCCGCCACATTGCGCGGCGATGCGAGCCAAAGGGCGATGACGACGGCGCCGAGGCCGGCGAGCGCGGCTGGGCCGACGCGCTTCACGGCGTCGCTGATCGAGCCGCGCTTCCAGGCGAGCGCCGAGGCCGGCGCGATGATGAAAAGCGCAAAGGCCATGAAGGGCAGGAAGACGATATTGAAATAAGGCGCGCCCACCGAAAGCTTCTCGCCGGACAGAACGTCGATGAAGAGCGGATAGAAGGTGCCGATGAACACGGTCGCCGTCGCTGCGACCATGATGACGTTATTGACGAGAAGCCCCCCCTCGCGGCTGACCGCGCCGAACGTCGCCTCAGACGACAGCGCCGGTCCGCGCAGCGCGAACAGCAGCAAGGCGGCGCCGATGAACAGAGCGAGGATCAGAAGGATGAACAGCCCCCGCGACGGGTCGGTCGCGAAGGCGTGGACGGAGGTAAGGACGCCCGACCGAACCAGAAACGTCCCAACGAGGCTCAGAGAGAAGGCGAGGATCGCGAGCAGCACGGTCCACGCCTTGAACGCGCCGCGCACCTCGAGAACCCGTAGGGAGTGGACGAGCGCCGTCCCCGCGAGCCACGGCATGAAGGACGCGTTTTCAACCGGATCCCACGCCCAGAAGCCGCCCCAGCCGAGCTCGTAATAAGCCCACCAGCTTCCGAGCGCGATGCCGATGGTCAGGAAGGTCCACGCGGCGAGCGCCCAGGGCCTTGCAGCGCGCGCCCAGGCTTCATCGATCCGTCCGCCGATCAATCCGGCGACGGCGAAGGCGAACGCGATCGAGAAGCCGACATAGCCAAGGTAGAGGAAGGGCGGATGAAGGATGAGGCCTGGATCCTGAAGCAGCGGGTTGAGATCCTGACCGTCGGCGGGCGCCGGAAAAATCCGCGCGAACGGATTGGAGGTGAAAAGGATGAATCCGAGAAACGCCGCGGCGATCAGGCCCTGTATCGAGAGCGCCCGCGTGGTGAGCGCGCCCGCGCGGCCGAAAGCTGCAAGGGCCCCGCCATAGCCGGCAAGGATCAGCGCCCAGAGCAGCATCGAGCCTTCGTGGTTTCCCCAGACGCCGGTCAGCTTGTAAATGAAGGGCTTTGTCGTGTGCGAATTCTCAAAAACATTCCGGACCGAGAAATCCGAGGCCGCATGCGCCACGGTCAGCGCCGCGAAGGCCGCCGCGAGCAGAAGGAGCTGGACGAGGGCGGCGGTCCGCCCCGTTTGCATCAGCGCATTGTCGCCCGCCGCCGCCCCGGCCAGCGGAAAGATCCCCTGATAGAGCGCGGCAAGAAGCGCCAGGACGAGGAAAATCTGGCCGATTTCGGCTGTCATAGCCGGGATTTTAGAAAGGATCGGCCGTTGGCGCGATAGGTCCAAACGCCCCATCCCGGCCCCTTTCCGAGCGCGCCGACCTGTGGTCTTTCCTGGGCCGGCGCGCCCGGAGCGCGCGGCCAGCGAAGGCGCAGCATGGCGGACCTGGTTTCCATGGGCGGATATGGGGCTTTCGTCTGGCCGGCCTATGTCATTTCCGGCGTTACGCTCATCGGCCTCGCCGCTTTTATTCATTTTCGGGCAAGGCGCGCGAGAAAGCGTCTCGCCGCGCTTGAAAAACGCGATGGGTGACGCCGGCTATCCGCCCTTCCGCCTCGAAGCGGACCGAATAGCCGCGCGGCGCGGCGGCAGGCTGGCGTTCGCCGGCGCTTCGCTGTCGATCGGGCCGGGCGAGATCTTCCTTCTGCGCGGACCGAACGGCGCGGGAAAGTCAACCTTGCTCCGCGTGCTCGCCGGCCGGTTAAAGCCTGACCACGGGACGATCGCTCTTGCCGGCGCCGGCGGCGATCTTCGCGAGGCGACGACGCTCGTCGGCCATGCCGACGCGATCAAGGGCGCGCTCACGGCCGAGGAGCATCTCCTTTTCTGGCGCGATCTCTATGGCGCCGATGACGCGCGCTGCGCGCACGCGGCGGACGCCCTGGCGATCAGCGGCTTCCGGGCGCAGCGGGCCTCGACGCTGTCGCAAGGCCAACGGCGCCGCGTCGCGCTTTGCAGGCCGTTGATATCCGGCCGCCCGATCTGGCTGCTCGACGAACCGACCGCGGGCATGGACGCCGCCAGCGTCGACCGGGCCCTCTCGCTTTTCATCGGCCATGCGGCCGCCGGCGGCGCCGTGATCATCGCCGCCCATGAGCCGCTCGGCCTCAGCCGCGCGCGCGTCATCACCCTGTCGGAGGCGGCTTGAGCGCGCTCGGCGCCATCATCGCCCGCGATGCAAGGCTCGCCTTTCGGGCCGGCGGCGGCGCCGTGCAGGCGGTGATGTTCTTTGCCCTGACGATCGTGATTTTCGCTCTGGCTGCGGGTCCGGACAGGGAGCAGCTGACCGCGATGGCGACGCCCGCCTTGTGGACCGGGGCGACGCTCGCGGCGATGCTGTCCTTCGACCGGCTGTTCCAGGACGATCATGAAGACGGCTCGCTCGACGCGATCAGGGAGACCGTCGATCCGCTCGCCGCCGCCGTCGCGGCCAAGGCCCTTGCACACTGGCTTTCCACATTGCTGCCGCTCATCCTCGCAGCGCCCGTCCTCGCCCTGCTGCTCAACCTGCCCGGCGACGCCTACGGCCCCCTGATGCTGTCGCTCCTTTTGGGAACCCCGGCGCTTTCCCTGCTCGGGGCGCTCGCCTCGGCGCTGACGCTCGCCCTGAAGCGGGCCTCGGTGCTGATGACAGTGCTGACGGCGCCCCTGCTGACGCCCGCGGTCATTTTCGGCGTTAGCGCGACCGAGGCCGGCGCGGAGGGCGACCCGCGCTACGGCGCCATCTCGATGATTCTTGCGGCGATCAGCCTTTTCGCCTGCGTCCTTGCGCCCCTTGCCGCGGCGGCGGCGATCCGGTTTAACACCGACTGACGCATGTACGATCTCGCCAACCCCGACCGGTTCGACCGCTTCGCCCGCGCTGCGACCCCATGGTCCGCGGCGGGCGCGCTCTTGCTGATTGGTCTCGGGCTTTACTTCGCTTTGTTCAATTCGCCGGCCGATTACCAGCAGGGCGAGAGCGTGCGCATCATGTATGTCCACGTTCCGGCGGCGTGGATGGCGTTGATGTGCTATTCGGCGATGGCTCTTTCATCGGTCGTCGGATTCATCTGGAAGCACCCGCTGGCGGACGTGGCGGCGAAGTCGACGGCGCCGATCGGGGCGGCTTTCACGCTGCTTGCGCTCATCACCGGATCGCTCTGGGGCAAGCCGATGTGGGGGACATGGTGGGCCTGGGACGCGCGGCTCACATCGGTGCTGGTGCTGTTTTTCATGTATAGCGGCTATATGGCGCTGTGGTCCGCGATCGAGGACAAGACCCGCGCCGCCCGCATCGCGGCGCTTGCCTGCATCGTCGGGTTCATCAACGTGCCGATCATCAAATTCTCCGTCGATTGGTGGAACAGCCTTCATCAACCGGCGAGCGTCATCCGGGCGGACGGCCCGACCATCCATGCCTCGATGTTGACCCCGCTCCTGCTGATGGGCTTCGCCTATGCGCTGGTGTTCACGACGCTTCTTTTCATGTCGATGCGGGCCGAACTCGCCGAGCGCCGCATCGCGCGCCTTGAAGCCGCGTCGCGCGCGCCTTCGCAAGTGAGCGTCACATGACCAAGCGCAGCCGGCGCATCTTCCTCATCAGCGTGTTGCTCGGCGTCGCGTCGCTCGCAGCGCTTCTGGTGCTCACGGCGCTCAAGGGCAGCGTCGCCTATTTCTACACCCCGTCAGATCTCGCCGCTCTCGCGGCGCCCCCGACCGGCCTCCTTCGGCTCGGCGGTCTCGTCGCCCCCGGAAGCGTGAAGTTCGCCGACGGAAGCGACGCGACCGTTACGTTCTTGATCAGCGACGAGACCGCCTCGACGGCTGTGACCTACAAGGGGGTCCTGCCGGACCTGTTCCGCGAGGGCCAAGGCGTCGTCGTTCAGGGCCGTCTTGACGCCGCAGGCGCGGTCGTCGCCAGCGAAGTGCTGGCCAAGCACGACGAGAACTACATGCCGAAGGAAGTCGCCGACGCGCTCAAGAAGCAGGGGCGCTGGCAGGAAGGCGATACGAAGCCCTGAGGCGCTCCTTGCCCATTTCAGCCCACGCCAGGATTTTCTCGGCCGCGAGCGCCGCAGCCGGAGGCCCGTCCACCGCGAGCGATTTCAGAATCGTGTCGAAGGCCGACGCCTGCTCTATATAGGTCTCGGGATCGGTGAAGAGCGGCAGCAGCGCGCCCGCCAGATTGGGCCCATTGCACTCCTCCTGGAGCAGCTCCGGAATGACGAACCGTCCGCCCGCGACATTGATGATCGACACATAAGGCGTTCTCAGCACCGCACGCGCCCAGAGCGCCGTGATCGGGTCGAGCCGGTAGCCGACGACCATCGGCGTCCGGTTGATCGCAAGTTCCGTCGAGGCGGTGCCGGACGCCGTTAGCGCGACGTTCGCCGCCGCCATCGCATCGTTCTTTTCATCAGCGCCGACGATGATCGGATCGCCGGCGAAGGAAGACAGCTTCTGACGCGCGAGGCGGTCGACGCTCGGCGCTGCGGCGGAAACGATCCGGAGCCCCGGAATCCGGTCCGAAAGCAGCGATGCCGCCTCGGCGAAGGGCTTCGCCAGCCGCCGCACTTCCGTCCGCCGGCTTCCCAGCATGACGGCGAGCAGCGGCGCTTCTCCAAGCCGATGGCGCGCGCGAAAGGCAGGTCCGTCGCCACGTTTACGCCAAGACGCCTGAAAGTTCGGATTGCCGATAAACTCGGCCGGAACGCCGGCGCGCGTGAAATAAGCCGGCTCAAACGGCAACAGGCATAGCACGGCGTCGAAATGCGACTTCACGAACTTCACACGATGAGGTCGCGACGCCCACACCTGCGGCGCCACGAGCTTCACCAGCATCGTCTGCGGCGAGAGCGTCTTCACCCGCCCCGCGACGAGGCGGGCGAAGGCCCATCCGTCGATTAGAACGGCGACATCAGGCTTTTCACGAACCAAGGCGTCAGCAAGGAGGTCGGCGCGCCTGAAGGCCGCCGGCGCCGCGCGCAGAACGTCGCCGAGGCCGATCACCGACAGCGGCGCGATGTCAAAGAGGCTGGAAAGCCCTGCGCGCGCCATCTCGGGGCCGCCGCAGCCGATGAAGGTCGACGCCGGCGCCCGCGCTGTGATCGCCTCCATCAGGCTCGCGCCGATCGCATCGCCAGACGGTTCGACCGCTGCGAGGAGAATCTTCAGCGGGCGGCTCATTGCAATTCCGCAGGCGTGAAGCCGTAGAAAAAGAGGCCGAGCCGGTCAGCCTCGCGCCGCACCGCGTCGATGTCGATCACCAGCGCCGCGCCTGCTTCGACCGCGACGCCGGCGAGCCCCGCCGCATGGACGCCGGCGAGGGTTCGGACGCCGACCGTGGGCAGATCGACGCGCCGCTCCTGACCGGGCTTCGGCCGCTTGACGAGCACGCCGTTTCGCCCCTCGCCGCCGCGAGCCGACGGCGGCAGGGACGCGCACCGCGCCAGCACGCCGTCAGTCCCCTCGGCGGCCTCGATCGCGAGGGTGAAGCCCGAGGCGACGACCGCGGCCTGTCCGACGTCGAAGGGGCCGAGCGCCGCAATGACGGCCGCCGCCTTCCTGATGTCGGCCCAATGGCGCGGCCCCGGGGAAAAGCTTCCAAGCGGTCCTGCCGGCGCCGAGAGCGAGGAGAGAACCTCCTCGGCGCCGACGACGACGAATCCCTCGGTTTCGAGCGTCTCGATCAAGACGTCGAGCAGCGCGCCATCGCCCTTCGCGGCCGCCGCGATCACCTTCGGCATGAGGACCGCTCCGCGCCAATCCGGCATCAACTTTGAGAAATCCGGACGACGAACGACCCCGGCGAGCGTGACCGCGTCGCAGCCGGATTCTTTCAGCACCCGGAGAATCCTGCCGGCCTCGGCCATGCCGCACTCGACGGAGGAATGCGCCTCGAAGGCGTCATCCGCGACGCCGGCGAGCCGGACGACGAACGCGTCGGCCGCCGCTTCGGCGAGCAGGCGGGGCAAAACGCCGGCGCCGGCGATTATTCCAAGTTTTCGCCAGCGCGCCATGACCGCCGCGGCGGCGCCATCAAGGGGCGCCGCGTGTCTTCCCGAATGAAGCTGATGACGCGCATGACTTCCTCGCACGCCGCAAAGCGCTGAGCGACCCGTTCAACACGCTCCTCGAAGGTCCCCACATTTTCGAAAAGGGCCTTGTAGGCGCCGCGCAATTCGTGAATCGCGGCGCGCGACACCCCGCGCCGTTTCATCCCGATGATGTTCAGGCTGACGAGTTCGGCATGATTGCCGACGGCCGAACCGTAAGGAATGACGTCAGCGGTGACGGCGGCGCAACCGCCGATGAAGGCGAAGGCGCCGATGCGCGTGAACTGGTGAATGGCGCAAAGGCCGCCGAGAAACACATGGTCGCCGACGACGACATGGCCGCCGAGGGTCGCGTTGTTCGCAAAGATCACATTCGATCCGACGACGCAGTCATGGGCGACGTGCGCGCCCGTCATCATGAAGCATTTGTCGCCGATGACGGTGACGCCCCTGCCCTGCGCCGTGCCGAGGTTCGCGGTCGCATGCTCCCGGATGACGCAGTCGGCGCCGATTTTCAGCGTCGTATCTTCGCCCTTGTAGCCGAGATGCTGCGGGGGCCCGCCTAGAACGGCAAACGGGTAAACGACCGTACGCGGACCAATCTCGGTGCGTCCATCAATGACAACGTTTGATTTCAACTCGGCCCCGGCGCCGATCGTCGCGGACGCCGAAACGCGGCACCAGGGGCCGACGACGGCGTCCGGCGCGATCTGCGCCCCGCGCTCGACGATCGCGGTCGGATGGATCGGCATGGCGCCTCGTCAGGCCATGGTCGCCAGCATGGCGGCGAAGGTCGCCTCGGCGACGAGCTTGCCGCCGACCGTCGCCTCGCCTTCGAAGCGCCAAACGGGCGGGCGCCGCTGGATCGTCCTTACGGCGATCAGAACCTGATCGCCCGGCGTCACCGGTTTCCTGAAGCGGGCCTTGTCGACGCCCATGAAGAGGACGATCTTTCCCTCCGTCTCCAGATTCTCCGTATAAGACGTGAAAGCCGCAGCCGCCTGCGCCATGGCCTCGATCATCAAAACGCCGGGCATCACCGGTTTCTGCGGAAAGTGGCCTTCGAAATAGGGTTCGTTGATCGACACGTTCTTGATCGCGACGGCGCTTTCCCCCGGCTTGATGTCGATGAGGCGGTCGATCATCAGCATCGGATAGCGGTGCGGAAGAACCTGCATCAGCTCGTCGATGTCGAGGACGGTCTTCCCGGGTTCGATCGGCATCAGTTCTTCTTTCCGTCGCTCGGCTTTCTTCCTCCCCGGACCATCCGGGCGAGCAGGGCGGTTTCCTTCAGCCACAGCCGGATTGGCTGCGCCGGCGATCCTCCCCAAGTTTCGCCGGGGGGGATGTCGCGCATCAGGCCGGCCCCGGCGGCGATCCGGGCGTCATCGCCGATTGTCAGGTGATCGGCAATCCCCGCCTTGCCGCCGAATATGACCCTGTCCCCGACGACCGTCGAGCCGGCAACGCCGACCTGCGCAGCGATCAGGCAGTCACGCCCAATGCGCACATTGTGCCCAATCTGCACCAGGTTATCGATCTTTGTCCCGGCGCCGATGACGGTGTCGCCCAAGGCGCCGCGGTCGACCGTCGTGTTGGCCCCGATCTCGACCCGGTCGCCGACGATGACCCGCCCGAGCTGGGGAACCCGGAACGCGCCGCCGGGGCCGGCCGCGAATCCGAACCCCGGCGCGCCAATCACGGCCCCGGGCCCCAAGAGCGCCTCCGCCCCGATGATCGCGCAGGCGACGCAGGCGTTTGGCCCGATCACGGTTTGAGCGCCGATGACGACGCCCGGATTGATGACGGCGTTGGGGCCGATACGGACGCCGTCGCCAATTTGAACGCCCGAACCCACGACTGCCGTCGGATGGATTTCGGCGCCGGCGCCAAGCTGCGGCGCCGGACCGCCATCGGCGAACGTGCGCTCCCGATGAAGCGCCCGCGCGATCGCCGCAAAGGCTGCTCTGGGATCCTTGACGCCAACCACGCCCGACGAGGAGGGCGTCGGAGCGAGGAGGAGCGCCGGGTTGCGCGCCAGCGCCGCCGGCGCCCGCTCATGCCGGTCGACATAAACGACCGCGCCCGCCAAATCCTCCTCATCCGCCCCGGCGGCGTACGTAACGACACCGTCCGGCGTCGCCGAGGTCTCGGCGCCGGCCAGACGCAAAGCCTGAGACAGCGACAGCGGCGCCGAGGTCAGGAAGAAGCGGGGGTCAGGCATCGCAGCTCCCATCCGGACACGAAAACGGCCGGCGCATGATGCGGCCGGCCGTCCTTGCAGGCAATGCTGAGGATTTACTTCTTCGGTTTTTCCGCCGGCGTGTTCTGAGCGGCCTGGGCTTCCTGAAGCTTTTTCTTGACGTCGGCGAGCGTGACCTTCTGGACGGCGACCGTCTTCAGCTTCTTGTTCAGCTCGGTCATCACCTCCTGGGTGATGTCGGTTTCCGGCGCAGCGTAAAGCACCGCTTGACGATCAAGCAGAACGGTCGCCCCGCGCCGGTCGAGGATCGCCTTCATGATCGGCTGCGATTCCTGAAGAATCTTGGTTTGCGCGTTTTGCACCGCGCCGGCGAAGACCTGCTCCATGATCTGGGCCTGCTGCGGCAAGGCGACCTGCTGGCGGACGGCAAGGTCCTGCTCGGTTTTCTTGCGCACCTCGTCGGACATCAACGACGCGCCCTTCTGATAATTCTCGATGTCCTTCTTGAGCTTGTCGGCCTCGGCCTGAAGCTCTTTCTCAATCGCCGACTTGATCGTCGTCGCCTGCGTCGGGATCGTCTTGCCGGCGTCAGATTGGGCGACGAGCATCTGGGTGTCGACGATCAGGATGACCGGCGGCTTGGCCGCTGATTGCGCTTCAGCGCCCGACAAGAGCGCGCCAGCGCCCACCCCAGCCCCAACCAGGGCCGCAGCGCCCACGAGCCCAAGGAATCTCGACATCATTTTCTTTCCTCGCTGAAGTTATGCCATGAATGGCGGATCAGAACGACGTGCCTGCGCTGAACCGGAATCCCTCCGTCCGGTCGTAGAATTCCTTGCGCAGAACTTTGGCGAAATCAAAGCGGACCGGTCCGAAAGGCGAATCCCAGCTCACCGAAGCGCCGGCCGAAACGCGCAGCGACAGGTCATCTTGAACGGGTTCGACGTAAAGCGTCCCGAACGTCGGATCGATATCGACGGCGAAATCCGGGTTGCCGTCCATATTGTCGTCGTTGAACGCGATGGAATTCAGGAATTTGCTGCTGTCATCAACGAGCCCCACCGTGCCGAAGTCCGAGAACAGGGACGCGCGGATGCCGTATTCCTTCGGCAGCGGCAGCGGCAGGCGCACCTCCACGGTGCCGATGGCGTAAATCTTCGCGCCGATGGCCTGTCCGAAGCGGCCGGAGGCCGGATTAGCCTGAGTGCCGGGCTGCAAATAGCGCGGACCGACGCCGGCGACCTCAAAGCCGCGGAAACTGTCAGCGCCTTCATAGAAGCGATCCTGCAGCCTCACCGGATCGCCGCCGAAGCCGTCCGTATAGCCGCCGCGAAGCTGGAATTTGCCGACGAGACCGCCGAAAAGCGGGCGGTAAATCGCGCCCGACGCTTCGGTGCGGATGTACTTCACGTCGCCGCCGAGCCCGGCGACGGACTGCCCGAGGCTGAGACGCATGCCGCGTTTCGGATCGATAGGATCATCCCGGCTGTCCATGCCGATCGAATAACCGAGGATCGAGGAGACGAAGGTCCCTTGCGACTCGCAGGTCGGCGAAAACGCCTGGACGAGAAGATCGCAGGTGAAGGCGATATACTGGCTTTGCGCGTCGCCCATCGCATCGCGCAAACGTTGTCCGGTCGGCGTCGTCGTCGTCGTGCCATCCGGCGTGACGTAAAGCGGCGTGAGGGTCGGAACCGTCGCGCCCGGCACGAAGAGGCTGGTGATGTCGGTCCCGTCGTCGACCTGACCGCCCGTCTGGAAGGCGAAGTTGTTGCGATCGAAATTCACTTTGTCTCGGGCGAGCTGATACTGAAGGTTGCCCCGCCAGAATTCCGAGATCTGGAAACCGGCGCTGAGGCCGAAACCATACCGATCGCGGATGAAGCCGGACTCCCGGAAATTGGTGCGCTGGTTGGTCAGCGAGACGCCGGCTGCAAGATTGCGATCAAGGAAGTAAGGCTGCGTGAAACGCAGATCGACAAGGCGCGTGCGCGATGAACTCTGCACCCTGAAGCGCAGGAACTGGCCGCGGCCCATCAGGTTCCGCTCTTCAATCGAGAAGTCGAGGATGAAGTTCTCCGTCGAGGAAACGCCAACGCCGACCGAGAATGAACCCGTCGCCTTCTCCTCGACAGTCACATCAAGCTCGGTGCGATCCGGCGCCGTGCCGGGGCGCTCGGTGATTTCAACCTCGGTGAAATAATCGAGCGCCTTGACGCGCGACCTCGACCGGTCGATCAGCACCTTGTTGTAAGGATCGCCTTCCGCGACGCGGATCTCGCGGCGAATGACCTTGTCGAGGGTTCTCGTATTGCCCTTGACGTTGATCCGCTCGACATAAACGCGCGGTCCCTCATTGACCTGAAAGATGATGTCGATCGTTTGGGTTTCGCGGTTCCGTTCCAGCCTCGGCTGGACATCGACGAAGGCGTAGCCGCTCGCCCCGGTCGCGAAGGTGATGGCCTCGGTCGCCTTCTCGATCCGTTCGCCGTTATAGGTTTCGCCGGGCTGGATCGGCACGAAATTCTCGAGCGCGTTCTCGTCGAGCTTGGCGAGGCTCGTCTTCACCTTGACCTCGCCGATCGTGTATTTGACGCCTTCCTCGACCGTGAAGGTGATGAAAAAGTCTTTGCGGTCGGGCGTCAATTCGGCGACCGCCGACAGCACCTGAAAATCCGCATAACCGTTCTTCGCGTAAAACTGCCTCAGCAATTCGCGTTCGTATTCAAGGCGGTCGGGATCGTAATTGTTATTGGAGGAGAAGAACCGCCACCAGCGGCTCTCCTTGGTGAGAAGCGCCCCGCGCAGCTCTCCGCTGGTGAAGTTCTTGTTGCCGACGAAGTTGATCTTGGCGACGCCGGTCTTGGGGCCTTCGTCGATCTCATAAACGACGTCGACCCGGTTCTGTTCGAGCGGCACGATCTTCGGGGTCACGGTCGCCGCAAAACGGCCGCCCCGCCGATAGACCTCGATGATCCGCTGCACGTCGGCCTGAGCCTTCGCGCGCGTGAAGACAGCGCGCGCGGCGAGCTTGACTTCCTTGTTGATTTTATCCGCCTTCACCCGCCGGTTGCCTTCCAGGATCACCCGGTTGACGATCGGGTTCTCGGCGACCGTGATCAGCAGCGAATTGTCCGGCTGCATCTCCAGCCGGACATCGGCGAACAGGCCAGTGTTGAAAAGCGTCTTCAGCCCGAGGTCCAAAAGCTGCGGGTCCGCGCGGTCCCCGGCGTTGACGACCAGATAGGAAGCGATCGTCTCGGGCTCGATCCGCTGGTTGCCCTTGACCCGGATCGCCTGGATGACGGGCGCAGGCTGGACCTCGGCGGCGGCGATCGCCGCTCCCCCCGGAGACGCGGCCCCCGTTGAAGGCGCCGGTTGAGCGGCGGCGCCCCAGGCGGCGACAAGCGACAACAGGATTGCGCCCGCGGCGCCTGCCCCCGACCGAATGATACGCATGCCGCCGACCTTAGCTCTTTATCGCGAAGAAACTGGTGATGTCGTTCCACGTCACAAACAACATGAACGATCCCAGTAGTAAGAGTCCCACCCGAAAGCCAATCGCCTGGGCCCTGGCCCCCAAGGGTTTCCCGGCAGCGGCTTCGTAGGCGTAATACATCAGGTGGCCGCCGTCCAGAACGGGAATCGGAAACAAATTGAGAAATCCGATAGATACCGACACAAACGCGGCGAGATTGATGAAGGTCGCGAGGCTGATCCGGAGTTTCTCCCAAAGGCTGCGCGATTCCAGCGTGTTAGCGTCCCCGTTGAAGCCTGACGTCATCGCCTGGCCGGCATATTGCGCCATCTTCAGCGGGCCCCCGAGATTCTCGGCGTCTTCCTTGCCGGCGACGAGGCGCGCCAGGAATTTGGTGGTCGACGTGACCACGCCCCAGCATCGCTGGGCGGCGATCCCGAGCGCTTCGAGCGGCGTGCGCTTGACGACCTTGTAGGCGTCGCGTTCCGGCGTCAGCCCCAGAAGCCCACCCTTCGACTTGTTGCCAAATGCATCCTCGACAATCTGGCGGCGGGGCGTGGCGCGAATGGTCATGTTCTGGCCGTCGCGCTCGACCGTGAAGGCGATCTCCTCTCCCGAGCCCAGACGCGTCACCACCATCAGGTCATCAAATGAGGCGATCCGGCGTCCGTCCGCGGCGATGATCACGTCGCCTGACTGAAACCCGGCTTCCTCCGCCGCGGACCCGGGAGACACCGCGCCAATGCGCGGTTCGACCACGAGGTCGCCATAGGCCAGGATCAGCGCCCAGAAAATCGCGATCGCCAGCGCAAAATTCGCGAACGGTCCGGCGGCGACGATCAGCGCCCGCGCCCATAGAGGCTTGAAATGGAAACAGACCTTCTTTTCCGCCGGCGTCAGCCTGCGCGCAATTTCCTTCTCGGCGCCGGGGCGGGGAAACTGCGTCGTCGCCGGGCCGTCCTGGTCGGCAGTCACTGCATCGCTGGGGTTCGAGGCAGCGCTCGCATCCCCGAAAAACTTCACATATCCGCCGATGGGCAACATGGACAGGCGCCATTCCGTGCCATGCCGGTCCGTCCAGCGC
Source organism: Parvularculaceae bacterium (assembly GCA_046296195.1). GTDB lineage: Bacteria > Pseudomonadota > Alphaproteobacteria > Caulobacterales > Parvularculaceae > Amphiplicatus. The sequence continues at coordinate 24,995 of JBKBLR010000022.1, read as the reverse complement.
GCCAGCACCTTGCCCATGCCGATCGAAAACACATCGACCCGGACGCCGAGCAGGCGCGCCGCCGCGAAGTGCCCGAATTCGTGCACGAACACGATGACGCCGAGGAGAAGGATGAACGACAGGATGAAAACCGGAAGAAGAATGAGGTTTTCCGGTGCAAACAAGGCCCAGTTCATGCGCAGGGTCTCACAGGTCTCAACGCTCCCAGAATCCTAGGCCGCAGCGCGGGCCGCAATCGATCTTTCAGCCAAGCTGCGCGCTTCGGCGTCGGCAGCCATCGCTTCTTCGAGGCTCGTGAGCCGGTGCGGGCCATTACGCCGGCCAATTTCGTCAAGAACATGGTCGGCGACGGCCGCGATATCCAGGAATTTCAGTCGGCCGGCGAGGAAGGCGGCGACCGCCGCCTCATTGGCCGCGTTCAGCACCGCCGGCGTGACGCCGCCGCGTTCGACCGCTTCGCGTGCAAGACGCAAGGCGGGAAAGCGGACAGGATCCGGGTTCTCGAACGTCAGGTGCTTGAGGCTCGCGAAATTGAGCCGCGCCGAGGGACTGGGGCTCCGATCGGGCCAGGCGAAGGTCGACGCGATCGGCGTTCGCATGTCGGGCGTGCCGAGCTGGGCGAGCACCGAGGCGTCGACATATTCGACCATCGAATGAATGACGGATTGCGGATGGACAAGGATGTCGATCCTGTCCGCCGGGATCGGAAAAATATGAGAAGCCTCGATCAACTCAAGGCCCTTGTTCATCATCGTCGCCGAGTCGACGGAAATCTTCGCGCCCATCGACCAGTTCGGATGCGCGATCGCCTGCGCCGGCGTGACTGAGGCCATGTCCGCATGCGACCAGGTCCGGAACGGACCGCCTGACGCGGTGAGGATAAGCCGGGCGACGCGATGCGGGCGCTCAAAGTCAAAAACCTGAAAAATCGCGTTGTGTTCGGAATCGACCGGCAGCAGCACGCCGCCGGATCGGCGAACGGCGTCCATGACGACGTCGCCCGCGCAAACGAGGCATTCCTTGTTCGCGAGCGCGACCGCCGCGCCGCGCTTTGCCGCATTGAGCGTCGGTTTCAGGCCTGCGGCGCCGACGATCGCGGCCATCACCCAATCGGCCTCGCGCGCGCCGGCTTCCTCGATCGCTTCCGGACCTGCTCCAATCTCGATGCTTTCCCCGCGCAGGGCGTCCTCAAGGTCGCCTTTGAGCCGCGCGTCGGCGATCGCCACGAAGCGCGGACGGAACTTCCTCGCCTGCTCAGCCAGCGTCCTGACATTGCTGTTGGCGGTCAGCGCCTCGATTTCAACCTCGGCGTCGCCGCGCCGGGTGGCGAAATCGATCACGTCAAGCGTGTTCACGCCGACCGAGCCCGTCGACCCGAGAACTGTCGCACGGCGACGAATAATCTTGCGGCGCTCGTTTGCGCTCATCCCACCCCGTCCCTACCCTAACCGCCCCGCGACAGACTATGCGCATAAAGCGCCGCCGTCATCGCCGAGGTGGCGAAGATCATCCCGTCGAGGCGGTCAAGGACCCCCCCATGGCCTGGAATGAAGCCGGACGTATCCTTGATCCCGAAACGGCGCTTTACCGCCGATTCCGCCATGTCGCCGACGATTGAGGCAAGGCCAAGCCCCGCCCCGGCGGCGAAGGAGAGGCTTGTCGGCCATCCGAGCAGCGCCGGGGCGAGCGCCGCCGCCGCGATCCCGCCAAGGGCCATGCCGCCCGCGGCCCCGGCCCAGGTCTTCGCCGGCGAAATGGAAGGGCTGAGCTTGGGGCCGCCCACCAGCCTGCCGCCGACATAGCCGCCGGTGTCGGCGCCCCATACGATTGCAAAAAGCAGCAAGGTCAGCGCAGCGCCCTGTTCGCCGCCTTCCCGCAACCAAAGGAGCGCGATCGCGGGCGCGATGAAAAAAGCGGCGCCGAACGCGGCCCAGCCGCGATCCCTGGCGGCGCCAAGAAAAGCTCCGGCCGCGCCCGCCGCCGCCGCTCCATAGGCGAGCAAATAATGGCCCGCCGCCGCAAGCGTCAGCGCCGCCGCGCTGGCCGCGCCGAGCACGTAGAAAACCATCGAGGTTTCCTTCCGCTCCACCATGCGGGCCCATTCAAACGACATGAGCACGCACAAAAAGGCGATGAGCGCTGCGAACGCCGGACCGCCGGCCCAAGAGGCCGAGAGCGCGAGCGGGGCAAGCGCCGCCGCTGACATGATCCGCAACAGCAAGGTGTCGCGCCGGCGAGGCCTGCCCTGCGTCGATCCCGCTTCTATCCGACCTTCCGCCATTCTGTTCAGGGCGCTGCGGAAAGCCCGCCGAAGCGGCGCTCGCGCGCCTGAAATTCGGCGACGGCCGCGGCAAAATGGCCGGCGTCGAATTCCGGCCAGTGAATGTCGAGAAAGACGTATTCCGCATAGGCGGCCTGCCAGAGGAGGAAATTGCTGATGCGCTTCTCGCCGCTCGTCCGGATGACAAAGTCAGGATCAGGAAAGGCCGCGGTGTCGAGCGTCCGGGCGAACAACTGCTCGCTGATCGCCTCCGGCTTCAACCGGCCTGCCGCGGCCTCCGCCGCCAGCACGCGCGCCGCCCGCACGATCTCGTCCCGGCCGCCGTAATTGAAGGCGATCTGAAGGAAAAACCGGCTGTTCTTCGCCGTTTCGGTTTCAGCGCGCCCGACGAGCAGCTTTATTTCCGGTTCGAGGTTTTTCTTGTCGCCGATGATGGTGACCTTGACGCCTTCCCTCTTCAGCGTCGGCAATTCATCCCCGATGAACTGCCGAAGCAGGCCCATCAGGTCACGGATCTCACTTGCGGGCCTGCGCCAGTTCTCCGTGGAGAAGCTGTAAAGCGTCAGATGGGACAGACCGAGATCGCGCGCCGCCTCGACCGTGCGCCGCGCCGCCGCCGCGCCCTCCTTGTGCCCGGCGCTGCGCGGCAGGCCGCGGGCGGCCGCCCAACGGCCGTTTCCGTCCATGATGATGGCGACATGACTGACCGGCGCGCCGGCGGGCGGCGCGGTTTCGGCCTCGGTTGAAAGCGGCGTCGCCACGTCGATAGGCCTCTGCTCCGCAGATTCTCAGACCTGCATGATCTCCGCTTCCTTCGAGGCGAGCGCTTCATCGACCTTCTTGATCATGAGGTCGGTCAGCTTTTGCACCTGATCGGACTGGCGCTTCTGCTCGTCCTCGCCGACGCCCTCGGCCTTCTTGATGGCCTCCATGCCCTCGCGCCGGACGTTGCGGATCGCAACCTTCGCCTGCTCGGCGTATTTGTGCGCGACCTTCGTAAGCTCTTTCCGGCGTTCCTCCGTCAGCGGAGGAATCGGCACCCTTACATTCGTGCCGTCGACGACCGGGTTGAGGCCGATGCCCGCATCTCGAATCGCGCGGTCGACGGCGCTCACGAGCGCCTTGTCCCAGACGGACACCGAAATCATCCGCGGTTCCGGCACGTTGATCGAGCCGACCTGGTTCAGCGGCGTCATGGCGCCATAAGCCTCGACCATGACGGGCTCCAGCAGGCTCGCCGAGGCGCGTCCGGACCGCAGGCCCGAGAACTCGCCTTTCAACGCCGCCAGCGCGCCTTCCATGCGCTTTTCGAGGTCCTTCAAATTGGCGCCGATTGTAGCCATTTCCTTCTCCTTTGATCGATGATCGTCGCTTAATTCCGGCGATGGTCGGATCCCTTCGACGACGGCCGTTCAAGCGTCCGTAATCGATGTGAAGCGGCCCTCACCGGTCAGCGCGCCGACGACGCCGCCCCGTTCGGCGATCGAAAACACCACGATCGGAATGTTATTCTCGCGCGTCAGGGCGATCGCCGCCTGGTCCATGACCTTCAGATCGCGCACCATGACCTCGTGGTACGACAGCTTATCGAACCGCGTCGCAGCCTTGTCCTTTTTAGGGTCCGCTGAATAGACGCCGTCGACATTCGTTCCCTTGAAGAGCGCGTCGCACCCCATTTCCGCGGCCCGAAGCGCCGCGGCCGTGTCGGTCGTGAAAAACGGATTGCCGGTGCCCGCCGCGAAGATGACGATGCGTCCTTTCTCCATATGCCGCATCGCCCGGCGGCGAATGTAAGGCTCGCAGATCGCCGTCATTTCGATGGCCGAAACGACGCGGGTGTAAACGCCGATTTTTTCAAGCGCGTTCTGAAGCGCAAGCGCGTTCATCACCGTCGCCAGCATGCCCATATAGTCGGCGCTGGCGCGTTCCATTCCCTGCGCGGCCTGGCTCATCCCGCGGAAGATGTTGCCGCCGCCGACGACGAGACAAAGCTCAGCGCCCAAGGACTGAGCGTCCTTCACCTCCGCTGCGATCCTTTCGACAGTATCGTAATCGATGCCGAACTGCCGCGGCCCCATCAGCGCTTCGCCGGAGATTTTCAGCAGGACGCGCTTGTATTTCAGTTCCCGCGTCATCGACTGTCTCCGTCACTTGCCGGCCGCACCATGAGAAAGGGAAGGCCGATTTGCAAGCCGATGGAAGAGCGTTGCAGAGGCGGCGGCCGCCGCCCGTAAGCCACGGTCGTCAGCGGCGCCGGCGGCCGGCCTATTCCTCGGCGGTCTTTTCGACGCCGTCCCCAAGCTCGAGCCTCGCAAAACCCGTAAATTCGATCGGAGCGCCAATCTGTTTCGCCGCGTTTTCGATGACCTTGGCGACCTTCGTCTCACCGTCGATGACGAACACCTGTTCCAGGAGGACCGCCTCTTCATAGAATTTCCGGAGCCGGCCCTCGACCATCTTCATGATGACGTCTTCCGGCTTGCCGGAAGCGCGCGCCTGTTCAGACAGAACGGCTTTCTCCCGGGCGACCGCCGCCGGATCGAGATCCTCGATGCGGCCGGCGAGCGGGCGCGCGGCGGCGACGTGCATCGCGATCTGTTTGCCAAGGGCGCCGACTTTCACGTGGTCGCCGGACGATTTCAGCCCGACGAGCACGCCGATCTTGCCGGCGCCGTCAACCGTCTGGTTGTGGATATAGGCGGCGACGACTCCGCCGTCCGCCTTGACCATCGCGGAGCGGCGAACATTCATGTTCTCGCCGATCTGGCCGACCATTTCGGCGACCTTGTCGGCGACCGACATGCCGGCGCCGGGATAAGCCGCGCGCTTGATCGTCTCGATGTCGCCGGTCGTGCCGAGCGCGATGTCAGCGATGTCGCGGGCCATCTTCTGAAAGGTTTCGTTGCGCGCGACGAAGTCCGTTTCCGAATTGACTTCGACGAGGACGCCGACGCCAGGCTTCGTCGCGGCGACGACGAGGCCCTCCGCCGCCGCCCGGCCCGCTTTCTTGGCGGCTTTTGCAAGTCCCTTCTTGCGAAGCCAGTCGATGGCGGCCTCCATGTCGCCGTCGGTCGCCTGCAGCGCCGCCTTGCAGTCCATCATGCCGGCGCCGGTCGTTTCCCGAAGATCCTTAACCATCTGCGCCGTGATCGCGGCCATCGTTCATGCTCCTTCAATCGAATGCGGACTTGTCGTCATATGGAGAGCGGGACGGCCCGCAACGGCTGTCCCGCCCCTGAATTGATCGGAGGGCCGGCGGTCGCGGCCGCGCCCCAGACCTCGGCCGACGCTTCCCTAGGCCGACGCTTCGGCGGCCGGCGCGGCCGCCAGCGCCGGCTCGGGCGGGGTCTGTTCAAGCGCGCCGAGATCGACGCCGAGCGCCGCCTGGCTGGCGGAAATCCCGTCGATCACCGCGTCGGCGACCAGCGAGCAATAGAGCGCGATCGCGCGGCTGGCGTCGTCATTGCCCGGAATGACGAAATCAATGTCATCCGGCGAACAGTTCGTGTCGACGACGGCGACGACCGGAATGCCGAGCTTCTTGGCTTCCTTGACCGCAATCGCCTCCTTTTTGACGTCGATGACAAAGAGCAGGTCAGGAAGCCCGCCGAGATCGCGAATGCCCCCGAGCGAGGCTTCCAGCTTGTCGCGTTCCCGCGCAAGCTGCATTTGCTCTTTTTTGGTGAGCCCCTTGCCGCCGCCGGCGAGGAGCTCTTCCATTTCCTTCAGCTTACGGATCGAATTGGAGATCGTCTCCCAATTCGTCAACGTGCCGCCAAGCCAGCGGACGTTCATGTAGTATTGCGCGCAGCGCCGAGCCTGCTCGGCGATCGGGCCTTGCGCCTGCCGCTTCGTGCCGACCATCAGGATGCGGCCGCCGCGCGCGACGGTGTCGCGGATCTTCACGAGCGCCTGATGCAGAAGCGGCACCGTCTGCGACAGATCGACAATATGAATCCCGTTCCGCTCGCCGAAAATGTAGGGCTTCATTTTCGGGTCCCAGCGGTGCGTCTGGTGACCGAAGTGAACGCCAGCTTCCAAAAGCTGGCGCATGCTGAATTCTGGCAGCGCCATCGAAGTCTCCTCAAGGTTTGTCCGCCGCGGGGCGTCGAAAGGCGGCGAGAGGCCGCCCACCGAGGAAAAGCCCCGTGTGTGAGATGGCGCGCGCTATAGGGGTTCCATGACCAAGAATCAACCGCTGATCCCGGCCTTGATCCCCCCATCAGATGAGTTCGACGTCGATCACCCCTTCGACGGCTTTGAGGGCCCCCCGCACCGCCGGGGTGCAGGCGGCCTTGTCCTTGAGGAGGAGGTCCACCTGCCGGCCGCCCTGGTCAGGCAGCGTCAGGGACAGAATGACTTCCCCCGCCTCGCCCGCCGCCGCCGGCTTCACCGCCGCGAGCCGCCGGCGAACGCCCTCGATGGCCTCGGGACCGGCGACCGCAACCCGGAGCTGCGAGGTCGTTTGCGCCGCCGCCGCATCGAGACGCCGGGCGCCGTCGCAGGCGAACCGGACTTCTCCCTCGCGCTCTTCAGCGTTCACCGTAAGGAGCAACAAGGCGCCGGCGTCAAAAAGGTCGCGCGAGGCCTCGAGCACGTCGCTGAAAACGGCGACCTCAAAATCGGTCGTCGCGTCCGAACATTCGACAAAGGCGAAGGGTTTGCCGGCGCGCGACCGGCGCATCCGCACGGCCCGCACCACGGCGGCGACCTGGCCTGAAAATCGCGTTCCTGATTTCGCAGATTCAATCGCCTCGGCGGCCGTCGCCGCTTTAAGCCGACGAAGTTCGGTTGCGTAATCGTCGAGAGGATGGCCGGTGAAATAGAATCCGAGCGCAACACGCTCTTCATTCAACCGCTCGATCGGCGGCCATTCGTCGACGGCCGGCAAACGGGGCCGTTCAAGGGCGGACGCCGATCCGGTGTCGAACAGGCCCCCTTGCGCGCTGCCGCGATCTTCAAACGCCTGCGCGGAGTGGCGAATGATCAGGTCAGCGCCGGCGACGATGGCGGCGCGCGACCGCGCGAGTCCGTCGAGGGCGCCGGCGCGCGCCAGATTCTCGAGCGCCCGTTTGCCGACGGCCTTGAGATCGACTCGCTCGGCGAGATCATAAATGTCGCGAAAGGGCCCGCGCGAGCGACGCTCGTCGGCGATCAGGGCCATCGCCGCCGCGCCGACATTGCGCACGGCGCCGAGAGCGTAAAGAACCGCTCCTTCCTTGACGGAGAAGTCGGCCTCGGATTCATTGACATGAGGCGGGCGCACGGCGACGCCGGTTCTTCGCGCCTCCCGGAGAAAGACGGCGAGCTTATCCGTATTCGACAAGTCGAGCGACATCGACGCGGCGAGAAACTCCGCCGGATGATTGGCTTTAAGATAGGCGGTCTGGTAGGCGATGAAAGCGTAGCAGGCGGCATGACTTTTGTTGAAACCATAGCCGGCGAATTTTTCAACGAGATCGAAGATTGACGCCGCCTTGCGCGGGTCGACCCCCTTCCGTTTCGCGCCGTCGACGAAGCGGGCGCGCTGCCGGTCCATCTCGTCCTTCTGCTTCTTGCCCATGGCGCGGCGCAGGAGATCCGCCTCGCCGAGCGAATAGCCCGAAAGGATCTGGGCGATCTGCATCACCTGCTCCTGGTAGATGATGACGCCGTAGGTCTCCTTCAGCACGGGCTCGAGCGACGGGTGCAGATAATCAGGCGGAGACAGTCCCTGCTTGCGTTCGATATAGGTCGGAATGTTCTCCATCGGGCCCGGCCGATAGAGCGAGACCAGCGCGATGATGTCTTCGAGACAATCAGGCTTCATCGCGCGCAGGGTCTGGCGCATGCCCGTCGATTCCAGCTGGAAGACGCCGACGGCCGCTCCTTCCCCCAGCATGGCGAAGGTCTTTTTGTCATCAAGCGGCAGGTGATGGGGATCGATTTGGCCGCCATTGGCGCGAACAAAGCGCGCCGCCTTGTCGATCACGGTCAGGGTCTTGAGGCCGAGAAAATCGAACTTCACCAGCCCCGCCGGCTCCACCCATTTCATGTTGTATTGGGTCGCCGGCAGGCTCGATCGCGGATCGCGGTATAGCGGCGTCAGCTCGTCGAGCGCGCGATCGCCGATGACGACGCCGGCGGCATGCGTCGAGGCGTGCCGGTAGAGACCTTCAAGCTTCAGCGCCTTCTCAAGCAAGGCCGCGACGCTCTCTTCGCGCGCGCGCTCTTCCCGCAGACGCGGCTCGCTCTCGATCGCCTCGGCGAGCGTCACGGGATTTGCGGGATTGTTCGGCACCAGCTTGCACAGCCGGTCGACCTGCGGAAACGGCATGCCGATGACGCGACCGACATCGCGAAGAACGGCGCGCGCCTGCAATTTCCCGAAAGTGATGATCTGCGCGACGCGGTCATCGCCGTATTTCCGCTGGACGTAGCGGATGACCTCGTCGCGGCGGTCCTGGCAGAAATCGATGTCGAAATCCGGCATCGAAACGCGTTCCGGATTGAGGAAACGCTCAAACAGCAGGCCGAACCGGAGGGGATCGAGGTCGGTGATCGTCAGCGCAAAGGCGACCAGCGAGCCGGCGCCGGAGCCGCGCCCGGGCCCCACCGGAATCCCTTCCTTTTTCGCCCATTTGATGAAGTCGGCGACGATGAGAAAGTAACCGGGAAACCCCATCTTGCAGATGACGTCGATCTCGAATTTGAGGCGGTCCCAGTAGACCGCCTCGGGGGCGGCGCGCTCGATCATCGCCAGCCGCAATTTCAGCCCCTCGCGCGCCTGCGCCTCGAGTTCGCGCGCCTCGGCGGTCAGAGCCTCGTCGCCGACGCGGGCTTTGGCGGCTTCCTTGGTGAATCTCGGCAGGATCGGCTGACGCGTGCGCGGCCTGAACGCGCAGCGCCGCGCGATTTCCATGGTCGCGTCGATCGCCTCCGGCAGATCGGCGAACAGCGCGCGCATCTCGGCGGCGGATTTGAAATAATGATCGCGCGTGACCTTCCGGCGATCTTCCTGATGAACATAAGCGCCCTCGGCGATGCACAGGAGAGCGTCGTGAGCCTCGTAATCGTCCGCCTTGGGAAAAAACGGCTCATTGGTCGCCACGACCGGCAGCCCGAGCTCGTCTGCGATGTCGATGAGGCCGTCTTCGACCGATCGGGATCGCCGCGACGGGTGCCGCTGGATCTCGATGTAGAACCGATCCGGAAAAAGACCGGCGAGGCGGCGCGTCAGACTCGCCGCGTCCCCGGACCGGTCGTGACGAAGCGCCATGTCGATGAGCCCGTCGAACCCGCCGGACAGGCACAGGAGGCCTTCAGTCCCCTCCTCGTCAAACCAGCCGAGCGCGGCTGCGACATGATCAGGCGATGCGGGTGAGAGAAAAGCGCGGCTCGAAAGCCTCATCAATCGACGGAATCCCGCCTCGGACTGCGCCAGAAGCACGATCGACGGCGGCCTGCCTGTTTTGAGATCGAGCCCGGTGTCGCCCGCCATTGACAGCTGGAGTCCGGCGATCGGCTGGACGCCGGCGGCCGAGAGCGTCTCGGAAGCTTCGAGAACGCCGAATAAATTGTTCGTGTCCGCGACCGCAATGGCGGGCATGCCGGCCGCGAGGCAAAGATCCTTGAGTTTTCCGATCTTGATAGCGCCTTCGGACAGCGAATAGGCAGAATGGACGTGAAGATGAACAAATCCCGCCGCGGGCGCTTGGGACGCCTTCGCAGCAGCCTCCCCTCCGGGGTCGGCCATGGCGTCCCACCCTCCGTTACCGGTTCGGATTCACGCGCCGGCGACGAAGCTCAAGAGCTGAACCGACGCGATCAACACCATTAATAGCCCGAGTCCGGCCGCGTCCTTCAACACGCTGGTTTCCCCACTTCTCCCCAGATCCACAGCCATTTTCATGAGGCGCCTCCAGCCATTGAGTGAGTTTGTTCCTTCTTTGTTCCCTATTCCCTTTTTGTTCCTGTGTAAAGCGCAGATTTTCAGCAGCGCAAATCGGGGCCTTGGACGCCGACGCCCGTCATGCAGGCTCGTCCAAGAAGCTTTCGACCGCGCGCATGAAGACGTCGAACTGGTCGTGATGGACCCAGTGCCCGGCTTTCTCGATGGACACCACGCGCGCGTTCCGGAAATGGGCGGCCCGGCCGTCCTTCTCCGGGTTCGAGGCCCAGCTTTCGGCCCCGTAGACGAGAAGCGTCGGGCATTCGATCGCCGCCCAGAGCGCATGAATTTCCGCCTGCGGAAGGTCGAAGGGCGGCCAGACATTGACGTAATTGTCGAACTTCCAGCTCCACGTGCCGTCTTCGTTCGCTGTTGCGCCATGTTCGGTGAGGTGGCGCGCCATGTCGTCGGTGAGGAACTTGTTCTCGTCCTTCATCCGCTGCAGCGCCGCTTCGAGGCTCGGATAGCGCCGGGGCGTGCGCGCGGCGGCGGCGCGCTTGTCCACGATCCACTGTCGAAGACGCTCCACCATCGGAATTTTCTCCCGCTCGGCGAGCATCGAGGGCGACAGCCCGAGCCCTTCGATCGCCACCAGCCGGGCGACATTCTGCGGATAGAGGCCGGCATAGCGGATGGCGATATTGCCGCCCATCGAATGGGCGACGAGCGTCACCGGCGCGCGGCCGATCTGATGGACGAGCTGCGCGAGGTCGTAGACAAAGGCGAGCATGGAATAATCGCCGTCCGGCGACCAGTCGCTGTCGCCATGGCCGCGAAGATCGGGCGCAATCACATGATATCGCGGCGCGAGTGCGCGGGCGACCGCGTCGAGGCTGCGGCAGTGATCGCGGCCGCCATGGACGAGCACCAGCGGCGGCGCGGCGTCATTGCCCCAATCGGCGTAATGGAGCCGGAGGCGCTGCGATACATAGCGCCGCGAGGTTGGATGCGACGTCATTCCGTCTTCGCCCCCCGCGGCTGACGAAGGCCTTCCATCGCTCCGAGGATCAGCCCCGCAAGCGCCGCAAGCGCCGCGGCGAGCGCCGGCCGGTCCTGCGCATCCTCAACGAGCGCGAGCTGCAGGGCGGTCCGCCAGTCAGTCGCCGCGACGGACGACAGCGCCGCGAGCCGATCGGCGTCCTCAGCCGGTGCAGGCGCCGCCTTTGGCTTGCGCGCGGAGGCAAGAAACAGGATCCCGCCGATCAGGAGCGTCGCGGCGATGGCGCCGAGCGCGGCATAGCGCGGCATCTGAAGCGCCAGCACATCGACGAGCGCTGCGCCGGCGAATCCCGCCGAAAGCACCAGGAGCCCGGCGCCGGCCGTCGCGAACAGCAAGCGGCGGACGGCCTTGGCGCCCCTTTGTTCGACAGCCTGCAGAATGTCGATCATTTCCGCGCCTTTCCGGCGATCGCGCGTCCGATGACGTAGCCGGCCGTGAACGCCGCCGAGATGGAGGCGACGGGATGAGCGCGGATTTCGGACCGGACCCTTTCCTTGCCTTCGTTCAGCCGCCCGATCACCTGATCCCGCACGCCGCCGGCGTCTGCAAGCGCGTTCTCGAAAATCGACTGAAGGAGCGACATATGGCCGGCATGATCATCGGCTGAAGCGCCGGCCTCGACATCCGACTTCATCTTCTCGACCAGCGCGTCGAACGCCGTTCTCCCCGGATCGCCGCGCCCTTCAGCGCCAGTCATGGCGAAACTCCCAAAACACCTGCCTCTTAGGACGCTACACGACGAGGGAGCGCCCTGGCAAAGTCCAATCACAGGAGGCCGCTCCAAGCGTTGATCGCGAGCGCCAGCACGAAGACGTCGGAGGAGGACGCGATCACGGCATGGGCGAGCGCGAGGCGGCGCGTTCCCTCGGCTATGATCGCCACATCGGAGACCTGGAACGTCAGGCCGATCGTGAAGGAGAAATAAAGGAAGTCGGAAAACACCCTTTCCTTTTCGCCCGGAAAAGCGAGCTGCGGCTCGCTTCGGGAGGCGCCGGAAAACATAGGCGTGCGTAACGGATCGCGAACAACAGGTTGAGCAGGACCCACGATGCGAGGATCGACGCCGCCGCCAGAACGATTTCCACCGCGTCCATGCGGCGTGTCGTCAGAAAGCGGATGACGAGCAGCATCGCTGAAAATTCGATCGCAAGACCTGCCGCAAGGATGATCGCCGCGCGCCGGTCATGCTGGGCGGCCTGCTGCGGCAGATCGCTGACCTTTGCGCGCTGGAGCGCAAGCCAAACGGCTGCGCAACAGGAAAATGACGCGATGACGAACGCCGCCAGCGCCTATTTCAGGCAGCCCCAGATGAAAGCGCCGGCGATAAGCAGGATCGCGAAAACGCCGAGGACCGCCAGTTCAACTGCGCGGGGTTCTTTGAATCATCGTTCGAGTTTCGCACGGCTGGCCATCGTCACCGAAATTTTTATCAGCCCGTCGCGCGCCCGACTCATTCGCCCCGGCGCGGCGGAGCGACCTCGCGCCGGCGGCGACCCAATGGGCCTCGATTTCCGCGATGCGGGCTCCGGCGGACAAATCATCACCGTTTTGATTGACGATCGATCACGATGCCGCTTTATTTTCCCGCATCGACGTAATTCGCATTGGGGGGGGTATCATGGCGCTCCGGTCCTTGCTGTCGGCGACGCTCGGGGCGATGGCGCTGCTTTTCGCAAGTGGCGCGGGCCAGAGCGCCAATGCTGAGAGCTGCACCGAAGTTTATGGCTTTCCGGCGCCGGACGAAAGCTGCGCAAAGATCTGGGGCGGATCGCTTTCAGGACGCGGCGGGCCTTACGCCGTCGATATTTACCGCCGAGGCGTCTCCGCCGCGGAAGCAGAGCCGGTCGCCGCCGAAATCCGGATGGTGATGACGAAGGCCGCCATCGTCTTTAGCGAATTTGCGCCGCTCCCAAAACAAACACGGATCGTCATCGGTAACGCGCCTCCACCCAACTCAGAGGACGATGATGTGTTGGGCGTCGCTACTGACGTTTCCGGCGGCGTCTGCGCTGTCGATATTATCATCGATAAAATCCGGGAGAAGGGTCGGACCTCCCGTCGAGCGACGACGGAAGCGGTCCTGAAAACGACCGTAGCGCACGAATTTTTTCACTGCGTTCAGTATCAAGCTTTTCCAGGTAACGTAGAGTCCATCGCTAGCCAATGGTGGGTTGAAGGAACGGCTGAATATTTCGCGGCCCTCGTTGTGCCGCGCACATACGATAGATTCGCCGCCGACAGGTTCGACTGGGACTCCATGCGGCTCCAGATCCCGAATATCGGCGCGACCATGGATGACAAAGGTCCCCATTACGAAGACACGGGCTATCCAACCAATGTCTTTTTCTCCTTTCTCGACAGCGCCGAAGGGATCGGAACCAAAGCGCTTTTCAGACTTCTGAAGTCGCTGCCTGAACGCCTTGAAGCCCAAATCGACTTGATCGCAGGGGACGCCGTCATGCGTGACGCCCTGCGCCGCTTCGCCAAGGCGTATGCGGAAAATGACGTACCCACGCGCATTGAAGGTCTTCCGAGGTTTCCCGTCCGACCGCAATTCGGAGCCCCCCTCGAGGTCGACGAGAGTGTGGAACTAACCTTCGTCAACGGAGAGGCGGGGCTGGCTGAGGGCCGGCCTGGGCCTGACCTGAAACGGTTTCTTCTGTATCGCGGGCTGGTGAAGCTCAAAGGGCCCGGCCGGTACAGGATCTCGACGTCCGGCGCGCCGATCAGCGTCAATGTCGACAATGTCTGGACCGATGATCCGGACGGCCTCATCGTTCCTGTGTGTGATGACGAGACTTATGTTTTTGTGACCTCGCTCTTCGCGACCCGTGACGCTGCGCCGATCATACGCATCGTCAAGGACGACGCCGGCGTGAAGCCGGCCAGATTGTCTCCGGCCGCCCTCTGTTTGATCGGTGGCTGGCGGGCGACCCCGGCGCTGATGAAATGGCATTTCGAATCTGAAATCCAGCGGGCTTATGAAGGCCGGGCGTTGGCGAAACATCGCCGCGGCGATTACGAATACAGAATGAAGTGCGACGGCCTTTTCGATCTTACGCTCAATGACATTGAGACTTTCATCCTTGTCGACGGCAAGACGACGCTTCTGATGAATTTCCGCGGCGCGGCGCAAGGCGACTGGCGAGTCATCTCGGACGGCAAGCTTGGCCTCAAGCTGACGCGCGACGCGACGACGGTTTCAACCATCGCCAACAAGATAGATCTAGGGTCGGTGAGCTTCCTGGGCGGGCCTCCGGGAATGGTTTATCCCGAGGTCGAGGTCGACTACGACTGCTCGGCCGGCGCGCTGACCTTCGGCGATGGCGTCTGGGGCAAGATGCCGCCGGGTCCCCATTTCACGCGGATCAGGGACCCTGAATAAGCGGCCAGTCGCCGGAGCGGCGGGTGCAATAGCCTGTGCGGTTTGGCGATGGCAGGGGCGAAACGCCGATCGCCGCGACGATCGGAAACCGACCGGAGCGCCGTGAATCCAGATCACGGCGCGACGATCTAGGGAAGCGCCGCCGCCAGGAGCTTGCCGATGGCGATCTCCGGCGCCTTGTCGGTCGGATCGAGCTTGACCTCGCTTCCATAGAGCTGAGCACGCGGCTGAAGGTCGATATTGGCCACCCAAGCGCCTTTCCGGAACGCAAGAACGCCGCGCCAGAAAGCCTGTTCGCCGACGCCTTCCACGGCTTCGGCTTTCGACGGGTCGCCGGCGATGATGGCGCCGTCATCGTCAAAACGTGTCGTCACGTCAGATTGTTGGCGCAGCACCGCTTCAACGCCGCCGGGCGCGCGAGCGAAATTCGCCGCCTCCATGACGATGATCATGACGCGTTTCGACTTCGGGTCGCTCGCGGGAAGCGTGCTCGACCACATGCATCCCGGGCCTTCGCCGACCGCTTCGCCCATCGGCTGACCGATGATCTCCGACAGCTGCCCGGCTGAAATCGCGTCGCAAACGCTGAAGGAACCCGGCGCCGATTGAGGCTTTCTCGCCGCTTCGCGCGCCGCTTCGATCTCTTCCGGTGAGAAGACGTCCTCTGCATCGGGGGCAAGAGACAGCCCGTCACCGGCGGCGCTGGACTGTTCAGCCGGCGCCGGACCGGGAGCCGGCCCTTCCGCTGCAGCGCCTTTGGCCGCAGGCGCGTCGGCGGCGTCAGCATCCGGCGCGCTAGCCTCCCCGCACCCTGCGACCAGCGCCAGGATCGCGGCCGTCGTGATCAGTCTCATCTCCTCGTCCTCCCTGACGTCAACGCCGGCCCCCCGGCGGTGACGATCAAAGGGTCTGCGAACACGGACAGCCGGTCAAGAGTCGGCGCCGCGGCGGCGCCCTAATGATGCCAGTCCTTCTCAAGCCGCCGCGCGGTCGCCAGCATCAGCGCGGCGGCGACAAGATAGAACGCTGTGCCGGACAGGATTGCATAGCGCAGCGCCTCGTCGCCGAAGCGCGCGGTCATGGCGTCCGAAAGCGCGCCGATCGCCAGATTGCCGAGCCCGATGCCGATGAGGTTGTTGATGAACAGAAAGACCGCTGACGCGGTCGTGCGCATGTTGGGCGGGGCGAGATGCTGGAAGGCGGCGATGACGGGCCCGAGCCAGACAAGGCTGAGCGCCGTCGGGATCAGGAAAAGCAGAAAAGTCAATCCAAGCGATTTGGAGAGGACGCCGAAAGCGAAGAACGGAATCGTCAGCAGAAAGGCGACGCCCGGCACCAGCGCATAGGCCGCCTTGTTCGCCTTGCCGAAACGGTCGGCGAGCACGCCGCCGAGCCAGATCCCGGCGACGCCGCCGATGAGCAGGAGCGCGCCGTAGAAATAGGAGGCGAACAGGACGGGCTTCGGATCGGCGGGGATCAGGAAGCCGGGCATGAAGGAGAAGAACGCCGGGAGCTGGTCGCCAAAGCTCCGCACAAAGAAGGACGGCAGCCAGAAGATGATGCCGTAACCCATCATCGACGATGACGCCGCGCCGAAGGACAAGCCCCAGAAACTCGGTTTGCGCGCGATGACGCGCACGACCTCCATGACCGGAGCGGGCGTCGGCGGCGGCCCTGCGTCGAAGCCGCCGCGATCGGGATCCTTGACCGTCAGCCGGAGCAATGGCGCAAGCACGAGGCCTGCAAGGCCGACGATGATGAAGGCCGAGCGCCAGTCAAGATAGCTCGTCAGCACGCCGCCGAGCAGGATGCCGAGCGCCGACCCGATCGGGATGCCGAAAGAGTAGATCGACAACGCGCGGGCCCGTTTCTCCGACGGGAAGTAATCGGCGATCAGCGAATAGGCTGGGGCGACCCCGCCCGCCTCCCCTACTCCGACGCCGAGACGCGCAAGGAAGAGCTGCATGAAATTCTGCGCAAGCCCGCACAACGCCGTCATCGCGCTCCACACCGCAAGCGCGACGGTCATGATCCACACGCGGCTCTTGCGATCGGCGAGCATCGCGATCGGAACGCCGAGCAACGTGTAGAAGAGCGCGAAGGCGAGCCCGCCCATCAGCGACAGCTGGGTGTCGGAAAGGCCGAGATCCGCCTTGATCGGCACTGCGAGGATGCCGACGATCTGCCGGTCGATGAAATTGAAAGTGTAGACGACGACGAGGATGAGAAGGATGAAGGCGCGGTAGCCCGGCGTCGTTTCCTTGCCGCCGATCAAGGCGCGCCGCCTTCGACATCGGCGAGAAACGCGCGGACGTCGCTGATCGTCCGCTCGGCCGCTTCCTCGTGGGCCACATGACCGACGCCGGGATAGACGATCAGTCTTGCATCCGGAATCGCCGCCGCCAGACGATCGCCCTGTTCGACGGGGATCACCTTGTCCTCAGCGCCCCAGAGAATAAGCGTCGGCGCAGCGATCGCCCGCAGCATCGGCTCGGGGTCGGGCAACGTAAACTCCTCGATCGACTGAACGAACGCCTCGCCGTTGCCCGGCTGACGCATGAGGATCGTCGCCCGCCTGACAACGTCCTGCGTCAGCGCCGCCTTGTCGGCGTAGACGCCCTGAAGCGCAAGGCCGACCCCTGCCTCGGTTGGATTGCGCAGGAAGAAAGCGAACGGCGCGGGCGGAGATTGAGGCGTGTCGGCGACGCCCTGATTGGGATATGCGCCCGGAGAAATGAGGATCAGCGCCGACACGCGCTCGGGCGCCGTCGCTGCGAACCTCCACGCCGCGAGGCCGCCGAGCGAATTGCCTCCCACGATCGCACGCTCGACGCCGAGCGCGTCCATCACCGCGCCGATGAACTCGGCGCGTTCCTGCGGCGAATATCTTTGCTGCGGGTCCGGTCCTGAAAGCCCGTGCCCGAGGAGATCGAAGCGGATGACGCGGTGGTCGCGCTTCAGGTCCGCCGCCCAAGCGTCGAAGGATTCAAGGCTGTAGATGAAGCCGTGAATGAGAATGACCGGCGGCGCGTCTGAAGGCCCCTCGATCCGGACACGAACATTTGCGCCTGCGACGGACATCATCCGGTCGTCAGGCGTGACATAGACCGACGCCTCGCCGGGCGCCGTTTGCTGCGACCGCCAGACAAGGTAGCCCGCCGCCAGCCCGGCGATCAGCGACAGCGCCCCGAGCGCGATGATCAGCTGCTTGAACAAGGGAACTGCGCCTCCGCCGGAGCCGGTCCAAAAATCCGGCGCGCCACCGATACTCAGGACGGTTCGCGCCGGCAGGGAGGATCCTTGCCCGTTAAAAAGCGACCCTGATCGTGCCGAACACCTGGCGCGGATTGCCGTAGAAGGCCGTCAGCACGCCCGAAGAGCCGAGCGGCGAATTGCCGAACTGCGGCAGCGCCGTCACGAAGTCATAACCGGCGACGATGTAGCGCTTGTCGGTGAGGTTCGCGCCATGCACGCCGGCGCTCCAGCGTCCATCGTCGGTCGTCCAGACGAGCCCGGCGTTCAGGAGCGCATAGGCCGGCTGGTCGATCGGCGTCCTGAAGTTGAACTGGTGCGTCAGGCTCTTGAACGACATCGACGTGTAGAGATTGACGCCGCCGTCATTGCCGAGCAGCGAGAGCGGCCGGCCGTAATTGAGCTGCGCGAAGGACGTGATCTTCGGCGTGTTCTGGAACACTGCGACGTTCGTCAGGTCGGGCGGGGGCGAGCCGCGGCCGAAATATTCGTCGAACTCGGCGTTGATGTAGCCGAGCGCGAACTGGACGCTGAGACGGTCGCCTGACGACAGCCAGTCCTGGGCGAGGCGCACGTCGCCTTCCCATTCGATGCCCCACAGCGTCGCCGACGCCGCGTTCGTCGTCACGCCGGCGAAGGTGTCCGCAACGCCGTCGCCGTTGGTGTCGACGCCGAAGGAACCCGGGATCTGGACGTCCTGATAGTCGCTGTAGAAGACAGCGAAGTTCGACGTCGCGACGTCGCCGAAGCGGCTCTTGAGGCCGACCTCGAAGGTGTCGATCTGCTCCGGCTGAAAGAGGCAGAAGGAGCGCTGGTCATCCGGATCTAACGCGCCCGGAATGCCGTTGCCGTTGATATCGGGCGCGGTGACCGCGACGCAGCGCGGATCGAACGAGCCGCCCTTGAAGCCCTTCGCGTAGGAGACGTAGCCCGTGTGCTCGTCATTGATTTTGTAGGAAATGCTGGCGCGCGGGCTGAAATCGTCGAAGGTCGCGTCAGCATTGAGGTTCGTCTGCACCGCGAAAGGCGGGCGCGGCGTGCCGCCGAAAGTCGGCGACAGGCCGCCGAGGAAGATCTGGCGGCGCAGGAAGATCGAGCGCTCGTCTTCGGTGTAGCGACCGCCCACCGAAACCGAGAGCCGGTCGGTGAGATCGTAACTGATATCTCCGAAGATCGACCAGGTGCGGGTGTCGACATCCGCCGAGGTGAACACGTTGAGGCCGCCGCCGTTGAGCAGCACGTCAAAGGATGTCAGCGCATTCGCCGACAGGTAATAGAAACCTACGACGCCGCTGAGGCGGTCGCCCTGATAGATCGCCTGGAATTCCTCGCTGAATTGGTGATCTTCATAGAGGCCGGGCACGTCGAGATCGACCAGCGGCAGGGAGTCGAAGTCGATCGGACCGATAGATTCGCCTTCGCGGAACGAGACGATGTTCTTGAAGGTCAGCGTGTCGGTCGCCCGGAATTCGACGACGTTTGAAACGCCGCGCGAGCGAACATTCTGCGTCGGCGTATTGAGGCCCGCGCGCGTGTCGTACACGTTGTCGAGCACAGGGAATTCTACGACGCCGCCCGCCGGGAAGTCATAAGCGAGCAGGCGGTGGCCCTGCTTCGGATCAGAATTGTCTTCAGTCCAGTCGCCGGCGAAGCGGATCGAGAGGTTTTCCGTCGGGTCCCATTCGATGCTGGCGCGGGCCGCGAGGATGTCCTTGTCGTAGTTTTCGAGCCCGGGAATGTTGAGGTTTTCACCAAATCCCTTGCGCGAGAAATAAGCGACGCCGCCGCCGATTTTGAGATCGCCGATGAAGGAATCATCGAGCACCGGCAGGCTGAACGTGCCGACGGCGTCGAACTGGCCGTAATTGCCGCCGGTGAGGCGCACGGTCGCCGAAGGATCGTCGGACAGACGCCGCGTCACATATTTGACCGCGCCGCCGATCGTGTTTCGCCCATAGAGCGTTCCTTGCGGGCCGCGCAGCACTTCGATGCGCTGCACGTCATAGATGTCGAGAAGCGCCGCCTGCGGGCGGTTGAGATAGACGTCGTCGATATAGATGCCGACGCCCGCTTCGAAGCCGGCGACCGGGTCCTGCTGGCCGACGCCGCGGATGAAGGCCGACAGCGTCGAGTTGGTGCCGCGCGTCGTCTCGAGCGTGGTGTTGGGCGTGATGTCGCCGATGTCGGTGAGGTCGATTGCGCCGATCGCTTCAAGCTGCTCGCCGCCGAAGGCCGAAACCGCGATCGGCACGTCCTTCAGCGATTCATCCCGCCGGCGCGCGGAAACGATCACTTCATCCTGCGGTTCGCTTGCGGACGTTCCTTGCGCGAAAGCAGGCGCTGCGCCGACGCTGATGGCGCTCGCAGAGGCGAATCCGAGCGCGGCGAGGCGCAGCGCGGATGTCTTCAGAGAATTTGTCAGCATGGATCCCTCCCGTCGTCGCGCGACTTGGCTCGCACGTTCGGGTCATTGTTAAGGAATGGACCAGATGCGTCCCATGACAGGACCGATCGCAACCGGTGGACATTTTCGCTCAAACGGCAGCGCCCTTGGCCTTCGCCGTATAGGTCTTCGGGGTGACGCCATTCCAGGCCTTGAACGCCCTGTTGAAAGCCCTGAAATCGGAAAAGCCTAATTCATCAGCGACTTCTTCGATGCTCTTGCGGCGCAGCAGAAGGGTTTTGGCCGCCTCGTTCAGCACCTCTTTGCGGAGGTCGCGGAAGCTAGAGCCCTCGGCCTCGAGCTTGCGGCGCAAGGTGGCGGCGCTGACCCCGGCGAGGGCGGCGATGCGGGTCTGGTCGATGACGCCGCGCGCGAGCGACCTTCGCACGAAATCGGTCATCGCGGCGCCGCGGCCGGCGACATGGGGGCGTCCGGCGGCGGCGGCGATTTCGGCGAGCACCGTCGCGGCCTTCAGGGCGCCGGCGGCCGGCGCCTCAATGGGGGCGGTCGCCTCGTCATAGCTGTAGTCGAGCGCGTAGACGCTCGCCCCGAAGCGCACCGGGGCGCCCCAGAAGTCGAGATGGAGCGCGTCGGCCGCGCGCGTCTCCCGTGTCACCGAGACACGCCGAAGCCCGGCGTTCGCATGCGGGCGCGACAGGGTCGCCAGGATGCAGTGAAGAAAGATCTGGATGCATTCGAGCGAGAACCGCAGGAACGCCGGATTGTCTCTCATCGTGTAGGGAAACTGCCGGTCGTCGATGATGAAGGAAATGACATCGCCGCGCCGCCGCACGGTGTTGAATTCGCCGCCATGGAGCAGGTTGAAGGACTGGGCGAGCGTCTTCATCGCCTCCATGAGCGAGCCCGCGCCGACGAGCTGGGCGAGCACGAAGTCCATCGTGCCCGGGAGGAGCTGGCGCGCTGACATGCGCAGCGTCTCATCGTGGAGCGCCGCCGCGACCATATCCTGCGCGCGGAAATAATCGGCGAGCGGCATGTCACCGTCGGCGTCGAAGACGCCAGCGTCGAGATTGAGCGATTTCAGCAGCGACGGAATGTCGGCGCCGCGCGCCGCGGCGTGATCGAAGAGCGGCCGCGCCTGCCGCGCCTTGACGCGCACCGGCGCGCGATCATCAGGCGTTTCACGCGCCGGCGTCATGGTCTTGCTAGAAAGCCCGCCATCAGCTCGGCGAACCACCGGCCGGCCGTCAGCGCGGTGACGTCCGCCTGGTCGAGCGCCGGATCGAATTCGGCAAGATCGGCCGCCGCGACTTTCGCGCAGGCGCCGATCAGGCGCGCCGCCGCGAAGAACTCATCGACCGCCATGCCGCCCGGCCGCGCGCCCGGCGCACCCGGAGAGTGCGCGCGGTCAATGACGTCGATGTCGAAGTCGACAAAGAGGCGGTCGCAGCGCGGCGACAGGATCTCGATCGCCTCCTCAAGGAGGGTCGTAACGCCGCAGGTCTTCACATCGGCGATGGTGCGGACGGTGATCCCCTGCGCCAGCGCGAATTCATGCGCGCGGCGCGTATTGGCGAAGGGGGCGAGACCGATCTGGACGATGTTCGCGCCGGGCAGCCCGTCCTCGATCAGCGCGCGCACCGGATTGCCGTTGGTGAGGCCGCAATCGGTGTCGCGGAGGTCGAAATGCGCATCGAGCGTGATGAGGCCGGTTCCCGCGAGCGCGCCGAGGCCGTGCACGCCCGGCCGCGTGACTGCATTGTTGCCGCCGGCGATCACGATGAGCTTCTGCTTCAGCGCCGCGACGCCGTCGCGAATCGGCGCGAAGGATTCCTCCGGCGTCCGGGTCTTCAGGAAGAGATCGCCGGCGTCATGGATGCGGAGCGGCGAAAGGTCGGTTCCGGTCTCGAGATCGAACGCCGAGAACCGCCTCAATATCTCGCGCAAGACCTTCGGCGCGAGGTCGCAGCGGCCCGGCGTCAGCGACTTTTCATTGAGCGGCGCGCCGATGAGCGCGACCGGCGCCGACGGATCGGGCCCGAGGAGGTCGGCGATCGATCGCCATCCGCGGCATTCCGATTGAGCAGCTTCCGTCAAGGTTGGTCTCCCAAATGGCGGCGCGTCAGAAAAGCCTCTATAGACCCGGGTTTCCCCCTGCGGAAAAGGCCCATGCTCGATCTCCTTTTGACCGACGCGCGCATCGCGACCATGGATCCGGCCGTCGCCGGCCCCTATGGCGCGATCGAGGCGGGCGCGGTCGGCGTCGCGGAGCGCCGCATCGCCTATGCCGGCCCCGCCGCCGCAGCGCCGGCGGCGCGCCATGTCGAGTTCCTCGACGGGCGATGGGTGACGCCTGCGCTCATCGACTGCCATACCCATCTCGTCTTCGCCGGGAACCGCGCGGGCGAGTTCGAGGCGCGCCAGAAGGGCGCGACCTATGAGGAGATCGCGCGCGCGGGCGGTGGCATTCTGTCGACGGTGCGCGCAACGCGCGCAGCGACGCTCGAGGACCTCGTCGAAAGCGCCCTGCCCCGCCTCGAGGCGCTCAGGCGCGGCGGCGTCGCGACGGTCGAGATCAAATCCGGCTACGGCCTCACCGCGGGCGACGAAGAAAAGATGCTGATCGCCGCCGGCGAAGCGGCGCGCGCCGCCCGGATGCGGGTCAGGCGCACGCTTCTCGCCCTCCACGCCCTGCCGCCCGAATTCAAGACGGATCGCGAGGCCTATGTCCGGCTCGTTTGTGAGCGGATGATTCCGTCGATCGCTGCAGCGGGGCTCGCCGACGCCGTCGACGCGTTCTGCGAAAAGATCGCCTTCACGCTCGAAGAAACGCACGCCGTCTTCGACGCGGCGGCCAGGCACGGCCTGCGGGTCAAGCTCCACGCCGAGCAACTCTCCGACATGAAGGGCGCACGCCTCGCCGCCGCCTTCCGCGCGCTCTCCGCCGACCACCTCGAGCATGTGGATGAGGACGGCGTCCTCGCCATGGCGACGGCGGGCGCCGTCGCGGTGCTGCTGCCCGGCGCCTTCTACGCCTTGAAGGAGACAAGGAAGCCTCCGGTCGACCTCTTCCGGCGCCATGGCGTGCCGATGGCGCTCGCGACCGATCTCAATCCCGGCACGTCGCCGATGCTGTCGCCGACGCTCGCCCTGAATCTCGGCGCGACGCTCTTCGGCCTGACGCCGGAAGAATGCCTCGCCGGCATGACGCGCCATGCCGCGCGCGCCCTCGGCCTTGACGGGGAATGCGGCATGATCAGGAAGGGCCTCGCCGCCGACCTCGCCGTCTGGCCGGTCGATCATCCAGCCGAACTCAGCTACTGGATCGGCCATCCGGGACCCGACGCGCTTTTTATCGGCGGGACCGCCGTCGAGGAGCATTGATGGACATCACGCAGATACCGCCGGGCCGCAAGCCGCCGCACGAGGTCAACGCCTTCATCGAAATCCCGCAGGGCGGCCAGCCGGTGAAATACGAGCTCGACGGGAAGTCGGGCGCGCTGTTCGTCGACCGCTTCCTCCACACCTCGATGATCTATCCGTCGAATTACGGCTTCATTCCAGGAACGCTCGGCGAGGACGGCGACACGCTCGACATTCTCGTCGTCACGCCGATGCCGGTCGTCGCGGGCGCCGTCATCCGCTCGCGTCCCGTCGGCGTCCTCCTCATGGAGGACGAGAAGGGCGTTGATGAAAAGATCCTCGCCGTTCCGGTCGACGCGCTCAATCCCTTCTACAAGGACGTGAAGACGCACAAGGACCTGCCGCCCCTGCTCGTCCAGCAGATCGAGCACTTCTTCAGGCACTACAAGGATCTCGAGCCCGGCAAAACGGCGAGCGTCGGCGCATGGGGCACGCTGAAGATCGCGCATGAGCGCATCATGGCCGGCGTCGACAGGTTCATTAAGAAGGGGTGGAAATGACCGGAACCCGCCGTAACGCCCGCACCGTCCGGGCGCGCAGGGGCGCCGAAAAGACGGCGAAGCACTGGACGACCGAAGCGGCCGTCCGGATGCTGATGAACAATCTCGACCCCGAAGTCGCCGAGGACCCGCACGGCCTTGTCGTCTATGGCGGCATCGGGCGCGCAGCGCGCGACTGGGAATGTTTCGACCGCATCGTCGAAACGCTCGAACGCCTCAACGAGGACGAGACGCTGCTCGTCCAGTCGGGCAAGCCCGTCGGCGTCTTCCCGACGCACAAGGACGCCCCGCGCGTCCTGATCGCCAATTCGAACCTCGTGCCGAAATGGGCGACGTGGGAGCATTTCAACGCGCTCGATAAAAAGGGTCTTATGATGTACGGCCAAATGACGGCCGGCTCGTGGATCTATATCGGCACGCAAGGGATCGTTCAGGGCACCTATGAAACTTTCGTCGAGATGGGCCGCCAGCATTACGGCGGCGATCTCGGCGGGCGCTGGATCCTGACCGCGGGCCTTGGCGGCATGGGCGGCGCGCAGCCGCTCGCGGCGGTGATGGCGGGGGCCTCCTGCCTTGCGATCGAGTGCCAGCCCTCGCGCATCGAGAAGCGGCTCGAGACGCGCTATCTCGACGAAAGGGCGGACGATCTCGACGACGCGCTCAAGCGCATCGCGCGTTATACGAAGGAAAAGCGCGCGATCTCGGTCGGGCTGCTCGGCAACGCGGCGGAAATCCTCCCGGAACTCATCCGGCGCGGCGTCAGGCCCGACGCCGTCACCGACCAGACCTCGGCGCATGATCCTGTCAACGGCTATCTCCC
>JBKBLR010000021.1:0-48447 GCA_046296195.1 Parvularculaceae bacterium | reverse complement strand
GCGCGGTTCTTCCCGTCGCGGTGATCGCCGGAAAGCTGCAGGGGGGAACGATGCGCGGCCTCGCCGAGGCGTTCTTCAATTCGGCGCTCGCAGCTTCGGCGGGCGCGCTCCTCGTCATCGCGGCAGCGGGCCTTCTCGCCTACGCCGCGCGCGCCGCGAAGGGCCCCCTTTTTGCCGCGGCCCTGCGCATTGCGACGCTCGGCTACGCCCTGCCCGGCGCCGTCATCGCGATCGGCGTTTTCAGCGCCGGCGCGGCGCTGTTCGGCGCCGGCGTCGCCAAGGTGACGGGCCTCGGCGCGCTTCTTTACGCCTATGCGGCGCGGTTCCTGACCGCCGGCTTCAACGTGCTTTCCGGCGGCCTTGCAGGCGTTGCGCCGGCGGTCGACGACGCGGCGCGCGTTCTCGGCGCCGGCGCCCCGCGCCTCGCCTTGCGCATCCATGCGCCGCTGATGGCGCCCTCGATCGCCGCAGCGGCGATCATCCTTTTCGTCGACATCACGAAGGAATTGCCGGCGACGCTCATCTTGCGCGCATTCAATTTCGAAACGCTGGCGACGCGCGTCTATCGCCTCGCCGGCGATGAGCGTCTCGCCGAGGCCGCCCCCGCCGCGCTGACGCTGATCGGCCTCGGCGTGCTGCCGGTCCTTGCGCTCAGCCTGCTCGTCCGGAAAGCACGATGATGGGTCGCGGCGTTCGCCGCTTCGCGCCTCACGCGCGCAAAACTGCGCGCGCTTTTGCAAAACGCCGCTTCAGGGCGCCGCTTCAGAGCGCCGCTTCGAGGCAGTCGCAGATATAATGAACCTGATCGGGCGTCAGGTAAGGATGCATCGGCAGCGAGAGAATGTCCGACGCGACTGCTTCCGTCGCCGGCAGGGGCCGCGCCGGCGCATAGCGCTCGAAAGCCGGCATTTTGTGGAGCGGGGTTGCGTAATAGACCGCCGTCGGCACGCCGCGCGCCTTCAAGTCCTGCGCGACGGCGTCGCGGCGCGGAACGCGCAGCGAATAGTAGCCGTAACCTGACTGCGCGCCGGAAAGATGCTTCTGCGGGCGGGCGATCGCCGACAGGCGCCGGTCGTAGATCGAGGCGACATGCACGCGCGCCTCGAGCTCGTCGTCGAAAATCGCCAGCTTCTCGAGCAGCACCGCCGCCTGGAAGCTGTCCATCCGGCCGTTGAATCCAACGCATACGGAGTTCTTGCGCGCGGCGTCCGTGCCGTGCCAGCGGATCGACATCCATCGCTCGACGATGCCGGGCTCCTGGCTGAGGATCGCGCCGGCGTCGCCATAGGCGCCGAGCGCCTTGCCGGGGAAGAAACTCGTCGCCGTCGCCGGGGCGAGATCGCCGACCCATCTGCCGTCGAGGCGGCCGCCGAAGCCCTGCGCGCCGTCGGCGAGCAGGAAGAGCCCCTCGCGGCGGGCGATGGCGCCGATGGCGCGATAATCCGCCGGCGAGCCGAAGAGGTCGACCGGAATGACGGCGGCGGGCTTCAGCCGGCCGTCGCGTTTGACCTCGCCGATGCGCGCCTCGAGATCGCCCGCGTCCATGTTGAACGTCGCAGGATCGATGTCGACGAAAACGGGCGTCGCACCGGTGAGCAACACGGCGTTCGCTGTCGCATTGTAGGAAAAGGCCGGGATGAACACCGCGTCGCCGTCCTCGACGCCGGCGGCGAGCAGCGGAATGATGAGCGCCGCCGTGCCGCTGGCGCAGGCGACCGCCGCCGCAGCCCCTGTCCGCTCGGCGAGCAGCGCTTCAAGCTCCTCGATCTCGGGCCCGGCTATATAGCGGCCATGGTCGAGCACGGCGGCGAGCCGCGCCTCGATGCGCGCGCGGATCCGGCGCTGCTGCGCCTTGAGGTCGATGAAGGCGATCTCGCCGACGGCGGTCTTGCCCGCAAGCGATAGATTGGCGACGCCGTTCATGCGCGCTTCCTTGCCGTTCCGAGCGCCTGGCGCGCGTCCTCGACCCGCAGCGCCCAATCGAGCGCGCCGCGTCCGACCCTGCCGTCGACGATCGCCCGGCCGCCGTCAAGGATCGCCGCGACGAACGCCTCGACGCTCGCGCCGAGCGGATCGGAGAGCGCCGCCGGCCCCGCCGCGAAATCATTCGCCGCCAGGCTCGCCGCCGTGCCGTTCGCGATGGTGCGGTTGAGAAAGTCGATCTCTATCTCGCCGTCGTCATAGACCGCCGTCATCCGCCGGGCGCGCGCGCTGGCCCGCCGGCTGGCGATGAACGAGGCCCGCCGCCCGCCGGCGAAAGTCAAGGTCGTGACCGTCTCGTCATAGGAACCGCAGGCGCTGACCGTTTCCGGGCTCTCGAAGCCGAACAGGCGCGCGATATCGAGATCGTGGATCATGAGGTCGAGCGCGACCGCGACGTCTTCGCCGCGTCCCGTCGCGGGACCGGAGCGCTCAAATGCGAGCGAGAGCGGCTGGCGGTCGCCGCGCGGCAGGCCCATGGCGGCGAGGACAAAGCGTTCCTGATGACCGACCTGAAGAACGAGCCCGTTCGCCGACGCCGCAGCAATGAGCGCGTCGGCGTCACCGAGATCGAGCGCGATCGGCTTTTCGACATAGACATGCCGCCCGGCGCCCAGCGCGGCGGCGGCAAGCCGATAATGCGCAGCCGCCGGGGCGGCGACGGTCACGGCGTCGACGGCGGCAAGGAGCGCGTCGAGGGTCGGAAAGGCGTGGGTTTCCAGCTCACACGCCAGCGCAGCGGCGCGCGCGGAATCAGGATCAAAGACGCCAACGAAATCAACGCGCGGCGAGCCCTTTTGCTTCCGGGCGTGATGACCCCCGAAAACACCGGCGCCGACGACCCCCGTTTTAAGCCGCTCCGGCACGCGGACCGTCTCCCCTAGTACTGGATACGCAACTAATAGCGACGGCTCCGGGGCAGGAATATGGCCCCAAGCGGGAGGCGGCCTCAAACTATGTTGCGGCCTGTTTCGGCAGGATTATCGGCCGTTTTCCCGGCTTTTCTTGAGATTGTCGGCGAGAACGAAGGCGAGCTCTAGAGCCTGCGTCGCGTTGAGGCGGGGATCGCAATGGGTCTGGTAGCGCGAGGAAAGGTCGGTCTCCGCGATCGCCTGCAGGCCGCCGAGACATTCCGTCACGTTTTGGCCGGTCATTTCGAGGTGGACCCCGCCGGGATAGGCGCCCTCCGCCCGGCAAACGGCGAAGAAGCCGTCAAGCTCCTTCTTGAGGTCCTCAAGACGCCGCGTTTTGAAGCCCGATCCGGCCTTGATGGTGTTGCCGTGCATCGGGTCTGAGGACCACACCACCTTGCGCCCCTCGGCGACCACCTTGCGAACGAGCGGGGCGAGCCCCGCCCCCACCGCGTCAGCGCCATAGCGGGCGATAAGAACGATCCGGCCGGCGACGTTCGACGGGTTCAGAATGTCGAGAAGCCGCATCAGCTCGTCCGGCTGCAGCGAGGGCCCGCATTTGACGCCGATCGGATTTTCGACGCCGCGGCAGAATTCGACATGCGCGCCGTCGGTCTGGCGCGTGCGATCGCCGATCCAGATCATGTGCGCGGAGGTGTCGTACCAGCGCCCCGAGGTCGAATCGACGCGCGTCATCGCCTCCTCAAAGCCGAGCAGCAGCGCCTCATGGCTGGTGTAGAAATCGACCTCGCGGATCGAGCGCACCTCCTTCGAGGTGACGCCGCACGCCTCCATGAAGGTCAGCGCCTCGGAGATGCGGTTGGCGAGCTCGCGGTAACGGTCGGCCTGCGGATTGTCCGAGACGAATTCGAGATTCCATTTATGCACGTTGTGCAGGTCGGCGTAGCCGCCGCTGGCGAAGGCGCGGATGAGATTGAGGGTCGACGCCGCCTGGCCGTAGGATTTGAGGAGGCGCTGGGGATCGGGCGTGCGCGCTTTCTCCGTGAACTCCATGCCGTTGATGTTGTCGCCGCGATAGCTCGGCAGGGTGACGCCGTCGATCGTCTCGGTCGGCGCCGAGCGAGGCTTGGCGAATTGCCCCGCGATGCGGCCGATCTTGAGGACCGGCATCGCCGCGCCGAAGGTGAGCGCGACCGACATCTGGAGCAGCACGCGAAAGGTGTCGCGGATGTTGTTGGGGTGGAATTCCTTGAAGCTCTCGGCGCAGTCCCCGCCCTGGAGGAGGAAAGCCCGCCCCTCGGCGACGCGCGCAAGCTCGGCGCGCAAGGTCCTGACCTCGCCGGCGAAGACGAGCGGGGGATAGCTCGTCAGCTCCGTTTCGACGGCCTTCAGCGCGGCGGCGTCCGGGTAATCCGCCGGCATGTGACGGGCGGGAAACCGCCGCCAACTGTCCGGCGTCCACCCCTGGCTGTCTCCGAAATCCGGCACGCGCCCTCTCTCGTCGTCTCGGCGATCGCAGTCCTACCGCCGGACCTTCGCGTCTGCAACAAAAAGGCCCGGGCGGCCTCGCAGCCTAACGCTCGCCAGGTTAAGGAGCGCTGACGCCGCTTTGGAGCCGACCTGATGCGACTGATCATCGCTTTGAGCCTTTTCCTCGCCGCCGCGCCGGCCTTCGCCCAGCGCGACTTGTCCAGCGTCGAGATCAAGACGAGCGAGGTCGCGCCGGGGCTTTACATGCTCGAGGGCGCAGGCGGGAACATCGGCCTCTCCGTCGGGCCCGACGGCGCCTTCGTCATCGACGACCAGTTCGCGCCGCTCGCCCCGAAGATCAGGGCCGCGATCAAGGCGATCGACGCCCGCCCGGTCGAATTCGTCCTCAACACGCACTGGCACGGCGATCACACCGGCGGCAATGAGGCCTTCGGACAGGCTGGCGCGCGCATCGTCGCGCATGACAATGTGAGAAAGCGCCTGAAAGAGGGCCTCAAACGGGGGACGGGCGAAACCCCGCCGGCACCCGCCGGGGCGCTGCCCGTCATCACCTTTTCAGATGAGGTCTCCTTTTACTGGAACGGACGCGACATCCGGGTCATCCACCTCGATGATGCGCATACGGACGGCGACGCGGTCATCCATTTTCGCGACGCCAATGTGATCCATACGGGCGACATCTATTTCAATGGCGGTTATCCTTATATCGATCTCCAGTCCGGCGGCGCGTTCGACGGCGTCATCGCGGCGCAGGAGGCGATCCTGGCGCTCTGCGATGGCGACACGAAGATCATCCCCGGGCACGGGCCCCTGTCGTCGAAGGCAGGGCTCAGCGCCTATGTGGCCATGCTGAAGGATGTGCGCGCCCGCATCACCGCGCTGATCGCGCAGGGGCTCAGCGAGGACGAGGTCGTCAAGGCCGATCCCTTGAAGGACCTCAATGAGACCTGGGGCAAGGGCTTCATCAGCGGCGAGGCGCTGACGCGCACTGTCTACAAATCCCTGAAGCGGTGAACGAGACTCTGAAAGCGGGCGCGCCTTTCAGCGACCGCACGTGATGAGAATCACACGCCGACGAACGCCGGCGCGCTAGGTCATTTCCGTCGGTCAGACCGAATTCGCCGCCCTCAGTGCGTATCGGGACGGCGCGGCGACAGCGGCGGGCGGAAACGCCCGCCGCACAGTCGATGACCGGCGACGGCCGCAGCCTCTGATTGTCATCGCGACTTCATGCGGGCGTCACCGGACTGAAAACGACAAAGCCTAATCCGCCGCACGTCGCCGGAGGAAGAAAACTCCTGTCGTCGGCGCGGACAAAAATCCGCTCAGGAAAAAACAGCCATTTGGAGCCCATGATGATCACCAGAACGTTCCTTGCCGCGATCGCCATCGCCAGCGGTCTCGCCATCACGCGCGCCGGCGCCGAGCCGTTCGCTTTCAGCTACAAGTCCCATGAACTCGAGACGGCGGGCGGCCGCGCCGACCTCAAGGCCCGGCTCGACCGGTCGGTCGAGCGCTACTGCGCCGCCAACGGCGTTCGCGGGATCAGCGCCCGCCGCGCCGCCGAGGAATGCCGTCAGGAAGTGATGGCGGACATTCTTTCGAAGATCGACAATGTCGCGCTCGCGCGCCTCGATCAGTGATGCAACATCAGTGATGCAACGGCGGCGGGCGAAAATGCCCGCCGCTTTTCCTTCCGTCTTCAGGCGCGGCGCGCCTGAAGACGCGGGCCCGCGAGATCAGCGACCTGGTCGGTGAGTCGGTCGATTTCTCGCGCCCCGGCGCCAGAGGGATCGGTCTCGCCAGCCGTCAACCCGGCGGCGAGGCTTTCGGCGAAAACCGCTCGGCCGCCGATCTCGGCCCTGGCGAGCGGCAGCCGGCTTTCGACCATCTTCTCTCGAATGAGATCGGCGATGCGCGCCCGCGGCGGCGCCCGGTTGACGACGAAGAGGCCGGGCTTCAGCGACGCGCCGATCATGCGTGCGGTCGGAAGGCTGGCGTCGAGATCGAGCGGGGAGAGTTGCATCGGCGCGAGAATGAGATCGGCCGCGCGCATCGCGCCCGCGACATCGCGGCCGGCCGAGGGCGGCGTGTCGATGATGACGACGTCCGCCCGGTCTTGGAGTTTCGCCAGGCGATAGCCGAGGCTGAGGCGCATTTCCTCATCGAGCGCGACCGGCGCAGCGCCGGCCTGTCTCAGGCGCCGGCGCGCCCAGGCCGTGAAGCTTTGCTGCTCGTCAAGGTCGATCGCCGCAACCGCGAAACCGCGACCGGCGAGCGCGGCCGAAAGATGCGCAGCAAGCGTCGTCTTGCCGGCGCCGCCCTTGCGCTGCGCAACCGTGATGACGAACGCCATGGACCGAGCTCCGAACGCTGCCGCGGTCAAAGCAGGATTCGCCGCGCCCGTTCAGATGGCATTTGGTGCGCGCGACCGGCCCGCCCGATCTCACGCTGCGCGCCTGACGATGACGGAGCCAGCGGAATAGCCCGCGCCGAAGCCCGAGATGACGCCGATGTCGCCGGGTTTGAGATCCGCGCGGTGCTTGTGGAAGGCGATGATCGAGCCCGCCGACGA
The DNA here is from genome assembly GCA_046296195.1 of Parvularculaceae bacterium. Taxonomy (GTDB): domain Bacteria; phylum Pseudomonadota; class Alphaproteobacteria; order Caulobacterales; family Parvularculaceae; genus Amphiplicatus. The sequence goes on along the minus strand of JBKBLR010000021.1, from coordinate 41,529 downwards.
GGTGTTGGCGTATTCATCGAGAATGATCGGCGCGTCCGTGCGCGAGGCGTCGCGGCCGAGAACGCGTTTGGCGATCAGCTCGTTCATCGACTGGTTCGCCTGATGGAGCCAGAGGCGCTTCACGTCGGCGATGGCGACGGCGTTGTCGGCGAGATGGCTGGCGATCATCTCCCCGACCATCGGCACGACGTCCTTGAAGACCTTGCGGCCCTGCTGGACGAAGAGCTTGTCCGTGTTCCAGGTCCGCTGCGGGTCGGGCGCCTCACCGTCGCCGCGCTCGGCGTGGTTGAGGAAGCCGAAATTGTTGCGGATGTTGTTCGAAAAGACGGTCTTGAGCCGCGTCGATACGATGTCCCAGGCCTCGCCGCGCGGGGCTCCGTCGATGCGTTCGAGGATCACCGCGGTCGCGACGTCGCCGAAGATGAAATGCGAGTCTCTGTTCCTGAAGTTGAGGTGCGCCGAACAGATCTCCGGGTTCACCATCAGGATGCGGCGCGCGCCGGCGCGGATCAGCCCGAGCCCCGTCTCGATGCCGAAGGCCGCCGAGGCGCAGGCGACGTTCATGTCGAAGGCGTAGCCGTCGACCCCGAGCGCTGCTTGCACCTCCACCGCCATCGCCGGATAGGCGCGCTGCATGTTCGACGCCGCGCAGATGACGCCGTCGATGTCGGCGGCGCCGAGGTCCGCCGTGCGCAGCGCTTCCTGCGCGGCCTTGACCGCCATTTCGGCGAGCACGGAAATTTCGCTGTCGGGACGCGGGGCGATGCGCGGCGCCATGCGGGCGGGATCGAGAATGCCGGCCTTGTCGACGACATGGCGCGACTTGATGCCAGAGGCCTTTTCGACGAATTCGGAGGATGAGGGCTGCAAGGGCTCGATCGCGCCCGACGCGATCTTGGCGGCGTTCTCGGCGTTGTAGCGCTCGACGAAGGCGTTGAAGGCCGCGACGAGCTCCTCGTTCGAGATCGAATTCGGCGGCGTGTAAAGGCCCGTCGCGATGATGCGGACGTCAGGAGCTGGCATGGGCGTTCCCGGTTCTCAAAAAGGGCGTTTTGGGCCTGATTCAAGCCTCGCGCCGGGGCGCAAGGCAATAGGGACCCGCCGTCAGGCGCGCCCGGCCGCCCGCCCGCCGCGGCCGGCCGCCTTGCCTTGCACCGCCTTCCAGCGCGCGCACGCGATCTCGTGATCGTTCACCATGCCGGTCGCCTGCATGAAGGCGTAGACGATGACCGGCCCGCAGAACTTGAAGCCAAGGCGCTTCAGCTCTTTCGCCATCGCCTCCGATTCCTTCGTTTTCGGGGCGACTTTCTTGTAATTCTCGACCCGGTTGACGATCGGCGCGCCGCCGACGAAGCCCCAGAGCAGCCCGGAGAAACCGTCGTCCCGCGTCTCCATCACCTTCAGATAGGCGCGCGCATTCGTCACCGCGCCCTCGATCTTGAGGCGTGAGCGGATGATGCCCTCGTCGGCGAGCAGGCGCTCGATCTTCTTCGGCGTGTAGCGGGCGATCTTCTCGGGATCGAAGCCGTCGAAAGCGCGGCGGAAATTGTCGCGCTTTGCAAGGATCGTCCGCCAGGAAAGGCCTGCCTGGAAGCCGTCGAGCACGAGCTTTTCAAAAAGCGCGCGATCGTCGCGCTCGGGTACGCCCCACTCCTCGTCATGATACTGACGGTAAAGGGCGTCTTCCAGCGGCGCCCAGGCGCAAGGATGAGGCCCGTGCATCAGAGGAGATGAGCAAGCGTGAGGATCCAGTAAACCTGGATCGCGAGCTGGCCGACGAACAGCGCGAACCGCACGGTCACCATCGAACGCGCGGTCGACAGGAGGTGCACGGTCGACTGCGCGAGCCGAAGGCCGATGAATGTGAAAGCGAGCGGGTCGGTGACCGCCGTCTGGTTCGTCGCGATCGCATAGAGAAGGATCGCCGCGACGGCCGGCAGATTCTCATAACAATTCGCATGGACGCGCGTGATGCGATAGCCGAAGCCGCCGAGGTCTTCGCCCGAGGCGCGGAACTCGTTCGACTTCTTCTTGCCCGCGACGACAAGCCCTGTGCGGGTGAGCCCAAGGAGCCCCACCATCAGCAGGGTCCAGGCGGCGAATCCGAGAAGCGCGACGGCGGTCGGCGTCATGATGATGATCCTTGATCGGCGGGCCACGCCGCTATAGCGGAAGATTCGAACCCCGGAAACGACGCCCCGCAGGCGGCTTCAGCCGTCTTTGAGATAGGCCGGCGCCTCGAGCGCCGCCGTCGCGCCGCCGCACAGAATGGCCGCGCCAGCCGCGCGCGCCTCGGCGAGCCGGTCAATGCGGATGAGGGCGAGGCCCGCCTCGCCCCGATGCGACGTCACCGCGCCGAGGGCCGTCCCCTCCGCCGTCACCGGGGCGCCCTTTGAAAGCGCCGTTCCGCGCACGATCAGCGAGCGTTTCCTGATCTCTCCCTTGCGCTTCATCCGGCTCGTCACTTCCTGGCCGACAAAGCAGCCCTTCTTGTAGCTGACGCCGGCGAGCACGTCGTAATTGACGTCGAGGAGGAAGACTTCTTCGCCGGCGAAATCTCGACCGAACTCCGGAACGCCGGCGGCGAGCCGCACGCCGTCATAGGCTTCGTCGGCGGCGGGCGCCTCGGCGCGCGGGGCAATCGTCCGCATCGGGAGCAAGGGATGTCGCGGGTCGGCGTAAGTCGCGCGCGCGCCCGCGCGCGCGCCGAGGAAGACGCCGAACCCCTCCGCCGCCGACAGGGCGATTTTCGCCCGCAGCTTGTACATCTGGAGGCGCTTGAGGAGCGCCGGCGCCGCGCCAGCGTCGCAGTCGATGATAAATTCCCGCTCCACGGGGATGAGAAAGAAATCGAAGAGGATCTTTCCCTGCGGCGTCAGCAGCGCGCTGAAGACGGGCCCCGCGCCCGTCACATCCTGCGTGACGAGCCCTTGCAGGAACGCCGCTGCATCCTCGCCCATGAGCGACAGCACCGACCGCGTTTGCAGATGACCTTCCACGATCGCCTTAGACCTTGATGCGCGCCGGGCCCGCCGTCATCCGCCCGATGACCGCAGGCTCATGACCGTGACGGCGGAAGATGGCGAGCGCCGCGTCGACGGCGCCGGGCGCGCAGGAAACGAGCAGGCCGCCCGAGGTCTGCGGATCGCAAAGAATGTCGCGCGTGGACTCATCGAGGTCGCCGTCGACCAAGGCGCTGACGCTCGCCCAGTTGCGGCCCGAGGCGCCGGTCCTGAAGCCTTCCGCGAGCAGCCGGCGAGCGCCCGAGAAGACCGGGACGGCGCCGCGGTCGAGCGCCGCGCCGAGGCCCGCGCCGCGGCAGAGCTCCGACAAGTGCCCGAGCAGCCCGAAGCCCGTCACGTCCGTCATCGCATGGACGCCGGCGAGGCGCGCGAGCTCCGTGCCCGGACGGTTGAGCCGCGTCGTCGAGGCGATCATGGCGGCATAGTCCGCCTCGCCGAGCGCGCCCTTCTTAAGGGCCGCGCTGAAGATTCCGATTCCGAGCGGCTTGCCGAGAATAAGGACGTCGCCCGCCGCCGCCGTCGAATTGCGTTTCAGCTCTTCGGGATGAACGAGCCCAAGCGCGACGAGGCCGTAGATCGGTTCGACGGAATCGATTGAGTGGCCGCCGGCGACGGGCGCGCCCGCGTCCTCTGCGACACGCCGCCCGCCGTCGAGAATCTTCCGGATCGTCGCGGTCGAAAGCCTCCCAACCGGCATCCCGACGATCGCGAGCGAGAAGATCGGCCTCGCCCCCATCGCATAGATGTCGGAGAGCGCATTGGTCGCCGCGATGCGGCCGAAGTCGTAAGGATCGTCGACGACCGGCATGAAGAAATCGGTCGTTGCGACAATCGCCGTCTCGTCATCGACGCGCCAGACCGCCGCGTCGTCGGACGTCGCGGCGTCGACGATGAGATCCTTCGGCGCCGGCGGGGCGAGCCCTGCAAGGAGATCCGAGAGCACGTTCGGCGCGAGCTTGCACCCGCACCCGCCGCCATGAGCGAGCGAGGTCAGACGCGGTTCTTCGAGATCGGCGGCCATGGCGACCGATATGGGGCAAGCCCTTTTGCACGGCAAGCTGGGCGTTTATTGCTCGCGGCCATGATCGAGCCCGTGACGGACCTCTCGCCCGAAAGCCTTGCGCTCTATGATCGCGTGATCGACGTGCGCTCGCCGGCCGAATTCGCGGAAGACCGCATTCCGGGCGCGGTCAACCTTCCCGTTCTCAGCAATGAGGAGCGCGCCGAGGTCGGGACGATCTATGTTCAGGACTCGCGCTTCCGCGCGCGCCGAATCGGCGCGGCCTACATCGCGCGCAATGTCGCGCGTCATCTCGAAACCGCGCTCAGCGACGCGCCGGCGAAGTTCCGCCCGCTGCTCTACTGCTGGCGCGGCGGCATGCGGTCGGAGGCGATGGCGACGATCCTGTCGCGCATCGGCTGGCGCGTCGGCGTCGTCGAGGGCGGCTACAAGAGCTGGCGGCGACAAGTCGTCGCCGCATTGTTCGAGAGCGGCGCGCCGATCAATCTCATCCGCCTCGACGGCGAAACCGGAACGGCGAAGACGGCGGCGCTCGCCGCGCTCGCCGGCGCCGGCGTTCCCGTCATCGACCTCGAAGCGATGGCGCAGCACAAGGGCTCGGTCTTCGGCGCAGCGCCCGGCGCGGCGCAGCCGCCGCAGAAGCTGTTCGAGACCGCGCTCCACGACGCGCTCCGGCGCGCGGGCGCGGGGCCGATCATCGTCGAGGCGGAATCCGCCCATATCGGCCGGCTCACGCTGCCGCGTCGGTTCTGGAAGGCGATGACGGCGAGCCCGCGCATCGTGGTGACCGCGCCCCTGGAGGCGCGCGTTGATTACCTTCTCGCCGCCTATCGCGATCTCATCGCGGCGCCGGGCGCAGTCGAAGCGGCGATCCTGCGCCTCAAGCCCTTTCACGCCAAGGAACGGATCGAGGCCTGGCTCGCGGCGGCTGAGGCCGGCGACTGGCGCGGGCTCGCCCTGTCGCTGATGCGCGAGCATTACGATCCGCTCTATGCGCGCGCACGCAAGCGCGGCGTCCCGCCTATCGCCACGATCCGGCTCAATCGTCTGGAGGCGGACGATATCGACCGCGCGGCGGCGGAAATCCTGCGTCTGGCGAAGTAAGAGGAGGCGACCGCCGTCATATACGTGCTTTCAGTGATGGAAACCGGTCACTGAAAGGCGTCCTCGCTTCGCTGCGGGCGCGCCGCCGCGTTCGCCGGAGTGCGATCTGACGACGTCATCGCAGTGCGGCTTCACATCGCCGCGGGCGCGGCGGCGACGATCGACTTCGACGGGAAGCGGTAGAATTTGTGGGTTCCGATCACCGCGGTCGGCGACAACGTGTCGGCCCAGGGCGGCGACACATAATCCGCATGATAATGCGTCGCGTTGCGGCTCACCGGCGCCCTGATCCCGGCCATGACGGCGCCGGCCATCAATTCGGCCTCGCGCCACTGGCGCTGATTGCGCCGCGCCTTCATCGATCCGTCGCAGGTAAAGGAGAACTGGCAGCCGGTGCGGCGCTCGGAGCCCTGATAGACGACCCCGCAAATGGTGTCGGGATAGACGGGGCTCGCCACGCGGTTTAGGACGACATCGGCGACCGCCATGCGCCCGACGCGGCTCTCGCTGCGCGCCTCGTAATAGATCGCCTCGGCGAGGCAGGTGCGCTCCTCCGCCTCGAGGCGCGCGACATCAAAATCCGAAAAGTCGATGGCGACGAGATCGTCGAGACGCGGCGAGGCCGCCAACGCCGCGGGCCGGGAGGCCGGCTTGACGCGCGGGGCGTCGAGGTCCTCGCGCGCCATCGCGGTCGCCTCGGCGAGATAAGCGGTGAATTCGGCGGCGAGCGCGGCCTCATCGGCAAGGCCTTCGGCGGTCGCGCGGGCGATCTTGCTCTCCTTGACCGAGGCGGTCGCGCTCATGGCGGTCATCATGATGCAGACGGCGACGCCCGCCACCGCCAGAAGGCTGCGGGCGGTCCAGTTCACCTCGCGCCAGTGGAAATCGGGGATCAGATGCACGTCCGGTCGCTTCATCAGCGGTTCGTCCTCTGGTCTCTTCCGTTACGCCTGCCCTTCCAGCAGGCCCGTTTCAAACTGAGGACCGTTCCGGCTTCGCGCCCGCCTGCCATCCGCGGACCTGTCGCCTTCCCGGCCAGTCTCTCACGCTCTCGTAACCGACGCGACCTCGCGACCGGCCATTCCACCAAGGCCCGCGCCTCGCGCGGCCGTGACGCCCCATTTACAGACGCCCCTTTTTCAGACGCCCATTTGCAAAAGACGCGCCTTGCGCGCGTCTGTTCGCGCAGGATTATGGCCCAGCGACGGCGGCGCCGCAAATGAAAAATCGCTCCGTTAACGCTTCCTTAACCTTTCGGGACGGGCATTTAACTCGTTGAAATTTTTCGCGAATTTTCCACCGAGCGGCGCTCGTTAACCATCTAGGGGATTGTTTTTCCTCAGGCCAGGCTGGATTTATTTTGCGTTGCAGCAAGCGCCGCCTGGGCGGCGGCGAGCCTGGCGATTGGCGTCCGGTAGGGCGAGCAGCTCACATAATCGAGACCGCAGCCCTCGACGAACTCGATCGAGAGGGGGTCCCCGCCATGCTCGCCGCAGATGCCGAGTTTCAGGCCGGGACGGGCGCCCCTGCCCTTTTCGGCGGCGATCTTCACCAGCGCCCCGACCCCCGCCGGGTCCAGGGTGACAAAGGGGTCCTTCTCGAAGATGCCGGCGCGGAGATAGTCGGGCAGGAACGAGGCTGAATCGTCGCGCGACAGGCCATAGGTCGTCTGCGTCAGGTCGTTGGTGCCGAAGGAGAAGAATTCGGCATGGGCGGCGATGGCGTCGGCGGTCAGCGCCGCGCGCGGCAGCTCGATCATGGTGCCGACGAGATAGTCAAGGCGCGCCTTGCGCTCGGCCAGCACCGACGCGGCGATCGCGTCGACGCGCTCCTTCATCAGCGCGAGCTCCTTCTGGTCGGCGACGAGCGGAATCATGATCTCGGGAACGATGGTGTCGCCGCTTTCCTCGTTGACGTTCACCGCCGCCTCGATGATCGCGCGCGTCTGCATCTCGTAGATCTCGGGATAGGAAACGCCGAGCCGGCAGCCGCGATGGCCGAGCATCGGATTGAATTCCGACAGCTTGTGGGCGCGCTCCTTCAGCTTGGCGGCGTTCATGCCTGACGCCTTCGCGACCTCCTCGATCTCGGCGTCCGAATGCGGCAGGAATTCGTGCAGCGGCGGATCGAGCAGGCGGATCGTCACGGGGAGCCCGCGCATGACGCGGAAGATGCCCTCGAAGTCCGACCGCTGCATCGGCAGGAGTTTCGCGAGCGCGGCCTCCCTGCCCTTCTTGTCCTCGGCGAGGATCATCTCGCGCACCGCGATGATGCGCCCCTCCTCGAAGAACATGTGCTCGGTGCGGCACAGGCCGATGCCTTCAGCGCCGAAATTGCGCGCGACTTCCGCGTCATGCGGCGTGTCGGCGTTGGCGCGGACCTTCATGCGGCGCGCTTTGTCGGCCCAGCCCATCAGCGTCGCAAAATCGCCGCTTAGCTCAGGCTCGATCGTCGCGACGCGGCCGAGGAAAACCTTTCCCGCCGCGCCGTCGACGGTGACGACGTCGCCCTTTCTGACGACGCGACCGCCCGCTGCGAACGCCTCGCCCCTGGCGTCGATCCGGAGATCGCCCGCGCCGCAGACGCAGGGGCGGCCCATGCCGCGGGCGACGACGGCGGCGTGGCTCGTCATGCCGCCGCGCGCCGTGACGATGGCGACCGCTGCGTGCATGCCGTGAATGTCTTCAGGGCTCGTCTCGACGCGGACGAGGACGACCTTGCGCCCTTCCTGAGCGAGGCGTTCGGCTTCGTCCGCCGAGAACACGACCTCGCCGGACGCTGCGCCCGGAGAGGCGGGAAGTCCCTGCAGCACGAGGTCCCGCGGCGCCTTCGGATCGAGCGACGGATGGAGGAGCTGGTCGAGCGAATGCGGGTCGACGCGGCAAACCGCCTCGCTCTCGCTGATGAGGCCCTCGCGGCAGAGGTCGACAGCGATCTTCAGCGCCGCCTTCGCCGTCCGCTTGCCGTTCCGCGTCTGCAGCATCCAGAGCTTGCCGCGCTCAACGGTGAACTCGATGTCCTGCATGTCGCGGTAGTGCGTTTCGAGCGCTGTGAAGATTTTCGCCAGCTCAGCGTAAGCCTCCGGCATCGCCTCTTCCATCGACGGCGCCGTCTCGCCCATCTTCTCGCGCGCGCGCTTCGTCAGCGTCTGCGGCGTCCTGATGCCGGCGACGACGTCCTCGCCCTGCGCGTTGATGAGGAATTCGCCATAGCGGTAATTCTCGCCCGTCGAGGGGTCGCGCGTGAAGGCGACGCCGGTCGCCGAGGTGTCGCCCATATTGCCGAACACCATCGCCTGCACGTTGACCGCCGTGCCCCAGCTTTCCGGGATGTTGTGGAGGCGGCGGTAAACTTCAGCGCGGTCGTTGCGCCAGGAGCCGAAGACGGCGCCGATCGCGCCCCAGAGCTGCTCGTTCGGATCCTGCGGGAAATCGCGCCCGAGCCGGGCTTTCACCGCGTCCTTGTACTCGGCGATCACCGACTTCCAGTCGTCCGCCTTGAGGTCGGTGTCGAGGTGGAGGTCGCGATCTTCCTTGTAGGTCTCGAGAATTTCCTCAAATGCGTGATGATCGACGCCGAGAACGACGTTCGAATACATCTGGATGAAGCGGCGATAGCTGTCATAGGCGAAGCGCGCATCGTCGGAGAGCCGCGCGAGCCCTTCGACCGTCGCGTCGTTCAGGCCGAGATTGAGCACCGTGTCCATCATGCCCGGCATCGAAGCGCGCGCGCCCGAGCGCACCGACACGAGCAACGGGTTCGCCTTGTCACCGAAGGTCCTGCCGACGAGCCTGCCGACGGCGGCCAGCGCAGCCTCGACCTCGCCCGAGAGCGCATCCGGGTATTTCCGCCCGTTGGCGTAATAGGCGGTGCAGACCTCGGTGGTGATGGTGAAGCCCGGCGGCACCGGCAGGCCAAGATTGGACATCTCGGCAAGGTTCGCCCCCTTGCCGCCGAGGAGGTTCCGCAGCGAGGAATCGCCGTCCGCGCGGCCGGCCCCAAAGGCGTAAACGAGCTTTGACATGGCGGCTTTTGCGGTCTCCCCGAAGCCCGGAAGGTCGCCCGGGCGCATGGTTAGCGTGCAATCGCCGTGCCTCTGGCTGAAGCCGAAGGCGGCGCGGCGGCGATCCGATTAGGGCGCCGGGGCCGCAAGGCCAAGCCCCGATCGCCGCAGCGCACAAAAGACGCCGGTTCCGCGCGAGCCGGTCGCCCGGCTGGACGGCCGACCCGGCCGCCTCGCCACCCGCGTCAAGGCCGCCCCGGAGCGCCACGTTGAACCGCCCCTCGGATCGTTTAGGGATCATGGGCGCAGGCGCGGGAGACACCATGTCCGAAATTCTTCTGGAGACGTCAGGCGGCGTGCTCGCCGTCACCATGAACCGCCCGGAGGCGCTCAACGCCTTCAACCCGCCCTTGCTGACCCGCCTCACCGCCGCGATCCGCGCCGCTTCGACGGACGACGAAATCGGGGTCGTCGTCCTTTCCGGGGCCGGGCGCGCCTTCTCGGCGGGCGTCGACCTGAAGCTTCTGCAGGCGATGACCTTCGAGGCGGGCCGGCTCGGCGGCGCCTTCGATGGCGAGGCCGCGGAAGCCGCGAGCGCGATCCGGCGCTGCCTCAAGCCCGTCATCGCCAAAGTGCACGGCGCCTGCTTCACCGGCGCCCTCGAACTCGCGCTTCATTGCGACTTCATCTTCACGACTGTCGACACGAAATTCGGCGACACGCATGCGAAATGGGGCCTTCGCCCGACCTGGGGCATGAGCCAGAATCTCGCCCGCGCGATCGGCGTCCGTCGCGCGCGCGAACTCTCCTTCACCGCGCGCTCCTTCACCGGCGCGGATGCGGCGCGCTGGGGGCTCGCCAACGAAGCGCTCGCCGACAAGGACGCGCTCGACGCCCATGTCGCCGCGCGCGCCGCCGAGATCGCAGGCGGCAGCCGCGGCGCGGTCAGCGCTTACAAGAAGCTTTACATGCTGCATGAGGAATATCGCCCGCTGGAGGAGGCGCTGGCGACGGAAGTCGAACTCGACTTTCCCGAAATCGACGACACCGGCGACCGCCTCAAAGGATTCGGGCGGTGAAGACGCTCCTCGTCGACGTCGTCTCCGACATCGTCTGTCCCTGGTGCTATGTCGGCGTCAAATCCTTCCTCGCCGCGAAGGAGATGCTGAAAGCCGAATTCGACATCGTCGCGCGTTTCCGCCCCTATCAGCTCAATCCCGATTTGCCTGCCGCCGGCGTCGACCGCCACGCCTATTACGCGCGCCGCTTTCCCGATCAGGAAAAGCTCGCCGCGGCGCGCGCGGCGATCCGCGCCAATGCTGAGGCGAGCGGCTTTGATTTCGATCCAGCCGCGCCGGCGCATCTGCCGAACACGCTGAAGGCGCATCAGCTCATCGCCGCCGCACAGGAATTTAACTTGCAGACAGCGGCGGTTCTCGCGCTCTATGGCGCCTATTGGAACGACGGCGCCGATATCGGCGATGAAGAAGCGCTTCTCGCAATCGGCGTGAGGCTCGGCATCACGCGCGAGCATGCGCTTGCCGCGCTCGCGCGCTCCGGGCCCGCCGTCGCCGCCGAGGCCGAAGCCTGGCGCGCTGCCGGCGTTTCAGGCGTGCCGACCTTCATCGTCGGCGAGCGGACAGGATTTTCAGGCGGCATGCCGCCCCCGACGATGGCCGCCGCCTTGCAAGAGGCCGCGCGCCGGTGACAGTCCGCACGCGGGGCGAAACTCCGCGCGCCGCAGTGAAGGAGCCGCCGCATGAGACTGCTCGCTTTCATCGTTTTCCTCGCCGCCGCGCCGGCGGCGCAGGCCGCGCCGGGCGACAGCGCCTGGCTCGCCAATGCGATCGCATCGGCCAAATCGGGCGCCGTGATCGAGATCCCGGCGGGCGACTATGACCTCACCGATCAGAAGATCTATCGGTCGATCACGCTCAAGGGCGCAGCGGACGGCAAGACGGCGCTGCGCTCCGCGGCCGTCACCGAAAAGGCGATCCTCGTGCCGCTGACGGGCGTCGACCTGCGCGTCGAGAACATCGCCTTTGAAGGCGCCAAGTCCTGGTCGCGCAACGGCGCCGGCATCCGCCATGAGGGCCGCAATCTCACCGTCGTCAATTGCCGCTTCGTCGGCAATGAGGACGGCATTCTCTCGACCGGCGACAAGAACGGTGTCATCACCATTGAGCGATCGGTCTTCCGCGATAGCGGCTTCGGCGACGGCCAGAGCCATGCGATCTATGTCGACGGCGCGGCGCTTGTCGACGTGAAAGACAGCCAGTTCATCAGCACGCGCATCGGCCATCACCTGAAAAGCCTCTCGAAGAAGACCGTCGTCCGCGGCACGACCTTCGACGACGGCTATGGCCGCGGCAGCTATGCGATCGACGCCTCGCGCGGGGGCGCGCTCGTCGCCGAGAACAACGTGTTCATTCAGGCGTCGGACGCCGAAAACTACGCCGTCGTGAATTACGACTTGACCCGCGGCGGCACGGCGGACGGCCTCGTCCTCAAGGGCAACAAGATCGTCAACCGCTTCCGCGGCGGCGTCTTCCTGCGCAACGACACCAAGCTCGCGCCGGTTATGGCCGGCAACGAAATCGAGAATCTCGGCGGCAAGGCGATGGCGCTCACGAACCCAGGCTCGCCGGCGCCGCGCAGGGAATAGCCGTTCCCAAGCGCCGTGACGCCGGTCACGTTCTTCTATAACGCTTGACGCCGCCCTCCCGCCTCTCTCTATTATTTGGCGCGACTTAGCCTGGCCTTTCGAACGCCGTCCCCGCCGTCTCAATCGCCTGTCTAGTTGCTGCGCCGCGGCGCTCGATCCTGCGCCGCAATGGAATCGCCTGACAGGGAGAATTTGATGGCGACCGGAAAAGTGAAGTGGTTCAACGAGACCAAAGGCTACGGGTTCATCACGCCCGACACGGGCGGCAAGGACGTTTTCGTGCATATCTCCGCGGTCCAGAAGGCCGGACTTCAGGGCCTCAAGGACAACCAGAAGGTCAGCTACGATCTCGCCGAAGAACGCGGCAAGACGTCGGCGTCGAACCTGAAGCTTCTGTAGCCGTTCGCGCACCGGCGCGTTTACTGATGGACGGCGCCGGCCCCTGAGAGGGGCCGGCGTTTTCTTTTGGTCAGAAAGTTCCGGTCAGCGACACCTTGACGTTGCGTCCGGGGAGCGGCGCGCGATCCTTCAGGAACGAGGTATGCGTGCGGGCCTCCTCATTGTTGAGATTTTGCGCAGCGACGCGGATCGCAAGGCCCTTGTCGGGAAGCGGCCGCACGGTCAGGAACGCATGCAGCATCAGGTAATCCTCCGTCGGCAGTTCGAAATCCGCGATCTTACTTTGGCGCGCGGCGTATTCCGCCTCGAAGCGAAGATCGACATGTTCGGAATTCGCCTCGACGCCGAATAGGCCCGACAGCGGCGGAATGCGCGGCAGGTTCCTGTTTGCGGCGTCGACGGTCGCGCGCACATAATCGAGCGAGGCGTCGGCGTGGAAGTCAAAACCCTGCCATTTGAAGAGCTCGGCTTCCGTCACGATCTCAAAGCCCTTGAAGGTCGCGTCCGCGGCAGCAAAGGCGAAGACCGGCAGGTCGTCCTCCTCGAGCCCTGTCGCGGCTTCGTAAATGAAGTCCTTGTAGGAGGTGTAAAAGCCGTTGACCGCGACGGAGAAGCGGTCGGCGTCAAATTTCGCCGTCGCTTCGACCCCGCGCGCCGTCTCGATCCCGAGACCGGGATCGCCGATCTCGAAGGAGCCGGTCGCAAGGTGCGGACCGTCCGAAAAAAGCTCCTCGACCGAGGGCGCGCGTTCGGTGCGAAAGCCGGTGACGCCGAGGAAGACGCCTTCCGCCGGCGTCACGCCGACGCCGCCCGAGACCGAAACGGCGTCGAAATCGCGCGTCAGGCCGAGATCAGGCGCCTCGTGATGCGTCGTCTCGAAGCGCCCGCCGAGTTCAAAGCGCACCGCGCCGAGGCTCAGCTCCTTCAGCGCGAAGACGCCGTACTGGCTCGACGTCGTCGGCGGCACGAAAGCTTCCTCGCCGATCGCCGAATAATCGCGCAGGCGCCACTGGAAGCCGACCGCGCCGTTGAGCTCGCCCGCGCCGACGGCGATCGGCTTGTCGACGAGTTCAAGGCGGCCTTCGACGCCCTCGTTGGAAAATACCGTGCCGGGTTCGCCCGAGGGTTCGATTTCCGTATGCGTATAATCGGCATAGCCGACGCGCAGCTTCGCACGATTGAACAGGAAGAAATCGCCGTCGACCTCGCCGTCGAGATCGATACGGCGCTGGCGGAGGTCGATGGTGACGCCGCCTTCCTCCTCGCCGCTTCCCGGCACGCCGTAGCTTGTATCGAGCGCGTTCCCAGAAACGCCGAAGAACCCGTTGTCGAACACATAGGAGAGGCCGGCCGAGCCGCCCGTGGTCTTAAGGCTCGTGTTGTCGACGACGCCGAAGGCCTCCTCCTCGCCGGGCGCCAGCGGCTCGAGATCGCGCAGCGCTTGCGACCGGACAAAACCAGGAATGGCGTAATCGTCCGCCGTCCGGAAGAAGCCCTCGCCATGGAAGACGAAATTCCCGGCTCCCGCCTTGCCGAGATCGACGTCGAAGCCGCCGGCGGCCTCGGTACCGTCATCGACCGTCGACTTGCCGATGCGAAGCGCGCCGTCGACGCCGCCCTCGGGCAGGTTGCGCGGAATGCGGCCCGAAAAGACGTTGACGACGCCGCCCGCCGCCGACGAGCCGTAAAGAAGCGTCGCCGCGCCACGCACGATCTCGATCTTCTCCGCCATCGCCGGCTCGACCGAAACAGCGTGATCAGGGCTCGTCGCCGAGGCGTCGATCGAGCCGATGCCGCCGTCGAGCACCGAGATCCGGTCGCCGCCGAGGCCGCGGATGACCGGCCGCGACGCGCCGGGACCGAAGAAGGTCGATGAAATGCCGGCCTCGCGCCGGAGCGTCTCGCCGATCGAGTTTTCGAGGCGGTTCTGGAGTTCATCGCGCGTTATGACGGAGACGCCGATGATGGTCTCGTTTTCCGCCCGCTTCAGCGGCGAGGCGGTGACGACGATCTCGTCGGCGCGCACGTCGTCGAGCGCGAAAGCAGGCGCGGCAAAGGCGGCAAGGCAGGTCGATGCGAACAGGACGGACTGGAGGCGCATGGGTGGTTCCCTCAACTGAGCTTGATGACGAAGCGCGCGCCGACCGCTGCTGAGAGGTCGGACGTCGCGCTGGACGGCAGTCAAAGGCTCAGTTGGAGGGGGGAGCGCGCGGCGACGCCGCCCGGACCGCAATCTCGGTCAGGAGCGCGGCGGGGATCGAAGTCTTTTCGGCTCCAACGCGCGTGGCGGGCGGCGTCAGCGCGGGCGCATTTCTTGACGAATCATCGGCAGCGCCGCCGGCCAGGCAGACGGCGCATGCCCCGACCGAATGGCCCTTCAGATGCTCGGGCCCCTTCGCCGCATGGGCGGCGACGAGCGCCTGGGCGACAAAAAAGAAAAAGCCCGCCGCGAGGATCGCGGCAAGCCTCAAGGCCCGCGCATTCCCCTCCATGGCGACGGTCAAAGCTTTCGCCTTCATGACTTCGACCCTAACACAGGCGCGATAATGTCACAATCTGGCGGGTTCAACGGCCCGCCGCGGCCTCCGTTCGGGCCGCCGCGCGCAGGTGCTCCGATGGACGGTAAAGGCCATCGCCGGTTTCCTCGGCGATGCGGGTCAGTGCCTCGACGACACGATGGAAACCGAATCCCCGCGTCCATTCCCACGGGCCGAACGGGTAGTTGACGCCGGCGAGCATCGCGAGGTCGATGTCGCCTTCGCTCGCCGCCTGGTCGCGCAGCGCATCCGCCGCCGCGTTCGCAAGCTGGAGGAGCGCGCGCAGCACGATCCCGCCCGGACGGTCGGCGATCTCGACGCCGTCCTTGCCGTTCTCCGACGCAAATTCCGCCGCGGCCCGCCGCGCGCGGTCATCCGACGCCGAATAGGCGATCAGCGATGTCGCGGCGGGATCGTGGATGTAATCGACGGCGACGGCCGGCGTCCCCGCTTCCGCCGCGATGAGGCTTGCGGGGCGTCCGTCCGCGTGACGGAACAGCACGCCGCCGCGCATCGCCTCGCCTTGTTCGATCAGCCGCGTCAGCGCCCCGGCCTCGCCGGCGGGCGCCGGCGCCGAGCCGGGCGCGGGCCTTTCCTCTGTATACGAATAAACACCGCGCCCGCTCTTGCGACCGAACCGCCCGGCGTCGACGAGCGCGGCCTGCGCGAGCGAGGGGCGGAAGCGCGTCGCGCCGTGATAGGCGACGAAGACCGACCGCGCCGCCGCGAGATTGACGTCATGGCCGATGAGATCGCCGAGCTCGAAAGGCCCCATGCGGAAGCGGCCGAGCTCGCGATAGAGGCGGTCGATCGTGTCGGGCGCCGCCGCACCTTCCTCGAGCGCGCGCCAGCCCTCGCCGTAGAAGGGCCGCGCGAGCCGGTTGACGATGAAGCCCGGCAGGTCCTTCGCGACGACCACCTTCTTGCCCCAGCGCTCCATCAGCGACTGCATCTCGCCGACAAGCGCGGGATCCGTCTCAAGGCCCGGCACGATCTCGACGAGCTTCATCACCGTCGCCGGATTGAAGAAGTGAAGGCCGAGGAACCGCCCGGGACGCGCAAGGCCCGACGCGAGCGCCGTCACCGGCAGCGACGAGGTGTTGGTGGCGAGAATGGCGCCGGGCGCGGCCCGTTCGAGTGCGGCGAAGAGCGCCTTCTTCGCCGCGGCGTCCTCGATGATCGCCTCGATGATGAGCGCGGCAGGCGCGAGCGCGGCCGTCTCTCCGGTCCAGAAGGTGCGCGCGGCGATCTTCGCCGCCTCAGCGGCCTCGAGGCGGCCGCGCGCGACCTGCGCGTCGAGGCCCTTGACGAGATTTTCTCGTCCGCGGTCGAGCGCGGCCGGGACACTGTCGAGAACGATGACCGCGTGGCCGGCGCGGGCGGCGACCTCTGCGATGCCGGCCCCCATCGCGCCGGCGCCGGCGACGCCGATGATCGCCTCTGGCGTCACGCGCGCCCGCCCCAGGCCCGCATCGACGAGCCGAGCGCGACGCTGATCCTGCCGCGCCATTCCTCCAGCAGTTCCGCATTCGAGCGCCGCCGCACGCCGAAGCGGCGCAGCAGTTCCGAGCGCGGGGAATTGGCGCCGCCGAAAGTCGCGGCGACTTTGGGGAACCAGTAGTCGACGCTGTCGCTGATCTCGCGCTGCGCCAGCGGCCCGCGCGCGCCGATGGCGTCAAGTCCCTCGACGCCGAGCTCGGCGTGGCGCTGCTCGCGCGGCAGGATCGCGCGGAAGACGTCGGCGAGCGGCTGGTAGGACATCAGCGCATAGTCGCCGAGCTGGATGACGGTCGCCGTTCCCATCATCACGTTGAGCACGACGGAGTCGGTCCAGCCGATGATCGGATAATGAAAGACGTTGAGGCGCATGTCGCCCGCCCGGCGCGTCACGCCGATGTCGTCGTCGCGGCCGATGCGCGCCGCCCAGGGGTGGACGTTCTCATAGCGCGCGACATTGGCGCCGAAGCCGCCCATGATCTTGAGGACCCGCTCGGCATGATCGAGCTTCTCAAGGACGATGCGCGCGGCGGCGATGCGCTCCTTGACCCCCGGCCCGAGATTGATGCAGTCGGCGAAGCCGGCCGCGCCCGCAAGCTCGGAATCGACGAAGCTCGCCATCAGGCGCATCAGCTCGGCGCGGTAGCGCGGCGGCGCGTTGCCCGGCGCCGACAGCTTTCCGCCGCGCGCGAGATAATCGAGAATGTCGCTGTCGTCGCTCATCTACTGGTCATAATCGACGACGATCTTCGCCGTCCGCGGATAGCTCTGGCAGGTGAGGATATAGCCGCGTTCGACCTCATAGTCTTCCAGCGCATGATTGGCCTCCATTTCGACCTCGCCCTCGAGGAGCTTGCCGCGGCAGGTCGAGCAGACGCCGGCCTTGCAGGCGTAGGGCGCGTCGATCGACGCGCCGAGCGCGGCCTCGAGCACCGACTGGCCGCCGGCGACCTCAATCTCGCGCGCTGCGCCGTCGATGATGATCGTCGCCGAAGAGGCCGCGCCCGACCGGATCGCCGCGCTTTCCGTTTTCGGCCTGGCGCGCCCGGTCCGCGGGCTTGAAAAGAGCTCGACCTTGATCGCGCTCTCCGGAAAGCCATGCGCCTTCAGCGCGTCCGCAACGGCGAGCATCATCGGCTCGGGCCCGCAGATGAAGGCGAGATCGGCGCGCCCGACATCGATCCAGCGGTTGAACAGCGCTTCGCATTTCTCACGATCGAGCCGGCCCGAGAAGAGATCGATCTCGCCGGCTTCGCTTTCGAGAACATGCACGATCGCGAGGCGGCCGAGATGGAGATTCTTGAGGTCCTCAAGCTCCTCCCGGAACATGATCGCCGAAGAGGAGCGGTTGCCATAGACGAGCGTGAAGGAGGATTGCGGCTCGCGCGCCATGATGGTGCGGATGAGGCTGATCATCGGCGTGATCCCGGACCCGCCGGCGAAGCCGAGATAGCGACGCGCCTTTTCGGGCTCGAGGGCGACGTGGAAATTGCCCATCGGCGCCATCGCCTCGAGCGTGTCGCCGACTTTCAGCTCCTCGTTCATGAACGTCGAAAACCAGCCGCCCTCGACCTTTTTCACGCCGACGCGCAAGATCCCGTCATCGACGCCGGCGCAGATTGAATAGGACCGGCGCACCTCCTCGCCGTCGAAGCGGCGGCGGAAGGTCAGGTATTGGCCTTGCGTGAACCGGAACGCCTCGCGCGCCTCCGGCGGCGGGGCGAGCGTGACGACGACAGCCTCGCGCGTGTCGCGCCTGATGTCGGTGACGGTCAGGGGATGAAACTGCGCCACGTCAGAACCGCTTGAAATAGTCGAAGGGCTCGAGACAGTCGGCGCAGCGCCAGGCGGCCTTGCAGGGAGTCGAGCCGAACCGGCTCACCTCCTCGACGCGGGCCGAGCCGCAGCGCGGGCATTGCTTCGGCGCGTTGCGAAGCGCCGCGCCCGCGCAGGCCGCGCCCTCGGGCGGGGCGATTCCGAAGGCTTTCAGCTTCTCGCACCCCGCGGGCGAGATCCAGTCGGTCGTCCAAGGCGGCGAGATCCGCGTCGCGATGCGCACGCGCCCGGCGCCTTTGCGCCGCAGGGCCTCCTCGATCGAGGCCGCGATGACCGAGGTCGCGGGGCAGCCGGAATAGGTCGGGGTCACGGTGACGACGACTTCGTCCGCTTCGACGTCGACGGCGCGCACGATGCCGAGATCGTTGACGGAAAGCACCGGGATTTCCGGATCGGGAACGTCATCGAGCCAGCGCCAGATGTCGGCGGCCGCCGGCCGCGCTTCGGTCGCGCTCACCATGACGCCCCCGGATAGGCGCGCTGGAGCCATTGCATCTCGGCGAGAAGGCGGCCGAATTCCTCCGTGTGCCGCCCTGCCTTGCCGCGCCAGTCGCGAAGCATGATGCGCGCTGGCGCGGAGGGAAGCGCCAGCGTCGCATCAGCGGCCACGGCGGCGACCATGGCCTCAAAATGTGCGGCGACATCGCCGAGCGCGGGGCCGAGCCCCGCCGCCGCGATCGCCTCGTCAATCTCGTCGGCCGCCGTCATCTCGCCCGCGAAGGGATGGAGAAGATCGAGCGCGGCCTGCATCCTCGCATGGCTTTCCGGCGTGCCGTCGCCTAGGCGGATGACGAGATCGCTCGACCGGGCGAGATGGTAATCGACCTCCTTGACGCTTTTGGCGGCGATGGCGGCGACGCGGGGCTCGGCGGACGCGCAGAGCGCCTTCAGCATCGGCAGGTGCCAGGCGTCAAAGAGGAACTGGCGCATCAGCGTCTGGCCGTAATCGCCATTCGGCTGCTCGACGAGGAGGACATTGCGGAACGCGCGCGCATCACGCAGGAACGCAAGATCGTCGGCGCTGCGGCCCTTGCCCTCGACCTCGCCGGCGAGCGCCAGCCACAGCTTCGCCTGACCGATAAGGTCGAGCCCGACATTCGCCATCGCGATGTCCTCTTCCAGAACGGGCGTGTGCCCGCACCAGGCGGACACGCGCTGGCCGAGGATGAGGGCGTTGTCGCCCATCCTGAGGCAAAGCTCGAACAGCGCCGCTTCCCTCACATGCGCCCCGCTTCGTCCGGGATGTCGTAGAAGGTCGGGTGCCGATAGACCTTGGCGTTCGACGGCTCGAACAGGGCTTCCTTGTCGCCCGGCGCCGAGGCGGCGATGTCCACCGCCTTCACCACCCAGATCGACACGCCCTCATTGCGGCGCGTGTAGACGTCGCGCGCGTTCCTGATGGCCATCTCGGCGTCGGGAGCGTGAAGGCTGCCGACATGGCGGTGCGACTGGCCGTGCTGGCCGCGGATGAAGACTTCCCAGAGGGGCCATTCATTGGTCATGGGCCTTTGTCCTTTTCGAGGAGCAAACCAACAATGAAGCGCTCGAATCCGCTATCGTATTGAGTAACGCCGGCAGCCCATTTCTCCTTCTCGAAGTCAAAAACATACCGCCGCCACCACTCGCGGTAGTCGTCCCGCTGAGCGTAAGTGCGGGCGAAAGAAATCCAACCTGGCCATTGCGACTCTCTTACGAGCCGTGGGGCATCACGATAGGTGACGAATGCCCGTTCGAGCGTTGAGGTCAAAATATCAAACAGAATATCGCGCTGAACGCTCTCCTCTTCGGTGAGCGGCTTTTGATCAGCGGGCGGCGTTCGATACCATGAAGTTTCCAATCTTGGATACTGAAGGCAAAGTGTTTGCAATTCGATATAAGAACGACTAACAGCATCGTATCGGGCCAACCTTGCTTCACGCGTCGTCGCTGCTTGGTTTCGCAAGAAGACGATCACAGATGCGGCGGCGCTTGCGACGGCAATGCCGACTGCAATGCGTTCACCGATCGTATCCCCTAAAAACCCAAAGAAATCAGATTGGAAGTTTGCGAACCCTTCCATAACTATTCCGCCGCCATCTTGCGCGCCGCCGCCTTCTTCGCGTGCGCCATCAGTCCGTCGCGGAACCATCGGCCCTCGTCCCAGGCCTTCCGCCGCGCCGCCATGCGCTCGGCGTTGCAAGGGCCGTTTCCTTTCAGGACCTCGTAGAACTCATTCCAGTCTATGTCGCCGAAATCATAGCCGCGCTTTTCCGAGTTCCATTTGAGCTCGGGGTCGGGAACCTTGAGCCCGAGATACTCCGCCTGCGGAACGGTCTCGTTGACGAATTTCTGGCGCAGCTCGTCATTCGAATTCTGTTTGATCTTCCACGCCATCGACTGCGCGGAGTGGACGCTGTCGCCGTCGGAGGGGCCGAACATCATGAGGGCTGGCCACCACCAGCGATTGAGGGCGTCCTGCGCCATCTCGCGCTGCGCGTCGGTTCCCCTCGCAAGCGCCATCATGATCGCGTAGCCCTGCCGCTGGTGGAAGCTTTCCTCTTTGCAGATGCGGATCATCGCGCGGCTGTAAGGCCCGTAGGAACAGCGCTGCAGCGGCACCTGGTTCATGATCGCCGCGCCGTCGACCAGCCAGCCGATCGCGCCGATGTCGGCCCAGGTGAGCGTCGGATAGTTGAAGATCGAGGAATATTTCGCCTTCCCCGACAGCAGCTGCTCCGTCATCTCATCGCGGCTGATCCCGAGCGTTTCCGCCGCGCAGTAGAGATAAAGGCCGTGTCCCGCCTCGTCCTGAACCTTGGCGAGCAGAATCATCTTGCGGTCGAGGGTCGGGGCACGGGTGATCCAATTCCCCTCCGGCAACTGGCCGACGATTTCGGAATGCGCGTGCTGGGAGATCTGGCGGATGACGGTCTTGCGATAGCCCTCGGGCATGAAGTCCTTCGGCTCGATCTTCACCCCGGCGTCGATTCGCTCCTGGAAGGCGCGTTCTTCGGGGCCCATCTCGTCGAGGGTCTTCACCCGCTCGCCGGTCGATTTCACCATCTGCGCGTACATCGGCGATCTCCCTTGGCCACGGTGTTCTACAATTCCCTGACCGATCGGTCAACTAATTCAGCGAGGCCTCAAACCCCCTCGATCACGCAGGCGATGCCCTGCCCGACCCCGATGCACATGGCGGCGAGGGCGTAGCGACCGCCTCGCCGCCGCAATTCCTCCGTCGCGGTCAGGATGAGCCGCGCGCCGGACATTCCGAGCGGATGGCCGAGCGCGATGGCGCCGCCATTGGGGTTCACATGCCCGGCGTCGTCGGGAAGGCCGAGAAGGCGCAACGTGGCAAGCGCCTGTGATGCGAAGGCCTCATTGAGTTCAACGACATCCATGTCGGCGACAGAAAGTTTCGCTTTCACGAGCGCGGCCTTCGCTGCTGGCGCCGGGCCGATGCCCATAATCCGCGGGGGAACGCCCACGACCGCGCCCGTCACGACCCGCGCGCGCGGGGTGAGGCCGTGACGCTTCACCGCCGCTTCCGACGCGACGATCATCGCCGCGGCGCCGTCATTGACGCCGCTCGCATTGCCGGCGGTGATGACGCCGTCCTTCTTCACGAAGGGCTTCAACGCCGACAGCGCCGCGAGCGTCGTTTCGCGCGGATGCTCGTCCTTGGCGACGATGACGGGATCGCCCTTCCGTTGCGGAATGCTGACCGGAACGATCTCGGCGGCGAGGCGGCCCGAATTCTGCGCGTTGCTCGCGCGCATTTGCGAGCGCAAGGCGAAGGCGTCCTGATCGGCGCGGGAGACATTGAATTCGCTCGCGACGTTCTCCGCCGTCTCCGGCATCGAGTCGATTCCGTAGTGCGCCTTCATCAGCGGGTTGACGAAGCGCCATCCGATGGTCGTGTCGAAGACTTCCGCATTTCGCGAAAAGGCTTCCGTCGCCTTGCCCATGACGAAGGGCGCGCGCGACATCGACTCGACGCCGCCGGCGATGATGAGATCGGCCTCCCCCGCCTTGATTGCGCGCGCGGCGATCATCACCGCGTCCATGCCCGACCCGCACAGGCGATTGACTGTCGTTCCCGGCGCCGACTCGCCGAGCCCGGCGAGCAGCGCCGCCATGCGCGCGACATTGCGGTTGTCCTCGCCCGCCTGATTGGCGCAGCCCATGACGATGTCATCGAGCGATGCCCAATCGACCTTCGGGTTGCGCTCCTTCAGCGCCCGCAATGGAATCGCGGCGAGATCGTCGGTCCGCACCGCCGAGAGCGCGCCTGCATAGCGCCCGATCGGCGTCCTCACCGCGTCGCAGATGAAGGCGTCCGCCATCTAGTCCTCCACCACCTTGCCGCCCGCCGTGCGCGACAGGCCCTGAAACACCGCGACGGTGCGCCCGTCGCCGGCGGTCACCGTCACCGTGTAGACGCCGGTGCGGCCCTCATGGGCCTCCTCGCGCGCATGCGCGGTCAGTTTCTCGCCGATCCGCGCCGGCGAGATGAAATTGATCGACGCCGATTGCGCGAAGGCGATGACGTTCCTTGAATTGCAGGCCCAGGCAAAGGCGTTGTCGGCGAGCGAGAAGAGCACGCCGCCATGACAGACCTTGTGGCCGTTCGTCATCGCCTCGGTCACGACCATCGAACAGCGCGCCCAACCGAAGCCAGCGTCCTCCATGACGAGGTCGAAGGTCGACGCGATCCCTTCGGTCGCATGAAGATGCAGCGCAATCCTCCGCGCGAGCGCGTCCTTCGTCGTCATCAGCGGCCTCCGGCGAAATTGACCGACCGGTTGTTCAACTATATGACTCCGCCCCGCGAGGCAATGACGAGGCGGCGATGACGTTCGAGACGATCCTGTTCTCCGTCGAAGCGGGCGCGGCGCGCCTTACGCTCAATCGGCCCGACCGGCTCAACGCCTTCACCGTCAGGATGCACGGGGAAATCGCCGAAGCGCTCGGCGCGATCGAGGCGGACAAGACCGTCCGTGTGCTGCTCATCACCGGCGCAGGGCGCGGCTTCTGCGCCGGGCAGGACCTTTCCGACCGGGCGGTCGCGCCGGGAGACGAGGCCCCCGATCTCGGCGAGTCGGTCGAAAAGCGCTATAACCCGCTGATCCGCCGTCTCACCTCCCTGCCGATGCCAGTCGTCGCCGGCGTCAACGGGGTCGCGGCGGGCGCCGGCGCCTCGCTGGCGTTTGCGTCTGACATCGTCATCGCCGCGCGCTCGGCGAAGTTCATCATGTCCTTCGCCAATATCGGCCTCGTGCCGGATTCGGGAAGCTCCTGGGCGCTGCCCCGGCTCGCCGGACAGGCGCGCGCGCTGGGGTTGGCGCTCACCGGCGATCCCCTCCCCGCCGAGACCGCCGTCCAATGGGGCCTCATCTGGAAATGCGTCGACGATGACAAGCTCGGCGAAGAAACGGAAGCGCTCGTCGCGAAGTTCGCCAGCGCGCCGACGCGCGGCCTCGCCGAAACGAAGAAGCTCGTCCGCGGCGCCTTCACCCGCACGCTGAATGAACAGCTCGACCTTGAGCGCGACCAGATGCGCGCGCTCGGCCGCAGCGAGGATTACCGCGAAGGCGTCGATGCGTTCTTGAACAAGCGCAATCCCGTTTTCAAAGGACGATGAACTGCGCCGCTTATCCCCGCCGAAGCCGGGATGATCCGAAGCAGCGAGAGGGAGAACAATCGATGCCTGCGATCACCCTTGAGAGCTACGCCCTCGACCAATGGACCAGCGGGCGGGGCGCTGAAACGCCGATCGCGTCAGCCGTCACCGGCGAGACGGTCGCGGCGTTTTCTCCCGCCGCGCTCGATTTCCGCGCCATGGCCGATCATGCGCGCCGCGTCGGCGGGCCCAATCTCCGTAAGCTGACCTTCCTCGACCGCGCTGCGATGGTGAAGACCCTCGGTCAGGCGATCATGGACCGGAAGGAAGAGCTTTACGCCCTCAACCTCCATACCGGCGCGACGCGCAAGGACGGCTGGATCGACATCGAAGGCGGGGCCGGGACGCTCTTTTCGATGGCGTCGAAAGCCAAGCGCGAGCTGCCCGACGACGTCATCCTCATCGACGGCGCGGTCGAACAGATCTCGCGCGAGGGAACCTTCGTCGCGCAGCACGTGCTGACCTCGCTCAAGGGCGTCGCCGTTCACATCAACGCCTTCAACTTCCCTGTCTGGGGGATGCTGGAGAAGCTCTCCGTCTCGCTCATCGCCGGCGTGCCCGCCATCGTGAAGCCGGCGACGGCGACCGCCTATCTCGCCGAAGCCGCGTTCCGCATCCTGATCGAGACCGGCAAAGTCCCGCCGGGCGCGTTGCAGCTCGTCATCGGTCCCGTCGGCGATCTCTTCGATCATCTCACCGGACAGGACGTCGTCTCTTTCACCGGCTCGGCGGCGACGGCCGCGAAACTCAAAAGCCATCCCGTCATCATCCGCGAAAGCGTGCGCTTCATTTCGGAACAGGACAGCCTCAACGCCGCGATGCTCGGCCCCGACGCGGGCGCCGACAGCCCGGAGTTCCAGCTCTTCGTCAAGGAAGTCGTGCGCGAGATGACGGTGAAGGCGGGGCAGAAATGCACCGCCATCCGACGCGCGCTCGTTCCCGCCGCGCTGATGCCTGCGGCGCAGAGCGCGATCGGCGCGGCGCTCGCCAAGACGGCGATCGGCGATCCCGCGCGCGAGGAGGTGCGGATGGGCGCGCTCGTCAGCCAGTCGCAGCGCGAGGACGTGCGCGCCAAGGTCGCGGCGCTGAAGGCGGAAACGCGCGTCGTCTGCGGCGACACGCCCGCCTTCGACCTCGTCGGCGCGAGCGCGGTCAAGGGCGCCTTCGTCGCGCCGATGCTGCTCGCCTGCGACGCGCCGCTACGCGCGACCGCCGTTCATGAGGTCGAAGCCTTCGGGCCGATCGCGACCCTGATGCCTTATGCCTCGCTCGAGGAGGCGATCAGCCTCCTTAACCGCGGCGGCGGCTCCCTCGTGATGTCGCTCTTCACCCATGATGCGGAGATCGCGCGCGAGGTCATCCTCGGCGCCGGCTCCTTCCATGGCCGCGTCATCGTCATCGACCGCGATTGCGCGAAGGAGCAGACCGGACACGGCTCGCCGCTTCCCGTGCTCGTGCATGGCGGGCCGGGGCGCGCCGGCGGCGGGGAGGAAATGGGCGGCATGCGCGGCCTTGCGCATTATATGCAGCGCACCGCCCTTCAAGGCTCGCCCGCCGTGCTGAAGGCCGTCACCGGACGCTGGGTGAAAGGCGCCGGCGTCGACAAGGCCGCGCCGCATCCCTTCCGCTACCGCTTCGGCGAGCTCGCGATCGGCAAGACGATCGAGACGCCGTCGCGCACCATCACCCTCGAGGACATCGAGCATTTCGCGCATTTCACCGGCGACACCTTCTACGCGCATATGGACGAGGCCGCCGCAAAGGCCAATCCGTTCTTTCCAGGGCGCGTCGCGCATGGCTACCTCATCCTCTCCTTCGCCGCGGGGCTCTTTGTCGATCCAGCGCCCGGCCCCGTGCTCGCCAATTACGGCCTCGATGAATTGCGGTTCCTGACGCCCGCCTCGCCCGGCGATTCGATCCGGGTGAGGCTGACGGCGAAAGCGAAGAAGAAGCGCAATGACGACTATGGCGAAGTGAAATGGGACGTGACGGTCCTCAACCAGAAGGACGAGACCGTCGCGACCTATGAGCTTCTCACCATGAACGCGATTTGACATGGCGCGGCCGGACTACATCCCCCTCCTCGACGACGGCGAAAAGCTCTCCCGCGCCGAGCTTGAAGCGCTGCAACTTGAGCGCCTCAAGGCGACGCTCGCCCACGCCTATCGGAACTCCGCGCATTACCGGCGCGCCTTCGACCGCGCCGGCGTCGCGCCCGGCGACCTGAAGACGATCGCCGACCTTCAGCGTTTCCCCTTCACGACCAAGGCGGACCTGCGCGACAATTATCCCTTCGGCTTCTTCGCCGCGCCGCAGGCCGATATCGTGCGTGTCCACGCCTCGTCCGGCACCACCGGCAAGCCGACCGTCGTCGGCTATACGAAGCGCGACATCGAAACCTGGGCGGGCCTCGTCGCGCGCTCGATCCGCGCCGCCGGCGGGCGGCCGGGCATGAAGGTGCATGTCGCCTACGGCTACGGGCTTTTCACCGGCGGTCTTGGCGCCCATTACGGGGCGGAGGCGCTGGGGTGCACCGTCATCCCGATGTCGGGCGGGCAGACGGAAAAGCAGGTGCAGCTCATCTGCGATTTCGCGCCTGACATCATCATGGTGACGCCGAGTTACATGCTGGCGATCCTCGACGAATTCCGCCGGCAAGGAATCGAACCGAGCAAATCTTCATTGAAGATCGGCATCTTCGGCGCCGAGCCATGGACCGAAGCGATACGCCGCGAGATCGAGGACGCCTTCGCCCTCGACGCCGTCGACATCTACGGCCTGTCCGAGGTGATGGGCCCCGGCGTCGCCAATGAATGCGTCGAGACCAAGGACGGCCTCACCGTATGGGAGGATCATTTCTATCCGGAGATCGTCGATCCCGACACCGGCGCGCCGCTTCCCGACGGCGAGCGCGGCGAGCTCGTTTTCACCTCGCTGACGAAAGAGGCCACGCCCGTCATCCGCTACCGCACGCGCGATCTGACGCGGCTCCTTCCCGGCACGGCGCGCGCGATGCGGCGGATCGAGAAGCTCTCCGGACGTTCCGACGACATGTTGATCATCCGCGGCGTCAACGTCTTTCCCTCGCAGGTCGAGGAGCAGATCCTGAATACGCCGGGCCTCAGCCCCCATTACATTCTGGAGGTGACGCGGCCCGACCGGATGGACGAGCTTAAGATCATCGTCGAGATGCGCGAGGGCGCTGACGCCGCCGCCGCGGCGAAAGAGCTGAAGCATCACGTAAAGACGATGATCGGCGTGTCGGCGGCGGTCGAAATCGCCGCGCCCGGCGCCGTCGAGCGCTCCGTCGGCAAAGCAAAGCGCGTGCGCGACCTGCGCCCGAAAGCAAGCTGATGGCGCGGACCCAGGCCGAAGATTACGGAGAAAAGCGCGCGGCGATCGTTGAGGAAGCCGCGCGGCTCTTCGCGGCGAAGGGCTTCGACGGCGCCTCGCTCGCCGATCTCGCTGAAGCCTGCGGCATGTCGAAATCGCTGTTCTATCATTATTACCCGTCCAAGGAGGCGATCCTCCACGCAGTGATGGACGGCCATATGGAGGAGCTGCTCGCCGCCATAGACGATCAGCCGGCGGAGGATCCCGCGCGCGCGCTGCGCGATTTCGCCCGGCGGCTCCTCAGGCTCTACGCCGGCGCCGCCGACCGCCAGAAGGTTCTCCTCTATGACCTTGCGCGTCTGCCGGAGAAAGAGCGCCGGGCGATCGTCGCCAAGGAGAAAAAGCTCATCGCCCATGTCGAGGCGCTTCTGGCGCGTGCCGGACCGAAGTCCGACCGCGCGACCTTGCGCGCCCGAGCGATGCTGTTCTTCGGCATGGTCAACTGGACGCACAGCTGGCTGAAGCCCGGCGCCGGGCTCTCCCGCGACGAGGTCGCCGACCTCGCCGCGCGGACGATTCTCGGGGCCTGAAGCCGCGATCACGCGCCTGTGGCCGTTGTATTCGCGCCGTGATCGATCATCCAGCGCCCGGACGCGACCGCAAGCGGCGCCGGCGCCGGCGCCGGTCGCCGAAGCGCAGGCCGCCGAACCGTCCGCGCCGGCGGCGGCGCGAAAGGCGGCGGCGTGATGGGCAAGCTCTTCCGCCTGCACTGGGTCTATTACGCGGCGGCGGTCGCAGCGCTCGTCTTCGCCGCGATGTCGGTTTCGACCTCGGCGCCGAAGCCGGAACGGCGCGCGCCGCAAGGGGCGGTCAACGCGCCGGAATTTTCCGCCTTCATCGCCGCGACCGGCGTCGTCGAGCCTGCCTCGCAGGTCGTGACCGTCGCGCCCGACATCGACGGCGTCGTGCGCGCCGTCTTCGTCAAGGCCGGCGATCGCGTGCGCGCCGGCGATCCCCTGTTTGCGCTTGATGACGGCGAGACAATCGCCCGGATCAAGCGGGCCGAGGCGCGGCTCGCCCGCGCGCGCGCCGAGATCGCGCTCCGGCAGGCGGAAGCGAAGGCCGCGCACGCCCGCGCCGAGGCCCAGCGCCTTGAAGCTGCGCGCCTGCGTTCCAGCGTCGAACGTTTCCGGCCGCTGCGCCAGGAAGCGATCAGCGAAGAGCAGTTCGACCAGATGGCGGCGGAAGCGGACGCAGCCGCCTATGGCTGGCGCTCGGGCCGCGAGGCCGCGCGCGCCGCCGACGCGACCGCCGACGCCGCTGCGCAGGAAGCCGCCGTCGCCGAAGCCGAACTCGCCGAAGCGCGCGCGGCGCACCAGCGCACCATCATGCGCGCGCCGATCGCGGGCTCCGTCCTCAGGGTCGATGCGCGCGCCGGCGAGGCCGCGCGCGGGCAAGGCGGGCGCCAGCCGACGGTTTCCGTCGGCGACATCGACACGCTTCACCTGCGGGTCGAGATCGACGAGGCGAACGCGCCGGAGTTTTCGCCGGAGGCGAAGGCCGAGGCGGCGATCCGCGGCGCCGCGCGCGAACCCATTGCGCTCAGGCTCGTCTCCGCCGACCGGATGCTGAAGCCGCGCGCCGGATTCCGGGACGCCTCGATCGAACCCGTCGATTCGCGCGTGCTCGAAGTGCGCTATCAAATAGCGGGCGCCGGCGCCGATCTCTACGCCGGCCAGCTTCTCGATGTTTACATCGCGCGCACGGGCCGCGCCGTCAGGGTCGCGGCGTCGCCGGCCGCGAAGGACGACGGCGCGCTCCGACCCTGACCGGGCTTACGCCTCGCCTTCGGGATCCTTCATCAGGTCTTCTTTCGAGACCTTCCTGTCGTTCACCTCCGAGCGTTCGATGATGAAGTCGACGACGCGCTCTTCAAACAGAGGCGCGCGGATCTGCGCCACCGCCTGCGGGTTCTGCTGGAAGAATTTGAGAACCTGCGAGGGCGTCACCTGCTGGCCGCGCATCGACAGCATCTGCGCTTCGCGGATCGCCTGTTCTTGCACCGCGCGCTGCAGCGCCTCCGTCGGCACCTCGACATTGGCGCGCCGGCCGATCTCGGCGAGGACGAGGCCGAGCCGCACGCGGCGCACCGCGATTTTGCGGTATTCTTCCTTAAGCTGCTCTTCGGTCTTGTCCTTGTCTTCCTCGTCGCGCTCGGCGCTTTCAACCTGCGCCCAGATCTGGCGGAACTCGGCCTCGACCATCGACTTCGGCAGGTCGAAATCATGGCCGGCGTCGAGCTTGTCGAGGAGCGCGCGCTTCACATGGTTGCGCGACAGCGCGCGATAGTCGGCTTCAAGCCGCTCGCGCAGGCGCTTCTTGAGATCGGCGAGATCGTCAAGGCCGAGCTTCTTCGCGAACTCGTCGTCGACGACGACGTCCTTCGGCGCCTTCACTTCCTTCACCGTGACGGCGAAGACGGCGTCCTTGCCGGCGAGATCGCTCGCGCCGTAATCGGACGGAAAAGTCACTTTGACCTCAACCTCGCCGCCGGCCTTCGCCCCGACGAGCTGGTCTTCAAAGCCGGGGATCAGCGAGCCTGACCCGAGAATGACGGTCTGGCCCTCGCCGCGGCCGCCCTTGAACTCGGCGCCGTCGATCGAGCCGACATAGTCGATGACGAGGAGGTCGCCCTCCTTCGCCTGCGCGTCCGCGGCGCGCGGTTCATAGTCGCGATTCTGCTCGGCGAGGCGCTGCGCCGCCTCGTCGATGTCGGCGTCAGAGACGTCCGCGACCGGACGATTGAGCGTGAGCCCGTCGATCGCCATCGGCTCGAAATCGGGGAGAATTTCTGCGTGTACGGAATATTCAAGGTCGGCTTCGCCGTCGAGCACCTTCTCGACGTCGCCAGTGAGGTGCGGATGCGGCGTCGTCGCCGGCTTGAGGTTGCGGTCGGAAAACGCCTTGACGCTCGTCTCGTTGACGATCTCCTGCAGGATCTCGCTC
This sequence comes from Parvularculaceae bacterium, assembly GCA_046296195.1. Classification (GTDB taxonomy): domain Bacteria; phylum Pseudomonadota; class Alphaproteobacteria; order Caulobacterales; family Parvularculaceae; genus Amphiplicatus. Next base: position 11,443 of record JBKBLR010000021.1, on the reverse strand, counting down.
ATCACGCCCTTGCCGTACATCTTCTTGAGGAACGGCAGGGGCGCCTTGCCCTTGCGGAAGCCCTTGAGATTGACGCGGCCCTTGATGTCGGCGAGCCGGGCGGTGAGCTTGGCGTCGAGTTCCGAGGCCGGCACCTTCACCTTGAAGCGGCGTTCGAGGCCTTCGGCGGTCTGTTCAGTCACTTCCATGATCGTCCAAGCTCTTTCGTTTCAAAGCGGTCGCCAGCCCCGCCGCGCCGACGGCGCCCTTCGGGGGCCCCGTCTGGTGCGGGTGGGGGGATTTGAACCCCCACGCCTTGCGGCGCTGGAACCTAAATCCAGTGCGTCTGCCAATTCCGCCACACCCGCGAGGACAGCCGAGGCCGCCCGCGACGGGCCTCGCCCGGCGGCCGGAAGCGCGTCTCTATAGCAGGGAAAAACCCGCTGTCGAGCCGCCCCTGGAGCGCCCGTCAGAACCGTTTTTCAAACCACATCACGCTGTAATAGCGGCCGAATTTGCGCCCGACCTCGTCGAGCGTGGCGACATGGCGGAAGCCGAACCGCTCATGGAGCCGCACCGAGGCCGGATTCGGCGCGACGATGAGGGCGTAGGCGCGATGGACATCCGCGGCCGCGACCGCGGTGAAGAGCGCCTCATAAAGGCGGGCGCCGAGACCCCGGCCCTGCCCTTCCGGCGCAAGAAAGACCGACACCTTGATCGAGGTTTCATAGGCCTGCCGCTCGTCGAAGCGCGAGGCGTTCGCAAAGCCGAGAATGCGCCCCGCTTCCTCGGCGACGAAGACGGGCCAGCGCGGATCGGCGGCGCGCGCATCGAGCCAGCGCAGGCGCGCGGCAAGATCGAGCGGCGCGGTTTCGAAAGTCGCCGCACTGTCGAGAATGAAGGGATTGTAGACCGCGTTGACGCCCGCCGCGTCCGCGGCCTCAGCGCGCCGAATGAGGATCGCCATCGCCGGACGATCCGCCGGCGCCCGGCGCGCGTCAAGCCGGAGGGATTATCGGCCGAGCTTGGCGGCGAGCGCGGCCGTTTCTTCGCGCAGCTCGGCTTCGATATCGGTCACGAATTTCACCATGCCGGCGAAGATTCCCGGATCGTAATATTCGCCGCTGGCGAGGAGATCGGCTTCAGCGCGCTTCATGTCATCGAACGCGGCCTTGGCTTCGCCATGCCAGGCCTCGACCTTCTTCAGCCCGTCTTCGGCCGCCGCCCTGTCGTCGGCGGTTGCATCCGCGGCGGCCGCCTTGTCCGCCGCGGCCCTGATGCCGGTGATGCTGCGGTCATACTCGCGCGACACATCGAGCGTGCGCTTGACGATCGCGTTGAGCCCGATGACGCGATCGCCCTCGAATGGGGACCGGCCTTCCCAGCCGCCGATCTTCTGCGTCGGATCGAGCTCTGGGTGTTGGGCGTTCCTGTCGATGAGCTTGCGATAGGGTTCGATCTCGGGCGCTTGCTCGGCGGACGCGCCGGGCGCCCCCTCGCCTGAAGGGGATTTGTCATCAGAGGACTTCGCGCAACCAACAGCGAGGGCCGCCGTAGAAACAAGAGTCAATCGCCGCAGCATCAGCCGGGACCTTTCTGTTTCCCACGCGCTTTCAGCACGCAGGCCGAGTCTCACAAAAGAAAGAGCCACGCGCGTCTGTCGCGCGTGGCTCCGTCAATGAAGCGGACTAGCGGACGCGCTTGAACTCGCCGCTCGGCCCAAGGATATAGCCGACGATGGTCTTGCCGAGCTTGCGGCCCGCGCCATTGTCCCACTGCCAGTGGACGCCGTTGAGAATCCGGCTCGCGCCGTTCTCCTGGCTGGCTTCCTCATAGGAGCGGAAGCGAACCGGCACGAGCGGGCGCGGCACGCCCGGCGTAAACGGATCGGTCGACACGCCGTCATATTCGTCGGACACGAAGGTGAACGGGTTGAGGCCGCCGCCGAACTGCCGGCTCATGACATTCGCCATCACCGAGCCGAAGGTCGCGTGACCCGACGGATAGGCCGGGAATGGCGGCGTCGGATGGGTGGCGACGCTGGTGTTCGCCACCGATATGCCGACCGCGGTCCAGTTCGGATCGGACGGCGTGTTCGCGACGCCGTCATCGAGACGGATCGCGACCGCCGGACGCCAGTAATTGTAGAAATACTTGCTGTCCCAGGCGGCGATGCCGGCGTCGGCCATGCCGGCATGCAGCACGGCGAGATAGCGCGACAGTTCGGCCGGAGCGGTCAGGCCTTTTTCGAGCGCGACTTGAATCGCGATCTGCGAATAAAGGCGCGGCGGCGTGCCGAGCAGCGGCATGCCGTCATAGCCCCAGAAATTGCCGATGAAGACGCCGGCAGGCGTCGACGTCGAGGGAATGCTGGAGGGAATGAGTGTCGTCTGGCCGACCTGAGCGACTTCGTTCCAGCCCTTGCGATAGGCCGGGCTGCCGGGCGTCGGCGGCGGCGCAATACGGAATTGCGCGCCGTCCGCCAGCACGAAGGGCGTCACCGCGCCCCAGTTGGCGCCGAGCGCGACCGGCTGGTTGGCGATCGGATCCGGAGACCAGCGGAAGGTGACGCGCGGCAGATCGGGGTCGCTTTCCGGACCGTTCACCTGCTCGCCGAACCAGTTGACGGTTCCGGTCGCCGTGACGCCGCCGGCGCCCGGGGCGGGATCAGGAAGTTCAGAACCGTCGCCTGTGCGGCGCGCGATCATCGCCGCGGCCGAGGCTTCGCCGACGGCGCAGCCGGCGGTCGTCGACGGCGAGGCGCCCAGCGCCGAGAGGTCGTCGGCGAGCGCCGCGTCGAACGTCGCCGTGAAGGTCGAGTAGACATTCACGAGAACGCCATGCGCCGCGCACGCGATCGCGGCTTCCATCGACGCCCCGGCAGGGGCGTCGCCGATCGCGTTATACTGCTTGTAGCGGCGCGGCAGGGTCGTGAAGGACTGGACCGCATCGTAGACGGCGAGCTGCGTCATCGCGAAGGCGCGCGCATTCCGCACCGGGCCGCCCTGTTCGAACACGCCGACGCCCGGCGTGTGATCGTCGGCGTTCGCCTGCAGCATGATTTCATGCCAGCGGACGAGCGTATCTGTCGGCGCAGCCTGCGCCGCCGGAATGATTGAGGACGCGAGCAGGAGCGACCCCAGAACCTTGGTCGTGAGTTTCATCGGTTTTCCACTTCCACAAACGAATTGCGCCTATGCGGCGCCTGGTTTTTCTGAAGCTGGAAAGAGTTCGGCGAGCGACACGCCGCCGAATGTGTTCTCGCTTCGCTTCTCCCAACGCGAAACGGGAAGCGATCGCCCCATGCGATCATCGAAACTCCGTCCCCTCTCTCCAAAGGACGTGCGCGACCTATACATGGAACGCAATACGGCGACAATCATCTCCGCTGCGAAATTATTGCGACGCGTTTCGCTTCAAATGAATTTCAAATGTCTGCGTGCGGCAGATCACAAGCGACGCCGATTAAGATTGCGTCATGCCGCGTCCGGCGTCGGCGGCGCGCGCTGTTCAAGTCGCCGCCGGCCAAATCCGCGCGCTTGCCGATTCGATTGCGCGCGCATGACGCCAACCCATTGACCGATGCTGCAAATAATATTTTAGGACGGCCGTCCCACGGTCTCGCGATGTGACGACCCTGAGGATCATTCGCCGCGGAACCCGTGATTCCGCACAGGTCTCACAAAGCCGTGAGCGCTTCGGGAAGCGCCTTGACAAGATCGTCGGCGATGAGCCCCGCGCCGACGGCTTTCCCGCACAACCCGTGAAGGAAGACGCCGGCGCAGGCGGCTTCAAAGCCAGGCATTCCCGTCGCGCGCCGTCCGAGGATGATTCCGGCGAGAACATCGCCCGATCCCGCCGTCGCAAGATCGAACGGCGCGTTGGCGTTGACCGCGGCGCGTCCGTCCGGCGCGGCGATGATCGTGTCGGCGCCCTTGAGGACCATGACCGCGTTCGCACGCGCGGCCGCGCGTCGCGCCGCCGTCAACCTGTCCTGCGAGGCGGCTTCCGCCGGGAAGAGGCGCGCGAATTCCCCCGCATGCGGCGTCAGCACGTCATCACGCCGCAATTTCTCGAACAAGACCGCCGGCGTTTGCTCGAAACTGACGAGCGCGTCCGCATCGAGAACGGCCGCAGCCTTCGAGGCCAGGATCGCCAAGGTTTTTTCGCGCGTCGCGGCGCCGACGCCGGCGCCCGGACCGATGAGCGCCGCAGTGAACCGCGGATCGGCGAGAATGGCGGCGAGCGCCGCGGCGTCATCGGCTTCGCGGATCATGACCGCGGTAAGGTGCGCGGCGTTTTCATCCGCCGCATCCTTCGGCGACAGCACCGTCACGAGCCCCGCCCCGGCGCGCAGCGCCGCCGTCGCTGCAAGCCGCGCAGCGCCGGTTCTGAGGCGGGGCCCGGAAACGACCGCGGCGTGACCGCGGACATATTTGTGCGTCGTCCAGTCGAGCCGGCGCCAATGGGCGCCGAAAATCGCCGGATGATTTTCAAAGAGCGTCGGGGGCGCCGCCGCGACATGCGCGGGATCAACGCCGATGCTGGCGATTTCGACCGCGCCGCAGAGCGCACGTCCCGGGAAAAGGACATGGCCGGGCTTCTTCGTGATGAAGGTTACGGTTGCGGCGGCGTTGATGGCCGCGCCGAGGACGGCGCCCGTATCGGCGTCGACGCCCGAAGGAATGTCGATCGCGACCCCCGGCGCGGGATGGGCGTTCGCCGCCTCGATCATCGCCCTTGCCGCGCCCTCGACCGGGCGCTTAAGCCCGGTTCCAAAGAGCGCATCAACGATGACGCCCGCCCCTTCGAGGAGCGCCGGCGAAAGGTCCTCGACCACGCCGTCATACAGCGAGGCCATCAGCGCGGCGTCGCCCGTCACCGCCGCGCGGTCGCCAAGAAGCCCGACGCGCACCGGCCACCCCGCCTCCTTGAGGAGGCGTGCGACGACGAAGCCGTCGCCGCCATTGTTCCCGGGCCCGCACAGAATGGCGGCGGGGCGCAGGGTGATCGTCCGTATAATGAAGGATGCGGCGGCCGACCCCGCCGCCTCCATCATCGCCTTGCCCGAAAGCCCGCCGGCGATCGCGCGCGCCTCGATAGCGCGCGTCTCGGCCGCCGTGAGGAGAAGAAAGGAATGGATCGGTTGACTTGTCTCCCCGGAAGCGTTGATCATTCCGTTGCCGTCCGTCCTGCGCTGGAATTCCGCCGATGAAGAAGATCGAAGCCATCATCAAGCCCTTCAAGCTCGACGACGTAAAAGAGGCGCTCCATGACATCGGCCTCCAGGGAATGACCGTCACCGACGTGCGCGGCTTCGGACGCCAGAAGGGCCATACCGAGCTTTACCGGGGCGCTGAATATGTCGTCGACTTCCTCCCGAAGGTGAAGGTCGAGGTCGTCGTTCCCGACAATCTTGCCGCGCGCGCCGTCGAGGCGATCGCCGCAGCGGCCCAGTCGGGGCGAATCGGGGACGGCAAGATCTTCGTCTATTCGATTGATCACGTCGTCCGCATTCGCACGGGCGAGACGGATGAAGACGCCATTTAGCTGTTCGGCTGCAACTTATTAGACGTTTATGCCAAAGTTTTGGCGGTTTCGTACATTTTTAGTGCCGTGATGCTGCAGCGCAAAAATTCCTGTTGATTTCGCCGCAAGCGGTCCGTCATCCTTGCTTCATATTCAAACGCCCCCTTTCGGGCTTCTTCCCGCAAGGGCTGGCGCAACCGCCGAGCCAAGGGAAGGAGCCTCCCCGATGTCCGCCGCCGCCCACGCCGTCCTGAAACGCATAAAGGACAAGGATATCCGTTTCGTCGACCTTCGATTCACCGACACGCGCGGGAAGTGGCAGCACGTCACCTTCGACCGCGACATGGTCGACGCCGACCTGTTCGAGGAAGGCACGATGTTCGACGGCTCGTCGATCGCCGGCTGGAAGGCGATCAACGAGAGCGACATGATCCTCATGCCGGACGCCGAAACCGCGTTCGAGGATCCGTTCTTCGCGCAGCCGACCTTGTCGATCTTCTGCGACGTCCTCGAGCCGGCGACCGGCCAGCCCTACAGCCGCGATCCGCGCACGACGGCGAAGGCGGCCGAAGCCTATCTCCAGTCGACCGGGATCGGCGACGTCGCCTATTTTGGTCCGGAGGCGGAATTTTTCGTTTTCGACGACGTCAGATGGTCGACCGAGCAGCACAATATGGGCTTCTCGCTCGACTCCGACGAGGGCCCCTATAATTCATCGACCGCTTATGAAGGCGGCAACCTCGCCCACCGGCCGGGCCCCAAGGGCGGCTATTTCCCGGTGCCGCCCGTCGACAGCGCGCAGGACATGCGCACCGAAATGCTGGCGATCATGGGCGATCTCGGCCTCAAGCCCGAAAAGCATCACCACGAGGTCGCGCCCTCGCAGCACGAGCTAGGCATGAAGTTCGCCAATCTCGTGAAGATGGCCGACCACATGCAGCTCTACAAATACATCATCCACCAGGTCGCCGCCGGCTATGGCAAGACCGCGACCTTCATGGCCAAGCCCGTCTACGGCGACAACGGCTCGGGCATGCATGTGCATCAGTCGATCTGGAAGAACGGCAAGCCGCTCTTCGCCGGCGATCGGTATGCGGACCTTTCCGAGACCTGTCTCTATTACATCGGCGGCATCATCAAGCATGCGCGCGCGATCAACGCCTTCGCCAACTCGACGACGAACTCCTACAAGCGTCTCGTGCCGGGCTATGAGGCGCCGGTGCTGCTCGCCTATTCGGCGCGCAACCGCTCCGCCTCGATCCGGATTCCGTGGGTGCCCTCGCCGAAAGGGAAGCGCATCGAGGTCCGCTTCCCCGACCCCGCCGGCAATCCCTATCTCACCTTCGCCGCGCTTCTGATGGCCGGCCTCGACGGCATCGAGAACCGCATCCATCCGGGCGAGCCGATGGACAAGGACCTTTACGACCTGCCGCCGGCGGAGCTGAAAGACATTCCTACCGTCTGCGCGAGCCTGCGCGACGCGCTCGACAATCTCGACCGGGACCGCGCCTTCCTGAAGAAGGGCAACGTCTTCAATGACGACCAGATCGACGCGTTCATCGAGCTGAAGATGGGCGAGGTGAAGCGCTTCGAGACGACGCCGCACCCGGTCGAATTCGCGATGTACTATTCATCGTGACCCAGTTGTTTGTTGCGTGGTGTGACCGAAGGCCGGGAGCGATCCCGGCCTTTTCTTGCAGTTTGCGCTCAAGTTGAGCTCAGTTTGCGCTCGCCCCTTCCCTGTCGCATAACCCTCCGCGACGCCGCGCCCGGAGGATGACGCCCATGATCGACATCGCGCAACACGACCTTCGAAAATTCGTCGATCGCACCTGGAATGACGAGATCACGCCGACGCTCGCCGACTATATCCGCATCCCCAACAAATCGCCCGCCTTCGAGCCGGACTGGGAGAAGACGGGCCATATGGAGAGGGCGGTCGCGATGTTCCGCGACTGGGCGGGCGCGCGCCTCAGGAAGCTGCCGGGCGCAACGATGGACGTGTTGCGCCTGCCGGGCCGCACGCCGCTCATTCTCATCGACGTTCCAGGAGCCGTCGCCGGCGAGACGGTCATGCTCTACGGCCATCTCGACAAACAGCCTGAGATGACCGGCTGGGCCCCCGGCAAGGGCCCGTGGATTCCCGTCATCGAGAATGACCGTCTCTACGGGCGCGGCGGCGCCGATGACGGCTATGCGATGTTTTCGGCGCTGACGGCGCTGATCGCGCTCGAGGAGCAGGGGATCAAGCGCGCGCGCTGCGTCATCCTCATCGAAGCCTCGGAGGAATCGGGCTCGCCCGACCTTCCCTGTTACATGGAGGCGGTCGCGCCGCGCCTCGGCGATGTCGGGCTCGTCGTCTGTCTCGACAGCGGCTGCGGCGATTATGACCGGCTGTGGCTGACGACCTCGCTCAGGGGCCTTGTCGGCGGCACGCTCCGGATCGACGTGCTTGAGGAAGGCGTTCACTCCGGCGACGCCTCGGGCGTCGTGCCGTCGAGTTTCCGTATCCTGCGCCTCTTGCTCGACCGCATCGACGACGCAACGAACGGCGCCGTCAGGGACGCGGCCTTCAACGCCGAGATTCCGGCTGACCGCGCGCGCGAGGCGAAGATCGCGGCCGCGGCGCTCGGCGACGCCGTCTACTCGAAGTTTCCATTCGTGCACGGAATGAAGCCGGCGCGGCCCGAGCTCGACGAACTCATCCTTAACCGCACCTGGCGGCCCGCCTTGTCCGTCACCGGGCTTGAGGGCGCGCCGGCGCCCGCAAGCGCCGGCAATGTGCTGCGCCCCTATACAAGCGCGAAACTCTCCATGCGCCTGCCGCCGACCGTCGACGCCGAGAAGGCGAGCGCGGCCCTCAAACGCCTTCTCGAATGCGATCCGCCTTATGGCGCGCGCGTGTCCTTCAAGGCCGAGCCGCCGGGCACGGGCTGGAACGCCGCGCCGACGGCCCCCTGGCTGATGGCGGCGCTCGAGGCGGCCTCAGAGGCCTCGTGGGGCAAGGGCGTCGCGTTGATGGGTGAAGGCGGCGCCATCCCCTTCATGGCGATGCTGGGGCGCGCCTTCCCGAAGGCGCAGTTCGTCGTCACCGGCGTCCTCGGCCCCAATTCCAACGCGCACGGGCCGAACGAATTCCTCGACCTGCCGACCGGCAAGCGGGTCACCGAAACGGTCGCCCATGTCGTCGCCGCGCATGGGCGCCGGTAGCGGCGCAGTGTAGTCTTACGCGGGCGATGGCCAATCTTCTGACGCTCGCGCGGATCGCGCTCATCATTCCCTTCGCGGCGATGTTCTTCATCGCGGCGCCCTCAGCGATGAGCGCGGCGCTCGCGATCTTCGTCGTCGCGGCGTCGACCGATTTCCTCGACGGATGGGTCGCGCGCGCGCGCGGCGAGGCGTCCGCCCTCGGCGCGGCGCTCGACCCGCTCGCCGACAAGCTCCTCATCGCGGCGGCGCTCATCCTCCTCATCCGCAACGGCGTCATCGCAGGCATGGGCGTTGTCGCCGCTCTCGTCATCATCCTGCGCGAGATCCTTGTCGGGGGCCTGCGCGAAGCGGTCGCGATCGCGGGCGGGCGCCTGCCCGTCACGCCGCTGGCGAAGGGCAAGACCGCCTCGCAGATGGTCGCCGCCGGCCTCCTCCTCGCCGCGGCGCCGGGCGGCGTTCTCGGCGAAGCCGCGCGCCCGCTCGCGTCCGGCGTTTTCTGGCTCGCCGCCGTCCTTACCTTCTGGACCGGCGCAGGCTACGCTTCGGCCGCCGCCGCCTTTCTTCGCGGCGCGGATCGGATGAAGCACGCCAAGGTGCCGGAGCCAAAATAGAGCCGCAATGAAGTCGCCGCCGAAGGTTCCCGAAAAAGCGCCGCATGTGCTCGTCGTCGATGATGACGACCGCATCCGCGCGCTCCTGAAGCGCTACCTCTCCGAGAACGGCTACCGCACCTCGGTCGCGAAGGACGGCGCGGAAGCGCGCGACCTGATGAGCTCGGTCGAGTTCGATCTCCTCATCCTCGACGTGATGATGCCGGGGCTCTCGGGCTTCGACCTCACCGAGAAGATCAGGGCGGCCTCGAACGTGCCGATCCTCCTCCTCACCGCGCGCGGCCTGCCCGAAGACCGCATCGCCGGGCTTGAGCGCGGCGCCGATGATTATCTCTCCAAGCCGTTCGAGCCGCGCGAGCTTCTCTTGCGCATCAACGCGCTGCTGCGCCGCGCGCAGCCGGTGAAGCGCGACCGCCAGGTGCTGCATTTCGGCGACACGACCTTCGAGCCGGGGCGCGGGGAGCTGCGCCGCGGCGGCGAGCTCGTGAAGCTCACCGCCGGCGAGCTCGCGCTCCTGCGCGTCCTTGCGGCCAAGCCCGGCGAGGCGATCAGCCGCGCCGCCCTCGCCGACGAGACGCAAACGCCGATGGAGCGCTCGATCGACGTGCAGATCACCCGCATCCGGAAGAAGATCGAGGACGATCCGAGAACGCCCATCTATCTCCAGACCGTGCGCGGGGTCGGCTACATGCTCATCCCCGACTGAGCGATGTGGAAGCGCCTGCTGCCGAAGAGCCTTTACGGCCGGGTCGCGCTGATCGTGATCCTGCCGATCTTCCTGATGCAGTCGGTCATCACTTACGTCTTCTTCGACCGCCACTGGGACACGGTGACGGCGAACCAGTCGGCGAACGTCGCCGGGCAGATCGCGCTCCTCACAAAGCTCTATGAGAAGGCGGAAACGCCGGAGGCGCGCGCGTCGGTCATCGCGATGGCGTATGAGGATCTCGACATCTCGACGCGCTATCAGCCGGAAAAGCCGCTTCCAGAACGCAACAAACTGTCGCCCTTTAACCTCTACAACGCGACGCTCGACCGTCAGCTGACGGACGGCCTCGACCGCGATTTCTGGTTCGATACGCGCAGCTGGCCCGGCTATGTCGAGATCCGCGTCGCGTCGGGCGACGGCTATCTCGTCTTCCTGCCGCTGCGCGACCGGGTCTTTGCAACGACGGGGCCCGTCTTCGTGCTCTGGCTCATCGGCACCTCGCTCCTCCTCGGCTCGATCGCCATCGTGTTCCTGAGGAACCAGGTGCGATCGATCCTGAAACTCGCGAGCGCCGCAGAAGCCTTCGGGCGCGGGCGCGACATGCCGGATTTCCGCCCCTCGGGTGCGACGGAGGTCAGGCGCGCGGGCCGCGCCTTCATCGCCATGCGCGAGCGCATCAAGCGCCACCTCGCCCAGCGCACCACGATGCTTGCAGGCGTCAGCCACGACCTCAGGACGCCCCTGACGCGCATGAAGCTCTCGCTCGCGCTCCTGCCGCCGGGCGAGGATGTCGAGGAGCTCAAGCGCGATGTCGAGGAGATGGAGATGATGGTCAGATCCTATCTCGAATTCGCCTCCGACCTCGCAACGACCGAGGACGCCGTCAGCTTCGACGCCGGCGCGCTCCTCAAGGAGGCCGCCGCAGGCCCCGAGAGCGCCGGCCGCGTGACGGTCGAGGCGCTCTCGGGCGTGATGATCGAGGCGCGGCGCGACGCGATGAAGCGCGCGCTTTCAAACCTCATCAGCAACGGGCTCAAATATGCGGGCCATGTGTGGGCCTCGCTGCGCCGCGACGGCGCCTATGTCGAGTTCATCATCGACGATGACGGCCCCGGCATTCCGGAGGACAAATACGCCGAGGTGTTCAAGCCTTTCTTTCGCCTCGACGAAGCACGCAGCCAGCAGATCGCGGGCGTGGGGCTCGGCCTCTCCGTCGTGCGCGACGTCGCGCGCAGCCATGGCGGCGACGTCACCCTCGCCCGCTCCCCGCACGGGGGCCTCCGGGCGGTCTTGAGGGCGCCGGGATGAGGCGTAGGCAGCGTGTCCTGAGATCGTAATCACCTGACAGTTTGGCTCGTGAGGCCGGCGCGCGACCGTCAGAGTCGCGGCGCGCCGGCCGGGCGGG
>JBKBLR010000020.1:0-49964 GCA_046296195.1 Parvularculaceae bacterium | reverse complement strand
GAAGGATCAACGCACGCAATGGGCCTATATCTTCGGCGCGATCTGTCCGGCGAAAGGCAAAGGCGCGGGCCTCGTCCTGCCATGGTGCGACACGCATGCGATGAACGCCCATCTCGGCGAAATCAGCGCCGCAATCGATCCCGGCGCGCACGCGGTCCTCGTCGTCGATCAGGCAGGCTGGCATTTGACGCCGAAGCTGCGGCTGCCAAAAAATATCTCGATCCTGCCGTTGCCGCCCCGCGCGCCAGAGCTCAATCCCGTCGAGAACATCTGGCAGTTCATGCGCGACAACTGGCTCTCAAACCGCGTCTTCGCAAACTATGATCAAATCGTCGCGCTGTGCTGCGACGCCTGGAACAAACTCGTCGAACAGCCGTGGCGCATCATGTCCATCGGTAATCGCGAATGGGCCAATGCGTGATGATCAGCGAAAGTTGGTATCAATCCGCGCATGCGGCGCATAAGCGCCGGCGCGCAGTCGCGCTTGCGACCTTGCGGTCTACCGCCGCCGTCAACACTCGGCGTGAGGCGCCGCTGAAGCGTCAGTCGTGGAACGGCCCTTCGGGCTCTGAATAATTGAGCCGCTTCGTCAGATAGGCGTCGGCGGCGGCGATCATCTCGTCCATCTTCGATTCGAAGAAATGGTCCGCACCCGGAATGACCTGGAACTCGATCTTGCGGCCCTTCTGGGTGCGGGTCTTTTCAACCATCACGCGCGTCTCGTCGGGCGGGCAGACCTTGTCGTCGCCGCCATGAATGACGACGCCCGACGACGGGCAGGGCGCAAGGAAGGTGAAGTCGAAGAGATTCGCCGACGCCGAGACCGAGATGAAGCCGACGATTTCGGGCCGGCGCATCAGAAGCTGCATCCCGATCCAGGCGCCGAAGGAGAATCCGCCGACCCAGGCGAAGGGCGCGTTGGGATTGAGGGACTGGAGATAGTCGAGCGCGGTCGCCGCGTCGGCGAGCTCGCCCTGGCCCTGGTCATAGTCGCCGACCGACCGGCCGACGCCGCGGAAGTTGAACCGCAGCACGGAAAAGCCCCGGCGCAGGAACATGTTGTAAAGCTCATAGACGGCGCGGTTGTTCATCGTGCCGCCGAACAGCGGATGGGGATGCAGGATGAGTGCGACCGGCGGGTTCTCGCCCGACCCGCGCTGGTAACGGCCTTCGAGACGGCCTTCGGGGCCGGCGAAAATGACTTCGGGCATTGCAAGGGATCCTGTCGGCTGTCCGGTTGGTCGAACGGATAGTTGACTATTTTACTCTGGTTTTCTAAGCGGGAGCCGGAAGAAGTCGGCGGCCTCGCGGAGGCCGGGGCTTTACCACAACCCGGACGGCGCCGCAGGCATTTCCGCACCTGCGTGTCCGCTGCGCAACAGGACGACCGATGAAGCTCACCACCAAGGGCCGCTACGCCGTGCAGGCGATGGCCGACATCGCCGCGTTCGGCGCGGCCGGCGCGGTGTCATTGCCGGAGATCGCCGAACGTCAGGGGCTTTCGGTCGCCTATCTCGAGCAGCTCTTCGCCAAGCTGCGGCGGGCGGGGCTCGTCGAAAGCGCGCGCGGCGTCGACGGCGGCTACCGGCTCGCCCGGGCCGCGGACGCGATCCATGTCGGCGCGATAGTCGAGGCGGTCGATGAGGAGATCCGCACGACCGCGTGCGGCGGCGCCTCGACCGGATGCCGCGGCGACGGCGCGCGCTGCCTCACCCACGACCTCTGGGAGGCGCTCGGGGCCGAGATCGAACGCTTCCTCGGCGCGGTGACGCTCGATGACATCGTTGCGGGGCGCATCGCCGGCAAGACGGCGCCGAACGGCGCCCAATTCGCGGGGGCGACGGCATGATGCGCCATTATCTCGACCACAATGCGACGACGGCGGTGCGCCCCGAAGCGATCGAGGCCGTCGTCGCGGCGATGCGCAAGGTCGGCAATTCCTCCTCCGTTCACGCAGAGGGGCGCGCGGCGCGCGCCGTGGTGGAGGAGGCCCGCGAGAAGCTCCGTGCCCTGATCAATGCGCCGGTGAACGGCGTCATCTTCACCAGCGGCGGCACCGAGGCGATCCACTACGCCCTCAACGGCACGGTGCGGACGGGCGCGGTGAAGCGCATTTTCGTCAGCGCGATCGAACATGCCGCCGTTCCCGGCAACGCCGCCGAAACGGGCGTCCCGGTCGAGACCATCCCGGCGACGCGCGAAGGCCATGCCGATCTCGGCTGGCTGCGCGACCGCCTCAAGACCTACGACGCCAGGCGCGACGGCGGGTTTCTCGTCTGCTTGATGGTCGCCAACAATGAGACGGGCGTCATCCAGCCGGTCGCCGAGGCGGCCGACATCGCGCATGAGAAGGGCGGGCTTCTCTTCGCCGACGCCGCGCAGGCGGTGGGCAAGATCCCGGTCAACTTCGTGATGTCGGGCGCCGACCTGATGGCGGTGACCGCGCACAAGTTCGGCGGCCCTGTCGGCGTCGGCGCGCTCATCGCGGGGCCGAACCTGCCGCTTCATCCGGTGATGCGCGGCGGCGGCCATGAGGAGAACCGCCGCGCCGGCACGCACAACGTGCCGGCGATCGCCGGCCTTGGCGCGGCGTGCGAGTGCGCGCCGGCGACGATCGCGAAGGGCGCGGCGATCGCGGCGCTGCGCGACCGCATGCAGAACGCCGCGAAAGCCGCCGGCGCGGTCATCTGGGGCAAGGACGCCGCGCGTCTGCCTGGAACGCTGTCGCTCTCGGCCCCGGGCTTTCCCGCGCCGACGCAATTGATGGCGATGGATCTTGCCGGCGTCGCCATCTCGTCGGGCTCTGCCTGTTCTTCCGGCAAAGCGAAACCGAGCCATGTGCTGAAAGCGATGGGCGCCGATGAAGCGCTCGCCGCGTGCGGGATCCGCGTGTCGCTGGGGTGGAATTCAACCGACGCCGACGCCGACGCCTTCTGCCGCGAATGGCCGGCGGCGTATGCGCGCGTGAAAGCGGGAGCGGCATGATCGGTCCGTCGAAAGAGCCTTTGTGGAAGCGGGCGCTGATGCGCGCCGCGCTTGTCGCCGTCACGCTCTATGGCTCGATCGAGGCGCTGCGGCTGTTCGGCAAGGCGGGCGATATCGACCGCGCCGAAGCGCTGGTGATCGCCATCGGCGGCGCCGCCGTATACGCGGCGCTCTGGTTCGCGACGGCCGCTTGGACCGCGAAAATGCTGAAAAAGATCGAAGACGCCGCAAAGGAGCGGAAGAAGTGAGCGGCGCGACGGAGAGGCTCGACAAGTCGACGATCGCCGCCGCGAAGGCGCTCGAGACCTACAAATACGGCTTCACGACCGACATCGAATCCGAAAAGGCGCCGAAGGGCCTTTCCGAAGACACGATCCGCTTCATCTCGGCGAAGAAGGACGAGCCGCAATGGATGCTCGCGCTCCGGCTTGAAGCCTTTGCACGCTGGAAGACGATGGAAGAGCCGACCTGGGCGATGATCCGCTATCCGGCGATCGACTATCAGGATCATTATTACTACGCCGCGCCGAAGACGGGCGCGAAATACAAGTCGCTCGACGACGTGCCGCCGGAAATCCTCAAGGACTTCGAAAAGCTCGGCATTTCGCTGAAGGAAACGGAAACCCTGCTCGGCGTCGAGGGCGCGCCGAAGGTTGCGGTCGACGCCGTCTTTGACAGCGTCTCGGTCGCGACGACGTTCCGCGCCGAGCTCGCCAAGGCCGGCGTCATCTTCATGTCGATCTCGGAGGCGATCCGCGAGCACCCTGATCTCGTCCGGAAATATCTGGGCACGGTGGTGCCGGTCTCGGATAATTTCTTCGCGACGCTCAACAGCGCGGTCTTTTCGGACGGCACCTTCGTCTATGTGCCGCCGGGCGTGCGTTGCCCGATGGAGTTGTCGACCTATTTCCGCATCAACGAGGCGAACACCGGCCAGTTCGAGCGCACGCTCATCATCGCCGCGCCGAGCTCTTACGTCTCCTATCTCGAAGGCTGCACCGCGCCGATGCGCGACGAGAACCAGCTCCACGCCGCCGTCGTCGAGCTCATCGCCGAGGACGACGCCGAGATCAAATATTCGACGGTCCAGAACTGGTATCCGGGCGACAAGGACGGGCGCGGCGGCATCTACAATTTCGTGACCAAGCGCGCCGACTGCCGCGGGAAAAATTCGAAAGTCTCCTGGACGCAGGTCGAGACGGGCTCCGCGATCACCTGGAAATATCCCTCCTGCGTGCTCAAGGGCGACAATTCCTCCGGCGAATTCTATTCGATCGCCATCACCAATCATCACCAGCAGGCCGACACCGGCACGAAGATGATCCATCTCGGCAAGAACACGAAATCGCGCATCATCGCGAAGGGCATCTCGGCCGGAAAATCGAACTCGACCTACAGGGGGCTCGTCTCGATCCACCGCAATGCGTCGGGCGCGCGCAATTTCACGCAATGCGATTCCTTGCTGATCGGCGACCAGTGCGGCGCGCACACGATCCCCTATATCGAGAGCAAGAACCCCTCGGCGATCCTCGAACATGAAGCGACGACGTCGCGCCTCTCCGAGGACCAGCTGTTTTACTGCCAGCAGCGCGGCCTTTCGGAGGAGGAATCCGTCGCGCTCCTCGTCAACGGCTTCTGCAAGGAGGTGCTGCAGGAATTGCCGATGGAGTTCGCGATCGAGGCGCAGAAACTGGTGAGCGTGTCGCTGGAAGGGAGCGTCGGGTGAACCAGCTCTTGAGGATCTCTGAATGCCGCAAGGTCCCCTCGCCCCGGGCGCCGAAGGCGATCCGGCGCCCATTTGCGGAAATGCTCCCGCATGCGATGGCGGCCGTCGCCAAACCAATCCCGGGTTCCGGCGTCGCCGGCGCCGGGATGGCGGCGGCGCTCGTCTTGCTGGCCGCATCCGCCGCCGCCGACCCGCTTCCCGACCCGCTCGAGGCTGGCTGGAAGGGACAGAAGGTCTGCGAGGTGATGCAGGAGACCGACCGGCTTCGCATGCTGAAATGCACCTTTCCGCCGGGCGTCGGGCATGAACGGCATTTCCACGCGCCTCATGTCGGCCTGATCCTCAAAGGCGGCAGGATGCGCATCACCGACCAGACGGGCGTCCGCGACCAGGAAACGCTCGCCGGCGGCAGCTGGAAATCGGACGGCGTCGACTGGCACGAGGCGGTCAACATCGGCGACACCACCGCCGTCTACATCATCATCGAGGACAAGACCCCCTGATGCTTGCGATCGACAATCTCCACGTCAGCGTGGGCGGAAACGAGATCATCCGTGGGCTGACGCTTCACGTGCCGGCGGGCGAGGTGCACGCCGTCATGGGCCCGAACGGCTCGGGCAAGTCGACGCTTTCCTACGCGCTCGCAGGCCGGGAAGGCTATGAGGCGACGGCGGGCGCCGTGACGCTCGACGGCGATGACATCCTCGGCCTTGACCCCAGCGCCCGCGCGGCCAAGGGGCTTTTCCTCTCCTTCCAGCACCCGATGGAGATCCCCGGCGTCGCGACGATGAATTTCATCCGCACCGCCTTGAACGCGCAGCGCAAGGCCCGCGGGGAGGATGAGGTTTCCGCGGCGGATTTCCTGAAGCTCATCCGCGCCAAGGCGAAAATCGTCGGCCTCACCGACGAGAAGCTGAAGCGCCCCTTCAATGTCGGCTTTTCGGGCGGTGAGAAAAAGCGGATGGAGATGCTGCAGATGGCGATCTTCGAGCCGCGCTTTGCAATCATGGACGAAACCGATTCCGGGCTCGACATCGACGCGCTGAAAATGGTCGGCGACGTCGTCAATTCCTTGCGCGGCCAAAACGGGGACAAGAAGGCGCGCGGCTTTCTCGTCATCACCCATTACCAGCGGCTGCTCGACCATATCCGCCCCGACCGCGTGCATGTGCTGGCGAAGGGCCGCATCGTCAAATCCGGCGGGCCGGAGCTTGCGCGCGAGCTTGAAAAGTCCGGCTACGAAGCGTTCGTCGAGGCGGCATGACGGGTCTGGCGCTCACACCCTTTGAAAGCGCGCTTGCGGCGCGGCTTCCGACGTTCTCGGGACTGCCGCACCGGCGCCTCGAGGCGTGGAAGTGGACCGATGTGCGCGCCGCCCTGCGCGAGCCGATGGCGGCCGCGCGCGAGACGGTGATCGCGCCGTCCGTCTTCGCAAACGCCGGACCGTTTGAAATTCTCGTCATGAACGGCGCGGCGGACTGGACCTGCGCCCCGCCTGCGGGGGTCGTCCTTGCGAAGGAGGGCGCAGCGCCGGCGTTCGGACATTCCCTCGCCGATCTCGCCGCGGCGCTCGCGGGCGAGACGCTTGAAGTCGCCGTCGACGGCGATGTCGCGCAGCCCCTGCTCATCCGCCGCATCGCCGGCGCCGGCGCGGTGCAGGCGCGGGCGCGCGTGCGCCTTGCCCCCGGCGCGCGCGCGACCATCATCGAAAGCTTCGACGGCGCGGGCGCCTTTTTCTCGAACAGCGCCATTCATTACGACATCGGCGCCGGCGCGCACCTCATCCGCATCATCCGCCAGAACGCCGGCGAGGCGGGCGTTGAAACGGCGTTCGCCGGCATCGCGCTCGCCGAGGGGGCGCGGCTCGATCAGACGGCGCTCCTCTTCGGCGGACGACTCGTGCGCATGCAGACGCATGTCGCCTGCGACGGGCCGGGCGCGCGCGTTTCGCTGCGGTCGGCCGCAGCGCTGGCGCCGGCGCGTCATGCCGATCAAACGAGCCTCGTCGCCTTCAACGCCGCAGGCGGCGAGGCGCGCCAGCGGCATCGGGCCGCCGTGAAAGATCGCGCGCGCGGCGTCTTCCAGGGCAAGTTCCTCGTTGCGCGCGGCGCGCAGAAGACTGACGCCGACATGAGCGCCGGCGCGCTCCTGCTGTCCGACACGGCGGAGGCGAACGCCAAGCCCGAACTTGAGATTTACGCCGACGACGTCAAATGCGCGCACGGATCGACGGCAGGCGCGCTCGATGAGAATGCGGTCTTCTACATGCGCCAGCGCGGCCTTTCTGACGAGGCCGCGCGCGCGCTTCTTGTCGAGGCGTTCCTCGGCGACGTTTTCGACGGCCTGCCCGCGGGGATCGAACACATCCTGCGCGGTCAGCTCGGCCGCTGGCTGGAGGCGTCATGAGCGCGCTTGACGTCGGCGCTGTCCGCGCCGAGTTCCCGATCCTGGGGCGGCAGGCTTATGGCAAACCGCTCGTTTATCTCGACAACGCGGCCTCGGCGCAGAAGCCGCGCGCCGTGATCGACGCGATGCGCGCCGTGATGGAGGGCGGCTACGCCAATGTCCATCGCGGGCTTCACCTGCTCGCCAATGAGACGACGACCGCGTTCGAAACGGCGCGGGCGGGAGTCGCTGCGTTCCTCAACGCTGCGCCCGACGAGATCGTCTTCACCGCCGGCGGCACCGACGCCGTCAACCTCGTCGCCAACGCGCTGGGGCAGGGGATCGGAGAGGGCGATGAAATCATCCTCTCCGTCATGGAGCATCACTCGAACATCGTGCCCTGGCACTTCCTGCGCGAGCGCAAGGGCGCGGTGATCCGCTGGCTCGACGTGTCGGACGACGGCGAGATCGACCTCGAGGCCTATCGGCGCCTTTTTACAAAGCGGACGAAGATCGTCGCGCTGACGCATATGTCCAACGTCTTCGGCGCGCCGACGCCGGCGCGCGCGCTGAGCGACATCGCCCACGCCCATGGCGCGACGATCCTCCTCGACGGTTGTCAGGGCGCCGTCCATGGCCGCGTCGACGTGAAGGCGATGGATTGCGATTTCTACGTGCTGACCGGGCACAAGCTCTACGGGCCGACGGGCGTCGGCGCGCTCTACGGGAAGAAGGCCGCGCTTGAAGCGTTGCCGCCGTTCAAGGGCGGCGGCGAGATGATCGACCTCGTGACGACCGAGACCGTCACCTATAACGAGCCGCCGCACCGCTTCGAAGCGGGAACGCCGCCGATTCTGGAAGCGATCGGGCTCGGCGCGGCGCTGAAGTGGATGACGGCGACCGGCCTCGACGCCATCGCCGCGCATGAGGCGCGCCTCGCCGAACACGCGATGGCGGAGCTTTCAAAGCTCACCTTCGTCACGCTTTACGGCCGCGCCAAGGACAAGTCGCCGATCATCGCCTTCAATGTCGACGGCGCGCATCCGCACGATGTCGCGACCATCCTCGACCGCGCCGGAATCGCCGTGCGCGCCGGCCATCATTGCGCGCAGCCCCTGATGCGCCGGCTCGGCGTTTCCGCGACGGCGCGCGCCTCCTTCGCCGCCTACAACACGGATGACGACATCCATTCGCTCGTGAAAGGGCTGCGCAAGGCCCACGACATGCTGAGGTAGGACCCGATGGACACCATGCGCGACGTGATCGACCTCAAGAGCCCGCACGCGGACGATGCGCCCTGCCCGCAGGCCGCCGTCGCAGCCGGAAGCGCTGTGCCGGCGGAGGAGCTGACCCGCATCACGGCCGACGTGATCCGGGCGCTGAAGACCGTCTACGACCCGGAAATCCCGGTTGATATTTATGAACTCGGCCTCATCTATAAGGTCGATCTTTCCGACGAGCGCCTCCTCTGCGTCGAGATGACGCTGACGGCGCCCGGCTGCCCCGTCGCCGGCGAGATGCCGGGCTGGGTCGAGGGCGCGCTGCGCGGCATCGAGGGCGTCGAGGACGTGAAAGTGACGATGACCTTCGATCCGCCCTGGACGCCGGAGCGGATGAGCGACGAGGCGAAACTGGAACTGGGATATTTGTGATGGCCCGCAAACCCCGTCCGAAAGTCGTCACCCTCACCGACGCCGCCGCCGCGCGGATCGCCGAGATCATGGCCGGCGCGGAAGGGAAATTCATCGGCGTCAGGATCGGCGTGAAGAACGGCGGCTGCGCCGGCATGGAATACACGATGGATTACGCGACCGACGCCGGGCCCCTCGAAGAAGTCGTCGAGGAAAACGGCATCAAGGTCCTCATCGACCCGAAGGCGATCCTCTTCCTCATCGGCTCGCAGATCGACTTCGTGACGGAGAAGCTCTCCTCGCGCTTCGTCTTCAATAACCCGAACCAGACCGACGCCTGCGGCTGCGGGGAAAGCGTGACCATCGTTCCGGCGAAAGCGGAGGCGTGAGCGGGACGCTAAAGCATCCGCTCGCGGATGAGTCGGTCGCGAAGGATGAGCTCGTGATAAAGCGCCGCGCCGACATGAAGGGCGATCAGCGCCATGAGCGCGCGGGAGCTGTAAACATGGAAGTACCAGGCGATCGCGCGGCTGGTCTCATCTTCCGGCATGACAGGCCAGAGGTCGGGCAAGGCGAAGACGCCGAGAAACGACATCGGCGCGTTCATGAAAGACCAAATCACATAGCCGCTCGCCGGCATGGTGAGCAGCAAGAGGTAGAGCGCGCCATGGGTCTCCGCAGCGATCGCCCGACCGTGCGGCGGCTCGCCGGCCGGCGGCGCCGGCGCGCTCCTCGCCAGCCGCCATGTCAGGCGCAAGAGCATGAGGCCAAGGATCAGGACGCCGAGCTGCACATGCGCGTGCAGGATCTCAAGGCTGCGCGCATCGTCCTTCTCCGCTTCGGCGATCCAGCCGAGCGCGATCTGCAAGACGACGAGCAGGGCGACGAGCCAGTGCAGCCATCGCGCCGGCGCGCTGTATCTTGGCGATGACATGATCGCGGTCCTCGACAAAGCTTTGAGAGGTTAACCAATTCAACGCCCGTCGAAAGGCGCATCATGCAAGACCTAGGACGGCGGAGCATCATCGTCGGGCTGGGCGCGGCGGCCGCGACTGCTGCGTTTGCGGCGCCGCCGGCCCGGGCTCGACGCGACCTCTACCATTGCGAGGGCTGCGAGGCGGTCGCCGAACGCGCCCTCGATACGCTGTCGGCGACGGCGGTCATCGCGGGGCCTGACGAACCGGGCGAGCGGCTCATCGCCGAAGGAGTCGTGTATCAGAGCGATGGCGTGACGCCCGCCGCCGGAGTCGTCATCTACGCGCACCACACCAATCACCAAGGGCTCTACGCCAATGGCTCGGGCGAAACGGAAGAAGCGCGCCGGCACGGGCGCCTGCGCGGCTGGGTGAAGACCGGCGCCGACGGGCTCTATCGGTTTGAGACGGTCAAGCCCGAGCCCTATCCCGACATGACGATGTCGGCCCATATCCATCTGATGATCGGCGAGCCGGGCCGGCGGCCCTATTATGTCGACGACATCGTGTTCGAGGGCGAGCACGACGTCACCGACCGCTACCGCCGGGAGCAAGAGCTGCGCGGCGGCTCCGGCATCGTGCGCCTCAAGCGGAACGAGGCCGGCGTGCTGCTCGCGCGGCGCGACATCGTTCTGGAGCGCCATCCGGACTGAGCGCGTTTCGATTGGCCTCGCGGCGCGTTCGCGATAACATTCGATGATGTCCATATCAGCGACATTCATCGAGCAGGCGAAGGAGCTGTTCGCGCCCTTCGGCGATATTCGCGTTCGAAAGATGTTCGGCGGCGCGGGCCTTTATTGCGGCGACCTTTTCTTCGCGATTCTGGATGACGGCGCGATCTACTTCAAAGCCGACGACGGAACGCGCAAGACATTCGAGGCGCGGGGTCTTTCGCCCTTCACCTTCGAGATGAAGGACGGATCGGCGGCGACGATGTCCTACTACGCCGCGCCGGACGATATTTTCGACGACGAGGAAGACCTCCGCCGATGGACGACGCTCGCGCTTGATGCGGCGCGCCGCGCGGCCAGGTTCAAGAAAAAGAAGCCGGCGAAAAAGGCCGCGCGCCGCTAACCCGCGCCAAAGCTCTTGACGAGCGAGCCGGCGACGAGCCGCCAGCCGTCGACGAGCACGAAAAAGATAAGCTTGAACGGCAGCGAGATGACGATCGGCGGCAGCATCAGCATCCCCATCGCCATCAGGATCGACGAGATCACCATGTCGATGATGAGGAAGGGGATGAAGATCATGAAGCCGATCTCGAAGGCGCGGCGCAGCTCCGAAATCATGAAGGCCGGCGCGACGAGGTGAAGGGGCGCGGCCTCGGGCGTCTCGGGCTTTGCATCCGCCAGGTCGAAGAAGAGCGCGAGGTCCTTCTCGCGCGTCTGCGTCAGCATGAAGGCCTTCACCGGCGCGATCGCGGCGGGCAGCGCCTTCTCCATCGGCATCTCGTCCTTCATCATCGGCGCGACGCCGGCGCGCCAGGCCTCCTCGAAGGTCGGCGCCATGACGAAGGCGGTGAGAAAAAGCGCGAGCGAGATGATGACGGGGTTCGGCGGCGAGGCCTGCACGCCGATCGCCGTCCGCAGAAGCGATAAGACGACGACGATCCGGATGAACGACGTCATCATGATGAGGATCGACGGCGCAAGGCTGAGGACCGTCGTCAGGAGCACGATCTGGATGAGGCGCGAGGAAAAGCCCGCGCCATCGCCGAGATCGATCGTCATGCTTTGCGCAGCGGCCGGCGCCGCGGTGAGGAGCGCTGCGAGGACGACGATGGCGAAAAGGCGCGCGCGGCCGCTCATAGACCGCCGACGGCGCGCAGCCGCACGGCGCCGTCCGCGGCGCGCGGCTGGAATTTATCCAGAAAGGGGCTGGCGGGCGCCGGCGCGGTTTCGACGATCGATGCGGGCGGGATGTCGCGGTCGACGACAGTGACGGCGCCGCCGTCGAGGATGATGAGATGCTCGCGCCCGTCGCAGCGCAGAATCGCGGCGCGGCGTTTCTGATCGAAAGCGAGCGTCTCGACGAGTTGGAGGCGGCGCGCGCGCTGGAACCCGTTCGCGCCGGCGAGTCCAAGGCGTTTCGCGGCGAGCGCGGCAAGCCCGATCATCCCGATCACGGCGGCGAGGGCGAAGACAAGCCTGGCGATTTCAAGAAGCGTCATGGCGCGGCCATTCAATGGAACCCGGCAAAAATTACCGGTCCGCCGCTTAAGGGGAGGTTAAGGTTAACCGCGTCCTGCGTAACGCGCGTCGAGATCGGCGAGGCTGAGGAACTCACCGCCGAAATCTTTCGTAAAGAAATCGAGATAGCGCGAGATCATTGCAAGATGGGCGTCGACGGCGGCCTTGTCCGGCGCATAATCGTTCGCGCCCGGCGTCAGCGTCGTCGAATGGAGGCTGAAGGTCAGCACCGGACAGCGTTCGCGCGCGAGATGGCGCGTCAGCGCGACAAGCTCCTCAAACCGCGCCTGTTCGCTGGTGAGACGGAACGGCGCCGTCATTTCACGCGGCAGGCGCCGGCGTCCGCCTTTCTGCGGCAGGAACGATCGCCCCCCGCGGATCGCCAGCCCGCCGCAGACCGGCGTCACATGGACGCGGCCCTTGCCCGTCTCGACCGTGTAGGGATCATTTGAGGCGTTTGAGAAATCCGGCCCGCCGCGCGCGGAAAAATCGAAGGCGGGGCAGGGGCTGAAATCGAGCCGGACGCCGATCTCGGCGAGGTCTTCATAGTTCTCCGGCGCAAGCCCGTAGCGGCCGGCGCGATGCGCGATCGGGCGATGGCCGAAGGCGCGTTCGAACGCGCCCGCGAGCGCTGCAAGCTTCGCGCGATGGACTTCGCGCGGCAGATTCATCTGCCAGGAATAGAACTCGCCTTCGAAGCCGGCGATCGGCGGCGTCGCCCATTGGTGCAGGTGCAGGCCGAGATCGGCGCGGCCCGCGCGCTGTTCGGCGCCGAACCAGGCGGCGAAAGCGGCGTCGGCGATCAAGGGGTAGGTGACGAAGTGCAGCGGTTTGACGCCTTTCGCGGCGCAGAGCGCCGACAGGCGGGCGAGCCCTTCGGGCGTTCCGACGCGATGGGCTTCAGACCGGAAATCCGACCAGTCGAACTCCTCCTCGGCGTCGATGGTGAGAATGAGGCCCGGCCTTCCCGCCGGCGGGACCGGCGGCCGGCGGCGGGCGGCGCGGCGCCGGCGCTGATGCTTGTCGGCGATCTCGCGGAAGAGCGCGTCAAGGCCGTCCGAGGTTTCGTCCCAGGAATGGCGCTCGGCATAGGCGCGCGTCGCCGCGCGGTCGCTCGAGCCGAGCACGTCGTGAAGCGCGGCGGCGAGCGCATCGGGCGAGCGTTCAGCAAGGACGCGGCCGGCCGCCGCCTCGCGGATCACTTCGCGCGCGCCGCCGGCGTCCGCCGCGACGGCCGGCGTTCCGCACGCCATCGCTTCGAGCAGCACGTTCGGCCATCCTTCGCGCGTCGAGGCGAGAATGAGCGCGTCCGCCGCGTTATAGACGTCGACGAGCGCTTCATGGCGAAGCTGGCCGAGAAATCGGACTCGGGAGGCGAGGCCCTCGCGGCCGGCGAGCGCTCTCAGCGCCGCCTCTTCGGGCCCTCGTCCGGCGATGAGCAAAGTCGCGCCGGGAAGCCGGGCCAGCGCCCTGATCGCGATGTCGTGCCCTTTTCGCGGAATGAGGCCGCCGACAGAGGCGAGGACGACGCCGTCGACCTTGAGCCCCGCCCGCGCGCGCGCCCGATCGCCGGGCCTGAACAGCGCGAGGTCGACGCCATTCCTCAGCACCCGGATTTTCTCCGCCGGCGCGCCGAGCCTGACGAGGTCGTCCTTCAGCGCGGCGGCGACCGCGATCACCGCGTCCGACCGGGTGACGGCGTCGAAAATCATCCGCCGCTGGCGCGGATAGGTCGTGAGCTCGGTCACGTCGCTGCCGCGCGCCGTCATCACGAAGGGCTTGCCGAGGCGTTCGGCGACGCGCGCCGCCGCGACGCCGTCAGGATAAAGGTAATGGGCGTCGATGAGGTCGAAATCCCAGCCTTCGGCGAGCAGGCGCCGCGCTTCGCGCTCGATGACGCGGGCGAGCGCGCGCGCCGCATAGGTCATGCCGACTTTGGGCGGGATGGCGTAGCGGGGGTGAACGATGTCGATGTCGCGGCGGATTTCGCTGGCGGGTGCGGCGGCGAAGCGCGCATAGGCGCCGAACACCGGGGCTGAGGACGGAAACCAGGGCACGGGCGCGATCACCTTGATCGCGTGCCCCGTCCGGCGGCGGAAGAAATCGAGCCGGTTCTCAACAAACACGCCGTGCGACGGGTTCGCCGCATTCGGGTAGAGCGTTGTTATTGCTAGAATTTTCATTGGCTCCAGCGCCGAATCCAGGAAATATCGGTGAACGCGGCCCTCGCATCACGCAATAGCCTGAATTTCCTTCCAATTTGTCATTAGGGTTTAGGGAATTTTTCAGCAGGCTGCGATCCGATGGGGGGGTGAGAGAGGAATTGCGATGACCCCGGCCTCGCCTGACGTCGCCGTCGCGGACAAGATCGACCCGGCGCCGGCGGCGCCCTATCCCCTCCTCGCTTGCTGGGCGATCTGGATCGCGTTGTCGGCAGGGCTCTGGTGGGCCGTCTGCCGACTTGCGGCGCTTTTCCTTTGACCCGCGGAACAACCGCCACACCGTAATATTTTTTCGTTGGCCTCGGCGCAGCGCCCCCTTTTCGCCGCATTTGGCGCGCGTTAGGAATTTGTAAGGCATCTTTTTCGCAGCGCGCGGGCGGTTTTGTAGCGGGCTGGCACGCGGCCAGCGCGCTGCAGCGCAAAACGGGACAGTGATGCCTCAGTCCGGTGCTTGGGGGAATGCCTGATGAGTTGGGTCGCTTATGGCGCTGCAATCGTTTGCGCCACGGGGGTGGGGCTTGTCGTCGCGCCGCCTTTCCTGCGTCGGATCGGTCGCGAAATCCTGATCGTTTCCACCGGTCCTGCATCGGCGGCGAACGGCCTGCGGATCGGCCGGGTCGATCTTGCGAAATTTTCCGACGGCGATCTCACGCGCGCCAAAGCGCTTCGCACGCCCGGCCTTGCGCGCGCCTCGAAGCGCGCATTCGACGTCGCGGCGGCGCTGGCGCTGATCGTCCTTTTTTCCTGGCTCCTCGTCCTGACGGCGATCCTTGTCCGTCTCGACAGCCCGGGGCCGGCGATCTACCGCCAGCGCCGCGTCGGCAAAGACGGCAAGGAGTTCGACATCTACAAGTTCCGGTCGATGCGCACGGACGCCGAGAAGAACGGCGCGCAGTGGGCGAAGACGGATGACGACCGCATCACGCGGATCGGCCGCTTCATCCGCCGCACGCGGATCGACGAGCTGCCGCAGGCGTTCAACATTCTGAAGGGCGACATGAGCTTCGTCGGCCCGCGGCCTGAGCGCCCGGAATTCGTCGCGCTGCTGGAGCGCGAAATCCCGCATTATCTCGACCGGCACATCGTCAAGCCGGGCATCACCGGCTGGGCGCAGGTGCGCCATTCCTACACCGCCTCGGTCGCCGGCGCGCGCGACAAGCTCTGCTATGACCTCTTTTACGTTAAGCATTTTTCCTTGCTGCTCGACATTCTCATCGTGCTGATGACCGTCAGGGTCGCCGTGCTCGGGATCGGCAGCCGCTGAGGAAGCGCGGCGGGGGACTTGCAAGGCTTGGGGCCGGTCCGATCCCGATGGCGCCCGCAATGACGATACGAACCCGATTTCCGCTGACGATCCGCCTCAGCGCGGCGGGCTTGCTCGCCGCGTCAGGACTGACGCTTGCGGCGGCGATTTATCCTCAAGCGCGCCCCTCTGGGCCGGCGATCGAAGCCGTGACCGTCAGTCCCGCGGCCGCCCGCGCGCTCGGCGCGCGTTGGCGCGAGACCCGACGGCCGGAAACGGCCCGGCAATACGCCGAGGCGCTGCTCGCCGCCGGTCTCAACAACGAGCTCGTCGCCGCGATCGTGAAGGAAGGCCTTTTCGCCGACGATCAGGTCTCCCGCGCGCTCTTTCGCGCCGAGGCGCTGTTGCGCCTCAACCGCTTCAGCGAAGCGGCGGCTCTGGCGGATGCGCCCCTGCTCGAGGGCGACCCTTACGCCGCCTTCATCCGTGTACGGTCGAACGCCAGCCTTGGCGGCGGCCTTGATCTTTCCGATCTCGCTCTGGCGACGCGCGGGCCGGCCGAACTCGCGCGCGAGGCCTGGCTTTTGCGGGCGCGCGTCGCGCTCGACGACAACGATTTCGCCGCCGTCGATGCGAGCCTGCGCCGCGCGTCTGAAGCGGGGGCGACGTCTGCGAGGCTCGAACTCTTCCGGATCGAACGCGACATCCGCGCGGGCGCGCTCGCGAAAGCGGCGGCCGGGCTCGACGCGCGCGCGCAAGGCCTCGCCCGGGCGGCGGCCCGTCGCGGCGAGGTCCTCTCTGACGTCGAAGGATGGCGGCTCGCCGCCATGCTCGCCTTGCGCGCCGGCGACGCCCGCGAGGCGGCGCGTCTTGTCGACCGCGCCATGCTGGCCGCGCCGGGGACGCCGGGCGCGGTCTTCGCCGCCTTCGCAAAATGGTCGGCGGGCGACGTCGCCCAGGCGCGCGCGATCCTCTCCGCCCATATACGCGCCGTTCCGGATGACTGGCGGGCGCGCGACCTCGCGGCCGCGGTCGCCTTCGCGTGGGGCGATGCGCATGAAGGCGACCAACAGCTCGCCGCCTTGGCGCATCTGCGGCCGCGGCTCGCCGCGTTCCGGCGGCTGATGCGCGCCGCGGCGGCGCGCGATTTCGACGCCGCTTACGCCGCGGCGACGAACCTTGCCGGCGAGGGGCCGCTATCGGGCGCGGCGGGGGCGTTCCTCGGCCGCGGCGCCGCCTACCCGGCGCTTCCCGAACCGCTGGAGGCGGACGCCGCGCTCGGCGCCGTTCTCGCCGCCGCGGACCTTCGCCGCGCGCGCGCAGCCGTCGCAAAGCTCACCGCCTTGCGACGCGCGCCGGTTGATCTCGTCGCGGCGGCTGCGACGCTCGCAAAGCAGGGCGACCTGCCGGCGGCGGCGGCCCTCGCGGAGGAAGCGGGAAGAGCCGCGCCCGACTTCTACGCCGCGCTCGCCCTCCGCGCGTCACTCCTCGAAGGGGAAGGGCGCGCCGATGAGGCGCTGCGTCTTCACGACCAGTTTCTCGCCGCCGATCCCGCCCGCACGGATGCGGCCCTCGGCCGGGCGCTCCTCCTTGCCCGGACCGGCAGCGCGTCTGCGGCTGCGGCGGCCTTTGCCGCGCTCGATCCGGCGGTCGCCTTTTCGACCGAGAACACCGCCCTCGCTTATGCGCGGGCGGCGACGCAGGCGGGCGACAGGGCCCGGGCGCTGATGCTCGCCGCCGCGAGCAAGACCCTGCCGCCCGATCGCCTCGCCGCGGTGCGCGAAGCGGCGCAGGACGACGCCGGCGCCGCCGCGGCATTGCGCCAGGCGCTGATCGCTCTTCCGTCGGCGGACGGTCTTGTCGAGCGCTATCGCGCGGCGATGGCGCGGCAGGGACGGCTCGACGACGCCGAGGCCTTCCTGCGCGCGGTCGCCCGGCGGGCGGCGTCCGATCCGACGCTCCGGGGGGGCGACAAGGAGAATGCGGATTTGTAAGGAATTTCAGGCCGCAATCTGCGCCCGTCATGGGCGGCCGGCATGGCAAAGAACTTGCTCTCCCGGTAGGGTGGCGGCGATTCGCGGCCCCAGGGGCCGCTTGAGGATCATTCACCAAGAGACCATCGCCACTGACGAGGACCATCGCATGATCATCCGCTCCATCGCCGCCCTCTTCGCCGCGCTTCTTGCCGCCGGGTGCGCGTCGCATGACATCCTTAATTCGAACGAGCTCGCCGCGACGCAGACGAACGGCGCCGTCGCCGCGCCGTCGCCGGATTACCTGATCGGGCCGCTCGATGCGCTCGAGGTTTTCGTCTGGCGCGCGCCGGAGCTTTCAACCAAAGTGACCGTGCGGCCCGACGGGCGGATTTCGACGCCGCTCGTCGAAGACATGGTCGCGGCCGGCAAGACGCCGACCCAGCTCGCCAAGGACCTTGAGCGCTCTCTCAGCCAGTATGTGAAAGCGCCGCAGGTCTCGGTGATCGTCTCCAACTTCACCTCGACCTTCGACCAGCAGGTGCGCGTGCTCGGGCAGGCGCAAAAGCCGATCGCGCTTCCCTATCAGTCCGGCATGACTGTGCTCGACGTCATGGTTGCGGTCGGCGGCCTCACGGAGTTCGCCGCCGGGAACAAGGCCGTGCTCATCCGCGGCAAGGGCCAGGACCGTCAGTCCTACCGCCTTCGCCTCGACAATCTTCTGCGCAAGGGAGACATTTCGGCCAACGTGCCGGTGCTTCCGGGCGACGTCATCCTGATCCCGGAAAGCTTCTTCTGAGGATCGTCCCGGGGGCTCGCGCGCTTCCCGCGGGCGCCCGGACGTCAGTTGCGTAAGGAAGCATGGGTGTTCGGGGATGGTGCTGAAATTCGAGATCGCCGATCTGCCGCCGCAGGTCATCCGGTATGGCGCGGGCCTGTGGCGCCGGCGCTGGACGGTGGCGATCGTCGCCGCGCTGACGGCGCTGGTCGCGTGGTTCGCGCTGTGGCTGATCCCCGATCAATACGCCTCGCGCGCGCAGGTCTATGTCCAGACCGAGACGGTGCTCGACCCGGTGATGACAGGCGTCACCGCGCGCCCAAACTATGAACGCCGGGTCGAGGTGATGCGCCTCCAGCTCCTCACGCGGCCGAATGTCGAGGAGATCATCCTGCGCTCGGGACTCGATCGCGAGATCAAGGCCAAGGATCCGCGCGAGCGCAGCGCCCAGATGGAGCGCCTCATCGACTGGGTCGCCGGGCAGATCACGATCACGAGCCCGCAGGAGCTCTATTTCGTCATCAACTACAAGAATTCGGATCCGGCGATCGCCCGCAATGTCGTCGAGGCGGCGCTCAATCTTCTCATTGAACAGGACCTCGGCGCGAGCCTCACCGAAAACGAAGATGCGAGAAAGCGCCTCGACGCCGAAATCGCCGCCTTCGACGAGCGGCTTACCGCCAAGGAGCAGGAGATCGCGAATTTCCGCCGGATGAACGCCGAGGAGCTGTCGCTCGTCGAGGGGCAGGGCCGCAGCCGTCAATTGATGGAGGCGGAGCTTTCACGCGTCACCGATGAACTCGCGGTCGCCGAGCGGCGCGTTGCGACCGCGCGCAGCCTACTCTCGCAAACGGCGTCGACCTCGTCCGGCGCCGAGCTCGACCGGCTGATGGTCGAGCTCGCCGGGCTCAGAAGTCAGTATAATGAGGATTATCCAGACATCCAGGTGCTGAAGGCGCGCATCGCCCAGCTGCAGTCGGGCGCCGGCAGCCCGCTTCCCGACAATCCGGAATACAAGCGCCTGTTCGCCGAACTGCGCGCCGCGCAGGACATCGCGAGCGGCCTTGCTGACCGCCAGCGGCGGCTCAAAGCCGATCTCGAGGCGCTCGCCTTCACGATCGGGCAGGGCCCGCGCGTCGTCGCCGAGCTGCAGCGCATCGAGCGCGACTATGAGCAGACGCGCAAGAACTATGAGGAGCTTCTCGAGCGCCGCGACCGGCTCGCCATCACCGCCAATCTCGGCGCGGGCAGCCAGGGCGTCGAATACAAGGTGTTCGAACGCCCGGCGGTGTCGCTGGTGCCGTCCTCGCCGCCGCGCCTCGTTCTCATCGCGCTTGCGACGCTCGGCGCGCTCGGCGCAGGGCTCGGCGCCGGCATCTTCCTCACCTGGCTGCAGAAAACCTTCACGCAGGGCGCCGAACTCCAGACCGCGTTCGGCCTGCCGGTGCTTGGCGCTCTGAGCGAAATCGGCTCGGACGCCGTCGTCGCCGAGCGCCGCCGCGACATGAAGCGGCTCGCCATGGGCGCGGCCGTTTTTGCGGCGCTGCTCGCCTTTTACGTTTACTGGGAGGTCTTCCGCCTGCCGACAGTGGCGCCGGATGGCCCGCAGGCTGCAAGCATCGCCTCGAATGACGCCGCCCGGTTGCGTTAGCGGGCGAAGGAGCGTTTCAGAATGGGACTGATCGAAAGAGCGATCGGATCGGGCGAGGGGCCGGCGGCGCCGGCGCAGGCCTATTCGCGCGTCGACGGCGCGCCCTTTGACATCGACGCCGCCCGTTTCCGCAAGCTCGGCGTCTACGCGCCCGGATCGAGCAGCGGGCCGCAGGCCTATGAGCTGCGCGTCATCAAACGCCGGCTGCTCCGGCGCATCGGCTTCCTGCAGCGCGCGGGACGCGATCCGCGCGCGCTGAGGAACGCCGGCCGCCAGCGCAATCTCATCCTGCTCACCTCGACGCGGCCGGGCGAGGGAAAGTCCTTCGTCGCCGTCAATCTCGCCATGAGTCTCGCGCTCGAGGAGCGGATCCCCGTCTGCCTCGTCGACGGCGACACCGCGCGCCCGCGCCTCAGGAGCTATTTCGGTTTCGAGCCCTCGGCGGGGCTCGTCGATCTCATCGAGCGCCCCGGCGAGGATCTCTCCTCCGTCAGCCGTAAGGCGACCGGCGCGCCGCTCAGTTTCGTCGGCGAAGGCGCACGCGCCGCCAATCCGACGGAGCTGTTCGGTTCGGCGAAAGCAAAGAGCGTCTTCGCGCGCCTGTCGCTCAGCTTCCCGGACGGCGTCGTCCTCATCGACGCGCCGCCGGTGCTCGCGACGACGGAGACGATCGCGCTCGCCCGCCTCGCCGACGAGGTCGTCTTCGTGGTGGAAGCCGATTCGACGCCGCAGCCGGCGATTGCAAGCGCGCTCGACGAAATCATCGAGGTCAACCCGAATGTGAGCCTTGTTCTCAACCGCTGTCTGGCGCCTGCGGGCGGGTCATATTACAGCGCTTACGAGTATTATGAAAAACGCGCCGACGCGGGCGGCGAGGCCGGCCGCGCGGGGCAAGGGGACAAGAAATGACAAAGGTCCGT
The DNA here is from genome assembly GCA_046296195.1 of Parvularculaceae bacterium. Taxonomy (GTDB): domain Bacteria; phylum Pseudomonadota; class Alphaproteobacteria; order Caulobacterales; family Parvularculaceae; genus Amphiplicatus. The sequence continues at coordinate 29,287 of JBKBLR010000020.1, read as the reverse complement.
CAGGCATTATTCAATCCGCTGTCGCGCCGCGCCAAGGCGGCGCTGCTCGTCACGGCGGCGTCGGCGGCCGTCTTCGGCGCGGCCGCGCTCGCGCAGGAACAGGACACCGGGCCGCAGGCGCAGCTTCGCTTCCGCAACGACTATTTCGGCTATGGCCTGTCGGTCGGGCCCCGCGTGACGTACACGGACAACATCAACCTCTCCTCCGACGCCGCCAAGGAAGACGAGGTCGCCGGCTCCATCGCCGCGAACGGCAGCGCGATCTATTCGACGAATCGCATCACCGCGATCCTCGACGGGTCGCTCGACGTTTCCTACCTCGTCGATCAGAGCCGGCTGGTCGCCAGCCAGGACGTCGGCGCCGTCGGCACGCTGACGATCGCCGAAAATCTCTTCTACATCGACGCCGCCGGGTCTTCCTCCCGGCAGCTCGCGGGGGAAAACGCGCGCTTCTCGCGCAACATCAACGCCGGGCGCGCGCAGCGGGTCAACGTGCACAACATCGCGCTCAGCCCCTATCTCAATCGCCGTTTCAATGACGGCTCCGCGGCCGAGATCCGCTACCGCGTCAGCCAGGTCATCATCGACGACGACCGCACGGCGCTCGGCGCCAACTTCAACAACGACTCGCGCACGCAGGAAGCGATCGCGAGCTACCAAACCGGCGAGCGATTCGACCGGGTCGAGATCGGCCTCACCGCCTACGGCAACAAGACGCGGGAATACGGCTCGGCTGCGATCCAGGATTTCGAGTTCAGGCAGGGCACGCTCGAAGCCGATCTGCAATATGCGCTGACCGAGCGTTTCGCGCTCACCGGCGCCGTCGGTTATGACGAAGTCGACACCGACGCGCCGCCGCAATTCATTCCCGCGGACCGGCTTTCGGGCCTTTTCTGGCGCGCCGGCTTCCGCGCCCGTCCGGGCCGGCGCACCGACGTGCGCCTTGAATATGGCCAGCGCTATGACGATGACTTCATCAACGCGGACTTGCGTTATGAGCTGTCGAACCGGCTCAATTTTTCGGCGAGCGCCAGCCGCTCGTTCCGCACGCGCGCGCAAGCCGTCTCGACGAATTACGAGGCGCTGCAGCGCCGGACGCTCGATTTCGTCGATCGTCTGCGCCAGGGCGAGGTCGGCGACGCCGAAGGCATCATCGACGCGCTGACGCGCTCGAACCGCCAGCGCTTCTCGGCGCAGAACATCGGCTTTGGCGTCGCGAATGAGGCGAACGCGCGGCTGTCGGCGCTGCTCGGGACGCGCTCCACCGCAAGCCTTTACGGCTTCTACAACGACACCGATTTCGGCTTCCGCCGGATCACGGCCTATGGCGGCGGGCTTGGCGTCCAGCACCAGATGTCGCGCCGCCTCAGCGCCTTCGGCGACCTCTTCTACCGTTATGTCGATTCAACATCCGACCTGACGAGCTGTCTCGCCGATCCGCGCCTCTTCGGCTTCGACGTCACGACGCCCGGCTTCGATCCGATGGTCGCCTGCGACAGCCTCGTCGGCGTCGAGGGCGTCACCAATACGGTCGGCGGGCGCCTCGGCGCCTCTTACCGGCTCGCGCGCAACGTGTCGGCCTTCGGCGAATATTCGCACACGGAGCGTTTCTCCAAGAACCCGCTCCTCGAATATGGCGAGAACACGGTGACGCTCGGTCTCCAGGTCGATTTCTAGGGCGCAATGTACGAAGAGCGTTTCAGCTTCTCCGGCTCTCCCTTCCGGCTCGCGCCGGACCCGAAGTTCTTTTTCGGGTCGAAGAGCCACAACAAGGCGATGTCCTACCTCCATTACGGGCTTCGCCAGGCTGAAGGCTTCATCGTCATCACGGGTGAAATCGGGGCCGGCAAGACGATGCTGATCGGGCATCTGCTCGATCAGCTCGACCGGTCGAACATCGTCGCCGCGAACCTCCTGACGCCCAATCTCGAGGCGGCCGATCTCCTCTCTCACATTCTTTCCGCCTTCCGCATCGAGGCGGCGGGCGATGGCAAGGCGGCGGACATCGAGGCGTTCGAGGATTTTCTCTTCGACCAGCTCAATCACGGCCGGCGCGTCCTCCTCGTCGTCGACGAAGCGCAGAACCTGCCACTGAAGACGCTCGAAGAGCTGCGCGTGCTTTCCAACATGGAATATGACGGCACGCCGCTCTTCCAGGTCTTTCTCGTCGGACAGCCGGATTTCCGCGAGACCATGGCGCGCCCCGACATGGAGCAGCTGCGCCAGCGGGTCATCGCCACCTATCATCTCGAGCCGATGCTGCGGGACGAGACGGAGGCCTACATCAAGCACCGCCTTTCGCAGGTCGGCTGGACGGGGACGCCGGCCTTCTCCGCCGACGCGTTCGATGCGATCTTCGCCGCGACGGGCGGCCTGCCGCGCAAGATCCACAAGCTCTGCAACCGCGTTCTCCTGTTCGCGGCGGTTGAAAATCTCGGCCGGATCGACGCCGCCGCCGTCGAGACGGTGCTCGCGGACCTGATCGCCGAACAGAAAGCGGGCGACCGCATCGACGCCGCCGAGGCGTTCGCGCCAGTCGCCGCGCCAGTCGCCGCGCCAGCGCCGGCCGCGGAAACGCCCATTGCAGCGGCGCCGGCGGCGGAGAGGGCCGGGAAGGGGGAGACGCCCGTGGAAGCCAAGATCGAAAGCCCTGCGGCGAGGCCGGAAGCGGCGCCTGCGAACGACATCGGCGCCGTCGGCGCGAGCGTGTTCGACCGCTTGAGGGCCGGCCGGTCGAAGCCCGTGCGCAAACCGCTTGGCGAGGCGGACGCAGACGCCGCCGCGCCGAAGCCGGCGACGCTTGATGATGTCGCGACCGCCATCGCGGCCGCGCGCATCGCGCAGCGCGATCAGCAGATCGCCGACATTCGTGATCGCGCCGCGGAGTTGATCGCGCCCGATGACGCGCCGCCGCCGCCGCGGTTGTACGCATCGGCGGCGGTCGACGCCGGTCCGACCACCGACCTTGACGTCAACGAAGACGCTGAATTCGACGGCGCGGAGGCGGAGGAGTCCCTGTCCTTCAACGCCGATCCAGCGGCCTGGAAAGCGTCCGTCGTCGCGTCGATCAACGACACGCGCGAGGAGCTCAAACGCGCCCACCAGAGCGTCGCGCGCCTGCGCCGCCAGCTTACGGAGATTGACAGCCGCCGCCGGCGCCGACGCGAGCAGATCGAGGCGAGCCTCGGCCGCGCCGAAACGCTGCTGACGGAAATCCGCAACGCCTGGCGCTGAGCCGCGCCGGAAGGAACGCTCCCGTGACGGCCGCGCCCGCCCGCTTCGCCATGTCGGTCGACGTCGAGGACTATTTCCAGGTCTGGGCGTTTTCAGGCGTCGTCCGCCGCGACGACTGGGACGGCTACGCCCTGCGCGCGGAGGACAACACGCGCCGCCTGCTCGACCTTTTCGATCAGCACGGCGCGAAGGCGACCTTCTTCACCCTCGGCTGGGTCGCCGAGCGCGCGCCCGCCCTGATGCGCGACATCGCCGCGCGCGGGCACGAAGTCGCGAGCCACGGCTATGACCACAGGAAAGTCTTCGACCAGACGCCGGAGGAATTCCGCGCCGACCTCCTGAAGACAAAAAAGATCCTCGAGGACGCCAGCGGCGCGCGGGTGCGCGGTTTTCGCGCCGCCGGCTTCTCGATCGACGAGCGCACGCCGTGGGCGCACGCCATCATCGGCGAGACGGGCCATGACTATTCCTCATCGAGCCATCCGATCGCGCACGACCACTATGGCGATCCGGACGCCCCGCGCGGGCCCCACCGCGCCGGCGGCGTGATCGAGGCGCCGGTCGCCACCGCCGAAATCTTCGGCAGGCGGGTGAGCTGCGCCGGCGGCGGCTGGTTCCGCGCCGCACCCTATGCGCTCTCCAAGCGGCTTCTCGACCGCGCGTCGGCGACGCTCGGCGGGCCGGCGATCTTCTACCTGCATCCGTGGGAGATCGATCCGGGCCAGCCGCGCATCGCGGCCGCGCCCTGGAAGTCGAAGCTTCGGCATTATGTCAATCTCGGCGTGATGGAGCGAAAGCTCGCGCGCCTGCTCGCCGCTTATTCATGGACGCGCGTCGACGAGGCGCTCGGGCTCTCATGACCGACGCGCTGACCGTGAGGCCGATGGAAGAGAAGGACACCGGCCGCTGGATCGACTATGTCGCGGAGCGCGCCGAAGCGACGCTCTTTCACGACCATCGCTGGCTGGAGGCGGTCGCCGAGGCCTACGGGTTCCGCAGCTTTCACCTGTGCGCGACGCGCAACGGAAAATTCTGCGGGGTGCTGCCGCTGACGCTCGCAACATCGCCGCTCCTCGGGCGTTCGCTCATCTCGACCGCGTTCGGCGTCGGCGGCGGCATCATCGCCGATGACGAGGAGACGGTGAAGGCGCTCGGCCGCGAGGCGCTGGCCATCGGGCGGCGGCTCAGGGTCAACCATGTCGAACTGCGCGGCGGACCCTCGCCGGGCGAGGAATGGATTGCAAAGACGGGCGTCTACGAATCCTTCGAGAAGGAGATGCCGGCCGAAGTCGACAAGATCCGCGACTGGCTGCCCAGAAACCGGCGCGCTGAGGTGAAGAAGTCGTTGCGCATCGACGAGGCGAACGAGGATTCCTTCCGTCTCGACCAGCGCGTCGACGATTTTTACGCCGTCTATTCGGCGGCGCTGCGCAATCTCGGCACGCCGGCGATGCCGAAGAAGTTTCTCCGGCTGTTGAAGGAAAAATTCGGCGACGACGCCGACATCGCGCTTGTCGAGCGGCATGGCGAACCGGTCGCCGGCCTCTTCTCTTTCTGGCGGCGCGACCGCGTCATGCCCTATTATATCGGCGGCGGCGAGGCCGGCCGAAGCATGCGCGCCTATGACTATCTCTATTATTCGCTGATGCGCCGCGCGGTGGCGCGCGGGATCACGCTGTTCGACTTCGGCCGCAGCAAGGTCGGCTCGACCCATTCGGCGACCAAGACCTATTGGGGTTTCGAAGCGAAGCCGCTCGTCTATCATGTGGCGCTTGTGCGGGCGAAGGCGGTTCCGAACGTCAATCCCAACAATCCGAATTTCGCCCGCTTCGTCGAGCTCTGGAAAAAACTGCCCTTGCCGGTCGCCAATCTTCTGGGGCCGATCGCGGCGAGGAACTTCCCTTGAGCCGGCCGCGCGTTCTTTATCTCGCACACCGGATTCCCTATCCGCCGGACAAGGGCGACAAGATCCGCTCCTGGCGGACGGTCGAGCATCTCGCGCGCCGCTTCGACGTCGACCTCGCCGCTTTCGTTGACGATCCGGCGGACTTTCAGCACCGCGCGCGCCTTGAGCAGGTCTGCGCGAGCGTCGCGCTCGTGCCGCTTCATCGGCGCGCCGCGACGATCCGCAGCGCGCTTGGGTTTGTGACCGGCGAGCCGCTCACCTTTCCTTACTACCGCGACGGACGGATGAAGCGCGCCGTCGCCGCTGCGCGCGCGGCGGGTCCTGTTGCGCAGATCGCCTTTTCTTCGTCCATGGCGCCATATCTCGACGGCGCTGCAGCGCCGGTCCTTATCGATCTTTGCGACGCCGACAGCGCGAAATGGGCCGAATACGGCAAACGCAAGGGTTGGCCGATGAGCGCCGTTTATGCGCGCGAAGGGCGGCTTCTTGCGCGCGCCGAAACGGCGATCATCAACCGCGCGGAGGCGACCTTCGCGATCACAGAGGAGGAGGCGGACCTCCTCGCGTCGCGCGACGGCGTCGCCAGGCCCGTGCGGTGGTTCGCCAACGGCGTCGACGCCGACGCATTCGCGCCCGGCGCTGTCGCGCCGGCGCCCGCGCGCATCGACGCCGTCTTCGTCGGCGCGATGGATTACTGGGCGAATGTCGACGCTGTCCGCTGGTTCGCCGACGCGATCTGGCCGGAGATTCGCGCCGCCGATCCTGAGGCGGCCTTCTTCATCGTCGGGTTAAATCCCGATCCTTCCGTAAAGGCGCTCGCCGGGCGCGACGGGATCAGCGTGACGGGCCGCGTCGCCGACGTCCGGCCCTATCTCGCCGCGGCGAGGATCGCGGTCGCGCCGATGCGCATCGCGCGCGGCATCCAGAACAAGGTGCTTGAGGCGATGGCGATGGCCAAGGCGGTCGTCGCGACGCCGGCGGCGCTCGAGGGCATCGACGCCGCCATCGGGACGGAGGCGATCGCCTGCGCGTCCGCCGCGGTCTTCGCGCAGGAATGCCTCAGCCTCATCGGCGATCAGGGCGCCGCGCAGCGCATCGGCCAGGCGGCGCGCGCGCGCATTCTCAGCGATTATCAATGGCCGGCGCAGTTCCGGCGCCTCGACGCTGAACTCGACGCGCTGCTCGCAAGGCGATGTTAAGCGTCGATGAGCGCGCCGACGGGCTTGCCCGCGCGCCTCAGCAGCAGTTGCAGCAGCGGCCCCGTCATGATCGTCGTCCCGATCGCCATGATGACGAGCATCGTGAAGACGTCCTGCGGCAGGACGCCGAGCGACAGGCCGATATTGAGAACGATGAGCTCCATCAGCGCGCGGGTGTTCATCAGAACGCCGATGATGCGCGAGTCCTCGCGGCTGAGCCCTGACAGGCGGCCGGCCACATAGACCGGAATGATCTTCGCGGCGACCGCGACGGCGAAAAATCCGGCGCACCACAGCCAGTCGCCCGCCCTATCAAGCCCCAGCACATTGGTGCGCAGGCCCGTATAGGTGAAGAAGATCGGCAGGAAGAACACGAGCACGAACTGTCCGACCTGACGGCGCCAGGCGGCGACGAAAGCTTCGTGGCGGTGAAAGAGAAGTCCCGTCAAGAAACCGCCGAAGATCGTGAAGATGCCGAGCTTTTGCGTTGCGATCCCGGCGGCGAAGATGAGCGCGAGGATGACCGCCATCAGCACCGGCGGGACCTCGCCGTCCGCAAGAGGAAATTTTTTGAGGAGGAGGTCCGCGCAAGGGCGGCCGAGAAACCGGAAGGCGGCGGCGAGGGTGGCAAGGCCCGCAAGCTGCATCGCCGAGGACGACAGCGAGCCGCTCGCCGAGGCGAAGGCGGCGACGGCGGCGAGCAGCACCCAGCCGATGACATCGTTGGCGGCGGCGGCGGAAATGGCGATGACGCCGGTAGGCGTCCGCGTCATCTGATATTCGCGAAGGATGCGGCCGAGGATCGGCACGGCGGTGATGGCGAGCGCGATCGCCGTGAAAAGACTGTAGGCGAGCGGGTCGATGCCGCCGGCAAGATGCGGCGCGCTGAGGCGGCCCATGGCGAAGCCCGCCAACAGCGGGACGCTGACGGAAAAAGCCGTCACGAAGAGCACGGCGCGCCGGTTCGCCTCGCCCTTCAAATGGCCGAATTCGAAATCACTGCCGATCTGGAACATGAGGAGGATGAGCCCGATCTGGCTCAGCACCATCATCGGCGCCGCCGCCCCTTGCGTGAACAGCGCCGCCGACAGGTCCGGCGCGAGCGCGCCGAACAGCGAGGGCCCGAGCAGAAGCCCGGCGACGATTTCGCCCACCGCGCGCGGTTGGCGAACGGCGACCGCGGCGTTCCCGGCGAGGCGCGCGGCGAGCACGATGACGATGAGCTGCAACAGAACCGCGACGACGGTTTCCTCGGTCTGGTGGACGTTCTGGGTCATCGGCGGGCCGCTGGGCCTAGGGTTCGTCGGAGGCGAAGCGCGCCGCCGGCCGCAGGCGGTCATCGACCTCGAAGCGGAAGATGTCGGGGCGCGCATAATGGCCGGCGATATCGCAGGCGGCCTTGGCGGCGCGGACGACCTCGAGCGATCCGTCCGCATAAAGAACGCCTTCGCCATCGATCGGTCCGGCGATGATTTCCCCGCGCGGATCGATGATCGCCGACTGGCCGGTATGCTCCCACACGCCGAGCGGCTTCAGCCGGTCGGGAATGTCCGATGCGCGCCGCAATCCGGCGGCGCAGATGACATAGGCGCCGGCCTGGCTGGCGAAAGCGCGCGAGAGGAGGTGCTGGCGCGCCCAGCAATATTCTTCCGCACGCGGAATTTTTTCCCAGCCGGGCCAGAGCGCGCAATGGACCTGCGTCCCTTGTGCTGCGAGCGCGTAGCCGGGCAGCATCATCTGGTGCTCCCAGCAGTTCAGTGCGCTGATCTTCGCATAGCCGCGCGCATGAACCTTCAGTCCCGCGGCGTCGCCGTCCGCCCAGATGATCCGCTCGGCGTGGGTCGGCTTCAGTTTCCGGTGCCGGCCGAGAACGGCGCCCTCGCGCCCGATGGTCAGCGCCGTCGCGTAGACGGCGCCCTCCGTATGCGGATCCTTTTCGGCGACGCCGATGACGACATCGGCGCCCGCTTCGCGCGCGGCCGCGCACAGCGCGCCCGTCTCGGGGCCGCCGATGACGACCGCGGCGTCGATATACTCGGCGCTCGCCCTCCAGGTGAGGTCCTGCACCGCGCCTTCAACCCAGAAGGGATAGCCCGGCAGCCAGGTCTCGCCGAAGGCGATAAGCTCGGCGCCGCCGCGCGCGGCTTGGGCGATCAGCGCGCACGCCTTCTCTGTCGAGGCCGCCTTGTCGAACAGGACAGGCGCGGCCTGCACGGCGGCCATGCGAAAGGTTTTCACGGCATCGCTTTCTTCTGCGCCGCCTGCTGCGACGCAGCATCGCGTTTGCGGCGGCGCTGTTGCGGCGGGGACCTTCCTTTAGGCGCGGCGCGCCGTTAATTTCAACTTCTGGGCAGGGCTTATCAGGGGGCTCACATGATCAGGATCTTGTTGCCGCTCGCCGTCATCGCGGTGCTTCTTTATGCGCCGATGTATGGAGGGGAGGCGACTGAAGTCGGCGGCATCGTCAAGCAGAACACCGTGACCGGCATGGATTATGTCGGCGGCACGATCGAATGCTGGACGAAGAAGAATTTCTCGATTGCGGGCGACTGCGCGCCGCAGGGCGGCTCGCGGGGGCTTGCGATTTTCGCCGGCGTCTTCGTCTCCGCCGTGGCGGCGGTTCTGGGCCTTGCCGGGCTTCTCCCCGTGGTCGGCCGGCTGACGAGCGCCGTCACCATGATGGCGGGGGTCGTCGTCGTCGCGGGGATCGCGTTTTATCTCCTCACCAACCTCAAGGGCGATGACGGCCTCGCGGCGGTGCAATGGGGAACCTATCTCGCCGGAGGCGGCGGCCTCCTGACCCTGATATCCGGCTTGTCCGGAATGCGCGGCCGGTAAGAACCAACAACACCCGACCGCGACACTGCCCGTATCCTCGGGAGGAAACGGGAACGCGCCGCCCCCAATAGGGCGGCGCGTTTTTTCTCGAGCGCCGGCCGGAAAAGTGGGAACCGGTTTTCCGCGAGCCGGCGCGACCGCGGGCTACGGCCACTTCGCCAGCGGCGGCAGCGAGGAAAGGATTGATTCGACATTGCCGCCGGTTTTGAGGCCGAAGGTCGTGCCGCGGTCGTAGAGAAGGTTGTATTCGGCGTAGCGGCCGCGCCGGAACAGCTGCTCCTCGCGATCGGCGTCCGTCCACGGATCGTTCATCCGCCGCGCGACGAGCGCCGGGTAAATGTCGAGGAAGGCGAGCCCGACATCCTTCGTAAAGACGAAATCTTTCTCCCAGTCGCCGGAATCATGGCGGTCGTAGAAAATCCCGCCGACGCCGCGCGGTTCGTTTCGGTGCGGCAGCCAGAAATAGTCATCGCACCATTTCTTGTATTTGGCGTGCCAGTCGGGGTGATGCCGGTCGCAAGCCGCGCGCATCGCCGCATGGAAGTCGATCGTGTCGGGGTGGTCGTCGCGCCGGTAACGGTCCATCATCGGATTGAGGTCGCCGCCGCCGCCGAACCAGCTCTGCGTCGTCACGATCATGCGCGTGTTCATGTGCGCGGAGGGCGCGTGCGGGTTCCTCGTATGCGCGATCAGCGACACGCCCGAGGCCCAGAAGCGCGGGTCCTCCGACGCGCCCGGAATATGATGGCGGAATTCCTCGGAGAATTCGCCATAAACGGTCGACACATGCACGCCGACCTTTTCGAAGACGCGCCCATGCATCAACGCCATGACGCCGCCGCCAAGGTCCTCATGCTCCTTGCCGCGCCGCCACGGCTTTTTCGTAAAGCGCCCGGGCGCCATGTCGCGATAGAGCGGGCCCGCCTCGTCCTCGAGCCTCTCAAAGGCGGCGATCAGCCGGTCCTGCAGCGTCTCGAACCACGCCTTCGACGCTATCTTGCGTTCCGCGATGTCGCCGCTCATCCCAAATCTCCCTCAAGCCGGCACATAGGTTAGCCTGACCACGTCCTCGTCGACTCGTTCGACGGTCACAAGGCGCAGCGGCGGGCGCGGTCCGGCGAAATAGGGCTTGCCGCGGCCGAGGACGACCGGGTGCAGGTAAATCCGATATTCGTCAATGAGACCGAGGTCCGTGAGGCTTTGCGCCAGCAAGGGGCCCGCGACCTCGATGTCGCCGGTGCGCTCGGCCTTGATGCGGCGGACGGCGCCCCCAAGATCGCCGCTGACGAGCGTGGCGCCCGGCCCGACCGCCGTCAACGAGCGCGAGACAACCCATTTCGGCTGGCGCCGCCACGCCGCCGCAAAAGCGATCCTGTCGGCGTCCCAATCGGGATGATCCTCGTCCCAGTAGCGCATCAGCTCATAGACGGCGCGGCCGTAAAGACTTCCCGCCTGCGTCTCGGCTTCCTCGATGAAGCGGCGGAAGAGCGCCGGGCCGGTCGAAAAGCCGAGATGGTCGACATAGCCGTCGAGGGACACGTTCATTCCGAACACGAGTCTCGCCATGGCCCCTCTGCTCCTCGCCGCGCTTCAGACTTGCTCAGGCGGTTCCTTCGCGCCACCCCAACCGGCGCCGCGCTTCGGCGAGCGCAATCGCGGCCGCCGTCGCGGCGTTCAAGGACCGCGCGCCGCTCGCCGTCGGAATGCGCACCGCGAGGTCGCAGGCCTGGCGCACCGCGTCCGGCACGCCGGCGCTTTCCTGCCCGACGAGGAAGAGGTCGCTCTCACTGAAGGCGGCGTCCCAGATCGCCGCTTCAGCCTTCGTCGTCAGCAGGACCAGCCGCCCGGAGCGCCGTTCACCGCTAGCCGCGAAGGCCGCCCATGACGCGTGGCGCACCGGCGCGGCGAGATTTGCATAATCCATCGCCGCCCGTTTGAGGGACCGGTCGCCCGCCGGAAAGCCGCAGGGCTCGATGATGTCGACGCCAGCCCCGAAACAGGCCGCCGACCGAATCGCCGCGCCGACATTGCCGGCGATTTCGGGCTGATAGAGGACGAGCCGCACCTTTGGTCGAAACCCTTCTTTTTGCGCGGTTTTCGCAGCGCCGGGCGGCGCCGTCTCGCGACGCCACGTCGCACTAGGGCGCGGGGTGGACTTTGGCTAGAACCCCGTGCGACACGACGCCCCGCCACGCGCCGGGTCCGGACAGCCCTTCCGGGGCGTACCGGCATCGGCACACCAGCTATGAAAGCCTCGAGGGACCGACAAGGCCATGAGCGCAGCGCATGACAGCCACCAGGCGGAACCGACCCGCCGCGACTTCATTCATCTCTTCGCCGGCGCGACCGCCGCGGTCGGCGGCATCGGCGTCGCGGCGCCGCTGATCTCGCAGATGAACCCGGACGCGTCGGTGCTGGCGCTGTCGACGAAGGAGGTCGATCTCTCCGGGCTCGAGGTCGGGCAGGCGATCAAGGTGTTCTGGCAAGGAAAGCCGGTCTTCATCCGCCGCCGCACGCCGGAGGAAATCGCCGAGGCCGAGGCGACCCCGCTCGCCGATCTGAAGGACAGGCTCGCCCGCAACGACAATCTCGCCGGCAAGGCGGACGCGGAGGATAAGAACCGCGTCGAGAACCCGCAATATATCGTCGTCGTCGGCGTGTGCACGCATCTTGGCTGCGTGCCGCTCGGCACCGCGCAGGGCGAGGTGCGGGGCGATTTCGGCGGCTGGTTCTGCCCCTGCCATGGCTCGCATTACGATAATGCGGGACGCATCCGCAAAGGTCCGGCGCCGGAGAACCTCCTGGTGCCGAAATATCAGTTCACCTCCGACACCGCGATCCGCATCGGTTAAGGAAGACGGCCATGCATCATCCCTCGACCTACAAGCCGCAGACCGGAATCGAGCGCTGGCTCGACAAGCGCCTGCCGATCGTCCGCTTCGCCGACGATTTCATGAACTTCCCGACGCCGAAGAACCTCAATTACTGGTGGACGTTCGGCGCGATCCTCGTCGTCTGCCTCGTCATCCAGATCATCACCGGCGTCGTGCTCGCCATGCATTACACGCCGCACAAGGATCTCGCCTTCAACAGCGTCGAGCACATCATGCGCGACGTGAACTACGGCTGGCTGATGCGCTATGTGCACGCCAATGGCGCGTCGATGTTCTTCCTCGCGGTCTACATCCACATGTTCCGCGGTCTTTATTACGGATCCTACAAAGAACCGCGGGAGATGAACTGGATCCTCGGCGTCGTCATCTTCCTCCTGATGATGGCGACGGCGTTCATGGGCTATGTGCTGCCCTGGGGCCAGATGTCCTTCTGGGGCGCGACCGTCATCACAAATTTCTTCACCGCTTTCCCGATCATCGGAGAGCCGATCAAGACGCTTCTCCTCGGCGGTCCGGCGGTCGACAATCCGACCTTGAACCGCTTCTTCTCGCTGCATTACCTTCTGCCGTTCGCGATCTTCGGCGTCGTCGTCCTTCATATCTGGGCGTTCCACACGTCGGGCAACAACAACCCGACCGGCGTCGACGTGAAGGACGTGAAGAAGGACACGCTGCCGTTCCATCCCTATTACACGGTGAAGGACGGCTTCGCGATCGCGGTCTTTCTGGTGCTGTTCGCGGCTTTCGTGTTCTTCAACCCGAACGGGCTCGGCCATCCGGACAATTACACGCCGGCCAACCCGCTGGTGACGCCGCCGCACATCGTGCCGGAATGGTATTTCCTGCCCTTCTACGCGATCCTGCGCGCGATCACCTTCGACATCGGCCCGATCTCGTCGAAGCTCGGCGGCGTCCTTGCCATGTTCGGCTCGATCTTGGTCCTGTTTATCCTGCCGTGGCTCGACACCTCCAAGGTGCGCTCGATGCGTTATCGGCCCGTGGCGCAGCTCTGGTTCGTGCTTTTTGTCTTCGCTTGCCTTGCGCTCGGCTATTTCGGCGGCAAGCCGGCGGAGGGCTGGTATGTGCTCGGCTCGCAGATCGCGACCGCTTATTATTTCGCGTTCTTCCTCGTGATCCTGCCGCTGCTCGGGCTGTTCGAGAAAGCAAAGCCGATTCCGAAGTCGATCGCCGACTCCGTCCTCAAGAAAGCGGTCTCGCCTTCGGGCGCGATCGCCCAGCCCGCGGAATAAGAGGAAAAGACAGATGCGCCCTTCGATCCTCGCCAAATCCGCCGCCGCCGCGCTTCTCGCGCTCGCGCCGCTCGACGCCCTCGCCGCCGGCGGCAAGACGCTCGAATACAAGCACAATCACTGGCATTTCTCCGGGCCCTTCGGGACCTATGACAAGGAGGCGATGCAGCGCGGCTTTCAGGTCTACAAGTCGGTCTGCGCCGGCTGCCACGCCGTCGAACAGCTCGCCTTCCGCAATCTCGGCGACAAGGGCGGGCCGTTCTATCTCGAACGCTGTCCGGCGGGCGTGCCGGAAACGACGAACTGCAAGAACCCGGCTGAAAATCCCGTCGTTAAGGCGATCGCCGCCGAATACACCGTGCAGGACGGCCCGGACGATCTTGGCGAGATGTTCGACCGGCCGGCGCTGCCGTCGGACAAATTTCCAAAGCCGTTCGCCAATGAACAGCAGGCGCGCGCCGCCAATGGGGGGGCCAATCCGCCCAACCTCGCCCTCATCATGAAGGCGCGCCATCACGGGCCTGATTATGTCTACAGCCTCCTCACCGGCTATGAGGATACGCCCGACACGGTCACGCTCGGGCCGGGCCAGAACTATAATCCCTATTTCGCCGGCGACATGTCGCAGCTCCTGAAGCCGGAATATCGGGACGCCGAGGGACATCCCCTGCCGGACGTCAAGATCCCGCCGGGCGGGGTTCTGGCGATGGCGCCGCCGCTGTCGGACGGCGTCATTGATTACGCCGATCCCGCCATTCCGGAGACGGTCGATCAATATGCGAAAGACGTCGTCGAGTTCCTGACCTGGGCGTCGGAACCGAAGATGGAGGAAAGAAAAAGCCTCGGCGTCGTCACCATCGGTTATCTCCTGATCCTGACGATCGTGCTCTTCTTCTCCTACCGGGCGATCTGGTCGAACGCCGATCACTAAGGGTTGAGCCGGCCGGATCGAGACCTGCGCGCAGGACAAACCCGCGCGCTTGGTCTAAGAGCGATGCCGAATCTGACCGGAGGCGCCCCCCCCCCGTGACAGCGACGACCGACATCGCGGCGACGGCCGCCTGCGGCGCCTATCTCCTCGCCGCTATCGCCGATGCGCGCATCGAAACGGTTGAGGAGGCGCGCTTCTTCGGCGGCATCGTCAACGATCCCGCCTTCCGCGCCATCGATGCGGCGGCGCTGACCGCGGAGTATGCCCGCCTTCACGCGGCCTTGCGCGCCGATTATGCCTCGGCGGAGGCGGAGATTCTCGCCGCTGTCGGCGCCGTCCGCGGCGCGCCGGCGGCGGAAGCCGTGAAGCTCGCCGCCCGGCACGCCGTCGTCGCCGACCAGAAGCTGAAACCCCAGGAAGAGACGGTCCTCGCCCGCATCGCCTGCGCGCTCGGCATCGATCCCGAGGCGCTCTAGGCGATGGAAAAGCGCGTCCTCGGCGTCATCGGCGGTTCGGGCGTCTACGCGCTCGACGCCATCGAGGGCGCGGAAAAGATCGATATCGGAACGCCGTGGGGGCTCCCTTCCGGTCCGATCGTCCGTGGCCGGATGAGCGGCGTTGAGGTCGCCTTTCTCGCCCGCCACGGCGAGGGCCATCGCCTGCCGCCGTCGGAGATCAACTATCGGGCCAATATCGATGCGCTGAAGCGGGCGGGGGTCACCGACGTCATTTCCGTCTCAGCCTGCGGCTCTTTCCGCGAGGAATTCGCGCCCGGCGTTTTCGTCCTTGTCGATCAGTTCATCGACCGCACCTCGGGCCGGGAGAAAAGCTTCTTCGGGACGGGATGCGTCGCGCATGTGTCGATGGCCGATCCCGTCTGCCCGGCGCTCTTCGATGCGCTCGCGGCCTCCTGCGAGGCGCTGGAAATTCCGCATCATCGCGGCGGCGTCTATCTTTGCATCGACGGCCCGCAGTTCTCCTCGCGCGCGGAGTCGCTCCTTTACAAGTCATGGGGCGCCGACGTCATCGGCATGACCAACATGCCGGAAGCAAAGCTCGTGCGCGAGGCCGAGCTTCCCTATGCGAGCGTCGCCATGGTGACGGACTATGATTGCTGGCGCGAGGGTACCGCCCATGTCGAGGTCGCGGCGGTGCTCGCGGTGATGAAGAAGAACACCGAGGCCGCCCGCCGCCTCGTCGCCGACCTCGTCCGGCGCCTCGGGCCGACGCGCAAGCGCTCCCCGCGCGGGATCGAGACCGCGCTCGACGTTGCGATCATCACGCCGCCCGAGGCGCGCGATCCCGCTTTGCTGGCCAAGCTCGACGCGGTGGCGGGGCGCGCGCTCCGGCGTTAATCGGGGGTTCACGTTCCAACAAGCGCCCGTTAAGCCGGCCGCGCTATCAGGAGCGCCATGGTCCTTGCCGCCCTTTGGCTCCTCGCCGCCGCATCCTATCCGCCGACGCCCGCGGACGCTGAGCGCGCGGTTTCTGACCGGCATTTCGGCGGCGCGCCGGCGAGCCTTGACCGCGGGCGGCCTGGCGGCAGCCTCGCCGTGCGCCTTTTGCGCTGCGTCCGGCAGGACTCTTATGAGGTCCAGGGACCGTTCGGGCTCATCGTGCTCGACGGCGGCCATGAATGCGTGCTCGCGATCTCGCGCGCCGGCGCGCCCGACTATCATGTCCGCGGCTTCTTCCATCATGACGGTCTCGACTGGCGCTATTACGGGCCGACGCGCGAGCCGCTCGTCGCCGAGATGACGAGCTGGGGCGTCGACGGCGGATTTTCGACCGCGACGCCGAAACCGGGCTCGCGCCTCTATAACCGGGGCGCGCCGGGCGAGGCGGTCGACCCTTACGCGCGCATCTTCGCCGGCTATGACTGGTTTTACGCCCCTGTCGGCCTGCCGCCGGACAATAATCCCTATACAGAGGAATAAGCGCTCCGGCGCGCCCCCTTGAATCGCTCGCCGCTTCCCGTTTAAGACCGGAGACTCCGGAGGAAGCCCAGTGGCGGCGCGAACAAGGGATCTGTCGTCAAAGCCGGTCGCGGCGCTCTCCGCCGACGAGGCCGCCGCCGAGCTTGCGCGGCTCGCGGCGCTGATTGCCGCAGCGGACGAGGCCTATTACGCCGAAGACCGCCCGACGATGACCGACGCCGAATATGACGCGCTGCGCCGTCGCAACGCGCTCATCGAACGGCAGTTCCCTAAACTCAAACGCGCTGATTCTCCCTCCGCCCGGATCGGCGCCGCGCCGTCGACGAAGTTCGAGAAGGCCGCGCACGCAAAGGCGATGCTGTCGCTCGACAACGCTTTCGGCGCCGAGGACGTGCGAGAGTTCGAAGCCCGCGTGCGCCGTTTCCTGAAACTCGGCGAGGACGCGCCGCTCGTCTTCACCGCAGAGCCGAAGATCGACGGGCTCTCGCTCAATCTCCGCTATGAGAAGGGCGCGCTCAAACTCGCGGCGACGCGCGGCGATGGCGCGGTCGGGGAGAATGTCACGGCGAACGCGCTCACCGTCGCCGACATCCCGCGCACGCTCAAGGGCGCGCCGGACGTCCTCGACGTGCGCGGCGAGATCTATATGAGCCATGCCGATTTCCACGCGCTCAACGAGGCGCTTGAAAAGGAAGGCGAGGAGCCTTTCGCCAACCCCCGCAACGCGGCGGCGGGATCGCTTCGCCAGATCGACGCGGCGGTGACGGCCGCGCGGCCCTTGCGCTTTTTCGCCTATGCGTGGGGCGAGACCTCAGCGCCGCTCGGCGAAACGCAGTTCGACTGCGTCCGGCGCCTTTCAAAGCTCGGATTTCAAACCAATCCGCTCATCGTGCGGTGCGCCGACCTCGATGCGATGCTCTCGCATTACAAGGCGATCGAATCGAGGCGGGCGAGCCTCGGCTATGACATTGACGGCGTCGTCTACAAGGTCGACCGGCTCGACTATCAGGAGCGCCTCGGCTTCGTGGCGCGCTCTCCGCGCTGGGCGATCGCGCACAAATTCCCGGCCGAGCGCGCGATGACGACGCTTCTTGATATCGACATCCAGGTCGGGCGCACGGGCGCCTTGACGCCGGTCGCTCGGCTGGCGCCGGTGACGGTCGGCGGCGTCGTCGTCTCGAATGCGACGCTGCACAATCAGGACGAGATCGAGCGCAAGGACATCCGCATCGGCGACACGGTCGTCGTGCAGCGCGCCGGCGACGTCATCCCGCAGATCGTCGAAGTGATCATTGAGAAGCGCCCGAAGGGCGCGCGGCCTTTCGCCTTCCCGGAAAACTGCCCCGTTTGCGGCAGCCCGGCGGTGCGCGAGGGCGATGAGGCCGTGCGCCGCTGCACGGGCGGTTTTTCCTGCGCGGCGCAGGCTGTCGAGCGGCTACGGCATTTCGTCTCGCGCGACGCCCTCGACATCGAAGGGCTAGGCGAGAAGCAGATCGAAGCCTTCTATGCGGCCGGCATCGTCAAGGAGCCCGCCGACATTTTCACGCTCGAGAAGCGGCAGGCGGCGGGCGAGATTGACCTCTTCACCTACAAGGAGAAGAAGGACGGGACGAGAACGCCGACCAATCAGAAATCGGTCGAGAACCTGTTCGCCGCCGTCAACGCCCGGCGCGCGCCGCCGCTCGCCCGCTTCATCATTGCGCTCGGCATGCGCCATATCGGCGAAACCAACGCCCGCCTCTTCGCGCGGCATTACCATTCCTTTGAGGCCTTCCGCGCGGCGGCGATCGCGGCGGCGGATGAGGAAAGCAGCGCCTATCAGGAGATGCTGTCGATCGAAGGCGTCGGCGCGCTCGTCGCGGGCGGCGTCATCTCTTTCTTCAAGGACAGGCGCAATCGCTCCGCCGTCGACCGGCTGCTGGAGGAAGTGACGCCGACGGATGAGGCGCCGGCGGTGTCGCAGTCGGCGGTAGCCGGCAAGACGGTCGTCTTTACTGGAACCCTGGAGTCGATGACGCGCGACGAAGCGAAAGCGCAGGCCCTGGCGCTCGGCGCCAAGGTCGCAGGCTCGGTGTCGGCGAAGACCGATTACGTCGTCGCCGGGCCGGGTGCGGGATCGAAACTCAAGGACGCCGAGCGGCTCGGCGTGCGGATCTTTTCCGAGGAAGAGTGGCGCGCCTTCATCGGCGGAAAAGCGGCGTGAACGGCGACGCCGCCCTCGGCTTCGGCGACGTCGCGGCGCGCTACGCCGCGCTGCGGCCCGCCTACCCGAGGGCGCTTTTTGATTTTCTCCTCGCGCATCACGAAGGGCCGCGCGAGGTCGCCGTTGATCTCGGCGCCGGGCCGGGAAAGGCGAGCGTCGATCTTGCGGCGAATTTCGGAAAAGTCGTCATGGTCGAGCCCGATGCGCGCATGCTCGCCGCGGCGAGCGATCATCCGCGCATCGAGCGCCGTAACTGCGCGGCGGAGGAGGCCCGCTTCGCCGACGGCTCCGTCGATTGCGTCATTTCGGCGACGGCCTTTCACTGGATGGATCAGGACGCGGTGTGCGCAGAGGTCGCACGCTGGCTGCGGCCGCGAGGCGTTTTCTTCCCTTTCCTCTACGGGCCGTTCTTCGTGAAGGGCGATGCGCAGCCCGCCTTTCGCCGGCACTGGTCGCTCTGGGCGCCCTTCATGGACAAGCGCCTCGGCGCGAAGGCCGACTATGCGCGGCCGATGAAAGCGTCAGGCGCATTCTCGCGCCTTGAAACCTATTCAGGCGCGATCGAGGCGACGCTCGCGCCGCAGGAGGCGGCGGGCCTTCTCCTCACGGCGTCCTATGCGCGCGCCTATATGGCGGCGAAGGGCCTCGGCGGGGCGTATCTCGACACGCTCGCGGAGGATCTCGCCCCGCACGCGCCGGTGACGATCGGCTTTCCCTTGGGCGGAGTTCTCGGCGTCCGCTCAGAGTGAGCGCGTCGCCTCGGCGAGCCAGCCGGCGACCTCGGCGGGGAGGAGCGGCGTCAAGGTCTGGCGTACGCGGGCGTGATATTTGTTGAGCCAGTGGCGCTCGCTCTCCGTCAGCATCGAGGCGACGACGAGATCGAGATTGATGGGCGCGAGCGTGATCGTCTCGAAACCCATCATCGGCCGCTCGCCGCCGTCGATCGCCATGGGTTCGGTGACGATGATGAGATTTTCGATGCGGATGCCATAGGCGCCGGTTTTATAATAGCCGGGCTCGTTCGACAGGATCATGCCGGGCTTCAGGCTCTGCGTGTTCGCGACCTTGGCGATGCGTTGCGGCCCTTCATGAACGCCAAGGAACGAGCCGACGCCATGGCCGGTGCCGTGGTCATAGTCGAGTCCGGCCTCCCACAGAGGCCGGCGGGCGAGCGCGTCGAGCTGATGGCCGGTTGTGCCGGCCGGAAAGCGCGCGAGCGCAAGCGCGATATGGCCCTTGAGGACGAGCGTGAAGCGCTCGCGCATTTCCTGCGACGGTTTGCCGATCGGCACGGTGCGCGTGATGTCGGTGGTGCCGTCCTGATACTGGGCGCCGGAATCGACGAGATATAGCTCGCCGGGCTTCAAGGGCCGCGCGGTCGCCGTCGAGACCTTGTAATGGACGACGGCGCCGTTCGCGCCCGCGCCCGAGATGGTGTCGAAGGAAAGATCGACCAGCCGGCCTGTCGCGGCGCGAAAGGCTTCGAGCGTCTTGGCCGCTTCGATCTCGTCGACCGATCCGTCCTGCGCTTTCGTCGCGATCCAGTGCAGGAATTGCGTGACTGCAGCGCCGTCGCGGATATGCGCCGCGCGGGTGCCGTCGAGCTCGGCGGCGTTTTTCATCGCGCGCGGCAGGGCGCACGGGTCGGCGAGGTCGACGACGGTCGCGCCGGCTTCCGCCAGCGTCGTCACATATTTCACCGGCGCCAGCGACGGATCGACGGCGACGCGCTTCTTCTCGCGCCCGAGCTTTTCGAGCGCGGCTTCGACATCGGCCTCGGCGCGGATGTCGACCTCGTCGCCAAGGAAGGCGGGAAGCTCATTGCCGACCTTTTCCGGCGCGATGAACAGCGTCGCTTTTCCATCCGTCGTCACCAGCGCGCGCGCCAGCGGCAGGGGCGTGCGCGCCACATCGCCGCCGCGGATGTTGAACAGCCAGGCGATCGACGGCGGCGCGGTGACGAGCGCGGCGTCTGCGCCCGCCTTGGCGACGGCGGCGGCGATGTCGCGGCGCTTCTCGGCGGAGGTCCGTCCGGCGAGCGCGAGCGCATGGGGCCTCGCCGGCGAAAGCGGGCGCGCCGGCTGATCTTTCCACGCCGCGTCGACGGGATTGCGGGAGAGCGCGACGAGGGTGAAGCCGCGCGAGGTCGCCGCCTTCTGCAGGCGCTCGACGCCCGCCTTCGTGTGCAGCATCGGGTCATAGCCGATCGCCGCGCCTTTCGGCGCGTTTTCGGCGAGCCATTGGTCGGGCGGGGTTTCGACGAGATCGGCATAGGCGAAGAGCTGGTCGTCGACCTGCTGGCGGACCTGCAGCGTGTAGCGTCCGTCGACGAAGATGACCGCCTTGTCGAGGAACACGACCGCCGCGCCCGCCGAGCCGGAAAAGCCCGAGACCCACATCAGCCGCTCAGCGTAGGCCGGGATGTATTCGTTCTGATATTCGTCATCATGCGGAACGATAAAGCCGTCGATCTTGAGCGCCTTCATCTCCGCGCGCAGGAGCGGCAGATGCCGGGCGGCGAAGCTACGGTCGGAAACCGGGTCGAAATGCTGGAACATGGCGCAGGATGTATGCCGCCGCCCGCCTTATGGGAAGGCCCGGCCGGCGCCCGCCCGCCGCTCTAAAGCTTCACAAACAGAAGCACCGGCCAGACGGCGTGCTCGAGGCGGTTGAGGAGCCGGAAGCCCGCCGCCTCATAGGCCGCGACGACGCCGGCTTCCTGATCCGCCATTAGCCCGGCCAGCATCACGCGCCCGCGCGGCGCCATGTGCCTCGCCATCTGGGGCGCGAAGGCGACGAGGGGACCGGCGAGTATGTTGGCGAAGATGAAATCAAAGGGCGCGCGGACGCGGATGCGCGGGTCCTCAAAGCCGTCCGCCTCGATCGCCGCGACGAGGTCGCCGACGCCGTTCAGCACGATGTTCTCGCGCGCGATCTCGACCGAGCGCGCGTCGATGTCGCTGGCGATCACTTCAACGTCCCAGAGCTTGGCCGCCGCGATCGCAAGAACCGCCGAGCCGCAGCCGAGATCGAAGACCGATTGCGGCGCGATGCCGCCGAGCCGGTCGAGTAGGGTGAGGCAGCCCGCCGTCGTCGGATGATGGCCGGTGCCGAAAGCCTGATTGGCGTCGATGCGGATGGGGATGCGCGCGGGATCGTCGGGCAGCTTGTCCGCGTCATGCGTTCCATAGAGGAGAAAGCGGCCCGCCTCGACGATCCCGAGCCCCTCAAGCGCATGCGCCACCCAGTCGATGTCGGGCAGTTCCTCGATCACGGGCGCGCCGAGCCCGGCGCCGGTGACGAGCGCGGCGAGCGCCTCGGCGTCGGGCCTGTCCTCGAAATAGGCGTCGAGCCGCCAGGCCGCGTCCTCGCGCGCATCGTCATCCTTGGTCAGGCTGACGGCGGTCGCCGGCGGATATAGGACGTCGGTGAGGAGAACGCTTGCGTCGTTGAGGGCGGCCTCAGTCCCGGCCCAGGAGGCTTTGAATGCGGTCATTTTCGGGGGTTTCGAGGCTGCTTCTTCGTCGTTTCTTTTCGCTTCGCCGCGCCCTTTCGAATCGACTTCCCGGGGCCCGGCGCAAACAGACGCAGCGCCGCGACAACTGGTTTGTCAACTGGCCGGCCAGCGGCTCTGTGCAGCGCAATCAGGTCATCCAAGCAGACATAGTTTATCGCGGTCCCGTCAATTTTCTGAAAGACCCGATGGCGCCAAGCGTCCTCAAAGGCGACCCCGGGAGGGCCCATCAGAATGTCTATGCGGAACGGCTCAGCGCCGATCACGACGAAGCTGTCCGCATCTTCAAAGCCCGTCGGCCGCAACCGCGAGACCGGGGCGCCGAATTCCTTGAGCGCGGCGCATGCGCGCGAGGGCGTTCTGAGCATCAGGCGCAGTCCAGACGTCGATATCCTTTGTGAAACGCTCATGGCCATGAAAGGCGACGGCCACGTCGCCGATGATCAGGCTACGGACGCCATGCTTTTCGACCACGCCGAAGAGATCGATCCAGTCGGAGCGCGTCGAGGTCAACTCCCTTCGTCCGGTAAGGGTCGAGAGCCATCCGTGCGACGGCGCGAACACGGCTTTCAGGCGTCGTGATCGCGCCGTAGAGCCGATCGGCCTGTGCGCCGTCGCTGGATAACCGTCCGCGGATGACAACCGTCTTGGCGCTCCGTCCGACCACCTTCGCCGCTATCACGCCCCCTTCAGAAAGGAATCGACGACCTTCTTCGCGCCGGAATGTTCAAAGTCGACCGTCAGCTTCTGCCCCTCGGCGAGGATGACGCGGCCATAGCCGAACTTGTCGTGAAAGACGCGGGCGCCGACCGCGAATCGGGGCGCGCCGGCGCTCACCGACACCTCGCGCGCGCGACCCTCGATCATCGGCGCTGACGGGCTCGGGCGCGTTGAGGCCGCGCGCGCGCGCCGCCAGCCGGGATTGTCGTAATAGCTGTCCTCTTCAAGGCGCGCGGCGTCAAAGCGCGAATGGCTGGGCATCGACGATGCGGCGTTGCCGTAAAGGCCGGGCCGTGACACGACATCGACCGCCTCCTCCGGCAATTCGTCGATGAAGCGCGAGGGGAGCGAGGCCTGCCAGCGGCCATACATCTGCCGGTTCGCGGCGAAGGAGATGCGGCAGCTTTCCCGCGCGCGCGTGATGCCGACATAAGCGAGCCGGCGCTCTTCTTCGAGGGCGGGCGCGCCGCCTTCATCGAGCGCGCGCTGCGAGGGGAACACGCCTTCCTCCCAGCCGGGCAGGAAGACGACCGGAAATTCAAGGCCCTTCGCCGCGTGCAGCGTCATCAGCCAGACCGCGCCCGCTTCGTCCGACTCGTTCCGGTCGGCGACGAGCGCGACATGGTCGAGATAGGCGGCGAGGGTGTCGAATTCGGAGACAGCCTGCACGACCTCCTTGAGGTTGTCGAGCTTTGAATCGGCCTTGGCCGACTTATTGTTTTTCCAGTAGTCCGTATACCCCGATTCATCGAGGATGAGCTCGGTGAGGTCGCGCGGGGAAATATTCGCCGCTTCTCCCGCCCAGCGGTCGATCATCTCGATGAACTTCCTCAGCGCGCCGCGCGCCGCGGGTCCCAGATCGTCCGCTTCGATCAGCATGCGGCTCGCCGCCATGAGCGAGATGTTGCGCGCGCGGGCGAGCGTGTGGACGGCCTGCATCGTCTGGCCGCCGAGCTTGCGCGCCGGCTTGTTGACGATGCGGTCGAACGCCAGATCGTCGTCGGCGCTGCGCACGAGCCGCAGATAGGCGACGGCGTCACGCACCTCCTCGCGCTCGTAGAAGCGCGGGCCGCCGACGACGCGATAGGGCAGGCCGAGCGTCAGGAAGCGCTCCTCGAAGGCGCGCATCTGGAACGAGGCGCGCACCAGCACCGCCATGTCGGAGAGCGCGCGGCCCTTGCCCTGTTCGGCCTCGATGTCGTCGCCGATGAGGCGCGCTTCCTCCTCGCCGTCCCAGACCCCGCGCACTTTGACGCGCTCGCCCTCCGCCGCCTCGGTCCACAGCGTCTTGCCGAGGCGCGACCGGTTGGCGGCGATCAGCGTCGAGGCGGCGGAAAGGATCGCCGGCGTCGAGCGGTAATTGCGCTCGAGCCGGATGACGCGCGCGCCCGGAAAGTCCTTTTCAAAGCGCAGGATGTTTTCGACCTCCGCGCCGCGCCAGCCATAGATCGACTGGTCGTCGTCGCCGACGCAACAGATGTTCCTGCGCTTTAGCGCGAGGAGCCGCAGCCAGAGATATTGCGCGACATTGGTGTCCTGATATTCGTCGACCAGCATGTAGCGGAACTTCTCCTGATACTGGGCGAGAATGTCCGGGCGCTGCTGGAAGATCGTGATGTTGTGGAGGAGGAGGTCGCCGAAATCGGCGGCGTTCAAGGTCTTCAGCCGCTCCTGATAAGCGCCGTAGAGCGAAACGCCCTTGCCTTCGGCGAAATGCCAGGCCTCGTTCGCCGGAACCTTGTCGGGCGTCAGGCCGCGGTTCTTCCAGCCGTCGATGACGCTCGCAAGGCCGCGCCCTGTCCAGCGTTTCTCATCAAGACCTGCGGCCTCGATCACCTGTTTGGCGAGCCGGACCTGATCGTCGGCGTCGAGGATGGTGAAGGAGGGTTTGAGGCCGGCGATCTCCGCATGCCGGCGCAGGATCTGCGCGCCGATCGCATGGAACGTGCCGAGCCATTGCAGGCCCTCGACGCGTTCGCCGATGAGCGCGCCGATCCGCTCCCTCATCTCGCGCGCGGCCTTGTTGGTGAAGGTGACGGCGAGGAGCTCCCAAGGCTTCGCCCGGCCGGTGAAAAGGAGATGGGCGAGCCGCGTCGTCAGCGCGCGCGTCTTGCCGGTGCCCGCCCCGGCAAGCACCAGCACCGGCCCCTCGGTCGCCTCGACCGCCTCTCGCTGCTCGGCGTTGAGGCCGTCGAAATAGCCGGGCGCCGTCGCGCTTTCCGGCCCGCCGGCCCCGAGCCCGGCGAGCGCGCGCTCGGAAATTGACAGTTTGACGGTCACCGGGAAAGACTAGCCGCAGGAGAACGATTCTGGAACACGCTTAAGTCGGCGCGGAGCCTTTGCCAAGGCGACAGGCCGCCCGAATCCCCGATAATGACGCCGTTGCAGTGGAAAGGAGACGCCGATGCCCGCGCAGTTCGAACTCTACAAGGACAAGAAGGGCGAATTCCGCTTTCGCCTCAAGGCCGGCAATGGCGAGATCGTCCTTTCGAGCGAAGGCTACAAGGACCGCGCCGGGGCGGTGAACGGCATCGAGTCCGTCAAGAAGAATTCCGACCTGCTCGCCCGTTTCGAGAAGAAGGCGTCAACGAACGGCAAGCATTATTTCGTCCTCAAGGCCGCAAACCACCAGGTGATCGGCGCCTCGGAACAGTATTCCTCCGAGGAGGCGCGCGACAACGGCATCAAGAGCGTGATGGCGAACGCCAGGCTCGCCGCGATCGACGATCAGACCGCCTGACCTTTGACCTGCGCCATCAGCGCCAGCGGTCGGCCTTCCTCATCCTTGAAGAAGGCCATCCATTCTTCCGTTCCGTCCGGGTGTTTGTGGATCATGTGCGGCGCGTGGGTGATCTCGGCCCCGCGCGCGGCGAGGTTTTTCGCCGCCTGGTGAATGTCGGCGACGCGGAAATAAAGGATCGAGGCGCCGTCATCGCCGTCGCCCTCCGACAGGAAAAGCCTGACGCCGCCGCAATCGAAGAAGGCGAGATTGCCGTAGGTGTAGAGGTGCGGCAGGCCGACCACCTCCTTGTAGAAGCGCTCCGCCGCGCGGATGTCCTTCACCGGGCGCGCGATCTGGCCGATGGGGCCGAGGTCCGTGGGCATGTGATCCTTCCTTTCATGCAGGGCGCTCGCACGGGAGACGCCGTCCCAAAGTTTGAGGGCGGCCTTGCCGTCGAGCCCGAGCTTTAAAAGCGCGTTTGCGACGTGGAACTTCACCGCATCCGCGCTGACGCCGAGCAGGGCGGCGATGCGCCCATTGGTGAGCCCATGACGGACGAGTTCCGTCACCCGCCATTCGGCGGGCGTCAGCACGTCGTCATGAGGCGGCCGGCCGCGTCGTCCTTCGCTCATGGCCGCACCTTAACGGGGGCGATGTCGAATTACCCTACCCGCAGGGACGCGCGATTGCGGACCTTCGCCGGGCGCCTCATACCCGCCGCGGGATCTTCAGATGCAAGTCTCGATGTCCGGCCGCAACTGGCGCGTTCAGGCGCATTATTCGCTGTTCTACGCCGCCCAGTTCGTGCTGCTCGGCGTGCAATTGCCGTTCCTGTCGGGCTGGCTTGCGCGCGAGGGATTCGCCGCGTCAGAAATCGGCCTCCTCAGCGGGCTCTCGCTCGGCGCGCGACTTCTCCTCGGGCCGGCGGTCGCCTTCTGGGCGGACAAGAACGACAATCACGCAAGGGCGCTGCGGCTCGTTTCGCTCCTCTTCGGCGCCGGCGCGCTGGGGCTCGCCGCGTTCGGGACAAAGCCCCTCATCGCCCTCAGCGCGGTGGCGGTTCTCTGGTCCTTCGGGATTCTCGTGCCGCTCTCCGACACGGCGATCCTAAGGGCCGACCGCAAGGGGCTCCTTCATTACGGCGAAGTGCGCGCGGCAGGCTCGGGGGCGTTCCTTCTCACCAATATCATCGCCGGTTTCATCATCGCGCGGACGAGCATCGACATTGCGGTCGTCATCATGGCGCTCGCGGGCGCGGCGACGTTCCTCGTCGCGATGACGCTGCCGCTCGGCGCGCGCGAGGAAAAGCGTGAAGCCCCGCATGACCGCTGGCGCGAGGCGGCGACGCTGATGACGACGCCGTCGTTCCTCATCTTTCTTGCGGCGGTCGGCCTCATCCAGGGCAGCCACGCCGCCTATTATTCCTTCTCGATCCTCCACTGGACCGATCTCGGTTATGGCGCGCCGATCGTCGGCTTCCTGTGGGCGACGGGCGTCGTCGCGGAGATTTTCGTGCTGACGCAGGTAAGGGGCCTCGTGAGGCGCTGGGGCGCTGAAACGCTCATCATCATCGGCGGCGCCGGCGCGGCGCTCCGCTGGGCGCTGACCGGCATGGATCCGCCTTTGCCGCTTCTCTTCAGCGTGCAAACGATGCACGCGCTGTCCTTCGCGGCCGCCTATCTCGGCGCGGTCGAATATGTCGACCGCAGCCTGCCGAAGCATCTCACCAACACGGCGATGACCCTGATGTCGACGACGGGCGTCGGCGCGATCACCGGACTTGCAACCGTCGCCTGTGGCTATCTTTATGAAGCGAAGGGAGCGGGCGCGATCTACGCGCTGGTTGCGGCGATGGGCGCGACAGGGGCGTTGCTTGCGGCCGCGCTCCGCCGGCGCGCGGCCATCGTCGCCTGAGCCTCTTTCACTTCGTCGGCGCGTTCTCGCCGCCGGCCGGATCGATCCGCCAGCCGTCGCCGAGCGCGCGATAGACGGCGACATAGGCGCTGAGCGCCCGCGTGTCGCTGACCGCGAGCGCGCTTTCCGCATCAAGGAGGCGGCGCTCGGCGTCGAGCACGGCGAGGAAACCGTCGAGCCCGGCGCGGTAGCGCGAATTTGCGAGCGCGGCGGCGTCGGCGCTTTCAGCGACCGCGCGCTTGAGTCGCGCATTGCGCTCGCGTTCGCGAGCAAGATCGGTGAAGGCGTTCGCTGTTTCCTCAAGCGCCTTCAGCGCCGTCTGTTCGTAGCGCGCAAGGGCCGCGTCCGCTCTCGCCTCGGAGGCGCGGATGCCGGCGCGCACGCGGCCAAGATCGAACGCGGCCCATTCGATGGTCGGGCCGAAGCCGAAATCACGCGATGGCCGCGTTCCATAGCTTGCAAGCGTCGAGGAACTCGCGCCGACCGCGCCGATGAACCGCACGCGCGGAAAGAGATCGGCCGTCGCTACGCCGACCCTCGCCGTTGCTGCGGCGAGGTCTTGCTCTGCCCGCCGGATGTCCGGGCGCTGGCGCAGGATGAGACCAGGATCGCCTGCAGGACGCCCTTCCGGGATCTGGGGCAGCCCCTTGCCGGCCCCGGCCGCGAGCATCGCATCGAGCGCGCCCGGCGCTC
Source organism: Parvularculaceae bacterium (assembly GCA_046296195.1). Classification (GTDB taxonomy): domain Bacteria; phylum Pseudomonadota; class Alphaproteobacteria; order Caulobacterales; family Parvularculaceae; genus Amphiplicatus. The sequence continues at coordinate 1,332 of JBKBLR010000020.1, read as the reverse complement.
GGCCCGTCAGCACGGCGAGGCGGCGGCGCTCGCGCGCGATCGCGGCGTCGAGCGGCGGGATCGAGGCCTCCGACGCTTCCTCTTGTGCGCGCGCGCGCGCCGCGTCGAGGCTCGAGGCGCGCCCCGCCCTTTCGAGGCTTTCCGTCAGCGCGCGCGTCTCGGCCTGTTTGTCGGCGTTACGGCGGGCGACGTCGCGCTGGCGCTCGGCGCCGCGCAGCGCCGCATAGGAGGCGGCGACGTCGGCGGAGACGAGAACCGCCGCGGCGCGGCGGTCGGCTTCCGCGCCCTGATAGGATGCGCGCGCGGCCTCGACCGATCGGCGGACGCGGCCCCAGAAATCGAGCTCCCAGCTCGCGGCAAGGCCGGCGTCGAAAAGATCCGTATCCGGAAAGGGCGTTCCGGCCGGGATTCCGGGAATTGTCGCGCCAAGCCCGTCGGCGGAGACGCGCTGGCGGCGATAGTGCGCCTCGCTGCGCACGGTCGGGGCGAGATCGAACTGCGACAGGCCAAGCTCGGCGCGCGCGGCGCGCACGCTGGCCTCCGCCGCCTTGAGGTCGCGATTGCTGGCGAGCGCGTCGGCGACAAGGCTGTCGAGGATGGGATCGCCGAGCGACGTCCACCACGCCGCCGGCGCGACGGACTGGCCCGCCTCCTCGAACGCTGTCGGGGTGAGCGCGGAAAGATCGGGGCGTTTGAAGTCCGGCCCCGCGGCGCAGGCGGCGAGCGCCAGCGCCGATGCGATCGCCGCCGCCCTCGTCATGACGCCGCCTTCGCGATGTCGGCTGCGCCGGACGCATCGATGAAAATGTCGAGGCGCTGGCCGACGATCGCGCCGGCGCCGGGCTGGAGCGCATAGACGACTTCGATGACGCGCGCGTCGACGCGCTCGGATCCGCCGGCGAGCGTCCGCTTGGCCGTCGCGCGCGGCTCGATGCGGACGAAGGTGAGCGGAAGGTCGCGCGCCGCCTCGCCGCGCGGCGTCGCGACCGCGCGGCCGGCGCTTGAAAAGCGCCCGATGTCGCTCTCGTCGATCTCGACGCGCACGTGGAGGCGGTCGGTCGCGCCCATCGTCATCAGCGGCGCGGCGAGGGGCCCCGCAGCGGCGTATTCGCCCGGGCGCGCGTCGACGGAAAGAATCTGCCCGGCGATCGGCGCCGTCACCGTCTGGCGCGCAAGATCGACGTCGATCGCGGCGACGCGCGCCTTCGCCGCTTCGCTCGCCGCGGTCGCCTGCGCAAGCGCGGCTTCGGCGCGGGCGACGGCGAACCTCATCCGGTCGAGTTCATCAATGCTCACGGCGCGCTTGTCGGCGATGTTCTCGAAGATCGACAG
>JBKBLR010000019.1:0-50193 GCA_046296195.1 Parvularculaceae bacterium | reverse complement strand
GTGCGCGGCGTTAACCCTGTTTCAGCCGGCAGCTCCGTGTCGAGAGCCGCTTCCCCCCCGCCGCGCGCGGGCGCGGGGGAGGAGAGCCCTATGCGTTGGGCCGGCGCGCGGCTAGGCCGCAGCCTCTTCGGCGAGGCGCTTGGCCTTCTTCTCGGCAAGGCGGACGGACACCACCGAAAACTCGTAAAGGGCGAGGATGCAAAGCCCGAGGACGACCTGACTGAAGGGATCGGGCGGCGTCAGGACCGCCGCGACGACGAAGATGCCGACGATCGCGAAGCGGCGGAATTTGACCAGCATCGCCGCCGTCACATAGCCCGCGCGCGCGAGCAGCGTCAGAAACACCGGAAGCTGGAAGCTGAAGCCGAAGGTCAGGATCAGCGTCGTCGTCAGGGAAAGATAGTCGCCGACGCGGGTCAGCAATTCGAACCGCGCCGCATCGCCCGCCCCGTCGCCCTGCCCTTCGAACCCCACCGCAAAGCGCATGATGAAGGGCATCATCACGAAATAGACGAGCATGGCGCCGAGCGCGAAAAGCATCGGCATGGCGACGAGAAAGGGCGCCGCCGCCTTCTTTTCGCGCTTGTAGAGCCCCGGTGCGATGAACGCATAAGCCTGCCACGCGATCACCGGAAACGCGGCGACGACGCCGGCGAACACCGACAGGCGCACCTGCGTGAAGAAGAATTCGAGCGGCGCGAAATAGAGCGTCGGCTCCTTGCCGGCGTTGACGGTCTTCACCGCTTCGGTGAACGGAATGATCAGCAGGTTGAAGATCTGCCTCGAGAAGCCGAAGCAGATCGCAAAGCCGATGGCGATCGCAACGAGGCAGACGATGAGACGCGAGCGCAGCTCCGTGAGGTGATCGAGGAGCGGCGCGGCCGAGGCGGCGACCTCGTCCTCGTCTTCGATCGGATTGGGGTTGCTCGCCGGCAGCGTCACGGCGCGCTCTTCCCGACGTCGCTCGCCGCATCGCGAAGCGTCGTCTCGACGGGCTTCAGCGCCGTTTCGACGTCGCGCTTCACATCCGCGACCGGGTTGTTGCGCTTCAGGGCCTCGATCTCGCGCCGCATCTCCTCAAGCTCCGACTCGCGGGCCATCTGGTTGAAGGCGGCCTGGAACTCACCGGCCATGCGGCGCGCCTGCGCCGCGAATTTCCCCGCCATGCGCATCAGGCGCGGCAGCTCCTTCGGCCCGACGACGACGAGCGCGATCACGGCGACGAGCACCAGCTCGAAAAAACCAACCTGCGGCGTCAGGTTCATCGCTCATGCACCAAACTGCGCCGCGCGCGCGGCGCCTCGGAACGGCGCGCGGGCCCTCGACCACGATCCGCGATCGCCGGGCTGGCGTCCCTCGCCTCAAGTCCTCGTTTGACGCGCGTTTTCATCCGAAGACCGATCCGCACGTTTCGGAACGGGCGCTAATTCGTCCCGTCCTTCGTCTTGGGCGTTACGTCGACGGCGCTCTTGGCGCGGTCCTCAAGCTTTGGATCCTCATCCTGAAGACCCTTCTTGAACGCTTTGATTCCCTTGGCGAAGTCACCCATGAGCTGAGAGATCTTGCCGCCGCCGCCAAAAAGCAGCAGCGCCAGCACGATGATGATCAGTATCTGCCAGGGTCCGATGGCCATCTCCGGCCTCCCTTCGTTCCAGCTCTATCTAGGGCCGCCGCGGCGCCGGCGCAAACGGTTCCGGGAATCCGGCGTTCACGACTCTTCTGGCTGGAAATCCGTTACGAATTCCACCGTTTCGTCGAGCCCCTCGATGTCTTCTACGTCAGAAAGGTCGTCTGAAGGGTTCGGCACGGTGAAACCCGGCGGCAGGCGGGCATCGAGGAGGCCCGCCGCCTTCAGATCGGCCATGCCTGGCAGGTCGCTGACGCTCTCGAGATTGAAATGCTGCAGAAAGGCGTCGGTGGTGCCGTAGAGGATCGGCCGGCCCGGCGCCGATTTCCGCCGCCCGCGAAGGCGAACCCAGCCGATCTCCATCAGCTGGTCGAGCGAGCCCGGCGAGACGGCGACGCCGCGCACATCCTCGATGTCGGCGCGCGTGCAGGGCTGGTGATAGGCGATGATGGCGAGCGTCTCGAGCGCGGCGCGGCTGAGCTTGCGCGGCTCGATCTTTTCCTTCTCAAGGACATGCGCGACATCGGGCGCGGTGACGAAACGGTAGCGGCCTGCAGCCTTTGAAAGGACGACGCCGCGGTTCTCATACTGCGCGGCCAGAACATCGAGCAGCGCCGGCACGTCGGCGTTGGCGGGAAGGCGCGCGGCGATCGCCTCGATGTCGAGCGGCTCGGCGGCCGCGAAAAGGAGGGCCTCCGCCATTCTGAGATGCTCGGCCGTTTCCTTCGCGGGGGGGGCGGCCGCCGGCGCCGCGCCGGCGGGCTCTTTGGCCTCGGGTCCGGTCATCTCGGTCAGCTCCTCCGCCAGCGCCTCCTGGGCCTCGCGCGCCGACAGCGTCTCGAAGGCGCGCCCGCCCTCGTCAAAACCGTCCGCGCCGGGACCATCATCGAGCCGCGTCATCGGGCGTTCCTTCTCCTGCGCCGGCGCCGAGGCGGCGGCGGACATAGATCGGGTCGAAATGGGCCAGCTGCCGGATCTCCATCTCGCCATTGCGCGCGAATTCGAGCGCGGCGTTGAAGGCGCTGGCGACAACGGAGGCGACCGGCGCGTCGATCTCTCGCGCCGGCGCAAGGCTCGTCAGCGGCGTCCAGTCCGGGATGGCGCCAAGCAGGCGGGCGATGCGCGCCCGCGCCTCCTCGATCGTGTAAACGCGCGGCGGCTCCGGCTTGTAGGTGCGGTCGACGGCGGCGACGCGCTGGCGCGCATAGGCCTGCAGCAGCTCAAAGAGCTCCGCCTGCCAGAGCGGCGATTTCAGCACGCGCACGCCCTCGGGCGCACCGCGCGGGAAGAAATCGACGCCGAACTGCGGCAGGTCGAAGAGGCGTTCCGACGCCTTGCGCATCGCCTCTAGCCGCTGGAGCTGGAAGGCGAGGCGCGCCGCCATCTCATCTGCGGTCGGCTCGCCGGCGGCGTCCGCCGGCTGGGGAATGAGCAGCTTCGACTTCAGATAAGTGAGCCAGCTCGCCATCACGAGATAGTCGGCGGCGAGTTCGAGGCTTCTGGCGCGCGCGGCGGCGATGAAGTCGAGATACTGGTCTACGAGCCGGATCATCGAGATCTTGCGGATGTCGACGCGCTGGGTTCGGGCGAGGTCGAGCAGCAGGTCGAGCGGGCCGGCATAGCCGTCGAGATTGAGGATGAGCGCGTCGATATCAGGCGCGACAGGCGCCCGCACGGGCGCGTCGAACGCGTCCGCTCCTTCCGCCCTCTCGCCATTCGCCGCGGTTTGCGTCATTCCATCACTCAAGGGGCGATTCTCGCCGCGACGCGCCTGTCACGCCGTCAGGACGGGCGCGATCATCGCCGCGAGCCGCTCATAGTCGGGGGCCGTATCGGCGCGCAAGGCCAGACGCGGGCGGCGCGTAAGGGCCGCCTCGGCGCGGGCGAGCGCCCTTCCGGCAAGGTCTGAGGCCGCGCCCGCCGCCTCGACCTTCTCCTCGAACGAGAAATTGCAGCAGCAGGCAATGTCGACGCCCGCCGCGAGGCAGCCGGCGACGCGCTCGCCGACCGGGCCCCCGCGCGCCGTCATCTTGAGGTCGTCGGAAACAAGAAGCCCGTCAAATCCGATCTCGCCGCGGATGACCTCGCCGACGATGACGGGCGACATCGTCCCGCACCGCTCGGGATCATAGGCCTCGTAGACGACATGCGCGGTCATGCCGATCGGCGCGTCCCGGAGCGCCTTGAACGGCGCGAAATCGACGGCGCGCAGCGCCTCCTTCGCTGCGCCGACGCGCGGCAGCTGATGGTGGCTGTCGACAGTCGCGCGGCCATGGCCCGGCATGTGCTTGATCACCGGCAGCGCGCCGCCTTCCAGCAAGCCCTCCAGCACCGCGCGCCCGAGCGCGGCGACGATCTCCGCCTCTTGCGAGAGCGCGCGGTCGCCGATGACCGCCTTGTCGGCGTCGGCTTGCGCGACGTCGAGCATCGGCGCGCAATCGACATCGACGCCGAGATCGGAAATGAGGCGTCCGAGAAGCCGCGCATTGAGGCGCGCCGCCGCCGTCGCCGCTTCGGGGTCGGCGCGCCACAGGGATCCGAAAACCGCCATCGGCGGATGCGGAGGGAAGGCCGGCGCCTTCATCCGCGCGACGCGCCCGCCCTCCTGGTCGATGAGGACCGGCGCCTCGCGCCCGACTGAGGCGCGCAGATCGCCGCAGACCGCGCGCACATCCTCCGCCGACTGACAATGGCGCGCGAAAAGGATGAACCCCCACGGATCGGCGTCGCGGAAAAAGGCGCGCTCGTCCGCGGTCGGGCGCGCGCCCTCGCAATCGAGGATCAGGGCGCGCAAAGGGGCCTCACTTCGCCTTGATGAGGCAGTCGGTCCCGCGCTCCTTGAGGCCGGCGCACCAGGTCTTGGCCTCGTCCGCCGAGGCGAAGGGCCCGACCCTCAGCCGGTAATAGACGCCCTTGGCGCCGAGATCGGCGACCTCGACGTCCTTCGCCTTGCCGTCGAAAAAGGCGCCGAGCTTTCCTTGCAGTTTCGTCCACTGGCCGTCGGCCTCGCCTTGGCTGCGGAAGGCGCCGACCTGAACGACATGGCTGCCGGCGAGCGCGTCGCCGGAGGCCGCCGCGGCCGGCGCCGGCTTGGCGACGCTGGCCGGCGTCGGCGTCGTCGCCGGCTTCGGCTCGACCTTGGGCTCGGCCTTCGGCGGGGCGGCGACGGGCGCAGGCTCCTTCGCCAGCGCCTCGTCCTCGCGGGCGAGCGCGGCGATCCGGTCCGCCACGGCGTCGTCGGCGAGGCCGACCGTGTCGCCGGCGACGATCGCGCCGATCGGATCGGCGGGATTGCGCACGACCGGTTCCTCCGGCCCTGCCGCGATCACCTCGACCGGCTCGCTCGCCGCGCCGCTGACGGCGTCATAGACTTCGCGCCCGGCGCCCGCTGCGCCCGCGACCTGGTTCTCGATCTTCAAGGGCTCGGGATCGGCGGTGACATAGGGCGTGCCCGCGACGCGCTGCTCGCCGTCCTTGAGCCCGTACTGGTAGGCGATCCACACGACCGAAGCGAGCGCGCCAAGCATCACGACGCCCATCAGCAGAACGACGAGCCCTGACAGCCCGCGCTCGTCCTCCCCGTCTCCCTCGTCGAAATCCTCCAGCTCGTCGATCTCGTCGTCGAAGGCGTCGGCTTTTGCGGCGGCGGTCATCTGGCGTCTCCTTGATCGGGCGCGGCCGCCTGCGCGCAGGCGAAAGCGGCGGCGGCGCCGGACGCGCGGGTGTCGCGCGAATCAACCTCGAGGCGCAAGCATACCATCCGCCGCACCTCGCCTTGAACCTTACCCGCCCGACTAAGCCCCGATTCTGGGGAAAATTAGGCGGAGTTCATGCGCGGGACCGGTCCGCCTCACCCCAGCATCGGCCCCGACCCGAACAGCCGCTGATATTCGCGGATGGCGTAACGGTCGGTCATCCCCGCGATATAATCGCAGACGGCGCGGGCGGCGGCGGCGCCCCCCTCCTCCCGCCGCCATTGCGGCGGCAGCGTCTCGGGCTCGGTGAGGAACACGTCGAACAGCGCCGCGACGATGCGCCTCGCATGACTGCGCGCGCGGTTGACCTTGTAGTGGCGATAGACGTTTTCATAGAGAAACTCACGCAGGCCCTGGAGCTCGGCCTGCATCGCGCCCGAAAAATCGACGAGCTGGCGCCCGGCGTGGCGCACCGCATCGGCGTCCCTCGGCGCAAGATCGGCAAGACGCGCCGCCGTCTCTCGCGTCACGTCGTCGACCATCGCGCCGATAAGGGCCGAGACCGCTTCGGCGATGACGATGTCGCGCGGGGCGTCAGGATAATCGGTCTCGACGCGGTGGATCGCCGGGCCGACGAGCGGCAGATCGCGCGCCGCCTCGAAGGAGAAGAGCCCGGCCCTGAGGCCGTCATCGACGTCATGATTGTTGTAGGCGATATCATCGGCGATCGCGGCGACCTGGGCCTCGAGGCCGGCGTGGCTCGACAGCCAGAGATCGTGCGCACGGGCGTATTCGGCGATGGCGGCGGGGAGCGGCTCCCTTTTTCTCGCGTTGGGCCCCGCCAGCGGGCCGTTGTGCTTCACCGCGCCTTCGAGCGTCTCCCAGGTGAGGTTGAGCCCCTCGAAAGCGGCGTGCCGGCGCTCGAGCTTCGTCAGCAGGCGGAGCGTCTGGGCGTTGTGGTCGAAGCCGTCGAAGGGCGCCATGCACGCCTTCAGAACGTCCTCGCCCGTGTGGCCGAAGGGCGGGTGGCCGAGGTCATGGGCGAGCGCGACGCACTCGGCGAGGTCCTCGTCGAGCCTCAGCGTGCGCGCGATCGAGCGCGAGATCTGCGCGACCTCGAGGCTGTGGGTGAGGCGCGTCCGGTAATGGTCGCCCTCGTGATAGATGAAGACCTGCGTCTTGTGCTTCAGCCGCCGAAAGCCGACCGAATGGATGACGCGGTCGCGGTCGCGCTGGAACGCCGTGCGCGTCGCGCTTTCGGGCTCCGGATGAAGCCGCCCGCGCGTGCGCTCGGCGAAATTCGCATAAGGGGCGAGCGGGGCGGGAAAGGCGAGCGGCGTCGTCATGCCCGCCGGCATAACAGGCGCCGCCCCTGCTTGTCGCCTATTGCCTGGCGACGTTCCCGATCTTGTTGAAGGCGGCGTTGCCGGTGGCGACGAGCGCCTTCACGAATTCCGGCGTCGCGCGGATCTCCTTCAGGTGCTGGTCGCCGGCGTTGACGCTGACATCAAGGCCGATCGCCGCGCCTGCCGCCTCATTGAGGTGACCGGCCGACATGTCCTCCGCAAAGCCGATCGTCGACACCGTCTGGCCGCCGCCGGAAAGCTCCGACCCCGCCCGCGCCGCGATCGAGAGGAAGCTCGCAATGCTCGAATAGACGTTGCCGCGGGCGATGCCGTAGTCGGCGATGTCATAACGGCTGAGGTAATAGCCGTTCTGGAGCGGTCCCGCCGACAGGAAGGCGTAACGCAGGTTGAAGGCGTTGATGCCCTGCTGGCTGACCGCGGGCGATTCATTGAGCGCGAAGGTCTGCGCGCCGAGGCACTGGCTCCCATTCGCGCCCTGGCAGGCCGACGGCACGATGTTGAGGAAATAGCCGTTGACGTTGGCGACGATGAAGGCCTGGCCGTTGGGGCCCGACCGCTGCTCCCACTGGACGCCCATGTCGGTCAGCACCGGGCCGAGATTGGCGATGTCGAAATTGCGCACCGTGCCGGTCGGATTGGAGATCGTCTGCGCCATCGCGCTCCCGCTCGCGGCGAACGCGCCAAGCCAGATCACGGCGACGGCCGCGCCCATCATCAGTTTCATGAAAAACCCCGTCAGAAAGGCCGCTTGCCCGGAGCCGGCCCCACCCCTTTGACCCCCCGAGGATCAACTCCGATGGTCGCGCAGCTTTGAGGCAAAGACAAGCCGTCCCTTTGGGTTAACGCCCTTTCCGCGCCGCCGGGCGCACCTTATGTTGATGTCATGTCAGATATTCTCGACGCCCCTCCCGTCTCCCTCTCCGACCGCGCCGTGCGGCGGATCGCCAGGATCCTCGAAGAGGAGCCATCGGGCTCGATGCTGCGGGTCGCCGTGAACGGCGGGGGCTGCTCGGGGTTCCAGTATGAGTTTGCGATCACCGCGTCGCGCAACCCCGATGACCTCGCCATCGAGAGGGACGGCGTCACGGTCCTGATCGACGAGGTGTCGCTTCAATATATGGCGGGCTCGGAGATCGACTACGCCGACGAACTGATCGGCGCGTCGTTCAAGATCAGGAACCCCAACGCCACCGCTTCCTGCGGCTGCGGGACAAGCTTTTCGGTTTAGGGCGAGAGCTCCGTCACCACGCCCGAGCCTTCGGCGACGAGCTCCAGCCCCGTTTTCCAGATGTCGCGGCCCTTCCAGTTCTGGCGCAGCCTTTCGCGCCAGGCGGCGTCCATGGCCGAGCGTTCGAAATAGCGGGTGAAGAACCGTTCGGCGTCGCGGCTCGTCTCGAACGCGGGCCGGTTCACCTTTTCATCGGTGATCATGTCGACGCTCGTCGGCTCGTGGAACAGGAAGCGGCTCTCCGGCCCGGCGATGCGCGTCTCGCCGGCGAGGAAAACCGGCACGCACATTGAGGCGCAGATCTCGCCGTCGCGGACGCGCGCTGCGACCGCATGCGTCTTCTTCATGCGCCCGATCTCCTCGATCACCGCGCGCCCCTCGATGAGCGCGCCGCCAGGCGATGACAGCTCGACGATGATGCGCTCCGTCCCGCCCTTCGCCGTCTCGAACGCCGCGCGCAGGCGATGGGCCATCGGCGCCGCGACCGGCCCCTCCCAGCGCAAGACGACGGCGCCCGCCTCAACGCTTGTCGCGACCGCCGGGCCGGTCTCATAGACCCGCCGCCCGCTTTCCACGGCGAACGCCGCGAGCAGGCCGAAAAGCACGAGCGTCAGCGCGACGCCGGCGCGGTTGTGAATTTCAGGGCTCATCTGCGCGCCATGATTGACCGACGCCGCGCCCGCGCGAAAGATGCCGCTATGCCGAAATCAGCTTCCGACCTCATCAAATCCCGCATTTCCACGCGCGCCTTTCTCCCCGATCCTGTAGCCGAGGACGAGATCCGCGCCATTCTCGAGATCGCGAAATTCGCGCCCTCGGGCGGCAATCTCCAGCCGTGGAAGGTTCATGTCGTGACGGGCGCTGCCCGCGACCGGCTCGTCGAGACAGTGAAGCAGGCGCTCGCCGAAAATCCCTTTGCGGATGAGGCGGAGCTGAAAGTATATCCGGAAAATCTCTGGGAGCCGCACCGCACAAGGCGCTTCACGGTCGGAGAGCAGATGTATGCGCTGCTCGGCATGCCGCGCGAGGACAAGATGGCGCGGCTGATGTGGCTGCAAAAGAATTTCGAGTTCTTCGGCGCGCCCGCGGGCCTTTTCTTCACCCTCGACCGGCGCTTCGACAAGGGGCAGTGGGCCCATCTCGGCATGCTCATGCAGTCGATCGCGCTCGTCGCCGAGGAGCGCGGGCTCGCCACCTGCATGCAGGAAGCGTGGACGACTCGCGCAAAGACAGTCTCTGCATTTCTCGGCGTTCCCGATACGGAACAACTCTATTGCGGCATGGCGCTCGGCCGGCCTGACCGGTCGGCGCCGGTCAACCGGCTGCGGTCGGAGCGCGCCGCCCTCGACGAGTTCGTCGTTTTCCATCGCGACTGAGCCCCGCCTCGCGCGCCGGGGCGAAGGCTGCTATGGCCTTGCCGCCCCTGCCCCCGCGAGGTCCGATGCACAAGCCCATCGCCGCCGCCGCCTCGATCGCCGTCAGCGCCGATCCGGCGACAGTGCGCGCAGCCACGCTCGCGCTTGATCCCGTAAGGATCGTTCAGGCGAAGGGTTTCCTGCCGGGCGTCCGCTCGGTCGTCGGCGTGACGGCGCCTTGGTCCGCGCCCGGGCAAACCCGCACGCTGACTCTGACCGACGGCTCCACCCTCACCGAGACGCTCGTTGCGATCGAAGAGGACGGCTACCGCTACCGCGGCTCGGACTATTCCGGCCCGTTCCGGTTCCTCGTGAAGGAGGCGAACGCCCGTTTCGCAGTCGCCCCGCGCGCAGACGGCGCGACGCTGAGCTGGACCTATGAGTTCACGCCGAAGAGCGGCCTCGCGGCGGCGATCCTCTCCTTCCTCGTCGACAGCCAGTGGAACGCCTTCATGGACGCGACGCTTGAACGCCTCAAAGCCGACATCGAACGCGCATGAAGATCGCGAGCTTCAATGTCAACTCGATCAACGCGCGCCTGCCGCGCATCCTTGACTGGTTCGACCGCACCAGGCCGGACGTCTGCGTGCTGCAGGAGATCAAATGCGTCGACGAGAAATTTCCGTATGCGGAGTTCGAGGAGCGCGGATACAACATCCACGTCCACGGCCAGAAGACCTATAACGGGGTCGCGCTCCTCTCGAAGCACCCTTTCGATGAGCCCCGCAAGGGCCTGCCCGGCAAGGACCCGGACGACCAGTCGCGCTACATCGAAGCCTTCGTGACGCCGAGAGGCGCAAAGCCGTTGCGCGTCGCCGGCGTCTACGCGCCGAACGGCAATCCGGCGCCGGGGCCGAAATTCGACTACAAGCTGCAATGGATGAAGCGTCTCAAGGCGCACGCCGAAGAACTACTCGCCTATGAGGAGGCGCTCGTCATCGCCGGAGACTTCAACGTCATTCCGCAAGCAGAGGACGTGCACGATCCCGATGCGTGGGCGGCGGACGCGCTCTTCCTTCCCGAAAGCCGGGCGGCGTTCCGCGAAATCCTTTATCTCGGCCTCACCGATGCGATCAGGCAGGTCCATCCCTCAAAGACGCTCTACACCTTCTGGGACTATCAGGGCGGCGCCTGGGAGAAGGACCACGGCATCCGCATCGACCACCTGCTGTTGTCGCCGCAGGCCGCAGACCGCCTGAAGGACGCCGGCGTCGACCGCGCCGAGCGGGGCAAGGAGAAGCCCTCGGACCATGTTCCGGTTTGGGTCGAGCTCGCCTGAAGTCCTCCTGTTCGCCAAGCGTTAAGTCAGGCGCGCGACCATGGGCGCACAAGGATCGAGGAAACCCATGAAAGACCCCGACAAGGCGCAAGGCCGGTTCAAGGCGCACAGCCTGCCGCGCTTTGCGGCCGTCGGCGCGCTCGCGACCGCCATCGATTTCAGCGTATTCGCCGCGCTTGTCGCCCTCGCCGGCGCGCCGGCCGCGGCGGCGAACGTCGCCTCCTTCGCCACCAGCGTGATCGTCAATTTCAACCTCAACCGGCGCTGGAGCTTTCGCCAGAAGAAGGACGCGGCCGCCGCCCTGCGGCAGGGCGCGCGTTTCCTCCTCGCTTATGGCGGCGGCCTGCTCCTGTCGACGACAATCGTCGCAGGGCTCGCGACGACGATGCCCGGCGTCCTCGCCAAGGCGATCTCGATCCCGATCGTGTTCCTCTACAGCTACGGTTGCGCACGGCTCTGGGTCTTTCGCGAGGCGGGCGTCACAGAACCCGCAGTTGCCGCTCATGGCGGAGCTCGATCGACGGGCCGTTGATCCAGCGGACGGTCCCGCGCAGCTCGACCGCGCGGCCGGCGTAGGCCGAGAGCGCGTCCTTTCGGCGCCAGCGGCGGAAGGCGCCAAGCGACGCAGTCGCGGTGACGTCGGTGCGGAAATCCTCGCCGAAATTGAAATAGACCCGGCCCTCGTGCTCGCCGGTCGAGCGCACCACGCCACGATAGATCTGGAACCCAGCGACGCGCCGTTCATCGCGCGCCTCACGGAGCGCGTAGGCTGCAAGCGCCCAGAGCCCGCGCCGGGCGGCGCGCGCGGCGTCCTCGGCCGCGAAATAGCTCTCGAGAAGCGCGTCATCATCCGTCTGCGGAAAAACCCGCGCCGCGCCCGCCTCAAGGAGCGCAAGCTGCACCGTCGTTTCTTCGCCGCGTGCGCCGATGACGCGCAAAGGCCCGCGCCCCCGCCCCCAGCGATCGCGCGGCGGCGCCGAGAAGGCGGGCGTCCGGCGCCCCGCCATGATCGCCTCGAGCGCGGCGAGCGCAATCTCCGCGCCGGGCTCGGCGCCGCCAGCAAGCGGCGCGGCGGAGGGCGCGATGATGTCAGTCAGCACATAATCGGCGCCATTAAGGGAGATCGTCTGGCCGTCAAAAAAAGGCGGACGGGAAGGCGCGGCGACGAGCGCGGCGGCGCCCGTGAAGACCGAGCGCCGCGTCAGCGCCGTCATTCGATCGCGGCGACGCGCACTTTCGCGCGCGCGCTCATTCCTTTTCCGTCGACGACGGCGATGTCGTAAAAGCCGGGCGCTTGCGGGCGCCAGACGGGCCGTCCGTCAGAGGCCGCGTCATTGACGGGCGCGCCGTCGACATACCAGGCGTAGCCTCCGGCGCCGCCCGCCGCGGCGAGGACGAGCCCGTCGCCGCCGAAGGCGCCGGGATAAACTTCCGATCCCGGGACCGGGAACAGGATCGTCGGCGGCGTTTCTTCCGTGCGAGGGTCGAGGCGGACATGGGTGAAGCTTTCCGCCGGGGTCTCTTCCTCATCGACGCGCGTTGCTGCGCCATTGGTGAGCGCATCCATGAGGGCGAAGAGGAGCGGCGCGGCGGATTTCCGTCCCGTCTCGCCGGGACGCGGCGCGCCGTCCGCGCGGCCCGTCCAGACGACGATGGTGAGGCCCGCCGCATGCCCCGCCGCCCACGCGTCGCGATAGCCGTAAGAGGTGCCCGTCTTGTAGGCAATGACGGGCGCCGAGGCGGAAAGCGCCGCCGGCGCGCGGCCGGCGAGCGAGGGCGCGCCGCGCAGGATGGAATTCACGCGCGCCGCCGTCTCTGCGGAAAAAATCTGCGTTCCGGGGACCTGGATTCGCTCGTCGCGCATGAAGCGCAGCGGGCGCACCGCGCCGTCATTGGCGAGACCCGCATAGAGGACGGCGACATCGCACATCGTGACGCCGGCGCCGCCGAGCGCGAGCGCGAGGCTTGCCTCCTTCTTTGCGCCCTTGCGCTGGAAGATCGTCGCGCCCGCCGCCTTCAGCGCCGCGCTGAAGCGGTCGGCGCCGATTTTGTCGAGCGCGGCGACCGCCGGAACGTTCAGCGAATGCTGGAGCGCTTCGCGCACGCGCACCTCGCCGCGGAAGCTGCGGTCGAAATTCTCCGGGCGATAGCCGCCGAAGCCGCGCGGCATGTCGTCGATGACGGTGTCGGGACCGAGGACGCCGTCCTCGAAGGCGAGCGCATAGATGAACGGCTTCAGGAGCGATCCCGGCGAGCGCACGGCGCCGGTGAGGTCGATCCAGCCGCCCTTGGCGGCGAGCGAGGAGGAACCGACGCTCGCGATCACCTCCATCGTGCGGTTGTCGATGACGATCGCCGCCGCCGTCGCGCCGTCCGAAAACCGCGCGGCATGGTCGGCGACGAGCCGCTCGGCCGCCCTCTGCGCGACGATGTCGATCGTCGAGGGCACGATGGACTCGCCTGACGCGGCGCGCGCGCGCAACGCCCGCGCCGTATGATAGGCAAGGCGCGGAAACGCCTTGCGCGCGCCGATCGCCGGCGCCTCATTCGCCTCCGCCGCAAGCTGCGCGTTAAGGCGGCCCGCCGCCACGAGGCGCGCGAGCACGGCGGCGCGCGCAATCTTCGCCGCCGCCGGATGGCGGTCGGGCCGGCGCGTTTCGGGCGCCTGCGGCAGCGCGATGAGGCTCGCGCGCTCGGCTGCGGTGAGATGCTCGGGCTCCTTGCCGAAATAGAGAAGGCTCGCCGCGCGCACGCCTTCGAGATTGCCGCCATAGGGCGCGAGCGTCAGGTAGAGCTCGAGAATCTCCCGCTTCGACAGGCGCCGTTCAAGCTGCACCGCGCGGATCATCTCGATGATCTTCGACCCGAGCGTGCGCGGACGCGGCTCGAGAAGCCGCGCCGTCTGCATGGTGATCGTCGAAGCGCCGGAGGTGACGGCGCCTGTCTTCGCCGCAGACGCCGCCGCGCGCAGGACGGCGAGCGGATCGACGCCCCAATGCGACCGGAAGCGCTTGTCCTCGACGACGATGAGGTCCTCGATGAAGGCGGGATCGATTTCGTCGAGGTTCGCCGAGAACCGCCAGCGGCCTTCTTTCGTCGTGAAGGCGTGCAGCCAGTAGCCGTTGCGATCCGTCACGATAGCGCTGACGGCGTTCGCGCGGTCGATGGGCGGCGGCAGCGCAAGATCGGCGAGCATGATCGCGGCGATGACGGCGAGCGACGCCGACAGCCGCCGGCGCCGCTTCAAGGCGGCCCTGAGCGACCGGAGAAGCTGCGCCGCCGGCCTCATCATTGCGAGGCGGCGATCTTCAGCCTTGCCGCGGCGGTGCGCGCGTAAACGCCCGGGCGATACATGTCCTCGATGACGGCGCCGGGGAACACGAACTCTCCCGGCGTCACGGCGCGCACGAGATAGGCGATGCGCACCGGATCCTTGGAATAGAGGTCGATCGCGGCGACGAAACGGTCATCGCGCGCCTCGGCGACCTTGGTCCAGGCGATCGGCCCGATCCAGCGATAGGGCCCGCCGCCGTCTTCATTGGCGCCGTCCTCGGGCGTCAGAACGGCTTCGATCTCGAAGCCCGCGGGAAGAAGGTCGGCGATGATCGCGGGATGCACACGGTCGGACTTTGCGCCCGCCGTCAGCACGATGACGAGGCGGTCGTTCTGTTTCACGGTCGCGGGATCGGCCGGCGTTCCGTCGCGGGTGAAGAGCCCTTTGGCGAGGTCGAAGCCTCGCGCCGCCGCCGGCGGCGCCGAACTCGGCGACCCATAGACCGAGACCGAAACGAAAACGGGGCCCGCCCCGGCGTTCTCAAAGCTCGTTCCCTTGGCGACTTCCTCGACTGTCAGCGCGAAGCGCGGCGCCGGCGAGGACGCCGGCAAGGCGGCCCCGTCCCGTTTCAGCGCCACCGGCCCGCCGGTCCTGAGGAGCGCCTGCGCCGCGAGCAGCACGAAGGCTTTTTCCTGCGTTTGCATCGCGTTCGGATCCTTCATGAACTCGACGAAACGGTCGGAAGCGCGATTGACGCCCGGCGCATTCTGCACCTCGGCGAGCAGCGCGAGGACGCCCGCCGCATCGCGCAGCGCCGTCTGGTAATAGTCGCCGGTGTTCTGGTAGCCGAGCGCGGCGATCGCCTTTTCAAATGCGCTGACCGCGCGCGCGCGGTCGCCCATCATCGACAGCGCGGCGCCGATATGGGCTTTGGCGAGCGGGCTCGCGGTGTCGTTCATCAGCGCATCGTGGAAATAGCGGATGTCGGAGAGGTCCGCCTTTCCGGCGCGCGCGAGGACATAATGGATATAGGCCGCCGAACGCCGGCGAAGCTGGTCCGTCGTATCGTTCGACCACGGACCTTCATGGGCCTGCATCTGATAACCGCTGTAGACCCAGCGGTCGATGCGCGCGATCTGCGCGAGCGCTCCATAGGATTTTTCGAGCGCCTCCTCCGGCACGCCATAGCCGTCGGCCTTGGCGCGGTAGAGGAAGTCGGTGATATAGGCGCCGAGCCACGCCGTCGCGCCGCCGTCCTGCTCGCGCCAGAGCCCGAAGGAGCCGTCGGAGGCCTGGCGGTTCAGGAGCTGGTTGATCGCCTCCTGCACGCGCGGGCGCACGGCGAAATCGGGGCCGAGGCCGGCCTCGCCGCCGAGATCGTTGATGTAGAGAAGCGGCAGCGCCGAGCTCACGAGCTGCTCCGAGCAGCCGTAAGGATAGCGGTAGAGCAACTCAAGGAGCGGCGCAGGATCGACGCCCTTGAGGCGGGAAAACGACACGCTCGTGCGGATCGAGCCCGGCAGGAAATTGGCGATGAGCGCGCGGTCGAGCTTCACCTGTTCGCCGGGGAGAAGCTGGCGCGTTGTCACCTCGGTGACCGGGAAATAGGGCGTCCTCACCTCGATCGGGTAATCGCGCGCGACCTTGAAGCCGCCCGGCCCCGCGACGGCGAGCGTCACCCCGCCGACGCCGACGCCGCCCGCGGTGAGCGGATAGCGCGCCGTCGCCTGCTGTTTCGCCGCGAGCGTCTTCCTGTCGTCGGCCGCCGTCGTCAGCGACCCGGTTCCTTTCACGGATATGGCGTAATCGCCCGCCGCGCCGTCGACATTGTCGATGAGGAGCGTGGCGTCGGCCTTGTCGCCCGGCGCAAGAAAGCGCGGCATCGAGAGGAGCGCAGGAACGGGATCGCGCACCGTCATCGGCCGCGACGCCGCGCCGAGCTTGTCGGCGCTCCAGGCGACCGCCATCAGGCGCAATTCGCCGTTGAAGTCCGGCACGTCGAGCGGCACGGTGACGGCGCCGCCCTCCCCGACCTTCAGCGGCCCTTCGAAGAGCGCGATCGACTTCACCGGCACGACGGTGAGGCCCTCGCCGCCGAGCTGGTCGCCGCCGAAGCGCTGCGCCGCGCCGAGATTGGCGTCGAGAATGCGGCCGTAATCGTCGCGAAGATCGACGCCGAGCCGCTTCTTGCCGTAATAGTG
Organism: Parvularculaceae bacterium; assembly: GCA_046296195.1. Taxonomy (GTDB): domain Bacteria; phylum Pseudomonadota; class Alphaproteobacteria; order Caulobacterales; family Parvularculaceae; genus Amphiplicatus. Next base: position 34,107 of record JBKBLR010000019.1, on the reverse strand, counting down.
CGCGACCGGATCGGGCGAGACGAATTTCGTCAGCCTAAGGATCCCTTCATCGACCGCCGCGATGGTGAGGCGAACCTCCTCGCCGCGCGCCGCGCCGGCGATCTTCACCGGCGCGTCGATCTTCTGCCGTGGGCGGACGAGCTCTGGCGCCTCGACCGAGACCTTGAAAGTCTGCGCCGCCATGTCGAAGCCGACATAAGCAACGCCCATGGCGCGGCGCGGGATCGGCCGCTTCACTGCGTCGCGCGGCGTGACGATCGTCGCCAGCACATAAAAGCCGGAGCCCCAGGCCGGATCGGTCGCGATCGAGATTTCGCGGCCCTTGTCGTCGACCCTGAAGCGCTGGACGGAATGAACCTTGTCGGTCGCAACCGCGACGATCGCTTCGCCGGCATAGGGCGGATCGAGATAGAGCTTCGCCGTCCCGCCGGGCGCGACGTCCTTCGATGTCACGGTGAGCGTCGCCTGGTCGGGCGTGTCGGCGCCGGATTCATAGCTGCGCCAGCCGACATAAAAGCGGATGTCGGTCGAGGCCTTCGTCACAGGATCGGTCGCCGTCAGACGGTAAGAGCCCGGATCGAGCGCCTGGGTGATGCGCGCGGGGCCGTCGGTTTTCGCTTCCGTGCGTCCTTCGGCGACCAGCACGTCCTTGAACGACCGGCGCCAGCGCCATTCGCCGTTCTCGCGATACCAGTCGAACCAGTAATCCTCCTCGACGAGGCGCCATTCGAGCGTTCCCGCCGCCAGCTTGCCGTCGCGGTCGATGAGGATCGCATCGATGCTCGCCGGCTGGTTCTGCGAGAAGCCGTAGCCGTCGCCGCCGAGCTTGAGGCCGAGATAGCGCTCCATCGGGCGCACCGGCACGCGCGCGCTTTCGCGCACGACGCGCCCGCCGGGCTCGACGACGCCGACGACAAGATCGGCGCGCAAAGGCGCGCCATAGGTGAGGTCGGCGTCATCGACGGTGAGCGTCACCGCCGCCTTGCCGTCCTTGTCGGTGACGCTGCGGGGAAGCGTCAGGAAGCGTTCCTGGAACCGCGAATCCGCAGGGCCGAACCGATAGCCGGCGAGCGCCGGGAACGGATTGGGATCGAGCCTGACGCGCGCTTCGGCCTCGACGCCGAGATCGCTGGCGGGCGCGCCGTAAAGATAGCGCGCAGCGACGGAAACGGGTCGCGGCTCATCAGCGAGCATCGGCCGCTTTTCGTCGACCTCGACCTTCACCTCGATGCGCTGCGGAACGAAATCCTCGACCGAGAAGGTCTCGGCGCCGACGATTCCGGCGCCGTCGGCGACGGCCTCGATGCGCCACAGGCCGCGCGGCGCAGAGCGCGGAATGTCGAAATCAAAACTGAAGCCCCCGATATCGAGCTTGTCGACGCGCCGCTTCAGCGCCTCGGTCGCATTCGGGCGGTAGATCGTCAGCGTGACGGGGCGGTCGGAGGCGCGTCCGGCGCTGTCGCGAACGAGGCCTGAAATATGCGCCGTCTCCCCGGGGCGATAAACGCCGCGGTCGAAATAGAGATAGGCGTCGATGACGGAGGGCGCGGCGCGCCCGTCGACATTGCGGTCGGAAAGATCGAGCGGCGCGCGCTGCAGGTCGAGCGCGGCGAAATCCTGGTCGGCCCCGTAAGCCATGATCATGCGCGGCGTTAAGGGATATTCGCCGTTGACGGCGGCCTTTTCGAACCGCGCGCGGCCGTCGGCGCCCGTCGTCGCGCGGGCGAGAATGTCATTGTTCGACGCGACGAGTTCGAGACGCACGCCCGACAGCGGCTTGCCGCTCGCGATCGAGCGCGCAAAGACGTCGATCCCCTCGCCCGAGGAATAGCTCGTCATCGCGATGTCGGTGAACATCACCCAGCGATAGGCCTGCGCGGCGCGCAGTTTGTCGGCGCCGGGCGAGGCGTCGCGGAGCTTCACATAATAGGCGCCGGGCGCAAGGTTGGGCAGCGCGGCGCCGAGCGGGAAGACGGTCGTGACCGCTTCGTTCTCGACCTTCTTGACCGCAATGTCCTTGTCGAACAGCTTGACGCCGACATCCTCGCCGCTTTCGACGTCCCAGACGTAGAAATAATCCTCCTCGGGCGAGGATTCCCCGCGCACCATCGATTTGCGCGCGAGCGAGCGGTCGGAGACGCGATAAACGGAGACGTTGACCTTCGAGACGTTGACCGTCTCGAGGCCGAGGCCGTCGGCCTCAAGGCGCGGCAGCACGACGCCGTCGCCGACGAAGCCGACATAGGCCGGCTTGTCGCCGAAGGCGATCGTCACTTCGACCGGGCGTTCAAGCCGCTCGCCCGATTTCGACGGCGCGCCGCGCCGGATCGTCGCCCTGTATTCCTTGTCGAAGCCGAGACCGGAAAGGCAGAGGCTCGACCCCGCGACGCTCACCGCCGGCTTCGCCGCCGGCGTCACGCGCACATAGTCCGCGTAATTGACCTTGCCGGAAGCGTCGAGCTCGCGCGTGAACTGGATGCAGGCGCGCGGCGCGTCGCCGCTGGTCTCGAGGATCAGCCGGTCGAAGGTGAAGGTCTTCGCCTGGTCCGCCGCGGCGCGCCCGGCGCTGTCGGGGCGGATGTCCCGGAAGGGATGATCCTGCGGGGCCGCGTCGTAGACCGCGACGCCCGAGACAGGCTTCGCGCCCGGCAGGCCGCCGTCGATGACCTTCCCGGCGAAAACCCCGAGCCCGAACGCCGCCAGCACGGCGCCGGCGCCGATGATCATCAGCTGTCTGTTCATCCCCGCTCTCCCTCGACGCGACCGATCCGGACCGGAGCGCCCCCGCTATGTTAACCCTATCTATGGCTTTTCGACGCCCAAATGAAACACTTTCGCGGGCGAGCCTTGGGCCGGAAATCGGCCCGGCGGGCTGGTTTCCAAACCGTGCGCGCCGCTCTAGGAAGGGCCGCTTGCGGCCGCAGCGCCGCAAAGGGAGCCGTCTCCGTAGCTCAGGCGGATAGAGCACCAGATTCCTAATCTGGGGGCCACAGGTTCAAGTCCTGTCGGAGACGCCATCACCCCGCCGACGCGGCGCGGTTTTTGAAGGGCGGCTGGCGGCCGGACCGGTTGAATTAACGATGCGCGACGCCCTTCTTCTGATGGTGATCGCAGCGGGGCTTCTCGCCGCGCTGCGCTATCCCTTCACGGGCATTCTCGTCTGGGCGTGGTTCTCGCTGATGACCCCGCACCAGATGGCGTTCGGCGTCTATGGCCTCCAGCTCAATCTGATCATCGCGGCGGCGACCATCCTTGCGCTCGTCTTCAACGGCGAGGCGTTCCGGTTCCGCTTCGACGCGATCACCGGTTGGCTCATTGCGGTGATGGCCTGGCTCTTCGTCTCGCAGGCGGCCTCGCTCGATCCGCAGAACTCGGCCGAATATGTCGACCGGTTCACCAAGACGCTTCTATTCGTCATCCTCTGCGTGCAGACCGCGACGAGCCGGCTGCGCCTGCATGCGCTGATCTGGGTCTTCGTCCTGACGATGGGCTATTTCGCCGCGAAGGGGGCCGTCTTCACGATCCTGACGCTCGGCGAGTTCCGCGTGCAGGGCGTGCCGAACACGATCCTCGAAGACAACAACCACATGGGGATCGCGATTGCGACGACGCTGCCGATGATCCTCTATCTGCGCAGCGTGGCGGCGAAGCCCTGGGTGAAGACAGGGCTCGGGGTCCTTTTTGCGCTGGCGATCTTCGCCGTCATCGGCACGCAGTCGCGCGGCGCCTTCATCTCCCTCGTCGTGTTCGGCGGATTCTTCTGGTGGAAGTCGCGCAGCAAGATCGCGATCGCCGCCGCGGCGATGCTGCTCGCCTTGCCGGCGATCGCCTTCATGCCGTCGAAATGGACCGAGCGCATGTCGACGATCACTGAAGCAGGCCAAGATGACAGCTTCATGGGGCGAGTCGACGCCTGGGTGATCAACACGAAATTCGCGCTGCAACGGCCGCTGACCGGCGCCGGGCTTCGGAACCCCTACCAGCAGAAGCTCGCTGAAAAGGTCGATCCCGTGCGCGCGCCGCGCGCCAAGGCGGCGCACAGCATCTATTTCGAAATGCTCGGCGGGGCGGGCTTCGTCGGACTGTTCCTTTACCTGATGCTGCTGGCGACCGCCTACTTCAAGGGGAACAGGCTCTATCGCGACGGGGCGGGCGTCGAGCCGCGGCCATGGAAAGCGCGCCTTGGCTATTACGCGCAGATGTCGCTCGTCGTCTTCGGCGTCGGCGGCGCATCGACGTCGCTCGAAATGTGGGACGGCTATCTCGTCATTATCGCCTGCATCGCCGCAGCGGCGCGGCTGCCGCAGACCGCCGCCGAGGCTTCGCCGGCGGAACGCACGGCGCCGCAGGGATGGCGCATGACTGCGCGCGGCTCGGCCCTTCCGTTGTAAGACATCAAAGCCGCGCCCAAAGCCTGACGGCGCTCAGACGACGCGCAGGCGCCCTCGCGACGGACGCGCGGTCGCCTCGTCATGCTCCTGGACGTGGCCCGGCCCATGCGCTGGCGCGAGGTCGCAACAGCCGCCGGTTTCGATCTGGATGGTCGAGTCGCGGATGCCGAATTTCGTCGCGAGGCGCGCTTTGACCTGTTCCAGCGCCTCCTGCGCCGGTGCATCGGAGCGTAGCCGGACATGCAGCGTCGCCTGCGGATGCTGCGGGGTCAGCTGCCAGAGCTGAATGCTGTGGACGTCGACGATATCATCGCTCATCGCGGCGAGATCGCGGGCGACCTCGGCGGGGTCGATGCCCTTGGGCGCGCCCTCAAGCAGGATATGCGCCGTCTCGCGCAGCAGATTGTAGGCGGAATAGCCGATGAGAACCGCAACCGCGACCGACAGCAGCGGATCGATGCGCGTCCATTGCGTGAATGCGATGACGAGCGCGGCGACGACGGCGGCGATCGAGCCGAGGAGGTCGCCGACGACATGCAGCATCGCGCCGCGCACATTGATGTTGGTCGCCGCAGACCCGTGCAGCAGCTTGAAGGCGACGACATTGGCGATGAGGCCGAGGACCGCGATCACCAGCATCGGCTCCCAGGCGATGGCGACCGGGTCGAAAAACCGTTGCACGGCCTCGCCGATGATCCACAGCATCAGGATGACGAGCGCGATGCCGTTGACGAAGGCGGCGAGAACCTGAATCCGCCGGTAGCCGAAATGGAGCGATCCGTCCGCCGGCCGCCTCGAAATCCATTGCGCGCTCGCCGCAAGGCCGAGCGCGACCGCGTCCGTCATCATGTGCGAGGCGTCGGCGATCAGCGCCAGCGAGCCCGACAGGACCCCGCCGACGAATTCAACAACCATGAAGACGGAGATGACGCCAAGCGCCAGCAGCAGGCTGCGCCCGTCGGCGTCGCCATGCATATGCCCATGGCCGAGCGCGGCGCCGGCCCCGGCGCCTGACGAATGAGCGTGGTCGTGTCCGTGGTCGTGATGACAGTTGGACATTGGCTCGTCTGCTTGCGCGGGAGACGCACGAAATAAGTGAGCGCGACTGACCGGTTACATAGACGGGCCGTATTGAAAGCGGCAAGCGCGAATGGCCTTAGCCTGCAAAGTTTTGTGGACTGGCGGCAACATGCCGACGCCCAGTTGGGTCAAACCGGGCCGATTCAGTGACGTTATATTGTTATAGTCGCTAGCGCCGGGAAAGCGCCGGCGCGATGGCGCGGGGTCCGCGGTCGCGGCAGGCTGGGGGTCCAGGCATGCCCGGACCGCCAAGAGGGTGGGCGTGCCGATTTTTGAAGACCATGAGCCGGGACTGCTCGCAGCCTTCCTTGCTGCGGCGATCAGCTCCGCCGGCCTTCTGTCGATGGCGGCGCTCGGCGACTGGGGGCGCCGGAACAGCCCGTATTTTTCCGCTTTCGCGATCGGCGTCCTCATTGTCGCGGTGCTTTTTCATCTGACGCCCGAAGCTCTCAGCTATTCCCCTGACGCGATCAACTGGATCGTCGCGGGCTTCTTCGCGATGGTGGGCGTCGGAATGCTGTTGCGCCTTTTCACCGACAGCCAGCGCAACCTGCTCGGCGCGGCGTTCGGCTACGCGTCCATCATCGCGCTCGGTTTTCATTCCTTCGTGGACGGCCTCATTTATGAGGCGACCTATCATGCGGAGTTATTCACCGGAATCATCGCGTCGCTCGGCCTCTTGCTGCACGAATTTCCGGAAGGCGTCATCGCCTATTTCCTTGCGCGGCGCGCCGGCCTTTCAAGGCCGCTGTCGATCTGGTGGGCCTTCGTCGCGGCGTCGCTGACGACGGTCGCCGGCGCCTATATCGCGACTTCCTACATCGACCGGGTCAGCATCTTGCCGATCGGGCCCCTCCTTGGCCTTGCGGCGGGCGGCCTTCTCTACATCATCATCTTCCATCTTGCCCCGCACGCGTCGAGCACGCCGCACCGGCGCGGTTATGTCATGGCGAGCCTCGGGGTCGCGATCAGCCTTGCGGCGGTCATCCTGCACAGCCTCGACGCCTGAACGCGCCCTATTTCGCGCGGCAGCCGGCGATTCCGGCCGCCGGGACGACAGCCTTCCAGCCGTCAGGCTTCTCGATGCTGACGAGCCCGCGTTCGAGATAAGAGCCGCCCTCAAATCCGAGGCCGAAGCGGACCCTCACGGCGACGGTCAGGCCGTCGCCGGCGAAGGTCTGCCGTTCGAATACGCCGAAGCCGGATCCGCCGTCCGCCTCAGCGAGGGCAAGCTTGCGGACGGCGCCATCGACATTGACCTCGGCGCCCTTCTGCGAGATGGCCCGAAAGATCGGGATCGGCCGCTCGGCGTCCAGCGTCCATAGAATCATCCCGCATGCCCCCTTCGGCAGCGCCGCGTCGGGAAGGGCGCCGGCGGTCGCGCTTGCGCCGGGCGATCGGGGCGCCGATTTGCCGGCGCGCCCTTCCCTCCCCGAACCGCCCGACGCGCAAGACGACGCCAGCGCCGCCAGGATGAGGAGGCTCGCTGCAAACGAAGGCTTCATGAGGTCAATCCTTTCAAGGCGCCGGTCGCTTCGTAAGAAAGCCCGTCATTCCGCTTTTCAAACCCGAAAGCCTCGAGGGCGCGCCTGACTTCCGGACGCCGGGGACGCGCAGCGACCGTCAGGCCGTACATGAAGTCCGGGCGGAGCGTCACTGTCACCGTGGCCGCCCCGTCGGCGCCCTCGCCTTTCAGCGTCGCCACCAGCGCGCCCTCCCGGCAGTCGATGCTCCCTGTCATCGGAAAGGCGCCGCCCGACCATCGCCGCGCCAGCGCATCAAACGCCGTGGTCGAAATCGCCGCCTCCTCCGACGCGCAGGCGGCTCGCGCCATCCGGATCCGCCCGGCCTTGAGGCTCGCGGAACCCTGATAGCGCACGCCAAAAAAGGTGTAGCGCCTGATCGCGCCAAGATTGAAGGTCGCCGACACGTCGCGGAGCTCGGCCGAGCCGGGCGACAGCCGCACGCGGGCGGCCCCGAGCAGCGCCCCATTCTCGCTGGTGACGTCGAAGGAAAGCCGGCCGATCAGCAAGGGCAGCGCGTGCAGCCGATAGCTGACGTCGCCGATGAGGACCCCGTTGTGCGAATAGCCTTTGAGCCGGCCCCGCCAGACCGATCCCTCCGCGCCGGCGATCGCGGCGAGCGGCGAAGCGCGCGTGATCGCCGCAGCGACAAGACCGGCGGGCGCAAAGGCCGCCACGGCAAAGAGAAATCCCGCCAGCGCGGCGAGCGCCAGCCGCCGCCGGTCGGCGTTCATCGCGCCGGTCACGACCGACCCCGGCGCGCCAGCGTCAGCTGGGCGCGCACGCCGCCGTCTTTTTCGCGCGCAATATCGGCGGCGGCGACAGAAACGCCATAACGGCTTTCAAGACTTCGCAGCCATTCGAAAAGTTTTTCCGGATCGGCGGCGACGGTCGCATCGACGCCGCCGTCGGGACGTGCATTGCGGAAGGAGATCTCAACACCGGCCGCCGCCGCCGAATCGGTGATGACATTGATGATCGGCGCGTTGAGGTCGGCGCCCGAATTCAAAGCGGCGCCGCCGGCGTTGGCGCTGGCGCTGGCGACGAGGCGATAAAGGTCTTCAGCGCCGGCCCTCTTATCCGCCATCGCGCGGCGCCAGCCGACCGCGGGCGCGACGATGAGCTGAAACAGGAGAAGGAGGGCGATGACCGCGCCGCCGGCGATGACGAACAGGCGCTCGCGCGGCGACAGCCTGTCCCAGAACGCCCTCATTTCGCCCTCGCCGTCATCTCGCCGGTCCACTGGTCGCCGGTTCGCCGGTAGCCGCCATTGTCGGTCGCCTCGATGCCGGCGGCGGCGAGCCCGGCGCGGAAGGCTTCGATGCCGGAATCCGATCTGCTCCTTATGCTGAACACATATTGCCCGCGGGCGGCGTCGAAGCGGATCCGTTCGATGCTGACGCCCGGATGCGCTTCAAGGCCCGCCGTCAGGCGCGCCGTCATGTCGAGAAAGCTTGCGGTCTTCGCGCCGCCCGCGAGGAGGCCGCGGACGTGACTGCGGATGTCCCCGCCCGCAAAGGTCGGAAACGCTGACTTGTGGAGCGCTTCGGCCGACGCCTCGTAGCGCGCCGCAATCCGCCAGTCGCGAAGGCCGGACGCCGCGCCGAGCGCGACGAGCGCCGCAGCAAGCCCCGCCGCTAGCGCGCCGGGACGCTTCCACGGGCCAAGCCGCAAGGAGAGCTGCTGTTTCGGCCGGAACTCGCCGGACAGAAAATCCGGGTAAGCGCCCTTGGCGTCGAGATGAGCGCCGAAGAGCGCGATAAGATCCGCTTCATGCGCGAGCGGGCGGCGCTCGACCGGGGCCGTCGCCCAGCGCCCGACAGGCTCATGCGCGCCATAGCTGACGATCGCCGCGTCGCCCGCCGCCGCGAGAAAGGCCGGCGCCACCAGATCCGCGAGCGCAAGCTCGGCGGCGAAGCCGGCGACGCCGCGCGAGGCGATGATCCGCTCGCCGTCGGCGGCGATGACGCAAACCGAGGGCCCGCCGCCGAGCAGCGCATAATCGACGCTGACGCCGGAGAGCGCGACGCCCGCCTCGGCGAAGGCGTCAATCCACGCCCTCATCAGATTTTTCGAGATGGCGTAGGCGCGTGCGCCGTCTGCGCCGCCTGTGATCACGAGGTGCAAATCCTCGATCGCTTCGGCGAGTTCGTCCTCGAGCAGATAGCCGGCGGCGGCGCGCAGCTTGGCGGCCTGCTTGGGCGGCGAGGGGATGTCACGCAGCGCCACGGTCTCGCCCGGCAGCACGGCGACGATCCGGGCGTCTTCAGGAAATCTGCCCTTGACGTCCGCCAGCGCGGCGACGCCTTCGGCGCGCCCCGCTTCCGCCAGACGGCCGTCGGCGAACAGACCCCAGGCGAGCGCGTCGCCGGAAGCCTGTCCGAGTTTCAGAATGACCATGCCGGTCATTCGCCGCCTCCGAGCGTGCGCGAGAACAATGCCGGCTTTCCGTTCGCCGGCGTTTCGATGATCAGCGTTTCTTCCACAACTCGCTGATCGGCTTCAAGGAGAACCCGGGCTTCGACCCAGGTTGACGTGACGCCGGCAAGGCCCGTTAACGATATGTCCGAGCGGTTGGGGAAGGCTTTCCAGAATTCGCCGGCGTCGGGCCGCCAGCCGCCAGGCGGGCGTTCTGCGATCTGCGCGCGAATGTCGGCGAGCGGCCAGGTCCCTCCCGTCGCCGCATAGATCAGGGGCGCGTCCTCAGGGCTCAGCGCATTGACGTTGATCTCGACCCTCTGACCGGTCTTGCGGGCGCACAGGAACGGCGCAATCCGCGCATAGATCTCGCGCGTGACGCCGCGCACGGCGCGCAATTCCGACACCGCCGCCACCGGCCCGCCGGCGGTGCGGTAGGGCGTCGTCAGGGCGGTATAGAAATTATCCTCCGCCCCCTGCGGTTCGACGGCCGAATTCTCATCGAGAAAATCGGCGATCGCGTCCGCGGCGGCGCGCGCATCATTGCCGCCGAGTCCGATCGCTTCGAGAAGATTGACGAGACGCGCTTTCTCTTCCGGCACGGCGGCGCGGTTCGGATTGATGAGCGCGTTGACGTTGAAGCAGCGCGAGGCGTCGGCGAAGCGCATCGCCGCGCGGCCGCGGCCCGTCGGCAGGGCGAGCTGTTCTGAAAACAACCCGCCTTCGTTCGTCGCCGTCGGAAGGGCGTTCGACGACGACGCTTTTTCGAGGACGGCGAGCGCGATGCGCTCGGCGGCGACAGCCTGCCACAGCATCTCGGCGCGCGCCCGTTCGTTGGCGCCGCGGCGAACGCCCGTGGTCACGACCGTCGTCAGCGACAACAGCACGAAGGACAGCGTCGCCGCCAGCAGCAACACGATGACGAGCGCAGCGCCGCGTTCTGTTGCGCCGTCCTTCATAGCGCCGGCTCGCCGATATAGAAAAGCTGCTCGAACGCGCCGAATTGCTTGGTGGTCAGCGTGATCCGCACGGCGGCGGGAATGGGCGCGCGCGCCTGCGGCGAAGGCCAGATGTCGGTCCAGGCGAGGCCGGCGTTCGTCTCGCCGAGCAGGAAGCCGATTTCCGCGCTTTCAACGCCCGACAGCAAGGTGCGGCCGATGCGCGGCTGTCCCGCGGCGTCATCGAGATAAGGCCGCGACCGGCGCACCAGGCGATCGCCGATAAGCAGATATTCGATCGCCTGCAGCGATGGTCTTGGCGCCTCGGCGCCGGGATTGGCCCAGCCGCCGCGGACGAAGGCGAGGAGAACCGTCTCGCCTTCCTTCGGAACACGGAAGGCGAGGCCTTTGCCGCCGAGAAAGGCGCCCGGATTGGCGTTACCGAATTCATCGCGCGTCACGCGCGCGCGCGCCTGGAGGAGATCTTCCTTGATGATGATGCGCGCGATCTGCATCTGCCGGATCGAGGCGTCGGCGAGCCCGAGCTGGTCGCGCCCTTCGACAGTGAGGCGCAAGGCGTAGACGGCGACGCCCGATATCATCGCGAAGATGAGCAGCGAGACAAGAAGCTCCGGCAGGGTGACGCCGCGCTGCGCTTGTTTCATGACGCGGCCTTCAGCGTTTCGACGCGCGCAAGCGTCTGCGGCGAGCCCTTCAGCCTAACCGTCAGCTCAACCCGGCGCAGCCCCGCGCCGGCGTCGCTGACGACGCTCGCCCATTCAAAGGCGCGGCCGGCGAAAGCGACCTCGCCGGAATTCTCGCCGAGATCGGGCGCTGCGGACTTCAGCAGCTCTTCAACGACGAGATTGTCGGCGACGATCGACGCCGCAAGCCGGTCGCGCTCGCTCGCGGCGAAATTCGCGCCCTGGCTGAGGAGCGCAAAGGCGGAGATCGCCACCGCCGCGAGAATGGCCATGGCGACCAGCGTCTCTACGAGCGTCAATCCGCGCTGCGCGTTGCGGCGATCGGCGGGCCGGTCAGACATCGGGCTTCACCGACAGGTCGCCGTCGCTCCCGAGCTCGACGCGATAGGCGCCCTTAGAGCTCGAGAGGCGCACGGTGAACGTCGCCGACGCGCCGATCGGGTCGAGGCGGATGACTTTCGGTTCATCATCTTCGGCTTCAGGCGGCGCCTCCCCGCCGAGCGCGCGCGCATTGGCGAAGGCGGCGTCGTTGAATTCGATCGACGCGACGACGCCGCGATCGAACTCCGTCCGCTGGAAAGCGCGGTCGATCCCGTCGGCCGTCCATTCACCGCCCGAGAAGCGCTCAAACCCATAACCCGCGGGATCGAGAACGAGCCGGTAGGCGGCGCCCGTCGTCACCATCTCATCGAGGGCAATCCTCACGCTCGCCGCAAGGCGCAGCGCATCGCGTTCGACGACGGCCCGCGAGGGCGGCGCGTTGAGGAGCACCAGCGAGGAAGCGAGTCCCAGAATGACGAGAACCACGAGCAGCTCGACGAGCGTCAGGCCGCGCTCGCCGACGCCTTTCACTGGCTTTCCTTCCAGTTCACGATGTCGGCGTTGACCCCCTCGCCGCCCTCGGCCCCGTCGGCGCCGTAGGAGAAGATGTCGATGGGCCCGTGCTGGCCGGGCTGGCGGTATTGATAGGGCCGCCCCCAGGGATCGACGGGGATGGACCGAAGATAACCGCCCGGCCGGTATTGATCCTTGCGCGGATCGTCGGCCGGCGGCTCCACCAGCGCCTGCAGCCCCTGCTCCGTCGTCGGATAGGCGAACATGTCGAGCCGGTACTGGTCGAGCGCGTTCTCGATCGTGCCGAGGTCGATTTTCGCCTTGCGCGCGGCGGCGCGGTCGCGCTCGGGCAGAACGTTCACGACGACCAGCGCCGAAATCAGCGCCAGGATCGTCAGCACCACCAGCAGTTCGATCAGCGTGATGCCGCGCTGGCGGCGGCGTTTGTCTTGGCGTTGCATGCGGCTTACGCTCCTTACCTTCATTTGACTCGAAATCACGCCGAGGCGAGGCTGTTGAGCCTCAGGATCGGCAGCAGGATGGCGACGACGATCAGCATCACCACCCCGCCCATGCCGATGATGATCGCCGGTTCGAGGAGGCGCAAGGCGACCGTCGAGGCGGTGTCGAATTCCTCCTCGAGCTGGGCCGCCGCCTTGTCGAGCATCACCGGCACCGCTCCCGCCCGCTCGCCGGCTGCGACCATGTGGGTCATCATCGGCGGCAGGACGGCGGCGCGTTTGAGGCTCGCCGCCATCGACGCGCCCTCGCGCACCTGGGTGATGACGGTCTCGAGCTTGTCGCGCACGTAGCTGTTGCCGACCGTGCGGGCCGCGCCGCGCAAGCTGTCGAGGAGCGGCGCGCCGCCGGCGAAAAGTGTCGCCAGCGTGCGCGCGAACCGCGCGCCGTCAAGGCCGCGCAGAAGCTTGCCGAGCAGCGGCAGCGTCAGCACCCAGGCGTCGAAGGACTTCTTGAAGGCCGGCGCCTTCATCGCCTGCCAGAAGCCGATCGCGGCGAGGACGAGAGCCGCGAGCAGAAAGAGGCCGTAGCGAGTGAGAAATTCCGACACGCCGATGACGATCTGCGTCACGAACGGCAGTTTGGCGTCGAAGGTCTCAAACTGCTCGACGATTTTCGGCACCACGCCGACCATCAGCGCGGTGACGACGCCCGCCGCGACGAGCGCGAGCGCAGCCGGATAGATCAGCGAGGCGATCGCCTTGTTCATCATCGTCCGGTTCTTTTCGAGCATCGTGGCGAGACGATCGAGAACCCCGGCGAGATCGCCGGAGAGCTCGCCCGCCGCAACGACGGCGCGATAGAGATCGGGGAAGGATTTCCGGTCCTCGCTGAGGGCGTCGGCGAAGCGCCATCCCTCGAGCACGCGCTCGCGCACGGCGAGCATTCGCTTCCTGACGCCGGGCTTGTCCGTCTGCAGGGCCACGGCGTTGAGCGCCTCCTCGAGCGGCGTCGCCGCGCCGACGAGCACCGACAATTGCCGGGTCATCACCACGAGATCACTCGCATTGAGCCGCGGGGGCGTCTTTGATCCGGCCCCGGCGGCGCCCGCCTCGCGCGGAGCGGAAATTGAAACCGGCGTCAGGTCGAGTCGGCGCAGTTCGCGCCGCGCCATGCGCGGATTGTCGGCGTTGACGACGCCACGCTTCGAGCGGCCCGAAAGATCGAGCGCCTCATATTCAAACGACGGCATCGTCGTCATCCTGGCGAACGACGCGCAGGACCTCCTCGATCGACGTCACCCCGGCGAGCACATGACGGAAGCCGGCCTCGGCGAGCGTGTCGGCGCGCCTGAAGACATGGGCGGCGATTTCCTGTTCGCCGGCGTTTTCGTGGATGAGTTTTCGCGCGTGTTCGTCGACGACCATCATCTCGTAAACGCCGACGCGGCCTTCATAGCCGGTGTGCCCGCAGCGCCCGCAACCTTTCGCCCGGTAGATCGTCGTCTCGGGCCCCGCGCCGAGCAGGCGCTGCTCGGCCTCGTCGGGCGCATGCGGCTCCTTGCAGGTCGGACACAGGCGCCGGACGAGGCGCTGCGCCAGCACGGCCGCGATGGTCGACGACAAGAGGAACGGCTCCGCGCCCATGTCGCGCAGGCGCGTGATGGCGCCGACAGCGGAATTCGTATGCACCGTCGACAGCACGAGATGGCCGGTGAGCGAAGCCTGGATGGCGATCTCCGCGGTTTCGACGTCGCGGATCTCGCCGACCATGACGATGTCAGGATCCTGGCGCAGAATGGCGCGAAGGCCTGTGGCGAAGGTCATGCCGACCTTCGGATTGATCTGCGTCTGGCCGACGCCGTCGATCGCGTATTCGACGGGGTCCTCGACGGTGAGGATGTTGCGCGAGGGATCGTTGAGGAGTTTCAGCGAGGCGTAGAGCGTAGTCGTCTTGCCCGAGCCGGTGGGCCCGGTGACGAGGATGATCCCGTTCGGGCGCTGCAGCGCCTGGTGAAGACGCTTCAAGGTCTCCGCCGGCATGCCGAGCGCGTCGAGGTCGAAATTCGCCTCCTCCTTGTCGAGGATGCGCATGACGACGCGCTCGCCGAACCGCGCCGGCAGCGTCGAAACGCGCACGTCGATCATCTTGCCGCCGAGCGAGAGCGAGATACGCCCGTCCTGCGGCAGCCGCTTCTCGGCGATGTCGAGGCGCGCCATCACCTTCACCCGGCTTGTCAGCACCGGCGTCATGCGTGAGGGCAATGACAGGATTTCGCGCAGGACGCCGTCGATCCGCAGCCTGATCGACAGCGTGCGCTCATAGGGTTCGACGTGGATGTCGGAGGCCTTGAGCTTCACCGCCTCGGCGATGATCGCGTTGATGAGGCGGATGACCGGCGCGTCGTCCTCGGTGTCGAGGAGATCGGCGGTCGCCGGCAAGCCTTCGGCGAGCGTCGCCAGGTCATCCTCGCCGCCTTCCATCTTGAAATCATCGGCGCGGATGCCGTCGGCGGAATAAATCTCCGACAGGCGCCGCTCGAACGCGTCCCCGGGCATCAGGTCGACGGCGATCGGCGCATTGACGACGCGCCGCACTTCGAGAAGGGCGCGCGGATCGGGAGACCCGCGCGCGCCGATGCGCGCCGGGCGTGCGAGCGCATCGAGCACGACGAGCCCGTTCTCCTTCGCGAAAGCGTAGGCGAGCCTCGTTGGTTGCGCTGCAGTCGTCTGGCTCATGGGAACCGGCTTTAAAGGCGGCTACTCCGAGGGCGTCAATTGGTCGGGCGCGGCCGGCGTCTCGTCGAACGGCGCCGCCGGCGCCGCCGGCTCGTCATAGCCGCCCGTCACCTGCTCGATCAGCCGTTCGAGTTCCGATTGCGGACGCCCTGTCGTCAAAAGCTCGCGCGCCTTGATGTAGTCGAGTTTCTTGCGGGTGACGCTCTCGCCCGCCCCGCGGTCGCGAAGGATCGTCGGGCGCATGAACACCATCAGATTGCGGCGGTCGCGGGAGCGTGACGTCGATCTGAACAGGTTCCCCGCGACCGGAATGTCGCCGAGGAGCGGCACCTTGTCCTGCGTCAGCCCGTCGGTCTGGTCGATAAGGCCGCCGATGACGAGGATGCCGCCATTGTCGACGATCGCCGTCGTCGAAATCTCCCGCTTGTTCGTGATGAGGTCTGTCGAGGTGTTGATGATCTGGCCGGCGACGCTCGACGTCTCCTGACGGATCTTCATCGTCACCGTGCCGCCCTCGTTGATCTGCGGCGTCACCTCGAGAATGATGCCGACCTGTTCTCGTGACACCGTCCTGAAGGCGTTCTGGAAATTGTCGCCGATCGCCTCGCCGGTCGTGACCGGGATCTCTTGCCCGACCGACAGCTTCGCTTCTTCATTGTCGAGCGTGACGACGGAGGGAAACGAGAGCACGTTCGACTGCGTATCGCGCTTCAGGGCCGAAACGACCGCGCCGAATACGGCGTCATCGCCGATTTTGCCGCCGGCGCCGCCGATAAAGCCGTTGGTGGCGAGGAGCGATGTCACCGCCGTGTTGGCGAGCGTGTTGCCGAGCGTCGTGTTGCCGCTGCTCCCGCTTCCGCTCCCGCTTCCCGTGCCGCTGTCGTCGCCGCCGAGAAGATCGGGGTTGAGGAGGAGCGCGCCGGCCGCCGCAAGGATGTTCGGCGTCGCGCCCGAGAAATTCGTCGCAGTGAAGGGGACCCTCTTTCCGTCCAGCGGCGCGAGAAAATATTCAACGCCGAGCGCTCTCGCCGTCGTGTCCGAGACTTCGACGATGATCGCTTCGATCTGAACCTGGGCGCGGCGGACATCGAGCTGCTCGACCACCTTGCGAAGCGTCTGCTGGATGTCGGCGTCGCCGGAAATGATGACGGAATTGGTCGCCTTGTGGAACGAGATGTTGGCCCGGCCCGGCCCGGCCGGCGCAGCGCCGTCCGCACCCGCCGCTTGCGCCTGCGCGCTCGCGAGCTCCTTCAGCAGCTTCGACATGTCTTCCGCATCCGCATGATTGAGCGTGATGACGGACAGATCAGCCTTCGCCTTGCCGATGCGGTCAAGTTCGGCGACGACGCCAAGGAGGCGCGAAAGAATGGTCGGCTCGGCGCGGATCAGAATCGAATTGCTGCCCGCGACCGGAACGATGCTGACGGTCGAAGCGCCGGGCGTTCCCTCCTCCGATATTTCCTTGGCGAGATTGCCGAGGACGCGCGCGACCTCGACAGCGGAAGCGTTCTCAAGCGAGACCGTCCGGTAGACCGAGGTGTCTCGATCGAGCTGGGCGAGCACGCGCTGGAGCCGCGCGACGTTGTCGGCGACATCCACGATGATCACCGCGTTGCCGCTGCGGACCGGCGCGACGACGCCGCGCTCCGACACGAGCTGGGCGAGATTGGCCGCCGCCTCGCGCGAGTCTATGTAATTGAGGCGGACGATCTGGGTGATGAAGTTGCCCCGCTCAGACTCGTTGACCGGGCCGGCGGCGCGCGAGCCTTCCTGAATTGGAATGATGCGGAAGCTGTCGCCGCTGATCGGCGCGGCGGTGAAACCGGTCACCCGCAAGGCCGCCTGGAACAACTCCCAAGCCTCGTCGGCGCAGAGCCCGCCATTCGGACCCGATTTGATCGAGACGCGGCCCTGAACGCGCGGATCTAGAACGAATTTCTTGCCGGTGCGGATCGCGATTTCGTCGACGACCGAACGGATGTCAGCGTCCTCGAGATTGAGCGCCTCGCCGCACTCTTCTTGCGCGAAGGCGACGCCAAGCTGAAAAGCCAGGACGGTCGCAAAAATCGTCGCACCTCTCACCATCCTGCTAACCGCCATCCAGCGCAAACCTCTTCAAATCGATCTCGATCGGCGTGACGACGCCGCCGCGGTCGACGTTAACGGTGATTTTCCTGCGCCCTGCGACCTGCTGGAGATATTCAATATCCGCGCCGAGGTCGCGACCGACGGGCTCGCCGTCGACGCCCACGAGGATGTCGCCGGGGCGCAGGCCCGAGGCGAGAAAGGCGGTGTAGGCTTCATCCTCCGCCGCCGGTTCGAGGACGAGGCTGACGCCGCCGACATTATTGGTTTCCGGCGCAATCGAAATGAAGGCGCCGAGCCTGGCCAGCGGCTCGCCCGCGACGCCGCCAGCGCCGGCTGTCGCCGCCGCCGCGCCGCCGGCGGTCGAACCGGCTGGGGGCTGACGGCCGACGAGGCGGAGCGATTCAAGCACCCCATCACGATTGATGACGACCTGGTCGCGGAAGACGCGTTCGAGAGTCACCGTTTCCCAGACGGCGTCACCCGGCCGATAGCGGCCCTGCTTGTTGTCGGGCGTCTTGATGATGGCGGTGCCGCCGGTCGCGTCGATCCAGGTTCCGTGCAAGGAGAGGTCGAGACTCGTTTCCGCGAGATCGGGACCGTTGACGAGTTCGGCGGCGTCCGGCGGCGGCGCCGGCGCGCCATTTCTGAACGGATTGGCGGACGCGATCACGGCGGGCTCGATCGCCGGCGGCGGCGGCGCCGGCGCAGCAGGCGGCTCCGGCAACGGACCGAGCCCGACCCAGAACAAGCGCCCGAATACCGCCCCGATCAACCCGACCAGCAGGAATTCGAGGGCGCGAACGACGCCCGCAGCCGGTTTCGGCCCTTTGGGCCGCCGCGCGATCAGCGACGCGACGCGCGCCCGAAGCGCAGCCGCCGCCCCGATCGGCGCGAAACGACCCATATTCAAAACTGCCACGACCTCAAATCCGTTCCGTTTCCGGCCCCCCGGGGCGCGAGAGCCTAAACCTTTTTCGCCCGGAAGGGGAGCGCAATAAGGCCGGGAAAAGCCCGAATATCAAGCATTTGTGTTAATTTTTGGATCGGGACCAAACCGGCCGTTCCGGTCCATGGCCCACTTGCCCGCAAAAAGGCGCCGGCCGCCCGCGAAGGGCGGCCGGCTGGCTGAGCGGCTCTGGTCGAAGGTCAAAACGTCGCTGAAAGCGAAGCCGAGATGCTGCGACCTCTTTCGTATGTGTTGAAGTCAGTGCGGCCAAGGACGCTCGAATTCTGGAACTCCTGATGCTTGGCGCCGAGAAGATTGCGCGCAGCAAGGCCGATGGTCGCGTCAGCGCCGAACAATATGAGGTTTTGGCGGAACACCGCGTCAAGCTGAATGCCCGGGCGTTCAACGACGTCCGGCAGTTCCGAACCCGGCGAGGCGAAGCCGCGCTGGAGAATCCGGTCGTCGACCCAGCCGAGGAGCAGGGTCAGCTGATCCCGTTCGCCTTCCCAGCCGAACTGCGCGTTGACGATATGCTCGGGAGCGCCCTGAAGCTGCGCACCGTCGAGACCGAACAGCGACGCGTCGATCAGGCCGCCCGCGCCGAACGGGCTAAAGATGAGGTCGCCCGGCTTCGCCTGAACTTCCGAGTTCGTGTAGGTGTAATTGACCGAGAACAGCCAGTCCCGGTTCTCGAAAAAGACGCCGTCGAACGGCATGCTGAAGCGCGTGCGATACTCCGCCTCGCCGCCGAAAATACGCGCCTGCGGCGAGTTGATGAAGGTCGTATCGAATTGGAAGGTCGAGGTGTCGAACTGAACCTCCTCGATCGGATCCTCAACCTTCTTGTAGAAGCCCGCCACCGTTACGAATTGGTTTCGGCCGAGATAATACTCGACGCGGAGGTCGTAGTTCGTCAACTTCGAGTCGATGAGGCCCCGGTTGCCGCGATATTGGCGCTCCGATTCCGGATCGAAATAGGTCGACGCCGCGATCTCGCGGAATTGCGGGCGCGCGATCGTCTTCGAGTATCCCAGACGCAGCTGCATGTCGTCGGCGAAATTCCACGTCACCGTCGCGGAGGGCAGCCAGTATTCGTTCTCGATCAGAGACTCGTTTCCGATCACGCCGAAACGGCTGAAGGTGTTGACGCTTTGCTCCGCGGTTTCGTAGCGAACGCCCGCTGACGCCCGCACCAGCGGCAGGACCTCGACGTCCGCCATGAAATACGCAGCGTGGATGGTGAGCCCGCCGGCGTAGTTGTCGTTGATCGTGCTGTTTTCTTGCAGGACGAACCGCGCGGGATCGATATTGTCCGGCGAGAAAAGGAAGTCGGGACGCGCCGCCTGCACGTCGAGCGGCAGCGAGTTGCCGCCGACGAATTGCAGCGCGAGCAGATTGAACTCGCGGTCCGTGTCTGAGTAGTCATAACCGGCCGACAGCACCGCTTCGCGGATCGACGTGATCGGGAACGTGTAGCTGGCCTTGACGCCCCCGCTGAAGATCGTGTCCTCAAGGTCGGAGAAATTGATGCGGTACTGGTTCGCCCGACTATAAAGCGGCTGGCCCGTGATCGGGTCCGGGAAACGGCGCAGGGTCCGTTCATAAGGGGCGTCGCGAGTCGAGCGCGCATAGGCACCGCGCCAGTCCAGCGAAAAATCGCCGAAGGAGTGATCGCCGGCGAGCTGACCCATTACAAGATCACGCTCATAGAAGCCGGAAAATTCGTCGTAAATCTGCCCGTCGCTGGTCGGCGCGTTGAAATCGAGGCCGGTGTCGATCTGAGCCTGTTTTGACGAGGTGTGAATGTAGAGGCCGGTCGCCGTCACGGCGTGGTTCTCCCAACCCAACGACGCCGTCAGTAGACCGTTGACCGTCACGTCAAGCGTTGTTTCGGTCGTGTTGAAATCGTCGCCGATCTGGTTGCCCGCCGTCGTCGTTCGACGCGCGCGCTCCGTCGTCCAGTCCTGCTTGTAGCCGATCGTGCCGATAAGGCCGAACGTCGCCCCGTTGAACACGTCGCGCGAATAGCCGCCCTCGACCCCAGCCTCGAAATTCGGCCCGAGCGCGCCCTCCTGAAGGACGGAGAGCGGGGAATTGGTGAGGCTTTCGCCGACCGTCTCGATCTCGCCGGGGCTCAATGCGCTCAGCGGCGTGCCGCTGTCGAGGATCGCCTGCAACGGCGCCGGCGTCGAGCGGGTGCCGTCGTCATAACCGAGCCAATCAAGGTCGCCGCCCGAGACGAATATGCCGTCGCGCGTGGTGGTCTCGAAATTGGCCCCGACGCCGGCGCGCAGCGTCAAATAAGACTCGCCCGGGTCGCGCAGCGTTCTAAGATCGATGACGCCGCCGCCGAACTCGCCTGGGAAGTTCGCTGAATAGGTCTTTTGAACGGTGGCGCCGTCGAGAATGCTGGCCGGAAAAAGGTCGAGAGGAACAGTCCGCCGCAACGGCTCGGGGCTCGGCAGCGGCGATCCGTTGAGCAGCGCCGAGGAATAACGGTCGCCGAGACCGCGCACGAAGGCGAATTTCCCTGCGACGACGTTAAGGCCCGAGAGCCGCGTCAGCGCGAGGGCGGCGTTGTCGTCGCCAGTGCGCGCAAGATCTTCCTTCGACAGGAAGGAAGCGACTTGCGATGTCGCCCGCTGCGGCTCGGGAATGAACTGGCCGCGAACGACGATTTCATCTTCGATTTGACCAGCATCGACACCCGACGCAGGCTGGGTCTCGTTCTGCGCGCTGGCGATCGTCGGCGCAAACAGAACCGTGCTCGCCGTCAGCGCGAGACCGAATTTAAGGCGCGTCTTCATGAATGAACCCCGGAAACTTTGAAAGGATGAAGGGGCGGCGCAGCTTTGCTGCGCCGCCTTGGCCTAATCAGCAGTCGCTCGACGCTTCGAGCCCGCAAGTCCAACCGGCCCACCACCGGTCGGAGGCGTTGCGAACCGCGCCGATATAGGTCACCGGCGTGAAGAACGATCCGAGCGTCGTGACGTCGAACGCTGTTCTCGCGCTTTCATTGGCGCCGTTGACAAAGGTCGACACGAGCGTGTCTGCGATCGAGGTCGAATTGTTGGCGTCCGCGCCGACCGAGGCCGTCGCAGCGGCCACGTCGGAGGCGCCGGTCGCAAGCCCGCCGAGGCAGTCGAACAGCACCGAATTGAACTTCGGATCGGTCGCGGCGTTGAAGCCGGCGACGCCGTCGCCCGCCGTCGTCTCCCAGCGGAAACAGGCCTGCCCGTAGGACACGACGCCGTTGACGTAACGCCCGCGCGTGCCGGTGTTGAGGCGGAACGCGTTCGACCGGTTGCCGACGAAGGTGAAGTTCGAAATCTGCGCGTCGGAGAACGGCGGACCGACATTCGGCGCGACGCTCGAGGCTTCGACGATATTGTCGCCGATCGACGGATTCTGAACGATGATCAGGAACTGCATATTCCCGTTCCAGCCATTGTCGGTATCCAGGCTGTCGTCCTTGTTGCCGGTCAGCACCACGTTGCGCAGGTTGACCGTGCCGCCGAAGATCTCGATGCCGTCGTCCTCGTTATTGTGGACCTGGACGTTCTCGATCTCGGTCGCACGGCCGATGCCGCCGAGCGTGATACCGTTCAGCTCGTTGCCCGCCGAATTGATGGCGAAGCCGGCGAACTTAACCTGGGTGAAGCGGATCGACCCTGAGTCATCGTTGGGGAGCGCCCCGCCATAGAGCGCGTCGGGGCTGGTCACGCCCTCGACCGCGTTGACGCAAGAGACCGTTCCCGGGGTCGCACTGCCGGTGTTGCAACGGTTGATCGGCGCGCGGCCGAGAACGACGAGTCCGCCCCATTCCGCGGTGTTGTTGTCGTCATTGCGGCTCGGATCGGTCACATCCGGCAATGAGGTCATGATGACAGGGTTCGCCGCCGTGCCGTTCGAGAATATCTGCGAACCACGATTGACGACGATGTAGTCAGCGCCGCTATTGCCGAAGATCGTGACGCCGGACTCAATCGTCAGCGAGCCCGGGTCGCCGCCCGCCGCGGAACCGTCCGCGCCGACATCGACGCCGACATCAATGCGGCCGTTGATCCGATAGAAATTGCCGCGCGTCAGCCGGATATCGTTGGTGATGACGCCAGAAAGCGCGCACACGCGAATGCTGTTGATGGTGCCGCCGGTGTCCGTCGTGCCAGTCGGGCAGACCGGCGGCGGGAAGAGCGCAAAGGTCCACCCGGCGGCCCAGTTGCTGGTTTCGGTCTCGGTCGGACCGAAAGCGCCGACATAAGGCGCCGGCGCGAAGAAGGAGCCGAGCGTCGTTACATCGAATGGCGTGACCGCTGCTTCGTTCGGCCCGGGGAAGAAGCGGGCCGCGAGCGAGCTCGGACCTTGAACGTTGTTGGGATCGGCGCCGACCGAGCCAGTCACCGCCGCCGAGTCGGACGCACCCGTCGCAAGCCCGGAGTTGCAATCAAACAGCACCGAATTAAAGCGCGGATCGAAAGCCGCGTTAAAGCCGGCGACGCCGTCGCCCGCCGTCGTCTCCCACCGGAAGCACTGCGTGCCGTAATCGACGACGCCGTTGACATACCGCCCGCGCGTTCCGGTGTTCAGACGGAAAGCATTCGACCGGTTGCCGACGAAGGTGAAATTGGCGATTTGCGCGTCGGAGAAGGGCGGGCCGACGTTCGGCGCGACGCTCGAGGCCTCGACGATATTGTCGCCGATGTCCGTCGCCTGGGCGACGATCATGAACTGAACGTTGCCGTTCCAGCCGTTGTCCGTGTCGAAACTGTCGTCCTTATTTCCGGTCAGCACGATATGGCGAAGGTTCACCGTGCCGCCGAACATTTCGATGCCGTCGTCTTCATTGTTGTGGACCTGGACGAAATCGACCTCGGTCTCGCTGCCGACGCCGGCAAGCGTGATGCCATTGAGCTCATTGCCGGCCGAATTGATCGCAAAGCCGGCGAAACGGACCTGGACATATTCGAGCTTGCCGCTGCGGTCGTTCGCAACAGCACCGCCATAGAGCGCATCAGGGTTTGTCACGCCCTCAACCGAGTTTTCACACTGCACGGTGCCGGGCGTGGCGCCGCCCGTGTTGCAGCGATTGATCGGCGCGCGGCCGAGAATGACGACGCCGCCCCATTCTGCGGTGAGAGAACCGCCGAGATCGTTCGTAGGATCGCCGTCGCTCTGCCGGACAAGATCGTTGGCGCTCGTGAAGACGATGGGCGAAGCGGCCGTGCCGTCAGCGACAATTTGCGACCCGCGATTGACGACAAGGTAGTCGGCGCCGGAGCTGCCGAACACGATCACGCCCGGATCGATCGTCAGCGTCGCTCGCGCGCCGCCGGTCTTCAACCCGTCCGCACCGATATCAACGCCGACATCGACGCGGCCGTTGAGGCGATAGGCGATGCCGGGAACGGCAGGAAGAGTGAGGTTCGAGAGAATCGTCCCGGAAATATTGCATGTCGTAAGGCCGCCTACAGGGGCCCCGGTCGCAAAGCCCGTCGGGCAAACGCCCGAGCCGCCGCCCCCGCCGCCGCCACCGCCACCGCCACCGCCCGGCGGCGTGCCGGGATTGGTCGGCCCCGGCGAGGCGATGTTTTCGCCTTGGGTGCATGCTGCAAGCGCGAGCGCCGCGCCGGCGGAGAGAAGAAGCGTTCTGGACTGACGGAAAATGCGCATGAAGACCGACCCCCGAGGGTTTGCTGACGCCCTGTTGAACGAAATCGCGACGCCCCACGCGCCGCCGACGGGTTGGGCTGCTATCGACCGCGCATGACAGCGCGGTGACTTATTTTTTTCATTTTTATGAAGCGAAGATCGCGGTCAGAATCCGCTATACGCATTGATTGCGCAGTGTGGTGAAAATTTCCTTTTCTTGCGATCGATTGCCCATGTCTTCAATCTCGAATTGATCGCTTGCAGCGGCGCTTGGGAGGGTGAACAAGGTGGCGGAAAGTGTCTCGTTCGCCACGGTCTTCATCGCCGGCGCCGCTGTCGGCAGCTTCCTCAATGTCGTGATCTTTCGCGGGCCGGCGATGTGGGGACTTGTCGATGCGCCGCCGCGCGGAGACCTCGTCGCACCGCGGTCTTATTGTCCCGCCTGCAAGGCGCCGCTCGCCTTCTGGAATCTTGTTCCGCTCGCAAGCTATTTTTTGCAGCGCGGCCGCTGCGCCGCCTGCGGCGCGCCGATAGCGGTCCGCTATCCGCTGGTCGAACTTCTGGCCGGCGTGACTGCGATAATCGCCCTGATTCTATTCGGATGGACGTTGAGCGCGCTCCTCGCCGCTGTCTTTGCGATGGCGCTAATCGCCCTCGCCTTCATCGACCTCGAGACGGGCTATCTTCCGGATGCGATCACGCTGCCGCTGATCGCCCTTGGACTTTCGGCCAATTTCTTCGGCGTCTTTGTCACGCCGGCGGGCGCGGTGATCGGCGCCGCGGCGGGATTTTTCGTGTTCTGGGCGATCGGCGCAGCCTACAACCAGCTGCGCGGCCGGGACGGACTGGGGCTCGGCGATGCAAAGCTCCTGGCGGCGATCGGCGCCTGGACGGGCTGGACCTTGCTGCCCCTCGTCATCTTCATCGCCGCAGCAATGACGCTCGCCTTCGCCGCGCTGCGCGGACTGGCGACGTCCGACAAGGCGCTTCCCTTCGGTCCGGGGTTGTGCGCCGCAGGCTTCATCGCGCTCTTTTTCGGCGAACGGATCCTCAGCGGCCTTTGAATTCCGGCTTGCGCTTTTGCATCAGGGCCATCACGCCCTCTCGGCAGTCTTCCGACGCGATCGCCGTCTTTTGCAGCATCGCCTCGAGCGCCATCGCATTCTTAAGCCCCGCCTGGGCCGCCGCGCGGAACGTGCGCTTCGTCAGGTTCATCGCGATTGGCGCGCGCCTCGCGATCGACTTCGCCCACTCGACGGCGTTTGCAACGACCTCCGCCGTCGGCGTCACCCGATTGACGAGCCCGAGAGCAAGCGCGCGCTCGGCCGAAATCTTCTCTGCCTCGATGGCCAGCTGATAGGCGCGCGCATAGCCGACTTCCTGCGTGAGCAGCCAAGAGAGCCCGCCGTCCGGAATGAGGCCGATATTCGCAAAGGCGCTCATCAGATAAGCGTCCGCGCCCATCACACGGAGATCGCAGGTCAGGGCGAGCGTCATGCCGATGCCGGCGGCCGGGCCGTTGATGGCGGCGATCACCGGCTTGTCGCAGCCCTGGATGATCGAGAGGAAGGCGCCGTATTCGGCGTTGAGGACGTCCTCGACCGTCCGGGTTCCGGAAACGTCGGTGACGTCGGCGCCCGCCGAAAACCCCCGTCCCTCGCCGGTGATGATGAAGGCCCGCACCGCCGCGTCCGCCGAGGCCTTCGCCACCGCCTCGAGGAGGTCCCGCCGCATGTCGGCGTTGAAGGCGTTGAGGGCCTGCGGGCGATTGAGGGTGATGAGCGCGACGGCGTCATCCTTCATGTCGTAGCGGACGGTCATGGCGGGATCGGTCTGTTCTGCTGCCTCGCCGGCATTGTCGGCCGCAGCGGCGTTCAAGCCAAGGGCGGGACGCAGTTCCAACGCCCGCGCATTGGGTCTATCAGGGCGGCGACCAAAGGAGACCTCGCCCGTGACCGCCATGCCTGACAGCCGCTTTTTCCGCGAAGATTGCTACATCAACGGCCAATGGGTCGGCGGCCCCGATCGCATCAAGGTGAACAATCCCGCGACGGGCGAGATCATCGGCTCCGTTCCGAAATTCGGGCGGAAGGAAACGGCCGCCGCGATCGAGGCCGCGCACGGCGCCTTTCTGCTCTGGCGCGAGAAGACCGCGAACGAGCGCGCCGACATCTGCCGCAAATTCTATCAGGCGCTGATGGACCATCAGGAACCGCTCGCCCGCATCCTGACGATCGAAATGGGCAAGTCTCTGCGCGAGGCGAGAGGCGAGGTCGCCTACGCCGCCGCCTTCTTCAAATGGTTCGGCGAGGAGGCGCGGCGCATCTATGGCGACGTCATTCCCTCGCCCTGGCCCGACAAGCGCATCATCGTCACCAAGGAGCCGGTCGGCGTCGTCGGCTCGATCACGCCGTGGAATTTTCCGACCGCGATGATCGCGCGCAAGGCCGCCGCCGCGCTGGCGAGCGGCTGCACGATCGTCGCCAAGCCGGCGAGCCAGACGCCCTTCTCCGCCACCGCCTATGGCGCCATCGCCGACGAGGTCGGCGTGCCGAAGGGCGTCCTCAACATCATCACGGGCTCGGCCGCCGCCATCGCCGACGAGATGTGCGAGAATCCGAAAGTCCGGAAGATCACCTTCACCGGCTCGACCGAAATCGGCAAGGCGCTCGCCTCCAAGGCCATGTCGCACATGAAGCGAGTGTCGATGGAACTCGGCGGCAACGCCCCCGTCATCATCTTCGACGACGCCGATCTGGGCCGCGCCGTCGAAGGCGCGATGATCTCGAAATACCGCAATTCCGGGCAGACCTGCGTCTGCGCGAACCGGATCCTCGTGCAGGCGGGCATCTATGACCGCTTCGCCGAGAAGTTCGCCGCCGCCGCCGGGAAGCTGAAAGTCGGCGACGGCCTTGATGAGGGCGTTGATCAGGGCCCGCTCATCGACGACAGCGCGGTCCTCAAGGTCGAGCAGCATATCGCGGACGCGACCTCGAAAGGCGCGCGCGTCATCGCCGGCGGGAAGCGCCACGCCAGGGGCCTTTCGTTCTTCGAGCCGACGGTCCTGCGCGACGTGACGCCGGCGATGCTGATCGCGAAAGATGAAACCTTCGGCCCCGTTGCGCCGCTGTTCAAATTCGAAACCGAGGAAGAAGCGATCGCGATGGCGAACGACACCGAATACGGCCTTGCGAGCTATTTCTTCACCAAGGACCTCGCCCGCGCCTTCCGCGTGATGGAAAAGCTCGAATACGGCATGGTCGCGATCAACGAAGGAATCCTGTCGACCGAGGTCGCGCCCTTCGGCGGCGTCAAGGATTCAGGGCTCGGCCGCGAGGGGTCGAAATACGGGATCGAGGATTACATCCACACGAAATATGCGCTTTTCGGCGGGCTCGGCCGATGACTGGAGCGCCGTCGTTGGGGGCGCCATCGTTAACCATTCGTTAATGATTGCGAATCACCGTGCGAATCACCCGGGCGACACGGACCGGGCGATCCAAGGGGCGGGGCATGAGGCGGGCGAAAAGCCTGACGGTCGAGGAACTGTTCCAGCAGCTGGGCGAGACCCCGATGCGGCGGAAGGCCCGCGCCGACAGCCTGTTCCGGCGCCTGCGCGAAACCGAGGAAGACGAATTCCTCGGCGCCTTCATCAGGTCCCCCAAGCCCCGCAGCAACGACCGGTCGATCCCCAAGAAGCCCGGGGAATAGGGCTTCTTCCGAAAACTTGACCGTGCACCGCCCGCGGGCGCACTCTTCAAGCCATGGGGTCAAGCCATGGGGCGTTGAGGGGCGGATCATGGGGCGTTTCCGGACTCCGGCATTGATTGCGGCGTTGGCGCTTGGCGCCTGCGCGACCTCCGGGCCTGACCTTGTTGTCAGCGATCTTGCGGTTTCCCCTGCGGCCGTCGCGCCCGGCGCGCCCGTCAGCATCCGTTCGGAAGTGACGAACGCCGGCAATAAGCCGGTCGCGGACGCTTATGGCGCGCCCATCGCCGCCGGCGTCGCCATCGGTCTTTTCACCCGCGAGGCCGATCCCGCGCCGGTCAAACCGTTGTTCGCCTGGTCGCTGCCGGGCGACGATCCCATGGGTCCGGGGGAAAAGAATTGGCAGGACCAGACCGTCCTCGCGCCGTCCGGCCTCAAAGCGGGCCCCTATTACGTCTGCGCCGAGGTCGATGATGAGGACCTCGTCGCCGAGGCGGACGAAGGCAACAACCGGCGCTGCGCGCCTCTGTCGATCCTCGCCGGGCCGGTCAGCCGCGCCGATCTCATCGTCGAACAGGTGAAGACGATGGGTTACGAGCTTGCGAGCGCCAAGGTTTCGATCCGTGTAAAGAATGTCGGCGAGGCGGCGGCGGGCGAGTTTCCCGTCATGGCCTTCCTTCGCTGGCCGCGCCGCCCGGTGCTGCTGACCGCCTGCCCGCTGACGGAGGCCCAGCGCGTCGCCGGATCGCCGCCCGCCTGCGGCGGCCTGTGGACGCGCCAGCAATTGCCGCCCGGCGGCGCCGTCGAATGGATCGGCTATCTGACCTTCGGTTTCGGCGCCTCGAACATGCCGACGACGCCAGTCGGTCCGCAAAAGCCGCCGGTCGTGAAGGAGATGGTCGACTTCATGGCGGACGGCTGCTTTGCGCCGACCGATCCTGGGCCCCTGCCCCGCTGGTGCCGCGTCGATGAGATCGACGAGATCAACAATTTCGCCGCGAAAGAAATCGTGGTGAAATAGCTCGCACGGCGACAGGCGACGCTCAGGGTTTCGGACGTCCGCGGATGAACGTCCAGTCGACATTGAGCTTGCCGCCTTCGACCGCGACTTCCTGTTTGCCGTCGCCGATGGGCCCTTCGAGCGTGAAGTCCATCGTCGCCATTGGCGCCGCCGAGGCGGAGACGAGCTTGGCCGGATAGCCTTCCGCCGCGTGTTGCTGAAAGCCGTCGGCGCTCGGAGAAATGAACAGGTAGCGCGTCCGCGCCCGGTTCAAATCGGTCTCGACGGTGAGGGGCGTGTCGGAGGTCTCGAGCGGTCTCGTCCCCGTCGTGCTGACCACAGGCTCCGGCCCGGCGGTCGTCGGATCATCGAAATGATAGGTGTCGTCAATCGTCAGCGTGCCGGCGCACTCCTCATTGAACCACGGCTGATAGGCGCCGGTCTCAGCAAGCGGATCGCCGCTCGGATTATCGAGCGCAGCGAAATAGGAATAGGGCGTCGCATCGCTCGACGTGACCGGGCATTCGAGCCGGGCGATCCGGTTGTAGACGGTGGTTGTTTGTCCCTCCTCCGGCTTGCCGACAACGGTTCTCGCCGACCATCTGATCGTGATCGAGAGCACGCCCTCGACGCCCGAAGGTTCTGCGATCAGCCCTCCGCCCGGCCGCCGCGCTGTCCCGCCTCCCGCCGATCCTGTCGCCCCTGTCGCCGCGGCGCTCGCGTCGGCTGGCGTTGAGGCCGTATCGGCGGCTGGCGGCGCGCCGTCCGCCCCCGTCGGTTGCGAGCATGCCGCAAGCGCCGTCAGCGCCAGCAGGTTCATTGAAAAGACTGAGCGCATGAACCCTCTCCCCGAGGTTTGGTCCGTCCCATCGCAGGATCCTTTAACGATTTTATCCTGACGCCCGCCGCCTCCAAAGGCCCATCCGCTGTTCGCACCCGGCTGCCCGATCAAGCGCCCGCCGCCCGTAAAGTCATTGAAACTTCTTGGCGTCAGGCGAGGCGGCGCGAAACACCCGCATCGCTCGCAGCGAAAGCCTCAACCACGGCGCACCCGCGCCTCAGCCGCCCGAAACGCCTCGGAGGTCGAGGCGCCCGGCGGCGGGAGCCCCGAAGCGATCATTCCAAGGCGACGATAACGACACCGTCCGAACCCGGATGACGGGCCGAAGCGTCAAGATCGAGCCTCCGGCGCGGCGTCGCGCTTTTCGAATCAACGCTTCGGCAGCAGGCACACCTGACCGTGTCGCCACGGCGTCAGATAAGTCGCCGCACCCATCTTCGCGATCGTCGCATGATAGAATTCGCGCTGCGCGTCATGGATGATCATCAGACCGCCGCGATCGAGAAGGTCCCAGCCCGTCTCGATGCAAAAGTTTCGCGCGCGGCCGTCGACGAAGATGCAGTCGAAGGTGAGCCCCAGGGTGGCCGGATGCTCGACATAGTCCTTGAAGATGCTGCGGTCAGTTTCGGCGCGCCGGCGCCAGGCGGCGCGCTTCGCCGTATAGAGGCCGAAAAATTCCGGCTTCGGCTCTTCTGACGCGCCCTCCTTCAGGAAATACGCAAGGCGCGGATCGGAAACCGCGGCTTTGACCTTTTCGAACCAGAGCGGATGATGCTCGATCGACACCAATCTTTCGATCGAGGCGTAGCGCTTGAGGAAATCGACCGTCGATCCGCCGGAGCCCCATTCGAGAAGCCGTTTCGGCTGCATCGCAGTGACTGCCGCGGTGATCTGCGAATATTCGATGGGGTCCATGTAAACGCGCATCGCAATCCCCAAAAAAAACGCCCCGTTTGACGGGGCGTTTTCGATTGAACAGCCTCTGAAACCTAGCGCTTCGAGAACTGGAACGAACGGCGAGCTTTCTTGCGGCCGTATTTCTTGCGCTCGACCGCGCGGCTGTCGCGCGTGAGAAAGCCGCCAGCTTTGAGAACGCCGCGAAGCCCCGGTTCGTAGAAGGTGAGCGCGCGTGCGATGCCGTGGCGGACGGCGCCCGCCTGCCCCGAGGGGCCCGATCCTTCGACCGTGCAGAACACGTCAAACTGGCCGTTGCGGTCGGCGGCGACGAGCGGCTGCTTGATGATCATCTGCAGGACCGCGCGGCCGAAATATTCGGTGTGATCCTTGTCATTGACGACGATCTTGCCTCGACCCGGCTTGATCCAGACCCGCGCGACGGCGGTCTTGCGCTTGCCGGTCGCATAAGACCGGCCCTGTTTGTCGATCTTCGGCTCGCGGATGATTTCCGGCTGCGCGGCGGAAAGGCCCGCTTCGGCGGCGACGGATTTCAGGTCTTCAAAAGACGTGGCGCTCATGGATTAGGCGTCCCTGTGATTTTTCGCGTTCAAGGCGGCGACGTCGAGCTTTTGCGGATTCTGCGCGGCATGCGGATGTTCCGGGCCGGCGTAGATCTTGAGATTGGACATCTGGCCGCGCGCGAGCGGACTGTCCTTCGGCATCATCCGGCGCACGGCGTTTTCAAGCACGCGCTCTGGGAACCGGCCGTCGAGGATCTCCTCGGCGCGGCGTTCCTTGATGCCGCCCGGAAAGCCGGTGTGCCAGAAGAACTTATGCTGGCGGCGCTTGTCGCCGGTCAGGGCGACCTTGCCGGCGTTGACGACGATGACATTGTCGCCGCAATCGACATGGGGCGTGTACATCGGCTTGTGCTTGCCCCGGAGCCGCATGGCGATGACGGAGGCAAGCCGCCCGACGACGAGGCCGTCGGCGTCGATCAGTACCCACTTCTTGTCGACATCCGCGGCCTTGGCGGAATAGGTCTTCATGGCCGTTTTCCTTCGGTCAGAGGAAGGCCGGGAGGGGCGATCGCCCGCATCCCGGCCAGTTCGGGGTCGGCGGATAGCGCGGGCTTACCGCTGCGTCAATCGGCCAGCGCGGCAATAGCGAAGAAATCTGCAAAAAAGGAGTGTGGTATTCTGGCACCGGCAAAAGCTTCAGGCCGGGGCGCCCGACCGGAAATCCTGCTATTCCGCCAGCGCCGCCGCTGGAGTGCCCATGCGTTTCGCCGTTTATCCGCTCGCCGCCGTCCTGATCGCCGCCTGCAGCCGCACCGAGAAAGCGCCTGAACTTGCGCCCCAAACGCCGGTCGCCGAGGTCGCCGCCGCGGATTCATTTGGCGCGGAAGGGCGACGGGTGAGTGACGCCGCGTTCTGGTCGCACCCTGCCGTCGCGTTCGAGAGCCTTCTTCTCGCAGCGGGCGAGGCTGACGTTTCGGCCTACCGGATCGAAACCGGCCAAGAGGTCTTCAAGATTCCGGTCGGCGCCGACGGCATCGAGGTCGTCTATGCCGGCGTCGGCGTGGAGGCTGCTGGCTATCTCCTTGCCGCCGGCGACGGCGCATTGCGGCTCTTTCAGATTCACCCGGACGGAACCGGGTTCGACCCCGTCGCGCTCGGCGATGCAGGCTTGCGCGCCGACGCTTTCTGCGCCGGCGGCGGCGCCGCGCCCGCGATCGTTGCAATCTCAGGCGGCCGGCTTTCGGTCCGTGCACTGACCATCAGTGGCGACGGCGCCGAGCTTGGCCCGGCGCGCGCCCTCGCAGCGCCCGGCGACGCTGTCGCCTGTGCGGTCGACCCCCGCGACGACAGCATCATCGTTGTCAGCCGCGATGGTGCAGTCCGGCGCATCGATCCCAAAACCGGCGCCGTTTTCGGGATCGCGCTCCCCGCCGGGATGTCGCCTTCGTCCGCAGCTCTTGCGATCGGCCGCGACGAGACCGGCGCGCCAGTCACGCAGGTCGCGCTTCTCGACGCAGCGTCCGGCGTGATCAGCCTTTTCGATGCGAAAGACGGCCATGCGCTCGGCGCCGTTCGCATCAAGGCGACGTTCGATCTTGGCGCGGTCGCGGCGGCGAGCCGCATCGTCATCGGCTCGGCGAATTACGGCGGCGTCTACCGCGATGGCGCGCTCGCCGTGGTTACATCGGACGGCGGCGCGCCGGTGAGGCTCGTCCCCTGGAACGGCGTGATGGGCGCGCTTTCGCTTCCCGTCGCCGCCGTCGCCGATCCGCGCGCGCCGAAAGCAACGGTCGAGGAAGACGGCGTCATCTCGATCGAGGTCATCGAGCCGTGAACGAGAAAAATCGCCGATGACAGGACGAGAATCGCCAGCGCCTGATGGGTGAGCCCGAGCGCGAGCGGCGTTCCGGCGACGACCGTCCAGACGCCGAGCGCGGCCTGAGCGGCGACGAGCGCAAACAGCATCTGCGCGCGGCCTGCGAGCCGCGTCTTGCGCGCGGCGATCATCATTGCGAGCGCCGCCGCGAAGAGAAGATAGGCGCCGAGGCGATGATTGAACTGCGCCGCCGCCGCCGATTCAAAAAGGTCGGCGAAGCCCGGCGCCCCGCTGAAATAGGCCTCCGGGAAGAAGCGTCCGTCCATCAGCGGCCAGGTGTTGTAGACGCGCCCC
Organism: Parvularculaceae bacterium; assembly: GCA_046296195.1. Lineage (GTDB taxonomy): Bacteria > Pseudomonadota > Alphaproteobacteria > Caulobacterales > Parvularculaceae > Amphiplicatus. The sequence goes on along the minus strand of JBKBLR010000019.1, from coordinate 1,202 downwards.
GCGCGCAGGCCGGCGACGAAGGCGCCGAGCATCATTTGCGCGTAGACGCCGATGAGGAGCCCAACCGCAAAGGGCGCCAGCCGATGCCGGGCGCCGCGGGCGCGCGGCGCCTTAAGATCGAGCGCCAGCCATAGCATCGCGGCGAAGAGGACGAGAGCGAGCCCGAGATGGGCCGCGAGGCGGTACTGGCTGACATCAACGCGCTCCGAAAGGCCGCTCGACACCATCCACCAGCCGAGCGCTCCCTGCAGCCCGCCAAGCAGGAATAGGCCGCAGAGTTTTATGCCGAGCGCCCGGTCAAGTCGGCGCGTCACGGCAAAGAAGACAAGCGGGATGGAGAACGCTGCGCCGATGCCGCGGCCGAGAAACCGGTGCCCCCATTCCCACCAGTAAATCCGCTTGAACTCGGACAGGGACATGCCGAGATTGACCTGATGGTATTCAGGGATCGTCTTGTATTTCTCGAACTCGGCGAGCCAGTCGGCTTCGCTGAGCGGCGGGATCGCGCCGGTCACGGGACGCCATTCGACGATCGACAATCCCGAATCAGTAAGGCGCGTCGCACCGCCGACGACAATCATCAGGGCGACAAGGGCGCACATGGCGAAAAGCCATGTCGCGACAGCGTCATTATTGCGGTTGATTGCAGAGGCCATGACGTTTCTTTAGTCCCGGAACGACGGGCGCGCATGCGGCGCGCCGTCGCGGAGCGAGGCCGATGATCCCGCGCCTGAAAAAACTTGTTGGAACAGCGGCGCTCCTCGCCGGTCTTTGCGCCTATGTCGCAGGCGCCGTCGCGCTCGCGGATTTCGTCCCCGCGCACTGGCTGGCGCAACTGCTCTATTTTGCGCTGGCGGGCATTGGTTGGTCCTTGCCCGCCATTCCGCTCATCAAATGGATGAAAGCGGATCCGAAGCGACCATCCTAATTCGGAGGACCATTGCCTTGTTGCCCGCCGAGACCGCCCGCCGGAAGCTGGCCGACATTGCCGAGGAGCTGCTCCCAGAAGCCGAGCTCCTTGCCGCGGGTCGGCGTCTCGCGAGAGGCCATCTTCACGTCGACGCCGTCGGCGAGGCCGATCTCGTTGACGGCGGCGACCTTGCCCTGTTCGTCAAACTGGAACTCGATGACGGTGCGCGCAGTGATTTTCGGCTTGAAGAAGGCGCGCGAGGCGTCGAGGCTGTAGAGATAATACCAGCGGT
>JBKBLR010000018.1:47701-51683 GCA_046296195.1 Parvularculaceae bacterium | reverse complement strand
GATGAGCGGCATCAGGGATCTCTCGCTGATCTCGACGCCGCCGGTCGACCGCCTCGCGGTCCGGACGACGGTCGGGCCCTTCGATCCGGTCGTCGCGCGCGAGACGCTGCTGCGCGAGCATTACCGCGGCGGCCAGAGCTTTTACGTCGCGCCGCGCATTTCCGACCTTGACGGGATCGCGGAGTTCCTGACCGAGCAGGTCCCGGAAGTGAAGTTCAAGATCGCGCACGGCCAGATGGGCGGCGGCGAGCTCGAAGACATCATGAACGCCTTCTACGAGGGCAAGTTTGACGTGCTCGTGTCGACGACGATCGTCGAATCCGGTCTCGACATTCCGACCGCCAACACGATCCTCATCCATCACGCCGACAAGTTCGGTCTGGCGCAGCTCTACCAGCTGCGCGGCCGCGTCGGCCGGTCGAAGCTGCGCGCCTATGCTTACCTGACGACCTCGCCCCGCAAGACGCTGACGCCGGCGGCCGAGCGGCGCCTCAAAGTGATGCAGTCGCTCGACACCCTCGGCGCCGGCTTCACGCTCGCCAGCCACGACCTCGACATTCGCGGCGCCGGCAATCTGCTCGGCGAGGAGCAGTCGGGTCAGGTGAAGGAAGTCGGCGTCGAACTCTATCAGCACATGCTTGAAGAGGCTGTGCTCGAGCTCAAGGGCGGCGAGGGCGCGGGCGATGATCAATGGTCGCCCTCGATCAATGTCGGCATCGCCGTTCTTATTCCGGAAGATTATGTTTCGGATCTCAATGTGCGCATGGGGCTGTACCGAAGGCTCGGCGATCTGCGCGAGGACCGCGACATCGAGGCTTTCGCGGCCGAGCTCGTCGACCGCTTCGGTCCGATGCCGGCGGAGGTCGGCCAGCTTCTCGAGATCGTGAAGATCAAGGATCTTTGCCGGCGCGCCGGCGCGGCGAAAATCGACGCAGGGCCCAAAGGCGCCGTCGTCTGCTTCCGCCATGAGAAGTTCGCGAACCCGGCGGGACTGGTCAAATTCATTTCGACGACGCCGCTCGACATCAAGCTGCGGCCCGACCAGAAGCTCGTCTTCCAGCAGACCTGGCCGGATGAAAAGGCGCGCCTCAAAGGATGCGCGAAAATTCTGGCGACCCTCGCCGAGATTGCGGCGGCCGCCTGAGGCGAGGGTGCGATGGCCTTGACCGATCGCACCCTCGAAAGTGCGGCCGCGCGCCCGCAGCGCAGCGGGGATGCCTTCCCGTGACCGGGGTCGATCGTTGAGAGGCCGTTCAGGCCCGCGCAGCCGTGTTCCGGCGCTGGCGCATCTCGGCGATGAGGGCGGCGATGACCCGTTCGAGCTCGGTTCCGGGCGCGCGCTCGACGGCGGCGGAGGCGACGTTGAAGAGGTCGAGAGTCGCGCGCGGCTGGACGCCGGTGACGACGCCCTCGAGACGGCGCGCGACGCGCTCGGCGTCAGCGCCGCGCGTCGCCCGCAGCATCACGACGATCGTCGAGGTCGTGAGCCTTGCGATCATGTCCTCGGCCCGCACGAGGCGCGCCGTCGTCCGCAGCGCTTCCTCGAGGACGGCCCGCGCCGGGGCCGATCGGCCCGATCTCGGCGTCAGGGACAGCGCGACGAAGGAAAGCGTCCGCTCCGTCTCGTCCGCGCGACGACCGACGCAGGTCGCGTGAAGGGCGAAGAGGCGCGGGCTTGACGCCCCGCCGGCGCCGCCCGATCCCTGCGCGGAGCGCAGAAAGGCGCGCATCGCGGCGGACATCCCTGCGCGGCGCGTCATCGTCTCGAGCCGGCGGGCGAGGTCGTCGCCGGCGCGGTCCGCGGCCATCGCCTCAAGACCGTCCTTGGCCGCGCGCCGGTCGAGGAGGTCTTCATCGCGCGACAGAATGATCACGGGCAGGCGGCGGTGATCGCGATGACGTCTCAACGCGCGCGCGAGCGCGATCAGGAGATCGTTCTCGTCGGATGGAATGAAGACGGCGCCGTCAAACGCGCCATGATCGAGCGCACGCATCGCCTGGCCTGCGGTGAAGACGGACACGGGCGTCCGGCGCCCCGCACGGAGCGCATTCATCGCGGCGAGCGCGACCGGCGAGGGTTTGCCGGCGACGAGCACCTCGCCTTGCGGTTTCGGGGGCGACGGCGAAAAGCCGACGGCATGCCCGTCGGCGACGAGCGATTTGAGGCGGTCTCCCGTCTCATCAGCGAGATTGGCGAGCCGCAGCCGCTCACGGACGGCGCCGATGAGCGGCTCGACGCTCGCGCGCAGGAAAACGGCTTCGCCAAGCCGGGCGAGCCGCCGCCGCTCTTCGGTCGAAAGGCTTGCATCCGCGGCGATGACGAGACCCGCGCCTGTCGCGAGGCGCCGCGCGGCCGCGACCGCGTCGAGGGCCGCCGCCGCGCCGGGATCGGCGCCATAAAGATCGACGACGGCGATGTCGGCCCGTTGCGGCGGCGCGACGATGGCGTAGCAGGCGGCCTTCGCTGCATCGACGAAAGCCGGCGGGACAGCGCGCCCGTCCGCCGCGATCCACGCGATCCGCGCCCGCAGGGCCTGAGCCAAATCGTGGTTAATCATGTCCGCCGGTCCGCGCATGACGGCCGGTTCAGGAGCGTTTTGGGTTACTGCCCGCCGCCGCCGCCGAAATTGTTCAATTTCCGGGCCGCTGGATCCTCGCCATGGCTCGACGACGAGGCTTTCGCGTCCGTCTTCGCCGAGGCCGCGAGCAGCGTCGCATCCTCAAGGCAGAGATCAGCCTCGCCCGCCGAGGGGAAGCCGCCCGCCATCGCCCGTTCCTGATAGCAGGGCAGCGCGGCGAGGAATTCCTGCGGTTTGTTGAGGGGCCCGGCCTCGCGATAAAGCTGCGCGGTGCGGATGCCGACATAGCGCCAGTGCCAGGGCTCGTATGTGTCCTTGCCCGGCAGGTAATTGTTGCCCGGCGGATAAGAGAGGATGAACCCGAAGCGGAAGGCGTTTTCCTCAAAGCACTGGTAAGACTTGTCGCTCTGGCGCATCAGGCGGCCGGCGACGTCGATATCGGCGACGAGCCCCAATTGGTGCTCCGAGACGCCCGGCGGCGTCACCGTGCCGAGCGATCCGATGCGCGCATAAAGCTCACGCTGCGTCGCATAGGAACGGTAGCCCGAACGCAGCGAAATCGTCTCGCCCGCTTCCGCGCGACACAGCGAGATGAGCTGGGCGAGGCGCGCGGGCAGGTTTTCCTCGCGCGGATCGTCATCGGGGTCGGCGGCGAGCCGCAGCTTCATTTCCTCGACGTCGGCGCTCTTGGAAAGCGGAATCGAAAAGCGCGCCGCCGGCACGAGATCGGCCGGGGCGTAGTCCGCCGGCAGCGGGAATTGCTGGGAGACCGGACGGTCGATGTCGAGACGGCGGTCGCGCACCCGGTTTGCTGAGTAGCGCTGCGCGCCGAAAGCGTCGCGGAACAGCGTGCGCATGTGCTCGTTGAGCGCCTGGGCCTCCGTCGCGCGGCCCTGCTGCTCGTAAACGCCCGCCAGCAGCTTGATGTAGAGAGAGAGCTCGGGATTGTTCGCGCCTTTGGCTTTCTCCTGCGCGTGGAAGGCGTCGAGATAGAGCTTCTCCGCGTCGTTGAGCCGGCCCATGCGCTGGTAGACGGGGCCGAGCATCAGCGCAATTTGCACCGTATCCGGATGATTGGCGCCAAGAACGTCCGACCGCACGGCGTGGGCTGACGACAACAGCCCCGCCGCGGCATAGAGCCCATCCTCTTTCAGCGCGTAGAACGCGCCGAGCGAGGAGAGGTCCTTCGCCGCCGCGAGCTTCACCTCGCGCGCGCCGGTGAAATATTCCGGATTGCCGGTCGGCTTCAGCGTCTCGGTGAACAGGACGCCGGCGGCGGCGACGAGGCCCGCGTAGAAAGACTGGAGCGACTTGTCGTCCGCCGCTTCGGCGCGTGAGGCCTCATCGCCCGCCAGCTCGAGAAACTCGGCGTAGACCGAGGCCGCGCGCGCCACGTCCTTCGC
>JBKBLR010000018.1:0-47658 GCA_046296195.1 Parvularculaceae bacterium | reverse complement strand
GTCGACGACGTCGAGGGACTTCGCCCAGCCGGACGCGAGCGCCTGTTCGTAAAGCTCCGCGCCGCGGGCGTAGCGGCGCGCCTCGACGACGGTCGCTGCGACCTCGGCCTTGAACGGGGCGAGCGCGTCGTCCGTCGCGCCGTCGCGCTGGCGCAGCACGATCACGCGCTCGCCATGCGCCTGCGCAAGGCTCGGATAGCCCCCCTTCCGGAGCGCCTCAAAACGGCTCTCGGCGGCGTCAGGATTGCTCCACACGGTGACGCCGTAGACAGCCCCGTAAACGCCCGCGAGCGCGAGGAAGGCGCACGCAAACATCGGCGGCGGACGCAACTTCATAGCCGTTGACGAGCCCCTCGTCCCACCAAATCCCCGAGTCGAGTCTAACACCGCTTTTCCGCCGGCGCGAGCGGTGACAGGCGGAAATCGCGCCGCTAAGCGGGGTCCTTTTCGAGGAGGCGGCATGCAAGGAACGGGCAGGCGTCGGGTCTATCTGATGCGCCACGGGCATGTCGATTATTTCGCTCCCGGCATCACAGACCCGCGGAGCGTCCGCCTGACCGAGACGGGCAGGGCGCAGGCGGCCGCGGCGCGGGACGCGCTCGCCGCCATTCCCTTCGACATCGCCGTCCATAGCGGCTTGCCGCGCACCATGGAGACGGCGGCCATCGTTCTTGAGGGCCGGAACGGCCCGGCGACGCAGGCTGACGAGGGCCTTGAGGAGCTCAAGAGCGGCTGGCTCGTCGCCGACAGCCGCGAGGAGCTTGCCGCCCGGCTCGCCTTCTCTTTTGACGCGGCCGGCACCGACGGCGCGCGCTTCCTGCCGGACGGGGAGAGCTTTGCGGGCGCGCAGATCCGAATCACCGCCGCCATGGAACGGCTGATCAAGGGGGCGTTGTGGAAAACCGCCCTGATCGTCGCCCATGAAGGCGTCAACCGCATCCTGCTCGGCTGGGCGACCGGCGGCGGTCTCAAGACCATCGGGGCCTTCGAGCAGGACCTCGGCTGCATCAATGTCATCGACCTCGACATCGCCGCCGGGCAGTTGACCGGCAGTCTCGTCATCGAGCGGGCGATCCTGAAGTCGGTGAACGTGACGCCCTATGACTTCGTGAAGGCAGGCCTTGCCCGGACCAGTCTCGAACATCTTTTCGAGGTCGATTTCGGGCGCGGCCGCCCGCCGGAGGGCTGGGCGGCGGGCAAACGCTGAGCCCCGGACCCGGCCCCGCCGCCGCTTTTGGGCCGCTCTGCGGCGCGCCCGCCCTAGGCTGCAACCGGCCGACCGGTTAATACTCTTTGTCGGGGCAGGGGTTGAAAAGTTCAGGGGATCGTCATGTCAACCTATGGGATGAAGCGCGGGATCAAGGCGCCCGGAGAATTCGGCATCGCCGACATGGCGGGGTTCGGCCTTGCAAGCGCGGCGGGAATCGTTGCGGCGCTCGTCACCGACTACCAGCAGAAGGGCGAAGCTTCAGCGCTCTACACCATCAACCGCTGGGTGGTGGTGGTCGGCGACATTCTCGGTTTCGGGCAGGTGCCGCTCTGGGTCGTCGTCGTCGGGCTCATTGGTCTCGGGGCCGGCTCGACGCTCTATTTCCAGCCGATCACCCGCCAGGGCGCCTTCGCGCAAGGCTTCGGGCTTCTCGCCGTGCTGATGACGGCGGTGCCGGCCGACCTTGCAAGCGGCCTGCGCTCGACCGGCGCGGGGACCTTGCAAGATCTCGAGCCCGTCGCCTTCGCCCGCGAGGCGATGCGCAGTGACGGTATCATGAGCGCAACCTTCACCGAAGCCGCGCCCGCCGAGGCCCCCGTCATCAGAGTGCAAGACCAGCAGGCCGCCCGCTATGTCGTCGAACTGCGCGTCGTCTTTGCGAACGGAGTTCCAAGCGACATCGACCAGATGATCCGCCGCGGCACGCTGCGCGGGCGCCTGCACAACGCCGACACCGGCGAGACCTTCAACTTGTTCCGCAACGCCGGCGGCAACCTGATGATGCGCGGCGACAGCCTCATCATCCGAGCCGGCGTTCCCGCCCGGTCGGCGACAGGCACGCTCTGGGTGCGGATCGAATGCGAAGGCTATGCGATCGAGGAGGCGTCTGAAACGGCGTCGCTGAAGGAGCCGCTCAACTGGACCGTTGAGATGCGGCCGTCCTCGACGCCGCTGTTCATACAGCGTCTGAACAAGTCCTACTGGTTCTGAGGCGGACGCCGCTCGCCGGCGTCCGACGGCGCATTTGCTGCAACGGCGCGCGCGGCGCACCCTCGCGGGGCCGCCGAGCGAAAGCATATGGCCCTTTTTGAGACAGCCGAGAGCAAGGCCCGCAAACGGGCGGCGGCCGAAGCCGAGCAAAGACGCCTCGCCGAGGAGAGGCGCCGGCTCGATGCGCGCGTGCGGACCCTCCTGCGCAGCCGCCGGCCCGAGACGCCCGCGCCGGCGCAAGGCTGCGCCAGGCGCTGGCCGCGCGTCAGCGGCGACGCCGTCGGAACCGCCGTCTTCAGATCCGGGTCCGAAGCGTCCTGCCTCATCCGCGATCGCGGTTTCGGCGGCATGCGCATCGAGTTTTCCGACGATCTCGACTGGTCTGACGAGTTCGCGCTTCTCATTCCGGCCTTCAAGTTCGCCGGCGTCGTCCGCAGCGTCTGGAAAAGCGGCCGTGCGCGCGGCGTCGAGGTCGTCCGCTGGAGCGAGACGGCCTGAATTTTCGGAAGTTTCTTCTCTAATTTTCGCCAGATTGAGCCGGGCGCGGAAAGCGCGCGGAAACCCGCCGCGTTCATGATGAGCGCAAAGCATTCCTGAATTTGAGGAAGACGATAGATGCTCAGCACCGATCGCGTCGCCATTCCTGCGCCTGTCGAGGTTCGTCTCAAGCAGTCCGCGCAGTTCGTCGATAACGTCATGGACTTCGCGCGCGAAGACCTCATCGGCTTCAAGCGTCCACTCGCCGCGACTTTCGCGTTCACCGCGCCGCTCGTCATGGCGTTCGCTTATTATGCGGGCGGCCCCGAGCAGCTTTTGCGGATCGGCCTCAGCTATCTCGTGGTCACGGGGCTCGGGCTTTATCTCGTCGGGCGGCGCGAATGGCCTGGCCTCGTCGCCGAGTTCGAGGAAAAATCGATCGAAAAGCGCCGCGCCGCGGCGGATCTCAAATGCGGCTTCGGTGAATCCTCGTTCCTCAACCTGTCGCGCCCGCCGCACTTCTTCGAGCATGAGAACGGCGTCATCGTTCTCGCCGACGCCGGCGATTTCAAGACGCTGTTTTTCTCGATCGACCGCGACCATCGCGACGAGCGCTGGAATGCCTATATCAACGGCGAGCTCGACCGCCGGGTGTGGCGTTGGCTGCGCTTGCCGGTCTCGCGCGAGATCGTCAAGTTCTCGACCGAGGCGTCGAAGCTGCCCCGGACGGACAAGGACCCCGCCCGCATCCGGTCGGTCGACGCCTGGGAGGCGATCAACGTCGCCCTCGGCGAGCCGCTCGACGGCGCGGTCATTCATCGCCCGCTCAACGAAGTCGTCGACACGGTCTCGCGGCTCTGCTGAACCGCGGACGGCGCATTCGCCGCCTACCGAAGCCCCTTGCGGCCTGCTAGACGGGCCCCATGACGACCCTCATCGACAAAAAACCGGTCCGGCATCCCGAGAAGCGGAACCGGCCTGACACGCCGCTGCAACGCAAGCCTGACTGGATCAGGGTGAAGGCGCCGGGATCGGCAGGCTACGCTGCGACGCGCGACATCGTCCGGGCGCGGGGCCTTCACACGGTCTGCGAGGAGGCGGCGTGCCCGAACATCGGCGAGTGCTGGTCGAAGAAGCACGCGACCATGATGATCATGGGCGACGTCTGCACGCGCGCCTGTTCGTTCTGCAATGTGAAGACGGGCGTTCCGGCCCCGCTCGACGCCGATGAGCCCGCAAAGGTCGCGAGCGCCGTCAAGGCGATGGGACTTGCGCATGTCGTCATCACGTCGGTCGACCGCGACGATCTTGAAGACGGCGGGGCGGCGCATTTCGCCGCCGTCGTGCGCCGCGTCCGCGCGGAAAATCCCGGCACGACGATCGAGATCCTGACGCCGGACTTCCTGCGCAAGGACGGGGCTGCCGAAATCGTGATCGAGTCAAGGCCCGACGTCTTCAACCACAATCTCGAGACCGTCCCCCGGCTTTATCCGCCGATCCGCCCCGGCGCGCGCTATTTCCAGTCGCTGCGGCTCCTCCAGAAGGCGAAGGAACGCGACCCGTCGATGTTCACCAAGTCCGGCCTCATGGTCGGCCTCGGCGAAACCCGCGAGGAGGTGATGCAGGTGATGGACGACATGCGCGTCGCCGGCGTCGACTTCATCACCATCGGACAATATCTCCAGCCGACGCGAAAGCACGCCGCGATCGACCGGTTCGTGACCCCGGAGGAGTTCGCCTCGCTCGAGGCGATCGCGCGCGCGAAAGGATTCCTGATGGTCTCAGCCTCGCCGCTGACGCGGTCCTCGCATCATGCGGGCGAGGATTTCGCGAAGCTGCAGGCGGCGCGCGCGGCGAAAAAGTGACGGCGCGGCGCACGACGCAGGAGGTTTCTTACAGCGCGGCGGAGATGTTCGCGCTCGTCGCCGACGTCGAGCGTTACCCCGACTTCATTCCCTGGTGCGTCGCCTTGCGCATCGTCGAGCGCGGCGAGGGCGCGCTGCTCGCCGACATGGTCGTCGCTTACAAGGTTTTTCGCGAGCGCTTCAGGAGCCGGGTGACGCTCGACGCGGCCTCGGGACGCATCACGGCGGAATATGTCGACGGACCGTTCCGTACGCTGAAAAATGAATGGATGTTCCGCGACCGGCCGGAGGGCGGATCGACGATCGACTTCCTCATCGACTTTGAATTCCGCAATTTCATCCTGCAGGCGACCGCCCAGCAGGTTTTCGACAAGGCGTTCGCAAAAATGTCCGACGCCTTCGTCGCCCGCGCGAAAGCGGTTTACGGCGAACGCCGCCTAAAGCCCGTTCAGCACCAGCCCTAGGGCCGTTTCCGCCGCCCGCAGCCGCACGAGGTTCCGGTCAAGGTCGGCGAAAACGCGCCTTTCGATCCGCACCGGCCCGCTGCGGACGGCAAGGCCGAACCAGACGAGCCCGACAGGCTTCTTCGCGCTGCCGCCCGAAGGCCCGGCGACGCCGGTGACCGAGACGGCGATGTCGGCGCGCGAGTTCTTCAAGGCGCCCGACGCCATCGCGCGCGCGACCGGACCGCTGACCGCGCCATGACGGGCGATGATCGCCGGCGGAACGCCGAGCATTTCGGTCTTCGCCTCATTTGAATAGACCACGAAGCCGCGATCGAGCACGGCCGAGGCGCCCGGGACGTCGGTGATCGCCGCCGCAACGAGGCCGCCCGTGCAGCTCTCTGCCGCCGCCAGCATCACGCCCTCGGCGCCCGCCTTGTCGATGATGCGCTGGGCGAGGTCCCAGAGGCGGTGCGGTTGCGTCATTTTCTGACCGGCCTCAGTTCGGCCCCCAGATCGGCGTCGGCGAGCAGGCGGCGCGCCTCGGCCGAACGCTCGCTCTCGACGAGGATGCGGCGGGGCAGGGCGCCGATCGAGCCGTCGAGCGCGCTCATATGCGCGTCGGCGACGAGATAGGGCAGGCCGGCTTCCGTCAAGAGCGCCTCGACATAGGAAATGAGCGCCGGGTCGTTGGTGCGGATGAGTTCGTTCATCGTCAACCGGAGGCGGGCAGCCGGACCGTCGCCGTCGCCATCGCGGCAATTCCCTCGCGCCGGCCGGTGAAGCCGAGTTCCTCCGTCGTCGTCGCCTTGACGGAAATGCGGTCGGGCGAAACGCCGATGATCGCGGCCAGCGCAGCGCGCATCGCCGCCCGGTGGGGACCGATCTTCGGCGCTTCGCAGATCAGCGTGACGTCGCAATGGACGACGGCGCCGCCAAGACCGGCGACGAGGTCCCGCGCCTTCTCGAGGAAGAGGCGCGAAGGCGCTCCCTTCCAGCGGTTGTCGGACGGTGGAAAATGGTCGCCGATGTCGCCGGCGCCGATGGCGCCGAGAATGGCGTCCGTCAGCGCATGCATGCCGGCGTCGGCGTCCGAATGGCCTTTCAGCTTTTTCCCGTGCGGGATCGCGACGCCGCAAAGGATGACGGCGTCGCCGTCCTCAAACGCGTGAACGTCGAAACCATGCCCGGTGCGGTATTCGGCCATCGCTTTTTTCCGTCCAAGGAGGATTTCCGCCATGCCGAAATCCTCCGCCTGGGTGATCTTCATGTTGTCGGGCGAGCCGGCGACGAGACTGACCTTCATGCCCGCCCGCTCGGCGACGGCGGCGTCGTCGGTCAGCGTCTCGCCCGCCGCGGCGCGGTGCGCGGCGAGGATCGCGTCGAAGCCAAACCCCTGCGGGGTCTGCGCGCGCCACAGCCGGTCGCGCGGCACCGTGCCGTCGATCGACGGATCCGCCGCGCCGTCGGCCTTCTTGATCGTGTCGAAGACCGGCAAAGCCGCAATGGCGCCGCCGGTCCGCCGCGCGGCGGCGATCACGCGCGAGATGGTCGCCGCATCGATGAAGGGGCGTGCTGCATCATGAATGAGGACGAGACCGGGCGGATCGCCGGCGAGGCTTTCGAGCCCGAGGCGGACCGAATCCTGCCGTTCGCGGCCGCCTGTCACCGGCGGCAGCAAGTTCACACGCCCTCTCAGGCTGGAGATCGATTGTTCATAGAGATCATGGTCATCGGCATGGATGATGACCCGAACGCTGTCGATCTCGGGATGGTCGAGAAAAGCGCGCGCGGCCCGGGCGAGGACGGTCTCGCCGGCGAGGTCGCGATACTGCTTCGGCCCGGCGGTCCCGGCCCGGACCCCACGGCCGGCGGCGACGATGATGGCGGCGACCGTTGCGGCCATGGCCCTTCTGGAATCCGTCCTGCGGCGGCTTCTCATGGCTCGCTTTCACGGCTAGCGGAAGCCCCGATGATGAGGATCGGGTCCATCACGCTTGCGAACGCCGTCGCGGTCGCGCCCATGTCGGGCGTCTCCGACCTGCCGTTCAGACGCGCCTGCGCAGCGTTCGGCGCCGGGCTCGTGGTCTCGGAAATGGTCGCGAGCGCCGAGCTGGTGAAGGCGCGCCCCGATGTCCTGCGCCGGGCCGAGGGCGACCCGGCGATCCGGCCCTTCGTCATCCAGCTTGCCGGCCGCGAGGAGCGCTGGATGGCGGAAGGCGCGCGGCTGGCGGAAGCGGCCGGCGCGGACATCATCGACATCAACATGGGCTGTCCGTCGCGCCAGGTGACCGGCAAGGCGTGCGGCTCGGCCCTGATGCGCGAGCCGGATATGGCGGCGCGTCTCATCGAGGCGACGGTCACGGCGACCTCCAAGCCAGTGACGCTGAAAATGCGGCTCGGCTGGGACCGCGACTGTCTCAACGCGCCCGACCTCGCCCGGCGTGCCGCGGCGGCCGGGGTGACGCTCATCACCGTGCATGGGCGCACGCGGAACCAGTTTTACAAGGGCGCCGCCGATTGGCGCGCGGTGCGGGCGACGAAGGAAGCGGTCTCGATCCCCGTCTTCGTCAATGGCGACATCCGGTCGCTCGATGATGCGCGGGCGGCGCTGGCGGTGTCAGGGGCGGACGGCGTCATGATCGGCCGCGCGGCCGTCGGACGGCCCTGGCTCGCCGGCGCCGTCGCGGCGGCCCTGGCGTCAGGCGCGGCCGGAATTGCGCTCCCGCCCCTGCATCGTCGCCATCAGGCGGCGGTCAGCCATTATCGCGACCTGCTGGCGCATTACGGCGAGGGCCTTGGCGTCCGCGTCGCCCGGAAGCATCTTGCCGCCTATGCCGATGCAGAACTCCCGACCCGCGCGGGCGAGGCGATGCGCGAGATGAAGCAGCAGCTTTGCCGGTCAACCGACCCCGATGAAGTCCTGGCGTTGCTCGATCGCTTCTATGCAAGCGTTGCGGAGCAGGGTGTCGCCGCGGCGGCCTGATTGCTGCGGCATTCAGGCAACATTTCTGTTGATTTCCGGCAACAATTGTAACAATATCACCGGGCCAGCGGGGCCGGGGGGCCTTGAGTCTGCTGGGTGGGGTCAACCGACGGTCCGTGTTTCGGGCCTGAAGACGGGTCGCGAGGGCGCAATCAGCGACGGTTCGGACAGTCCGAAGGAAACGCCCTTGCGCGCGTCGATCGCGAGCCCGGGGCCCTTTCGGCGCGCCCGCGATCTCTTGCCCGACTGGGCGATGTCGAACACGGTCGCCGCCGCCGCGCTCGCCGGGGCGGCGATGGTCGCCTTTGCGACCGCCTGGTTCCTGCTCTCACCCTCGGTCGAGCGCGCGGATCGCTCGCTCCTCATCGCCCTGATCGTCGGCAACGTCGTCATCGCGGCGGCGTTCGCAACGCTGATCGGGGCCCGGCTCTGGCATGTCTGGTCGAACCGCCGGAACCAGCTCGCGGGCTCGGCGACGCATTTCAAGCTGGTGCTGCTCTTTTCAGCGCTCGCGGTCATCCCGGCCATCATCGCCTTCATTTTCGCGTTCACCATCCTGCGCTCGAGCCTCAACGACGTCTTCGGCGAGCGGATCGAGAAATACCAGAACACGGCGCGCGACCTTGCGAACGGCCTCATCGAATACAAGCGGGCCGAGATGGAGCTGATGTTGAAGCAGATCGCCTTCGACATCCGCCGCAACGAGGAGCTGGGCATCGGTCTTGAGGGAACGCCGATCGGCTTTCGCGAATATTTGCTGACGCAGGCGGGCATTCGCGGCCTCGATGCGCTCTACGTTCTCGATGGCGCCGGCGCCATTCTAATCCGCGCGGAGGTGAGGCCAGGCGGCTACCGGCTGCCGTCGCACCAGACCATGGCTGATCTTGCGACGAAGCCGGCCGGCGCCGGCAGCTTCGGCGTCAATGATGAGCGTCGCTACGAACGGTTCCGAGTGATTTTGAAGATATCGGATTATGGCGGCGGCTATCTCATCGGCTATCAGCGCATGGAGGAGGAAACCGCGCGCCGGCTGACCGCCGTGACCGCCGTCAAGGAGGACTGGGAGGAGGCCAAGGTCGGCCGCGCGCGCGCGGAACGCGTTTTCCTCGCCGGCTACGTCATCCTCGCCGTCATCATCCTTTTCGCCGCGATCTGGCTCGCGCTCTGGGCCGCGACGCGGATCGTTGAGCCGATCGGCCGGCTCATCGAGATGGCGGGGCGCGTTTCTTCCGGCGATCTTGGCGCGCGCGTCGAAGTCTACCGCGACGACGGCGAGATCGGCGTTCTTGCCCGGTCGATGAACCACATGACCGCGCAGCTGCAGACCCAACGCGACGACCTTGTCGAGACGAACAAGCAGTTCGACCGCCGGCGGCTCTTCACCGAAGCGGTGCTGTCGGGCGTCTCGGCAGGCGTCGTCGGGGTGACGCAGGCGGGCAGGCTCACCATCGCCAACCGGTCGGCGGCGGAATTCTTCGGCAAGGCGGCGCCGCAGCTCGTCGGCGAGAGCTTCACCGACATTCTCCCCGAAGCGAGCGAACTCTTCGACGCCGCCGCGAGCCCGCCTTACGCGGAGGCCGCCGGCCAGATCACGGTCGAACGCGACGGCCGCATCAGGACCTTGAGCGTGCGCATCGTCAGCGCCGAGATCGACGGCGCGAGAAGCTATGTCGTCACCTTCGACGACATCTCCGAACTCATCAGCGCCCAGCGTTCCGCCGCCTGGGGCGATGTCGCCCGGCGCATCGCCCACGAGATCAAGAATCCGCTGACGCCGATCCAGCTCTCGGCCGAGCGCCTGCGCCGCAAATACGCCGGCGAGATCAAGACCGCGCCGGAGATCTTCGACCGCTGCACCGAAACGATCATCCGCCAGGTCGGCGACATCGGGCGGATGGTGGACGAATTTTCCTCTTTCGCGCGGATGCCAAAGCCCGTGATCGCCGCCGAAGACCTGCGCGAGATCGTAAGAAGCGCGGTCTTCCCGCAAAAGGTCGCCTTCCCGGACATCGAGTTCGCGGTGGAGACGCCCGACCGGCCTGTCGTCGTGCGCTGCGACGCGCGGCTGATCGCGCAAGCCATGGGCAATCTTTTGAAGAACGCCGGCGAGTCGGTCGGCGCCCGGCTTGCAAGCGGCGGGGACGCTGACGGCGTCGTGATCCCGGGGCGCATCGAGGTCCGGTTGGAGGAGTCAGGCGGCGCGGCGAGCATTTCGATCGCCGACAACGGCGTCGGCCTGCCGAAGGCCGAGCGCCACCGGCTGACCGAGCCTTACATGACGACGCGCGCCAAGGGCACCGGCCTCGGCCTCGCGATCGTCCGCAAGGTGATCGAAGAGCATGAGGGCCGCTTGAGTTTCGACGACTGTCACGCGCTCGGACCGACCGGCGCGGTCGTCATATTCGTTCTGCCGCTCGCGGCGGCGGATCATGGGGAAGCGGCGGCGACGGCCGCCGAATAGGGGCGTAGCGTAGAAGGGTCAGGCATGAGCATCGATATTCTCGTCGTCGACGATGAAGCGGACATCCGCGATCTCGTTTCCGGCATTCTTGAAGACGAAGGCTTCAACCCGCGCACCGCGGCGAATTATGACGGCGTCGCTAAGGCCCTGCGCGAACGCGCGCCTTCGCTCGTCATTCTCGACGTCTGGCTGCAGAACTCGGCGAAGGACGGGATCGAAATTCTGGAGGAGCTCAAGAAGGTCCATCCCGACCTTCCCGTCATCATCATATCAGGCCACGGAACGATCGAGACGGCGGTCGCGGCGATCAAGAAGGGCGCCTATGACTTCGTCGAAAAGCCGTTCAACGCCGACCGGCTCGTTCTCGCGGTCAACCGCGCGCTGGAGGCGGCCAAGCTCAGGCGCGAGAATGTGGAGCTTCGTGAACGCGGCCCAGACTGGGGACTGATCGGGAGTTCGACGGCGATCAACACCTTGCGCGGCGTCATCGACCGGGTGGCGGATTCGCGCTCGCGCGTCTTGATTTCGGGGCCCGCCGGGTCAGGCAAGGAAGTGATCGCCCGCCTCATCCACGCCAAATCCTCGCGCGCCGAGAGGCCCTTCATCGTCGTCAGCGCGGCGACGATTTCGCCGGAGCGGATGGAGGAGGAGCTGTTCGGCGTCGAGGGCGAGGGCGGCAAACCGAAAGCGATCGGCCTTCTCGAGCGCGCCCATGGCGGCACGCTGATGTTCGACGAGGTCGGCGACATGCCGCTCGAAACGCAAGGCAAAATCCTGAGGGTGCTCGTCGACCAGCGCTTCAAGCGCGTCGGCGGCGATGCGCCGGTGAGCGTCGACGTGCGCATCGTCTCCTCGACCTCGCGCGACCTCCTCGCCGATGCGGCCAGCGGCCGCTTCCGGGAAGATCTCTTCCATCGCCTCAACGTCGTGCCCGTATCGGCGCCCTCGCTCGCCGAGCGGCGCGACGACATTCCGGCGCTGTCGGCCTATTTCATCGACCGCATCGCGCGCGGGGCGGGCTTCCCCAAGCGCTCGCTGTCGGCCGAGGCCATGGCGGCGCTTCAGGCCTATCACTGGCCCGGAAATGTGCGCCAGCTTCGCAACGTGATCGAGCGGACGCTCCTCCTCATGGGCCGCGACGCCGAGCGCGAAATCGCCTGCGAACACCTGCCGGCCGAGATCATCGACGCGGGCCTGTCGATCCCGGCCGGCGAGGGGCTTGAACAAATCATCGCGCTGCCGCTGCGCGAGGCGCGCGAGCGGTTCGAGCGCGAATATCTGATCGCGCAGATCAACCGCTTCGGCGGCAACATTTCGCGCACGGCGGCGTTCATCGGCATGGAGCGCTCCGCCCTGCACCGGAAGCTCAAGGCGCTCGGCGTCGGCGGCGGCCCGAGGGCGGAGAGCGCGTGACCCTCGGAGCGGCCGCGACTCCCTTGAGGAAAGCCTGATGCGCATCATCGTCTGCGGCGCAGGCCGCGTTGGAACCGGCATTGCGCGGCGGCTCGCCGCCGAGAACAACGCGGTCACCATCATCGACCAGTCGAAGGACCTCGTGCGCGCGGTGACGGACCGCCTCGACGTGCGCGGCGTCGTCGGCAACGGCGCCTATCCGGACGTGCTGGCGGAGGCCGGCGCCAAGGAAGCCGACATGGTGATCGCCGTCACCTATTCCGACGAAGTCAACATGATCTCTTGCCAGATCGCGCACACGCTCTTCAACGTGCCGACCAAGATCGCGCGCATCAGGGCGAGCGGCTATCTCGATCCGCGTTACTCCGATCTCTTCGGTCGCGACCACATGCCGATCGACGTCATCATCTCGCCCGAGCGCGAAGTCTCCGACGCGATCATCCAGCGCATGGCGACACCGGGCGCGTTCGAGACCAAATCCTTCGTCGACGGCAAGGTCGTCGCGGTCGGGGTCAAGCTGAAGGACGACTGCCCGATCCTCAACTCGCCGCTCCGGCAGATCGCCGAGCTCTTCCCCGATCTCAAGATCACGATCGTCGCCATCAATCGCGACGGGCGCATCTGGCGCGTTCACGCGGACGACCAGCTTTACGCCGGCGACGCCATCTACTTCATCGCCGACCGCAATGACGTCCCGCGCGCCCTCGACATCATGGGTCAGTCGGAGCGTCAGGCGCGCCGCGTGATCATCGTCGGCGGCGGCAATATCGGACTTTATGTCGCGACGGGCCTTGAGAGGCTCGGCGCAATGAAGATACGGCTGATCGAGAATGATCGCAGCCGCGCGGAGAAGATCGCCGAACAGCTCGAACGCACGATCGTCCTCCAGGGCGACGGTCTCGACCGAGCGCTGCTTCGCGAGGCGGGCGTTGAAGAGACGGAAACGGTCGTCGCCGTCACCAACAATGACCAGGTCAACATTCTCGCCTGCGTCGTCGCCAAGCGCGAGGGCGCAAGGCGCGCCATGGCGCTGATCAACGAGCAGGATTACGGGCCGATTTCGGAAGCGGTCGGCATAGACCGCCATGTCGATCCCCGCTCGACGACGATTTCGACGATCCTCCAGCATGTCCGCCGCGGCCGCATCAAGGGCGTATTTTCTCTTTACGATGGCGAAGCCGAGCTGATCGACGCCATCGCCCTTGAGACCTCGCCGCTCGTCCACAAGCCGCTCGCCGAGGCCGAACTCCCCGAGGGCGTGATGATCGGCGCCATCTATCGCGACGGAAAAGTGTCGATGCCGAAGTCCGACACCGTCATCAAGCCGGGCGACCGAGTGGTGCTGATGGCGCTCAAGGATTATGTGAAGGACGTGGAACAGATGTTTCGCGTCAGCATCGACTATTTCTGAGGATCTCCATGCCGCGCATCGCCTATGTCAACGGCGCCTACACGCCGATCGAAGACGCCAGCGTTCATATCGAGGATCGCGGCTATCAGTTCGCCGACGGCGTCTATGAGGTCGTGCTGTTCGTCGGCGGCCGGTTCTGGGATCTCGACGGGCATTTGAAGCGTTGGGCGCGCTCGCTCGCCGAGCTCGAGATCCGCGCGCCGATGAGCGAGGGCGCGCTGCGCATCGTCATCAGCAAGCTGATTGAAAAGAACCGGCTGAAGGATTGCATGATCTACATGCAGGCGACCCGCGGGGTCGCCGCGCGCAATCACCCGTTTCCGCCCGCCGGGACGGAGCCGGCGCTGGTGATGACGGCGCGGCCGATCGATCTTGAAAAGCTGAACGCGAAGGCGTCGAAAGGGGTATCCGTCATCACGGCGCCCGACATCCGCTGGGACCGGGTGGACATCAAAACCGTCGGCCTCCTGCCGAATTGCCTCGCGAAGGAACAGGCGGCGCGGGCGGGAGCGGCGGAAGCCTGGCTCGTCAGGGACGGGAAGGTCACCGAGGGGTCATCGTCCAACGCCTGGATCGTCGATGACAAGGGCGCGCTCATCACCCATCCCCTTGGCCATGAGATTCTCGGCGGCATCACAAGGCAGACGGCGATCGCCTGCGCGGAAAGCCTGCAGATGAAGGTGGTCGAGCGCGCATTCACGGTCGACGAGGCCCTGAAAGCCAAAGAGGCGTTCATCACGTCGGCGATGAACCTCGTGACGCCGGTCGTCGCCATCGACGGACGCAAGATCGGCGAGGGCGCGCCGGGGCCGGTGGCGATGCGCCTCAGGGCGGCCTATGTCGAGCGCTGCGCGGCGGCGTGAGCGCTGCAATGCGCGCCGGGGACGAATCATCCCCCTGCGGATGAACCGCGTTGGACGGGGTGACCGCCCATTTGTGACAACCGGACGTCGGATCCGTGTCGAAGCCGTCAAGCAATTATGACGGCGGGACGAAATTTCGCGCCCGAGGCGTTGATGACGCCCGGAGGGGTGGAAAGCGTCATGAAAGCCTTCGTAACGCTCCGTCTATTCGTTACGGCGCGGAGACCAGACCACCATGGCCGGGGGGCCGACAACTGCAAGGCCGCGGATCAGCGCGACGACTTTGGTCCGGGGGCGGCCTTTGCTCTCGCTGGCGATCGCGGCGGTCGCCTGGTTCGGCGCCGCGTCTTTTGTCGGCGCCATGGTCGGCGCCTCGCCGCCGCGCACCGCCGGAACGCCCTTTGCGCCGACCGGTCAACCGGACCGGATCGTTCTCACCCCTGGCGCTGATCCGGCGCGCTCGATGGCGGTCGCTTACAGGACGGGTCCCGACCAAAGCTGGACCGAAGCCGAGATCGCGCCCGCGATCGACGGGCCGTCGCTTGAAGATCTTGCGGTCACCGTAAAAGGAGACCCGCCCCGGGCGCTGGTCAGCGCCAACGGCCCGGCGCTTTATCATCAGGTGCGCTTTTCGGATCTCGAACCCGACACGGCCTATGCATACCGGCTGAAGGGCGCGGGCGGGTGGAGCGAGTGGTTCCAGTTCCGCACCGCCGCGGCCGAAGCGCGGCCGTTCCGCTTTCTCTATCTTGGCGATGTCCAGAACGGCATCCTGTCGGCCTCCTCGCGCGTCGTGCGTCAGGCCTTTCGCGCCCATGGACCGATTGACCTCGTCCTCCACGCCGGCGACCTCGTCGACCAGCGCGGCGATCTCGACCCGGACGATGAATGGGGCGAATGGATCGCCGCCGCCGGCTATCATTACGCCGTGCTTCCGCAGCTTCCGGCGGCCGGCAATCACGAATATCAAAAGCAGCTGCTGCCCGATCAGGTCGCCCCGCGCCGCCTCGGCGCCTATTGGCCGCTTCAGTTCGCGCTGCCGCAGAATGGCGCGAAGAGCGCGAAGGCGACGACCTATTTCGTCGATTTCCAGGGCGTGCGCTTCATCGTGCTCGACGGAACCTCCGCGCTTGACCGCGGCACGGCGGAAGACCAGGCGCGCTGGCTCGACCGCACGCTGGCGGACAGCCGGGCGCGGTGGAACATCGTGCTCTTCCACCAGCCGATCTTCAGCTGCAGGCGGCCCGCCGAAGACGAGGCGCTGGCGGCGGCGTGGAAGCCCGTCCTTGAAAATCGTCGTGTCGATCTCGTCCTGCAGGGCCACGACCATTGCTACAGCCGCATGACAGCAGCGCCGGTCGCCGCGGACGGAGAACTCAAAGGGCCGGTCTACATGGTCTCGGTCGCCGGCGCGAAAATGTACGCCCTCGCGACTGAGGCGGTCGAGCACGCCCATCGTTCCGCCGAAGCGACGCAGCTTTATCAGATCGTCGATGTGTCCGAGGACCGCCTCAGCGTGCGCGTCCACACGGCGACCGGCCGGCTCTATGACGGCTTCGACATCGAGCGCCCCCGCGGCGGCCATGCGCGCCTTCGCGAGGCTGACGAGAGCATGCTCGTGGCGGAACGCCGCTGTGAAGGCGAGGTCGGTCCGGATGGAACCCCCTGCCGGCTGCTCTCCAAGCGGGTCGCCTTCGGAAGATAGCGGGAGCGCCTCGGGATTT
Organism: Parvularculaceae bacterium; assembly: GCA_046296195.1. GTDB lineage: Bacteria > Pseudomonadota > Alphaproteobacteria > Caulobacterales > Parvularculaceae > Amphiplicatus. Next base: position 31,815 of record JBKBLR010000018.1, on the reverse strand, counting down.
CAGAGCGCGGCCGCCCCTTGCTGCGTCATTGCCTCCGGTTGCATCCCCTCGAGTCTCGGGCGATAGTGCTTGCTGCATTGCAATAACTGCTTGGCGGGAGAGCCTTGAGGGTCATGAGCGATAAAAAACAGAACCTCCAGGACGTATTCTTGAACCATGTCCGCAAGGACAAGGTTCCGGTGACGATCTTTCTCGTGAATGGCGTCAAGCTTCAGGGCGTCGTGACCTGGTTCGACAATTTTTGCGTGCTGTTGAAGCGGGAAGGCCAGGTCCAGCTCGTTTACAAGCACGCGATCTCAACGGTAATGCCGTCCCAGCCCGTCAATCTATGGGACGGGGAAGAAAGCGACTAGGTCCCTTTGGACGCTGACATTTCAGAGTCCCGCGCCGTCGACATGGGCGCGGCCTTCGTCATTCACATTGAATTCCCTCGGGATGACCGCCGGCGCACGCCTGCCGCCCGGCTCGCGGAAGCCTGCGGGCTCGCCGAGGCGATCGCGCTCAAGGTCGTCCATGCCGAGGTGACGGTTCTCGGCGCGCCGAAGCCCGCAACGCTCCTCGGCTCGGGAAAGGTCGAGGCTGTCAAGGCAATGCTCGACGCCTGCGATCCGCGGCCCGGCCTTGTCATCGTCGATGCGGCGCTCTCGCCGATCCAGCACCGCAACCTCGAAAAGGCCTGGAACGCCAAGGTGCTCGACCGGACGGCGCTGATCCTCGAGATTTTCGGCGCGCGCGCGCGGACCGCCGAAGGCCGGCTCCAGGTCGATCTCGCGCATCTCACCTACCAGAAATCACGGCTCGTCCGCTCGTGGACGCACCTTGAACGCCAGCGCGGCGGGCGCGGCTTTCTCGGCGGCCCCGGCGAGCGCCAGATCGAGAGCGACCGCCGGGCGATCGAGAAGGCGATCGACCGCCTCAAGGCCCGCCTCGATGAAGTGCGTCGGACTCGGAACCTGCAGCGCGCCAAACGCCGCAAGGCCCCCCATCCGGTCGTGGCGCTGGTCGGCTACACCAACGCCGGCAAATCGACGCTCTTCAACCGCCTGACGAAATCGGACGTCATCGCCCGCGACCAGCTCTTCGCAACGCTCGACCCGACGATGCGCGCGGTCGACCTCGCCTCCGGCCAGCGCATCATTCTTTCCGACACCGTCGGCTTCATCTCGGACCTGCCGACGCAGCTCGTCGCGGCGTTCCGGGCGACGCTGGAGGAGGTCCTCGAAGCCGACCTCATCCTGCATGTGCGGGACGCGGCGCACGAAGATTCAGACTCGCAGCGGGATGACGTCATCGACGTGCTCGCCGAACTCGGCGTCGCCGGCGACGGTGAAACCCCCGTGATCGAGGTGATGAACAAGATCGACCTTCTGCCGGCGGATGATCGCAAGTCGCTGCAGATTCTGTCCCGCGCAGGCCGGGAGACGGCCGCGATGACCGTCGAGGATCCCGTGCGCGCCGGCGTCTCGGCGGTGACGGGCGAGGGCGTCGAAGACCTGCTTGGGCTGATCGACGACATCCTGACCGCCGACCGGCGGCGCTGGACGATCCGCCTCGGCGCGGGCGAGGGCGCGGCGCGCGCCTTTCTGCATGAACATGGCGAGGTGTCGTCCGAGACGGCGACCGACGACGGCGCGCGGATCGACGTGCGGCTCACCGAGAAAGCGTTCGGCCAGTTCCGGAAGCTCTTTCCGGCCGCTGACATCGAAGTCCAACCGGAGCGCCGGCGCCTGATCGCATGACGCCGGATCCTGAGCGCGTCGCGGCCGTGATCGCGGAAATCGCGGCCAATGAAATCGCGGCGCATTTCGGGCGGCTCGAAAGGGACGCCGTCCGCACGAAATCGAGCGCGACGGATCTCGTGACGCGCGTCGACGAGGCCGCAGAAGCAGCGCTGCGGAAATCCCTTCTCGCCCTTGCGCCGGGCGCCGGCTTCATCGGCGAGGAAGCGGCCGCCGCCGATCCCTCGATCGTCGCGGCGCTCTCCGGCGATGGGGCGTTCTGGGTCGTCGACCCGCTCGACGGCACGCGCAACTTCGTCAATGGCGTCGCAGAGTTCGGCACGATCGTCGCCTATGTCGTGAACGGCCAGACGCTGCTTGGCTTGATCCACGCCGTGCCAGAGGCGGCGGCGGCGGTCGTGGTCCGGGGTGAGGGCGCGCGCTGGAAGGGCGCCAAACCGGACATCGCGCCGCCTTCAGCCGATCCGCCGCAGGGGCTTCGGTCGACGGGATGGCTGCGGCCGGAATGGCGCGAGCGCCTGACCGCCAATCTCAAGCAAAACCTCTCCTCGCGCCCCGGCCATTGCTCGGCTTACGCCTATCTGAAGCTGATGACGGGCGAGGCGGACTTCGCACTTTCAAGCCGCATTCACCCCTGGGATCACGCCGCCGGAGCCCTCATTCTCGAAGAACTCGGCGGGCGCACGGCGTTCCTTGCGGACGGCGCCGCCTATGGTCCGCGCGATTCGATCGACGCCCCGCTGCTGGCGACGGCGCCGGGGCGGGACTGGAGCGCCATCTCGCGCCGTCTGCTCGACTGACAAAGGCGTTTTGAGCGGCGCCCGGCGCAGGCGATAATGGAGCAGACCCGAGGACCCGATGAGCGATCCCTTCCAAGGCAAACTGTGCGTCGTCACCGGCGCGGCGTCCGGGATCGGCCGCGCGGTCGCGATCGCGCTCGCCCGGCGCGGCGCCGCGCTCGCGCTTTCCGACGTCAATGAGGACGGCCTTGCGGAAACACGGACGCTCATCGGCCAGGTTCCCTCAAACCGCATTCGCATCGACCGCCTCGACGTTGCGGACGCCGACGCCATCCTTCGCTATGCGGCGAGCGTGAAGGAAAGCCTCGGCGACGCCGATTATGTGTTCAACATCGCCGGGCTCACCCGCGTCGGGCGCTTCGAGGAGACGCCGCTGTCCTCATTCGAAAAAATCATGGACGTCAATTTCTGGGGCGTCGTGCGGATGACGAAGGCCTTCCTTCCGCAATTGATGGCGACGAAAGGCGGCGTGGTGAATATTTCGAGCCTCTTCGGATTCATCGGCTACCCCGGTCAGGCGCATTACTGCGCGTCGAAATTCGCGGTCCGCGGATTTTCCGAGACGATCGCATCGGAGCTGGAAGAAAAGGGCGTGCGCGTCACCTCGGTGCACCCCGGCGGCGTAGACACCGCCATCGCGCGCAGCGCCGCCATCGACGCCCTGCCGCCCGACGTCAAAGACCCGCGGGAGATCGACGAGCGGTTCAGGAAAGCGGCGATCACCAGCCCGGAACGCGCAGCTGAGATCATTCTCGACGGCGCCGCCCGGGGAAAGCGACGCGTCGTCGTCGGCCGCGACGCGAAATTCGTCTCCTTCGTCCAGCGGCTTTTCCCGGAAACCTACGCCGCCAAGATCAAGGCGTTCCTGCCGAAGCCGGTGACCTGAGACGGCGACCGCAGACCAGCGGGCGGCGACGGGCGCCGTTCGGGCGGAAGCCGCCGGGTCGCTTGAAAAAAGCGCGTTCCAGCCGGGACATGCGCTGGTCGCCGGCCCGGACCCAGCCCCAAGTCGCCTTTCCCTAGTCGCTGATCGCGGCATCGGCCGGCCGCGATGCGCGGTCGCCTTTCTCCCGCCCCTTCGCCTCCGTCCACAGCGCCTCCATTTCCGCAAGGCTCGCCTCGCCGAGGCGGGCCCCGAGCGTTTCCTCGATATGGCGGAAGCGGCGACGGAATTTCTCGTTGGCGCGGCGCAGCGCCGCCTCGGGGTCGATGTGAAGATGGCGGGAGAGGTTGGCCATCACGAACAGAAGATCGCCGAACTCATCTTCAATCGCGTCCTTGTCGCCCGCGCCGATGACGGCGACGAGCTCCTCCGTCTCCTCGGCGATCTTGTCGAGCACGTCGCGCGGATCAGCCCAATCAAAGCCGACGCGCGCCGCGCGCTTTTGCAGCTTCACCGCGCGCGCAAGACCCGGCAGGGCGAGCGGCACGTCGTCGAGAAGGCTCGTTCTTCCCTTTGCTTCGCGTTCGGCCGCCTTCTGCTCCTCCCAGGCCGCCGTCTGCTCATCGGCTGAACGCACGCCCGCGCCGCCGAAAACATGCGGGTGGCGCCGGCGCATCTTGTCCGTGATCGCGACCGCGACGTCTGCGAAGGAGAAGGCGCCCTGTTCCTCCGCCATGCGGGCATGAAAGACCGTCTGGAAGAGCAGATCGCCGAGCTCATCCTTGAGGTCGGCCATGTCGCCGCGCTCGACGGCGTCGGCGACCTCATAGGCTTCCTCGATCGTGTACGGAGCGATGGTGCGGAAATTCTGTTCGAGATCCCAGGGGCAGCCCGTTCCGGGAGTGCGCAAGGCCGCCATCAGCGCCACAATCTCGTTCATCGCATCCCCGGCCGTCATCCTCGCGCTCCTTGAAACCGGCGACTAACGCACGCCGCCCCCGCCCCCTATGGCGAAAATCGCCCCGTCTCGCCAGCGCCGCGCGCGAATGCTGCAAAGGTCCGCGCCCCGGCTCGTCCATATGGCCTCGCTGCAACGGTCCGGCTAAGAGGCTTGGGCGCGATTCCGCCGGTCCGAAGGGAGCTTCCGATGCCGCTGTCCGAGACGAAATTCATCTGGAGCAATGGCGAGCTCGTCCCCTGGGGCGAGGCGAAGGTGCATGTGATGAGCCACGCGCTCCACTATGCGACCGCCGTCTTCGAAGGCATGCGCGCTTATGAGACGAAGCATCGCGGCACGGTCATCTTCCGCAATTTCGATCACATCAAGCGTCTTGCCTATTCCGCACGCGTCTACCGCCTGCCGCTCGGCTATTCGATCGAAGAGCTGATGGAGGCCTGCAAGACGGTCGTTCGCGCCAATGCGCTGAAGGCCTGCTATCTGCGCCCGCTCGTTTTCCTAGGCTATGGCGAGATGGGCATCTCGGCGCCGCACCAGAGCGCTGAAACGATCATCGCCGCCTTCCCCTGGGGCGCCTATCTCGGCGAGGAGGGGATGAAGAACGGCGTCGACGCCTGCATATCGAGCTGGCGCCGGCTTGCGCCCGACACGATGCCGGCGGGCGTCAAGGCGGCGGGCAATTATCTTTCGAGCCGGCTCATCGCGCTCGAGGCGCGCGAGCGCGGCTTCGCCGAAGGCATCGGCCTCACCGCCGACGGGCTCGTCAGCGAAGGGGCGGGGCAGAACCTCTTCATCGTCATGAACGGCAGGCTGATCACGCCGCCCGGCGCGTCGTCGATTCTCATGGGCATCACGCGCGATTCCATCATCACGCTTGCGAAGTCACGCGGCATCGACGTTGTCGAGCAGCCGATCGCGCGCGAGGCGCTTTACGCGGCGGACGAGATGTTCTTCTGCGGCACGGCGGCGGAGGTGACGCCGGTCAGAAGCGTCGACCGGCTGCCGATCGGGTCCAACAACCGTCCGGTCACGAATGAGATCCAGCAGGCGTTTTTCGGCCTCTTCACGGGCGAGACGCGCGATGAATGGGGCTGGCTCGATCCCGTCTCCTGATAGTCACCTGCCGAGGGCCGACCGCTTGCGTAGTCCGAGCGCCGCATCAATGACGTGGAAGACATAGCTCTGTTCGACGACGCCGCCGAACAGATGCGCCTGCGGCCCGGTTGCATAAATGACGACGTCCTGCCCGCCATGCGTCTCCGCCGATGAGGGGATCGCCGCCTGCTGGCGGTAGTTGAGGTCGGCCACTTCTTCCGCGCGCGGTTCGGGGCGTTCGCCGGCCTTTTTCTGCCCCGGAAGAATGGACCCCGGGCCATTGGCGTAGCCCAGCGTCGTGTAGACCTTGCCGTCGCCGGCGAGCGCATAGCCGTCGCGCGCGCTCGCGTCCTCGAGCGAAGCGGAAACGAGGCCGAGGATCGGGTTCCCTTTGCGCGGATAGCCGGCCATCGTCATCGTGTGGCCGTGGTCGGCGGTCACGATGATCAGCGTCTCCCGCGCGTCCGTCATTTCGAGCGCCTTGCCGACCGCTTCGCTGAGCGCCTGAACGTCTTTCAGCGCGCGCGCGGCGTTGCCGCCGTGATGGGCGTGGTCGATTCGCCCGCCCTCGACCATCAGGAAAAAGCCGTCCTTGTCCTGCCTGAGGACTGAAATCGCCTTCGCCGTCATCTCCGCGAGCGACGGCTCGCCTGCGCGGTCATTGGCGCGGTCCGCCTCGTACTGCATGTGGGAGGGTTCGAACAGCCCAAGAATGCGCGGGCCGGCCTTCGGATTGAGCGCGTCAAACTCTTCGCGATTCCAGACATAGACATGCGCCGGGCTCTTCGCGCGCCATTCCTCGACGAGGTTTCTGCCGTCGCGCCGGCCGCCCTTGGCCTCGGGCGATTCAGGATCAGCGGCTTCGACAGGCAGGAAATTCGCGCGGCCGCCGCCCAGCGCGACGTCGATGCCGTCGCCATAGGGAAATTCGATGAGCTGGCGCGCGATGTCCTTGCATCCGTTCGCCTTGGCTTCCTCGGTGAGGTTTGTGTCGCGTTCCCAATCGCGGTCGGCGGCGTGCGAATAGACCGCCGCCGGGGTCGCATGGGTGAGGCGGGTCGTCGTCACGACGCCGGTCGCAAGGCCGGCGCGCTCGGCAAGTTCGGCGAGCGTTGCGACGCCAGCCGCCTTCGACGAGGCGCAATTCGCGACCTCGACCTTGTCGTCGAGCGAGATCACGCCGATCTTCGTTTTGACGCCGGTCATCATCGCCGACATCGTGCCGGCCGAGTCGGAAGTCTGAGCATTGGTGTTGTAGGTCTTCGACAAGGCGACCCATGGGAAGCGCTCGAACGACAGGAAGTTTTCCTCGCCCTGTTCGCCGCGCGACTGGCCGTCGAAAATGCGCGCCGCGGTGATCGTCGTGATATCCATGCCGTCGCCGACGAACAGGATCACGTTCTTCGCCTTGCGCATGTTCGGCTTGACCGCCTTCCGCGCGGCAAGGGTCGACTGTCCGTCGACGAAATAGCGGTCGGAGGAGGGCTCATCAGCGAGCGCCCCGCTGGCGAGGATGGGCAGGGAGGTGGCGAGGGGGAGGAGCCTTTTGAACATGGCGCTACGCTTTCCTGAGTGTCGGCGGCTGCTCTTATGACTCGAAAAGTCTCGCAAAACAAATGATGATGCGGCTCTATTCGGATGCAACGGATGACAGCTTTATGACGCGGAGATGGTCTTGAAGAGACACTTGATTCTGATCGCCGGCGCGGCCGTCATCGTGGCGCTCGTTGCGGCGGCCGCCTGGTTGTGGACGCCGCCGCCGCCGACTTTCGACCGAGGCGCCGCGATCGAGGCCGCGAAGGCTTATCACGCCCGCATCATCCGCGACCGCTGGGGCGTGCCGCACATTTACGGCAAGCGTGACGCCGACGCCGCCTTCGGCCTCGCTTATGCGCACGCTGAGGACGACTGGAAGACTTTCGAGGAAGTCATCCTCTTCTCGCGCGGCGCGCTCGCCGCGTCGAAGGGGAGGGAAGCGGCCGTCACCGACTATCTCGTCGCCGCTCTCGGCGCCAATCAGGCCATTGCGAAAGACTACGAAACAAAGCTCTCGCCCGAGACCCGCGCGATGCTTGAAGCCTTCGCCGCGGGGCTCAATCTTTATTGCGCGGAAGTCAAGCAGCGCTGCGCGCCCGGCGTCGCGCCGGTCAGTCCGCAAGACATCGTCGCCGGCTTTGCAGCGCGCACGCCGTTCTTCTACGGGCTCGAGGAGACGCTGAAGTCGCTCTTTGAGGGCGATGAGAAAAAGACCGCCGCGATCGAGTGGACGCGGACGGCGTTCCTCCGTGTCGGGAAGGAAGCGGAGATCGGCTCGAACGCAATGGCGGTCGCGCCGCGCCGGTCGGCGGACGGCGCAACGCGCCTCATGGTCAACTCGCACCAGCCCTTCACCGGGCCGGTCGCCTGGTATGAGGCGCGATTGACGTCGGAGGAGGGGCTCGACATCATCGGCGGCGTGTTCCCCGGCGCGCCGCTCATCCTACATGGCGCGACGCCCGATCTCGGATGGGCGTTCACCGTCAACAAGCCCGACCTCGTCGATGTCTATACGCTTGACGTCGATCGGGCGAAAAATCCGAGGAAATACAAGTTCGACGGCGACTGGCGCGATTTCGACCGGAGCGAGGCGACGTTCAGGGTGAAGCTCTGGGGGCCCTTCAGCCTGCCGGTGAAACGTCCGGTTCTGCGCACCGTGCATGGTCCGGCGTTCGATACGCCCGCCGGCTGGCGCGCCGTCGCCTTCGCCGGGGACGGGGAAATCCGCGCCGTCGAGCAATGGCGGCGCATGAACAAGGCGAAAAGTTTTGACGACTGGAAGGATGCGATGGCGATGCAGGCGATCCCGTCCTTCAACGTCGTCTTCGCCGACCGGGCGGGTCGCATCGCCTATTTCTACAATATGGCGGCGCCCGATCGCAGCGCCGGTCATGACTGGTCGACGCCTGCGCCCGGCGACCGGCCGGATCTCGTCTGGAAAGGCGTTCTGCCCTTCGGGACGGCGCCGATGGTCGTCGATCCGGCGTCGGGTTTCGTCGTCAACGCGAATAACGAGCCCTGGAAGGCGTCAAGCGCCGCTGACAGCCCAAAGGAAGAGGATTATCCCGCGCACATCGGCGTGCGCGCGCGATCGACCAATCGGGGCCTGCGCGAGCAGGAACTGTTCAACGCCGACGACAGCATCACCGAAGAAGAGTTCATCGCCTACAAGATGGATGACGCCTATAGCGCGGACTCAACTCTCCGTCGGCTGATTAATGACACGCTCGGCGACCCTGATATCGCCGCAACGGATGAATTCGCCGAGGCGCTGAAGCTGCTGGCGCGCTGGGACGGACGCACCAATCGCGAAAACCGCAGCGCCGCGCTCGCCGTCGCCTTCGGCCGCCATGCGCTCGGCTTCCTCATCAATGGCGATGACGCGCCATATCCAGACCCGCGCGAGGCGCTGGCGAAGGCGATCTCCGACCTCAAAGCGGGCTTCGGCCGGCTCGATCCCGAATGGGGCGAGGCGAACAGGCTCGTCCGCGGCCCAGTCAATCTGCCGCTCGATGGCGGACCCGACGTTCTGCGGGCCATCTACTCGACGTCGGACCTGTCCAAGGGCGCCGGCGAGGCGACCGGCGGCGACAGCTATGTGATGCTGGTCGAATGGCTCGCGGACGGCGCGCAGCGCATCCGGACCATCCATCAATTCGGCAGCGCGACGCTCGACGCCGGGTCGCCGCACTACGCAGATCAGGCGCCGCTCTTCGCCAGCGAAGAATTCAAGGCGCCGGCGATGACCCTCGACGCCTTGCTGAAGGAAGCGAGCCGCGATTACCGCCCAGGCCGGTAGGCGCGACCTTGCCGCGCCCGCCGCCAGACGACCCCGTTTATCGCACAATTTGTATTGTCGCAAATCGAACGGAGTCAGAACTCGATGGTCAGTCCGTCATAGGCGGGCTCGACCCCGGCCGGCAGCAGTCCGACAAGCGTCCGGTAATCCATGGTGTTGTGCAGATTGGTGAGGATCGCGCGCGCCGGTTTCACGATCCCGATCCATTCGAGGGTCCGCTCAAGATGCGCATGCGTGCCATGCGGCGTCATCTGCAAGGCGTCGACGATCCAGATCCTGACGCCGGCGAGAATGGCGAAGCTGTCGTCGGGCAAGGCCGCGACATCGCTGGAGTAAGCAAGGTCGCCGATGCGGTAACCGAAGGAGTCGACCGGACCGTGATGCTGGCGGAACGCGGTCGCGACAATATCGCCCCCGGGCCCTGAAAGCGTGAAGCTTTCGCCGCAAGGCGGAACGGCGCATTCTTCGAGGATCGCCGGATACCAGCTGCCGGGCGCCTGCTCGAAGCAATAGCGAAAGCGCTGGACGACGTCGCCGGCGACGCCCCGATCGAGCCACACCGGCACCCGCATTCGCTTGCGGATGGCGAAGGCCCGCAAATCATCGAGGCCATGCGTCTGGTCGGCGTGATCATGCGTTAACAGGACCGCGTCGACATGTTCGGCGCGCGCGGCGAGCAATTGCGCGCGCATGTCGGGCGAGGTGTCGATGAGCACGCTCGTGACGCTGTCACGAGCGCCGAAGCCGCCGGACCCGCGCTCGACCAGCAGCGAACAGCGCGTGCGCCGGTTCCGCGGCTCGCCGGGATCGCAGCTTCCCCAGTCCCCGGCGCCGCCCGCGCCGCCGAGCCGGGGAACGCCGCCCGAAGACCCGCAGCCAAGAATGACGGCGCGATGAAGTTTTTCCCCGCTCATGCGCCCTGCTCCGGCCTGGCGCGGCTGAAGAGGCGGAAAAAATTCTCCGTGGTCAGTCGCTCGATCTCTGCGCGCGAAAGGCCAAGAATTTCCGCAAGCCTGTCGGCGACTTGGACGACGTGCGCTGGTTCGCAGCGCATCCCCCGGTGCGGAACCGGCGCGAGATAAGGACAATCGGTCTCGATGATGATACGATCATGCGGCATGCGCGCGGCGACGGCGCGCACATCGTCGGCGTTCTTGAAGGTGATGATGCCTGAGAAAGAAATGAATCCGCCCATTTCCATCACCGCTTCGGCGAGCGAAAGGCCGCTGGTGTAACAATGAAGCAGAGGCGTGAAGGTTTTCCTTACCATCGCCTCAGCGAGCATGCGCCCCGTTTGCGCGTCGGCTTCGCGCGTGTGGATGATGAGCGGCAGGCCCGTTTCCTGCGCCGCTTCGATATGGGCCGCGAAGACGCGCTCCTGATCGGCGGCGGGCGAAAATCCGTAATGGAAGTCAAGTCCGCACTCGCCGATTCCGACCACTTTCGGCTGCCCTGCAAGATCGAGCAGCGTTGCGGCGGAAAGATCGCGATGGTCCGCGGCGTAATGCGGATGTGCGCCGACCGATCGCCAGATCATCGGGTATCGGTCAGCGATCGCCTTTATTTTCTCCGTAGAGCTGATGCGGTCCGAGATCGTCAGCATGGCGCCGACGCCGGCGGCGTGCGCACGCGCGATCACCGCGTTGACGTCGCCGTCGAACTTTTCATGGTGCAGGTTGACGTGGCTGTCGACGAGCATCAGGGCGCGATCGGCGGCGCGGCCGCGGCGGCGCGGGCCGCGGCGAGCACCATCTGGAAACGATCAAGGTTGACGGCGTCGCCGCGGGCGAAAAGGCTGCCGATCTTCTCCCTCAGCGCGACCATGGCGCCCGCGCGCTCGTCCGCTGCAAGGGCGAATTCGCGCGCCGTGCGGTCGATGCGCCGAAGCAGCAATTCCTGGAAGATCGTCCACACGCCGTCCGCGCTTCGGGGCGAGAGCCTTTGGGCGAGTCCTGCCGCATCGCGCTCCTTGAAGAACGCCTCGACCGCGTCGATCGCCTCAGGGCCGTCGCCGGCCGCGAGCCGCAGGGCGAAACCCGGGCGCCCTTCCGCTGCGACGGCGATCCTGCGCGCCTCGGCCCCTTCTGCGGCCCCTTCCCGCTCAAGGAACGCCGCCACCACATCGTCCTCATACGGACGAAGATCAATCCGCCGGCAACGAGATCTGATCGTCGCCAGCAGCCTTCCCGGGGCGGCCGACAAGACGAACAGCGCCGTCCGCGGCGGCGGCTCTTCGAGCGCCTTCAAGAGCGCGTTCGCTGAATTTCGATTGAGGTCGTCCGCCGTGTCGATAAGAGCGACCCGCCAGCCGCCCATCGCCGGAGTATGGTTCAGAAAATGGATGAGATCGCGCGCCGTTTCGGCAGCGATGTCAGATGCGTGGCGGTCCTTCTTCTCGTCATAGAGGCGCTCGGCGAGGAAGAGGTCAGGATGGGCGCGGGCGCCGACCAGCGCGCTCGCCCGGCAATCCGCTGGGGGATCGAGCGTCGCGCCGCCGTCATTGAGGAGGGCGCGCGCGAGCCTGTAAGCGAGCGTCGCTTTCCCGACGCCCGGCGGTCCGGTGATCAGCCAGCCATTGGCGAGCGCGCCCTGCACGAAAGCGCGCCGGAGCTGCGCCTCGATCGCCGGAACGGCGAGGAAATCATGGCGCCGCTGCGGCGGCGTTATGTCGGGGGCATCGCTCAATCGGGCCTCGGCTCAGACCCGCGCATGAAGCGCATCCGCCACCGCCTTGGCAACCGCCCGCCAGACGGTCTCTTCGTCCGCGCCGGCGTCGATCACCTTGCAGCGCCGGGGATCGGCCCTGGCGATTGCGAGGAAGCCCGACCGCACCGCCTCCTGGAACGCCCGCCCCTTGTCCTCGAAGCGGCGCTCGCCGCTTTGCCGTTTCCCGGCGCGCGCAAGGCCGATGTCGACGGGAAGGTCGAGGATCAAGGTGAGGTCCGGATCGTCCTTGCCGACGACAAGGGCGTGAAGCGCTGCGACCGAGGCCTCGCCCACCCCGCCGGCATGGCCCTGATAAGCCATGGTCGAATCCGCGAAGCGGTCGGTGATGACGGTCTTGCCGGCGGCGAGCGCCGGCCGGATGAGCTTGTCGAGATGCTCGGCGCGCGCTGCATACATCATCAGCGCTTCGGCCATCGGCGTCCAGCGCTCCGCCGGACCATTGAGAAGAAGATGCCGGATCGCCGCCGCGCCCTCCCCGCCGCCGCCCGGCTCCCGCGTTTCGACGACGTCATGGCCGAGCGCCGCGAGATGCGCCGCAAGCCGCCGCGCCTGCGTCGACTTGCCTGACCCGTCGGCGCCTTCGAGGCTGATGAAGAAGCCGCGCCGCGCCGCCATGGCTTAGCTATTGGCCTGACGGCGCTTCGGCCGCCGGCGGCTTGCCGAGAAGGGTTTTCGCCGCAAGGCCGATGCGGCCGAGCGGCCCGACCGCCTTCACCGCCTCGCCGGCGTAGAGCGGAAATTCGCGCGCCTCGCTCGACCCTTGCGTGATGCGCAGGACCCCGATCTGCTGGCCCTTTTCGATCGGCGCCTCGACCGGACCTTCATAGATCACCCTGGCCGAGAGCGAGGCCGCGTCGGCGCGGCTGACGATCATGGAGATCGCCTCGCCCGCGACGAGCGGCACTGTCGGGCTCTTGCCGGCGAATACGAGCGCGTCGCCGGCGATCGCGCCGGCCTGATAAAGCGTGCGCTTGGTGAAATCGTTGAAGGCGATGCGCATCAGGCGCTCGGTCTCCGCCGCGCGCTCCTTTTCCGACGCCAGACCGTTGACGACGATGATGCGCCGCTGCCCGTCAATCTCCGCCGAGCCGACGAGGCCGTAGCCCGCCGCTTCCGTGTGGCCGGTTTTGAGACCGTCAGCGCCCTTGAAAGAGTAAAGAAGCGGATTGCGGTTCGGCTGGCGGATCTTCTCCCAGGTGAATTCCTTCTGCGCGTAAAGGGGATAATACTCAGGGAAATCCCGGATGATCTTGCGGGCGAGCAGCGCCAGATCGCGCGTCGACATCTTGTGATTGTCGTCCGGCCAGCCGGTCGAATTGGCGAAAGTCGAATTGGCGAGGCCCCATTCGCGCGCTTTCTTCGTCATCAGTTCCGCGAAGGCTTCCTCGCTGCCCGCGATCCCCTCGGCGATGACGACGCAGGCGTCATTGCCCGATTGCACGATGACGCCGTGCAGAAGCGCGTCGAGCGGAATCTTGGTGTCGACGCGGGTCCACATCTTCGACCCTTCCATCTTCCATGCCTTCACCGACACCGGGAACTCGTCGGTCAGCTTCAGCTGCCCCGACTTCAGCCGCTCGAACACGATCGCGGCCGTCATCAGCTTGCTCATCGACGAGGGATGCGTCGGCGTGTCGGCGTTCTTCTCGTAAAGGACCGCGCCGGTCTCGTAATCCATGATGATCGCGTAAGGCGCCTTCGTCGTCACTTCGGCGCAGGCGGGCGCAGCGGCCGCAAGAAGCGCTGCAATGAACGCCAGAAATGAGGTAAACAAACTCTTGGACATGGCCGCTCCAAACAAACCGGACTTCTAATTCCCGGCGCCGTAGAGAATGCGCGCAGCCCCGAATCCCGCCTCGCGCGCGCGCGACAAGGACGCCGAGGCGAGCGCCTCGCTCAGGAAGGGTCCGAGCCGCAGGCTCTGCACCGTGCGCCCGCCTTTCGACGTCGAATGCAGCGCCATCGGTCCTTCGCCGGGAATATAAAGGCGCATCCGTTCAAGGTCCGCGACATTCTCGACTTCGGCGACCTCGACCCAGAGATCAACGGGCGTCGCGGGCGCCGAGGGGGGCGCGCCGGCGGCGCTTGCAATCAGCGAGGCGAGCCGGTCGCCGTCTTTCGCCGCGGCGAGCGCCCGCACGCGCGGCGAAGCGCCCGGCGTCGGCGCGAGGTCCGCAAGATGCGCTTCCCCGAGATAACGCACGCGCACTCTGGCGGTTCCCTTGGCGGTGAAACCGAGTTCGTCCGCGGCTGCATGGGAAAGATCAATGATGCGGTCCTTCGCGAACGGTCCGCGATCGTTCACGCGCAGGACGATCCGACGGCCATTCTCCAGATTCTCGACTTCGACGATGGTCGGCATCGGCAAGGTGCGGTGCGCGGCCGAGATGCGCCCCTTGTCAAAGATCTCGCCATTCGCCGTCAGCCTGCCGTGGAAGGCGTCGCCATACCACGAGGCGACGCCGACCTCGACGTAATCCGGCTCGACCTTCGGCGTGTACCAGCGTCCGTCGATCTGATAGGGCGCGCCGACCTTGTAATGCGGGTTGGCCTTCACCGTCGGCCCGACCGTTTTCGGCGCGTGCGGAAGCCGCGACGTCGAGCACGCCGCGAGCATGGCGAGCCCGCTCAACAAAGCCGCCGCGCGCAGCGCACGGGCAAAGGTCCGAAAGGGAGTCATGCCGCGATTCTATGCTGGCTTTCGGGCCGGTCTGCAACGGATTCGCGGCCTGAAATGGACCTGCCGCCTTGCCATTTGGACGCTCGCCACTATGGTCCCGGCCTCCCGGGATGGGTGGCCGAGCGGTTTAAGGCACCGGTCTTGAAAACCGGCGTGGATGCAAGTCCACCGTGGGTTCGAATCCCACCCCATCCGCCAGCCGCCTCACGCAGCGATCGCCGCCCTCGTCGCGTCCGCGAAGATCGCGAGGCCTTCGTCGAGATGGGCGTCCGAAATCGTTAACGGCACGAGGCAGCGGAGGCACTGCGCGTAAGCGCCAGCAGTCGTCATGATGAGGCCGCGGTCGCGCGCCTCGGTCTGGATCTTCGCCGCGAGGTCGCCGTTCGGCTTCGCCGGATCGCCGTCCTTGACGCACTCGACCGCGATCATGCCGCCGATCTGGCGCACATCGCCGAAATGGCCTTTGGCGACGCCGTTTGCGAGATTGCGCCAGCTTGACGCGACGCGTTCGCCGATCGCGTGCGCACGGTCGAGCAGTCTCTCTTCCTCGAAGATGTCGAGCACGGCGAGGGCGGCGGCGCAGGCGACCGGATTGCCGCCATAGGTCGAGCCCATGCCGCCCGTCGCGATCTTGTCCATCAGCTCCGCCTTTCCGATCAAAGCCGAAAGCGGCAGTCCGGAGGCGATAGATTTCGCGACGCACAGAAGATCGGGTTCGACGCCGGCGTGCTCGAAGGCGAACATCTTGCCGGTCCGCCCCATGCCGGACTGGATCTCGTCGGCGATCAGCAGCATGCCGTGCTGGTCGGCGAGCTTTCGCAGCGCCTGCAGGAACTCCGCCGGCGCCGGGTTGAAGCCGCCCTCGCCCTGCACCGGCTCGACGATGATGGCGGCGACTTCCTCCGCCGGGATCGCCGTCTTGAAGATGTGGTCTAGGCAGGCAAGGCAGGTCCTGACCGAAACGCCATGATAGGCGTCCGGGTAAGGCGCGTGGAAGATTCCCGGCACAAGCGGCCCGAACCCTTGCTTGTACGGTTTCGACTTGCCGGTCAGCGTCGTCGCCAGCAGCGTGCGGCCGTGGAAGGCGCCTTCAAAAGCGATGACGCCCGGCCGCCCGGTGATGCGGCGCGCGAACTTCACCGCATTCTCAACCGCCTCCGCGCCGGAATTGAAGAGCGCGGTTTTCTTCTTCGTCGGGCCCGGCGCAAGACGATTCAGCCGTTCGGCGAGTTCGACATAGACCTCATACTGAGCAATGCCGAAGCTGGTGTGGATAAATTGTTCCGCCTGCCGCTTGATCGCCTCGACGACTTTCGGATGGCGGTGGCCGACATTGAGGACACCGATGCCGCCGATAAAATCGATGTAACGCTTGCCTTCGACGTCCCACAGCTCGGCGTTCTGCGCTCTTGCGACATAAACGCCTGATTTTGAAGGAAGACCGGCCGGCAGCGCGTCATCGCGCCGGGCCTTCAGCGCAGCATTCGAGACAAATTCGTTCTTTCCGTGGGACATGGGCGAGGACCAGTTCTGCAAGCAAATTCGCGGGGTTCGGTGCGCCTTAGCATGTTCTTGCGGCTTTGGCAGCGGCGCGCCGGCAGAGCCCTCGGGGCGCTCGCGCCCCTTGTCAGCCCGGGTATGAAGGTGTGTAGTGAGGGGGGTCGCGTTACAGCGTAGGCGTACCAAACAGGCGAGCCTTGCTGGCCATTTCCTCCAAGCGGGGGTGACGGACCGGCGACTTCGTCCAAAGGAGAGCCAGAGTGACCGACGACGCCATTGCGAAGACGATCCTCAAATTCGTCCGCCAGCTCGACGGCGGCGATACCGAGGAAAGCGTCCTCGAAGCGGCCATCGCCCGACATTGGCTGAACCGCGAAGGCTATCCGACGCCCGCGGGCCTGAAGCTGATCGATGAGTTCGTGACGATGGAGCAGATCACGCGCCAGCAGGCCTGAGGCCTTCTCTGGCACATCGTTGCAGCGGGTGAGAAACGCGCCGAACTTGCGCGGAATTCTTCCTGCGCGGCGGCCGGTTGACAGGAAAAATCCGGTTTCCGGCGCAGGCGGAGAGGATCGCCCGCGTCAGCGCGCCGACCGTCGCGTCGATAGCAGCCTTCATAGCAGCCTTCATCGCGGGCGCAGCGACCATCGTGTCGGCGGCCCATCCTTCATCGGCGCTGCGGGCCGTCGACGCGCAGGTCGTCATCACGAGCCAAGCGCCGAGCATGCTCGCCGCCATCGTCGGCGCCGCGCTCCGGCCTCGCGGAGCAGCGCTTGGCGCCGCTCTTCGCCCGATTGCGCCGCCTTGTTTGTGAACAGGGCGGGCGCCGGCGCAATTTTGAAGGCTTGCGGCGTTTCAGGGAAAAGTCCGCGCCGCAATGCCAGCCGCGCTAGCTGGCGGCCAGAGGCCCTCTCTGCGTTCCGATCGCGCTCGCCGAGATCGCTTTGCTGATGAATTCAGGCCCGGCCGCCCGGGGCCGTCTCGGCGTCGTCCGTCAGCGCTTGCGCAACCCTTCGATCGTGCGGCCCGGCGCGATGTCGTTCGCTGACGTCTTTAGGTCGATGACCGCCGGCAGGCCGCTGGCCCTGGCTTCAGCATAGACCGCCGGGAAATCCTCGGTCCGCGTCACCGTGGCGCCGAAGGCCCCGAATGAGCGCGCAAAGGCGGCGAAATCGGGATTACGAAGATCCGTGCCCGACACGCGCGCCGGATAGGCGCGCTCCTGATGCATGCGGATGGTGCCGTAGGTCGAGTTGTTCGACACCAGCGTGATGACATCGAGGCCGTATTGCATCGCCGTCGCCAGCTCGTTCGACGCCATCATGAAACAGCCGTCGCCGGCGGCGCAGACGACCTCGCGATGGGGAAACACGGCCTTCGCCGCGAGCGCGGCGGGAAAGCCGTAGCCCATGGCGCCCGACGTCGGGGCGAGCTGCGTCTTGAACGCCTTGTGCCGGTAAAAGCGATGGAGCCAGGCCGCGTAGTTGCCGGCGCCGTTGCACATGATCGCGTCGGCGGGAAGATGCCTGTCAAGCCAGGCGAAGACTTCCGATAGATTGACGCCCTCCCCGACCGCGACCGGTTTTGAGAAGGCCTCGAAATCCGAATGCGCGGCGTAGGCCTGCTGCAGCCAGTTCTCGTCCTGCGTCCAGGGCTCGGCCGCGAGCGCGCGCGCCATCGTTTCCGGCGCGGCGTTGATCGCGAGCACGGGTTGATAAACGCGCCCCAGTTCCTCCGCCCCGGGATGAATGTGAATGAGGGGCTGGCGCGCCAAAGGCGCCTTGAAGAGCTCATAGCCCGACGTCGTCATCTCGCCGAGGCGCGGCCCGAAGGCGATGACGAGGTCCGACGCCTTGAGGCGTTCGACAAGCTTCGGGTTCGGGCCGATGCCGACATCGCCCGCATATTGCGGATGAAGATTGTCGAAGAGATCTTTCGCGCGGAAAGAAGCGCCGACCGGAAGGCCCGTCGCCTCGACGAAGGCGCGCAGGTCGCAGACGGCTTCCGGCGTCCAGCCGCCCCCGCCGACAAGGAGGAACGGCCGCTCGGCGCCGCCCAGGAGTTCGCGGAACCGCTCGAGCGCGCGCTCGTCGGGTGCGGCCATTGCGCGCGGGGCCGGCGGCAGGGGTTCAGCATCGGCCTCTTCCGTCAGCATGTCCTCGGGAAGCGCGAGCACCACAGGGCCCCGGCGGCCGTTCTGGGCGGTCGCAATAGCGCGGTTCACATATTCGCCGACACGGGAAGCGACATTGATCTCACCCGCCCATTTGGCGACGGACCCGAACATCTGCCGGTAATCGATCTCCTGGAACGCCTCGCGGTCGAGCATGTCGCGCGCGACCTGGCCGATGAAGAGGATCATCGGCGTTGAATCCTGAAACGCGGTGTGGACGCCGACCGACCCTTGCGTCGCGCCGGGCCCGCGCGTCACCATACAGACGCCGGGCTTGCCCGTCAGCTTGCCATAGGCCTCGGCCATGTTGGACGCCGAGGCCTCATGCCGGCATACGATGATCCTGATGCGGTCGCGCACGTCATGGAGAGCGTCGAGCACCGCGAGATAGCTCTCACCCGGGACGCAGAAGACATGATCGACCCCGTTCATGACGAGGGCGTCGACGAGATGGCGGGCGGCGGTCTGGCGGGTCATGCCGGGCCTTATGCGCCGCCGCCCGCAGCGGGGTCAATCAACGCTCACCCCGCGACGCGGCGCGCCGGGGAGGGACCCTTTGCTTCAGGCGACGCGGTCGAGGATCGCGCCGGCGTCGACATCCGCGCGCACATCCTCGCGCACGCCCCTGATGAGGTCGACGAACACCGCTTGCGGCCATTCATTGACCACCTCGCCGGTGTCGACGTCGACCGCCCGATAGACGAAGTCGAACGCGCTCGTGCGCGCGATCGACAATCTGGTGTTGGCGCCGAGCACGCGCGCGACCGCCTCGCGCACTTCGGCGAGCCGGTCGGCGCTGCGCGCCTGCGTCTCCGCCGCATGCTGCTGCAGATCGGCGTTCGACTGGCGACGGCGCTCGGCGAGCGCTTCGGCGCGCTGTTCCCCCGTTTGCTGCGGCCGGGGAGCGAAAGCCGCGTTCGAAAGGCTTCCCACGTCCATCTCATCCTGCCCGCCGCCGCCCGCTCACCCGCCGGCGGCAGCTCGCAAGGCCTCCTTACGCAAAGAGCGCGAGGATGGCGTTCGGCGCCGAATTGGCGATCGACAGCGTCTGGATCGCCAGCTGCTGCTGCACCTGAAGCGCCTGCAGGCGCGAGCTTTCCTTCGCGAGATCGGCGTCGACGAGATTGCCGATCGAGATTTCGAGCGCCGCCGAGATCCGGTCGAGCAGGCGGTCCTGCAGCGTCAGCGCCTGCGATCCGGCGCCGAGCCGGCCGAGCGCGGCCGAGAGCGCGTCGATGGCGTTCTGAATGTCGCCGATCTCGGTCTGCGCCGCCGTTGCGTCGGCGAGCGGCGTGCCGGAAGCGTCGATATTGATGATGCCGCCGCCGACCGAAAGGTTCTGCGCCGCGACGGTGATGGTGTCCGCGCCATCGGTCGAGGCGACGACCGTCAGATCAGGCGCGCCATTGGCGATCAGGTTGCGTCCGCCGATGGTCGCATTGTCGACGAGCCGCGTGATCTGGTCGCGCAGGGAGATGAACTGCTCCTGCAGGATCTGCCGGTTCGCCGCCGAGAGAGTCGGGTCGGCGGCCTGGCTCGCGACCTGCTTCAATTCCACGAGGATGTCCGAGATCGCTTCGCCGGCGGCGAGCGCGACGTCGACGGTCGACGTGCCGATCGACAGGCCCTGCTGCACCGTCTCGATCGAAGCGAGGTCGGCGCGCTGGTTCTGGGCGAGCGCGAAGATCGCAGGATTGTCCTTGGCGCTCGACACTTCGAGGCCGGTCGAGACGCGGCGCTGCGTTTCGTTGAGGCGGTCGGTGATGCGGGTGAGGTTCTGGAGGGCGACGAGCGCGCCCGGATTCGTGTTGACGTTGTTGACCATCGGTCTTCTCCCTTTCAGGGTTTGATGCGATTTTTCGCACCCCGGCCGCCGCTGCTGGCGAATCCGGCGCTGAAAGGGGGAGCAAATTCGCCGCCAGTCGCAGCCTTCGCAGGAGGAGTTAACGCGAGCCGCGCGGGGCCAGCATCTGCGCCATTCGGCGAGTAAGGCTAATGCTTCGTCAACGGAGCTTCATCAGCCGCCCGGCAAGGTTGACCCGGCAAAATCTGCAGCGCGGCGGAACTTGCCTCGCCCGCCGGCGTCAGGCCTCGGCCCGCTTCCCGGCGAGCCCGTCCATGATGATGCGGTTGACGTCGATGAGCGGTGCGACGCTCTCCTTCTTGCGCATGACGTCGCTTGAATAGAGCGACACCCAGCGGGCGAGGGAAATGATCAGCGCGCGCGTTTCAGACGGAAGCTGGTTTTTGGAATCCGCGCAGTCGCTGGCGAGCGTTGCCCACAGCGAGCGGTTGAGATGCACGGCGTCGATGAGCTGCCTGAGGTCCGCGCGCCCCTCCTCCGCGACGGTCAGCAGCTTGCGCGTCGCTTCGGCGAAGGCGCGATATTCGGCGTCCCTCGGGCTTGCGGTCGTCTTCTGGGCGCGCGCATAGGCGTCATGCGACATGGGAGAGTCTTTCCGTTTCGAACTCGATCAGCGAGCGGCAGGCGCTGAGCGCCCGGTAATAGGCGCCGTTGGCGACGGCGGCGGAGATCTTCAGGCAGAGCGCCAGCGCGCCGGGATCGGCGACGGCCTCCGCGAATTCGGTGAGGCGCCGCTCGAACTCCGGGAAGGCCGAGCGGCGCGCCCCGGGGTCGAGCGCCATCATCATGACGGGCAGATAGATGCGGCGGGCCGGCGTCGTCGCCTCTTCGGCCTTGAGAATGTCCCGTTCCCTGAGGACGTTCGCCTGGGTCTCGACGACGAACTCCGTCCGGCGGTCGCCATTGACGATGACGGCGCCGTTGATGGCGATTTTCTCGCCGGGTTTGAGGGAAAGCTTGAGGCCCATGTCCGTTTCTCCGCCCGCCCGCGACTAGAGCCCGGCTTGGTTAAGGAAACGCTAGCCCGGCCTTGACGCGGCAGGGGGCGCGGGCCTTGATGCGCGCCGAAAAGGAAATGATCTCCATGGCCCGCAAATTCGACCGCGTTCCGGAACTGAGCCTCAAATCCTTCACGCATGGCGCAGAGCGCGAGCGGCAGGACTTCATCGACGCGTTGATGGAGGGTTTCCAGTATTTCGGCTTCATCATACTGAAGGATCACGCTGTCGGGCGCGATCTCCTGAAGCGCGCTTATGACATGTCGCGCGCCTTTTTCGCGCTGCCCGAAACGGAAAAAATGAAGTTTATGAGGCCGGACGGCCAGCGCGGCTACACGCCCTTCGGCCGCGAACACGCCAAGGGACGGACGATCGGCGACCTCAAGGAGTTCTGGCATGTGGGGCGGGAATTCGCGCACGCCTCGCCGCTCAAGGACCTATACCCGAAAAATGTCTGGCCGGAGAACCCGCCGGCCTTCCGCTCGACCTTCCTGCAGCTCTATTCGGCGCTGGAAGAGGCCGGTTTTGCGATGCTCGAGGCGCTCGCCCCGTCTCTCGATGTTCCGGACGACTATTTCCGCAAGATGGCGACGAACGGAAATTCGATCCTCCGTCTTCTTCACTATCCGCCGATCCCGCCGGACGCCGACCCCGACGCCGTGCGCGCCGCGGCGCATGAGGACATCAACCTCATCACCATTCTCGTAGCGGCCGAGGGCGGCGGGCTCGAACTTCTCGACCGCGATGGAAGATGGCTGGCGGTTGAGACGAACCCGGACAATCTCATCGTCGACGCCGGCGACATGCTTGCACGGGCGACGAACGACGTCATCCCGGCGACGACGCACCGCGTCGTCAACCCGAAAGGGCCCAACGTCTCCCGCTATTCGATGCCGTTCTTCATGCACCCGCATTCCGAGGCGATTCTCGAATGCATTCCGAGCTGCCGCGGATCGGGCGCGAAATATCCGCCGATCACGGCGGACGCCTTCCTGAAACAGCGGCTCAGAGAAATCGGGCTGGCGGGATAGCCGAATTCACAAGGGGCGAATTTCGTGGATATTGAAGCAGCGCAGGCGGATATGCGCCGATCCTTCGTCGGCGGCGGTCCTGGCGTCGTCGTGTCGGGTCTTGTCTGGCTCGCCGCTCCGGGCGGATGAAAGCGACTTGAACCATGACCACCGACATCCTCATCATCGGCGCCGGCCATAACGGCCTCGTCTGCGCCGCCTATCTCGCCGCCGCCGGTTTTTCCGTGCGCGTCGTCGAACGCCGTGACGTCGTCGGCGGCGCAGCGGTGACTGAGGAGTTCCACCCCGGCTTCCGCAATTCGACGGCGAGCTACACGGTGAGCCTTCTCAATCCGAAGGTCATCGCCGATCTCGAGCTTTACAAGCATGGCCTTAAAGTCGTCGAACGCGACATCTCGAACTTCTGGCCGACGGGGCCGAACCCCGGCGACTATCTGAAACTCACCTTCGATCCGGCGCGCAACGCCGAGGAATTCGCGCGTGTGTCAAAAAAGGACGCCGAGGCGTTGCCGCGCTATTACGAGGCGATCGACGCCGCCGCGGAAGTCCTGCGCGGCATGGTGCTCGAAACCCCGCCCAATCTCGGCGGCGGGATCACTGACATCTTCCGTGCGCTGAAGACCGGCGGACGTCTGGCGCGCCTCAGCAAGGCGCAGCAGACGCTGGTGCTCGACCTCTTCACCAAGTCGGCGGCGGAGTTCCTGAAGGGGTATTTCGAACATCCGACCATCATCGGGGCCTTCGCCTTCGACGGCATCGTCGGCGCCTACGCCTCGCCCTATCATCCGGGCACCGCCTATGTGCTCCTCCACCACGCTTTCGGCGAGGTGAACGGCAAGAGGGGCCGCTGGGGCCACGCGATCGGCGGCATGGGCGCGATCACGCAGGCGATGCGCCGCGTCGCCGAGGCGCGCGGCGCCGAGATCACGACCTCAGCGCCCGTCGCCGGCGTCATTGTCGAGAACGGCCGCGCCTCTGGCGTGCGGCTCGAAAACGGCGAGGCGATCCGCGCCCGCGCCGTCGTCTCCAACGTCAACCCGAAGCTCCTCCTCACCGGCCTCGTCGCTGCAAACGACATCGACCCCGTGATCCGCAAGCGGATGGACAACTACGCCTGCGGCTCGGGCACGTTCCGGATGAACGTCGCGCTGTCGGAACTCCCCGATTTCGCCTGCCTTCCCGGCGGGCAAGCGGGCGAGCATCACCGCTCCGGCATCGTCATCGGGCCGACCGTCGATTATCTTGACCGCGCCTGGCTCGACGCCCGCCGCGACGGCTGGTCGAACGAACCGATCGTCGAAATGCTGATCCCCTCGACGATGGACGACAGCCTTGCGCCGCCGGGGCGCCATGTCGCCAGCCTTTTCTGCCAGCAATTCTCGCCGGAGCTCCCCGGCGGCCGGTCGTGGGACGAGGCGCGCGAGGAAGCAGCCGAAACGATCATCGACGCGGTGACGAAGTTCGCGCCGAATTTCCGGGACGCGATCATCGCGACGCAGATTCACTCTCCGCTCGACCTCGAGCGGAAATTCGGCCTCGTCGCCGGCGACATCATGCACGGACGCTTGTCGCTCGATCAGATGTTTTCGACCCGCCCGACGCCGGGCTTCGCCGATTATCGCATGCCGGTGAAAGGGCTGTACCTCTGCGGGTCCGGCGCGCATCCTGGCGGCGGCGTCACCGGCGCGCCGGGCCACAACGCCGCGCGTGCGATCATCGAGGATTTCCGGGCACGGAAGATTCCGGCCTGAATTCCTGCGCGGAATTGCGCACGCGCTGTCGCGCTTATTTCGACCTTTTCGAGGGTTCCGGCCCGAAAACGCGTATTTCACCCTCCCGATGATTTCTGCGGCGCGCCGAGGCTTCATCCGCCAAGGAGCCGTCAGAGGACGCGCCGTCGGCGGCGCCGCCGAAACCGCGCGCCGGACCGGACGTGTCGAACACCCGCCGCCTGAGAGATCGCCAGTCCTCGATGATGCGGCTTCGCCGGAAGGGGGCGCAGGATTGGGTGCAGGGCTGCGCGCTAGCCGGCGAGCGCCGCGAGCTCCTTGACGAGGCGCACGGCGACGCGCGCCGTCGCGAGCATCGGGTCCCGCTCCGGATTAAGTTCAACGATATCGGCGCCGATGAGCGGGCCCTTGATCCGGCGGATGAGCGCGAGCGCGTCGAGCGTCGTGAGCCCGCCGGGCTCGGGGTGGGAAACGCCGGGCGCGAAGGCCGGATCTAGTCCGTCGAGATCGACCGAGAAATAAAGCGGCGCCGTGAAGAGCTCCGCCGGAACGCGCTCTGCCTCATGGGCGCCGAGAACAGTCACGCCATAGCGCTCCGCCTGCGCCTTCTGGTGCGGATCCCAGCAGCGCACGCCGACAATCACATGCCGCGCGATGAGGCCCTCCTCATGCGCGCGGGCGAAAGGCGAGGCATGGCTGAACGGGTCGCCCTCATAATCCTCGTGCAGGTCAGGATGGGCGTCGATGTGAAGGACGTTGACCGGTCCGCGGGCCGCAGCAACGGCTTTGAGGATCGGCAAGGTCACCGAGTGGTCCCCGCCGATCGACACGGGGCGCTCGCCGCGCCCGAGCGCCTCGGCGACCGCGCCTTCGATGACCGCGCGCGCCGCGGCGCCGTCTTCGGGCAGGGCCGGAATGTCATAGCCGGCGATCGCCGCAGCCATCGGCGTCAGATTGACCGAATAGCCGCTCGAGGCCTCGCTCGACAGAAGCCGCCGGACGACCGTCGGCCCGAGCGCGCTCCCGCGCGCATGGCTGGAGCCCTTGTCCCATTCGAATCCGAGAAGGCGCGTGCGCAGCATGCCTTCCTATAAACCTCGGCGCATCAACATGCACGCGAAGGAGACCCCGCCGATGGCGATGGCGGCGGCGGATAGAGTCTTGAAGCCCCGCCCGGCATAGAACGCCTCGGCGGTGAGACTCGACAGCACCTCCATCTCCCTGGCGCCGGCCGCCCGCGCTTCGGCAAGCGAGCGTTCGACGATCGCGCAGGCGAGCCCCCGCCCCAGATGATCCGGGTGCGTTCCGAAGTGACGAAGATGGCCCCTGCCCGGCTCGGCGGCGCCGTGCGGCGCCTCAAGGCTCCAGCCGCCGCAGGCGGCGGGACGGCCCTCGCGCTCGCAGAGGAAATAGCGCCCTGACGCCAGCAGCCGGGGATTGGCCCGCGTCATCGCCGGCAGCGCGAGCGCGAGCACATCGTCACGATACCAGCCACGATAGAGCGCCGAATAAGAGGCGGTGAGCACGTCTGAAACTTTCCGCGCATCATCCGGCGTCGCGACCCGCAGGGTGAATTGCGCCGCGCTCACCCCTTCCCCTTCGTTTTCGTCTTGCCGGGCCCGGCGTTCTTCTCGATGAACTCGATGATCTTGCCCGCGACGTCGACGCCAGTCGCCGTCTCGACGCCTTCGAGGCCCGGCGAGGAGTTCACCTCCATCACCACCGGGCCGTGGTTCGACCGCAGCATGTCGACGCCGCAGACATTAAGGCCCATCGCCTTCGCCGCCGAAACGGCGGTCGAGCGCTCCGCGGGCGTGATCTTCACCTTCTCGGCCGAGCCGCCGCGATGGAGGTTCGAGCGGAATTCGCCTTCCTTGCCCTTCCGCTTCATCGAGGCGACGACCTTGTCGCCGACGACAAGGCAGCGGATGTCCTCGCCGCCCGCCTCCTTGATGAATTCCTGCACGAGGATGTTGGTGTTGACGCCGCCGAACGCCTGGATGATCGATTCCGCGGCGCGCTGCGTTTCGCCCAAGACGACGCCGATGCCCTGCGTGCCTTCGAGCAGCTTGATGATGACCGGCGGTCCGCCGACCATGCGGATGACGTCCTCGGCGACGCTCGTCTTGTGCGCGAACACAGTCACCGGAAGGCCGACGCCCTTTCTTGCAAGGAGCTGCATCGACCGCAGCTTGTCGCGCGAACGGCTGATCGCGACGGATTCATTCAACGGATAGACGCCCATCACCTCGAACTGGCGCAGCACCGCCGTGCCGTAGAATGTCACCGAGGCCCCGATGCGCGGAATGACGGCGTCGTATTTCGGCAGATCGCGCCCCTGATAATGCACGCTCGGGCGGTGCGAGGTGATATTGATGTAGCATTTTAGATGGTTGACGACGTCGATCTCATGGCCGCGCTTCTTCGCCGCCTCGATCAGGCGTTGGTGTGAATAGAGCGCGCCGTTCTGGCACATCAGGGCGAGTTTCATCGACATCCCGTCAGGTCAATCCGGTTCGCCGAGCATGTGCTCCCGCGCCGGGTGAATGAGCGCTCTATCGCAGAGAGCGTCGCGCCCGATCAACAGGCGGAAGCCCATCTGGTCGCGATCGGCGAGCGACAGGTCGATCGGCCAACTTCGATTGCCCATCTTCAGCCTGGTGCGGATGATGAGCCGCTGCGCGCCGATGCCGTTTGAACTTTTTATGACCCGGCGCCCGGCGATCGGAACAAGGCAGGCGATCTCCGGCTTTTTCATGCCTTCGAGAGGATGCAGGAGAAATTCGGCATGGGGAACGCCGTCGACCGAGGTTTCGGCGAGGCGCCAGACATGGATCGCGGAAATCCGCGCGCCGGTGTCGATCTTCGCGCGAATGGCGTCGACACCGAGCGCGGGCAGCGATACCCATTCGCACCAGCCGATATGAAGCGGCGGCTTCCGCCTAGATGTGGAGCGCATGGCCGAGCGTCCTGAGCGCGGCCTCCTGCAACGCTTCGCCTTGCGTCGGGTGGGCATGGATCGTGCCGGCGACGTCCTCGAGGCGCGCGCCCATTTCGAGCGCGAGGCCGAACGCGGCGGAAAGTTCCGAGACGCCTTTGCCAACGGCCTGGAGGCCGAGGAGCAGGTGATCCTCTTCGCGGGCGACGGCGCGCACGAAGCCGTCCTCGCCTTCCATCGTCATGGCGCGCCCATTGGCGGCGAAGGGGAACGACGCAGTCTTCACCTTGTGTCCGGCCGCTTTCGCCTCGTCCGGCGCGAGGCCGACGGAAACGATTTCAGGATCGGTGAAGCAGACGGCGGGAATGGCGCGCTTGTCCCAGCGGCGCTTATGCCCGGTGATGATCTCGGCGACCATTTCGCCTTGCGCCATCGCGCGATGGGCGAGCATCGGCTCGCCGGTGACGTCGCCGATGGCATAGACCCCGCGCATCGCCGTCTCGCAGCGATCGTTGATGCGGATGCAGCGACCGTCCATCTCGAGCGCGAGCTTCTCGCGGCCCCAGCCTTCGGTCAGCGGCTTCCTGCCCACCGTGACGAGCACTTTGTCAGCCGGGATCGCTTCGGTCTTGCCGTTCTGTTCGACCTCGAGCGCCTTGCCGTCTTTGGAGAGGCCCTTCGCCTTGGCCCCGAGAATGACCGTGACGCCAAGCTCCTTCAGGCGCTTGGCGACGGGCTTCGTCAGCTCAGCGTCATAGGTCGGCAGGATGCGGTCCATCGCCTCGACGACGGTCACCTTCGACCCGAACTTCGCGAAGGCGATGCCGAGCTCGAGGCCGATATAGCCGGCGCCGACGATGGCGAAATTCTTCGGCGGCGCTGTGAGCGCCAGCGCGCCGGTCGAGGAAATGACGTTGCCGCCGAATTTCAGGAACGGGAGCTCGACCGGAACGGAGCCCGTCGCAATGACGATGGCTTCGGCGCGCACGCGCGTCGCGCCCTCGGCGGTCTTCACATCGACCGTCTTGCCGTCGACGAAGGACGCCCAGCCCTTGAGGGTGCGAACTTTATTCTTTTTGAGCAGCCCGCCGACGCCGCCGGTGAGGCGTTTCACGACGCCGTCCTTCCACGCAACGGTCTTTGCAAGGTCGATCGTCGGCGCCGACGCCGATATGCCGAGCGCGGAAGAATTGGCGTAATGCGTCGCCTTCTCGAATTCCTCCGCCGCATGGATGATCGCCTTCGACGGGATGCAGCCGACATTGAGGCAGGTTCCGCCCAGGGCTTCGGCGTCGACGACGATCGAGTCGATGCCAAGCTGGCCCGCACGGATGCCGCAAACATAGCCGCCGGGGCCGCCGCCGATGATGAGCAGTTTCGCGGCAAGGTCGGTCATCGCCTACTCCACGAAGATCATCGCGGGGTTTTCGAGCAGCGTCTTCACCCGCTGCACGAAGACCGCCGCGTTCCAGCCGTCGATGATGCGGTGGTCGAAGGCGCAGGAGAGGTTCATCAACTTGCGCGGCGCGAACGCTGCGCCGTCCCACATCGGGCGAACCTGCATCTTGTTGACGCCGACGATGGCGACTTCCGGGTGGTTGATGACCGGCGTCGTGACAAGGCCGCCGAGCGCCCCGAGCGAGGTGATGGTGATGGTCGAGCCGGAGAGTTCCTCGCGCGTCGCCGTTCCCTTCTTCGCCGCGTCCGCAAGGCGCGCGACTTCGGCCGCGCACTCCCACAGCCCCTTCGCCTCGACATGGCGGACGACCGGCACCACGAGCCCGTTATCAGTTTGCGCCGCAACGCCGATATGGACGCCGCCATATTGACGCACGACGCCGGCCTCGTCGTCATAGAGCGAATTGATCTGCGGCTGCTCCGCAATCGCCTTCGCCATCGCCCGCATCAGGAACGGCAGCACGGTCAGTTTCGCGCGACCCTCTTTCTCTTCGGCGTTCAGTTTGGCGCGCAGATCCTCAAGCGCGGTCATGTCAACTTCATCGACATAGACGATGTCGGGGATGCGCGCGCGCGAGACCGTCATCTTCTCGGCGATCTTGCGGCGGAGGCCGATGACCGGAATCTCCTTCACGCTCATGTCGGGCGCTGCCCCGCGCGCGGCGAGCGGCGCAGCCGAACCTTGCACGAAGTAAGCGTCGAGATCCTCATGCGTAATGCGGCCCGCCGGACCCGTCCCCCGCACGCGGCGCAGATCGACGCCGGCGTCGGCCGCACGTTTTCTGACGGCCGGCGAGGCGAGCGGCTTCTCCCCTTCTTTCCGCGGCGCCGCGGTCGCCGCCGCCGCGGGTTTCGCCGCGGCAGGTCTGGGCGCCTCGGCTTTCGGCGCGGCGGGGGGTTTGGGTTCGGCGAGCGGGGCGGCGGCCTTGTTTTCCGGCTTCGCCGCGTCCTTCGGCGTCGCCGCTTCATCGCCTTTCGCATTCCCCGCGCCGTCGACCTCGAGCTTCAGGATCGGGGATCCGACGGCGACGACCTCGCCCGCCTTCGCGCCGAGCCAGGTCACCTTGCCGACGACTGGCGATGGAATCTCGACCGTCGCCTTGTCGGTCATCACCGCGGCGAGGACCTGATCCTCCATGACATTGTCGCCGGGCTTGACCATCCATTCGACGAGTTCGGCTTCCGCGACGCCCTCGCCGACATCGGGGAGCTTTATGACGTGAACGCCCATCAGACTTCCTCCATCACGCGCTTCAGCGCCGCGCCGACGCGTTTCGGTCCCGGGAAATAGTCCCATTCATGCGCATGCGGATAGGGCGTGTCCCAGCCCGTGACGCGGATCACCGGCGCCTCGAGATGATGGAAGCAGCCTTCCATCACGACCGCCATCAATTCCGCCGAGAAGCCGCAGGTCTTCGTCGCCTCGACGACGATCACGCAGCGCCCCGTTTTGCGCACCGACGTCTCGATCGCTTCAAGATCGAGCGGCAGAATGGTGCGAAGGTCAATGACCTCCGCATCGACGCCGGTTTCAGCGGCGGCGGCGAGCGCCACATGCACCATCGTGCCGTAGGCGAGCACGGTGACGTCATCGCCTTCGCGGCGGATCGCGGCCTTGCCGAGCGGCACGGTGTAATGCCCGTCCGGAACTTCGCCGAGCTCATGCGCCTTCCACGGCGTGACCGGGCGGTCGTGGTGGCCGTCGAACGGGCCGTTGTAGAGCCGCTTCGGCTCGAGAAACATCACGGGGTCGTCGTCCTCGATCGCGGCGATGAGAAGCCCTTTCGCGTCATAGGGGTTCGAGGGGATGACGGTCTTGAGGCCGGCGACATGCGCGAACAGCGCCTCGGGGCTCTGGCTGTGCGTCTGGCCGCCGAAAATGCCGCCCCCCGTCGGCATCCGAACCGTCATCGGCGTGGTGAAGTCGCCCGCGGAGCGATAGCGGATGCGCGAGGCTTCCGAAACGAGCTGGTCGTAGCCGGGGTAGATATAGTCCGCAAACTGAATTTCAACGCAGGGGCGCAGGCCGTAGGCCGCCATGCCGACGGCGGCGCCGATGATGCCGCTTTCGCTGATCGGCGCGTCGAAGCATCGCTGGGGCCCGTATTTCTGCTGCAGGCCCGCCGTGCAGCGGAACACGCCGCCGAAATAGCCGACATCCTCGCCGAAGACGACGACATTGTCGTCCCGCCCCATGGCGACGTCCATCGCGCTGCGGATCGCCTCGATCATGGTCATGCGCGCCATGGTTCAGATCCCCGCTTCCTGACGCTGACGGATAAGATGGATGGGCGGCTCCTTGTAGACATCCTCGAACATCGTGCCGGCGGGCGCGTGCGGCCCGTTGTGCAGCGTGCCGTGGCTTTCGGCCTCCTTTTGCGCCTGCACGACGAGGCTCTCGATCTCGCCCTTCGCCTGCGCGTGCCGTTCCTCCGACCATGCCTTTCGCAGAATGAGGTGCTGTTTGAGGCGGTCGATCGGATCGCCGAGCGGCCAGCCGGAGGACTCGTTCTTCGGCCGGTAGCCGGAGGGATCGTCCGAAGTCGAATGCGCGCCGGCGCGATAGGTGACGAACTCGATCAGGGTGGGACCGAGATTCATCCGCGCGCGGTCGATCGCCCATTTGGCGACCGCATGGACCGCGAGATAGTCATTGCCGTCGACGCGCAGCGCAGGAATCCCGAAGCCGAGCCCGCGCGAGGCGAAGGTCGCCGCATTGCCGCGCGCGATGCCCTGGAAGGTCGAGATCGCCCATTGATTGTTGACGACGTTGAGAATGACCGGCGGCTTGTAGGTGGAGGCGAAAACGAGCGCGGAATGAAAATCGTTCTCCGCCGTCGATCCCTCGCCGATCCAGCCCGCCGCGACCTTGTCATCGCCCTTGATCGCCGAGGCCATCGCCCAGCCGACCGCCTGGATGAACTGGGTCGCAAGGTTGCCGGAAATCGTGAAATAGCCGTCCTTCTTCGACGAATACATCACCGGCAGCTGGCGGCCTTTCACCGGGTCGCGCGCGTTCGAGTAGATCTGGTTCATCATCTCGACGAGCGGATAACCGCCGGCGATGAGCAGTCCCTGCTGGCGATAGGTCGGAAAGTTCATGTCTCCGGGCCGCATCGCCGTCCGAAAGGCGCAGGCGACTGCCTCCTCGCCGAGCGCCTGCATGTAGAATGAGGTTTTTCCCTGGCGCTGCGCCATCAGCATGCGCGCGTCGAAGGCGCGCACCGTCATCATGTGGCGAAGCCCCGCGACGAGCGCCTCGTCGGAAAGCTCTCCCGCCCAGGGACCGACCGCCTCGCCCTTGTCGTTCAGGACCCGGATGACCGAATAAGCAAGATCGTGAATGTGAAGCGGCTCGACGTCGATCGGCGGGCGCCTGACCGCGCCCGCTTCCGGAATGAGCATC